>JBNKLF010000102.1:0-502 GCA_050292215.1 Sulfurimonadaceae bacterium | reverse complement strand
GTGAAGCGGAACTTGAAGCTATTGATGATCTTGATGGATATGATGAAGTGGAAGAAGAACTTCGTTGGTTAAAAGAACATCGCGCAGAAAAAGCGGCTAAAGAAGCTGCAAAAATGCAATCTCAAAAAGAAGGAGAGTAGAAAACTTTTTGTGAATTGACAATCATTAAGATATTAGACCATAATAGATTAGTGTGATTATTATAAGGAGATAAAATGGTAAACGTGATATTTTGCGGTTTCGGCGAAGATATGGACAAGCGCGTTATCGCGAAAAGCGGTGACATTCTGCTCCGCGTCGCCGAAAGTAACGGGGTGAAAATCCCGACGGACTGTAAAGACGGCACGTGCGGAAGCTGCGCGGTGCGCATCGAAGACCTTACGGTGACCGAAGCGATGGATTCGACCGCTGAGGATTACGATACGGACACGAAGTCGGTTTACATGGACGACAAGGAACTCGACACACTGGTCGAGATGGCGGCGATTACGAAAAAAGAGGC
>JBNKLF010000101.1:0-503 GCA_050292215.1 Sulfurimonadaceae bacterium | reverse complement strand
AGGACACTTAGAGGATGGAGGAAGAAAAGGCCACGCTTGAAGGAAAGGTCAAGTCTCGCAATGAGCTCATCACAGAGATTGCCAGGGAGACTAGACATGACCGCATGGGAGATGATGCCAAGGATGAAGAGGATGCCAATGACGGATGAGGTGCCGCCCCACCCCCTATTCCTATGCCCCCTACTGCTGCACCTGAGGAGATCAACGATGAAGGCCGTGTGGAGATGGTTCCTGAGCAACAGGCCCTTATGACACATGAGCTATTTCTGGTAGATGCAGAGCCTGAGCTGCCGCAGACCCATCTCTTCGACATGATCATGAGGGACTATGAGGAGAACCCGCTCAGGCTGGAGGATGACTTTGATGATCTTGACGATGACCCGAATGAAGGCCGCTCCGATGTAGACGAGTAGATTCTTGAAGATGGAAGTGATGATAGGGATTGAGTCATTAAGTCTGAGTCTTAAGTTTAGGAGTAAGATTAAGTTTTTTTAGGATTCGCT
>JBNKLF010000100.1:0-504 GCA_050292215.1 Sulfurimonadaceae bacterium | reverse complement strand
ACAGTAGGTTTTTGTTGGGGAGGCGACTACGGTTCCCATACATTTGTACTGGAGAACTTGCCTGACTTTAAACATCTCGGTGGACATACATTTAAATTTGGTCTACGCTCGATCATCTTACTAGACCAAAATACTCTGGCAGCCATTAGTTATAAAAATATAGTCCTGTTAGATATATCGAATGCCGAAAAAATTGAATTGTTCTGTGAATTCGATATCGATAAGTATGGACTGATAGGCCATGATAAGATACACATGATTGTAAAAATAAACGATACTACAATAGCATACTACGGACAGAGTAGTCTCTTATTTTTGAACGTATCAAACAGAAAACAAATAAGGGAAATAGGGGCATTGCTCAATATCAAAGATTTGATAACAAACCAAAGGAGACCAATCAAAAACCCGCAGGCGGCTTTTTGATTGCTCATTTTAAACGTTATCTCGGACGCTACGCATCCGAGATAACGGTGGCGCGGGCTGAACACCCGCTAGTCATCT
>JBNKLF010000099.1:0-507 GCA_050292215.1 Sulfurimonadaceae bacterium | reverse complement strand
GGGCTCGCCGAGGGCGACCGGGTGGTCGATCTGCAGGGCGATCCCCCAGAGGCGGATAGCCGGGTGGCAGCGGAGCAGACGCCATGATCGCCGTCAGCGGACTGACAAAATCCTACTGGCGCGGCGGCGCGGAGCTGCCGGTGATCCGTGGCGTCGAGCTGTGGGTCGACAGCGGGGAGTTTGTCGCCATCATGGGTCCCTCCGGTTCCGGCAAGAGCACCCTGCTCAACATCATCGGCTGTCTCGACACGCCCGATCAGGGCAGCTACCGGCTCAACGGTGAGCAGGTGGATGGGGTAGACACCGACGCCCTCGCCGGCTTTCGCGCCCGCTATCTCGGGTTTGTCTTCCAGTCCTTCAACCTCATCGCCGCCCGCACCGCACTGGAGAATGTGGCCTTGCCCCTGCTCTACCAGGGCGTGGCCCGGGCCGAGCGTCGCCGGCGGGCGCTACAGGCGCTGAGGCGGGTCGACCTGGCCGACCGGGCGGCCCATCTGCCCAACCAGC
>JBNKLF010000098.1:0-507 GCA_050292215.1 Sulfurimonadaceae bacterium | reverse complement strand
CATAGAGTTGTTGTTTTCATTCCCGATACCTCCTCAGCTGACAATGACGGTACGGAACATACCGAGCATGTGGTAGAGCAGATGGCAGTGGTAGGCCCACCCCCCCTGTGCATCCACAGTCACCCGGTAACTGATGCGCGATCCCGGCTGCACGATCACCGTGTGCTTGCGTGGCAGAAAGTTGTTGTCTCCCGTCTCAAGATCGCTCCACATGCCGTGCAGGTGCATCGGGTGGTTCATCATGGTGTCGTTGACAAAGGTGATGCGCAGGCGTTCGCCCAGCTTCCAGCGCAGGGGCTCGGCGTCGGCATGCTTGACCCCGTTGATCGACCACATGTAGCGACCCATGTTGCCGGTAAGATGGAGTTCGATCTCCCGGTCGGGTTCGCGCATGTCGGGGGAGACCCGCAGGTTGCGCAGATCGGCATAGGTCAGCACCCGGCGGCCGTTGTTGCGCAGTCCGACGCCGGGATCGTCCAGCCGGTATTGGGCCGCGTCGGCACGCAT
>JBNKLF010000097.1:0-508 GCA_050292215.1 Sulfurimonadaceae bacterium | reverse complement strand
CCCTCAAGTACACATGATTTCTAGCCTTGAACTCCTAGAGTTGATGCCTCTTGTTTGCATAAGTCTCTTGGCGTGACTTCGCGGCTTTCAAGTTATCTTGGATATGACGAACTGTCGCTTCAGCCTCTTCGATGATGTCGAGTCCAAATATCACTTTCTCTCTAGGCTCAATCTAATTGAGTGGTGTACGACATCGACGTCCGTACAATGCCTCAAACGGTGCCATTTCGGTACTAGCTTGATAACTATTGTTGTAGGAGAACTCAGCATACGATAGACTCTTATCCCAACTTCTTCCATATTGCAGAGCACAAGCTCTCAGCATGTCTTCTAGAATCTGATTTACTCTTTCTGTCTGACCATCGGTTTGAGGATGATAAGCAGAACTAAAACGCAATTGGGTATCCAAGGCTTCATGCAACCTCTCCCAAAACCTTGAGGTAAACTGTGTCCCTCTATCGGACACAATCTTCTTCGGCACTCCATGCAGATAGGAAGAGCACACGTC
>JBNKLF010000096.1:0-510 GCA_050292215.1 Sulfurimonadaceae bacterium | reverse complement strand
ATGTAAAAGAGATTCAATATTTTTCAGGTGATAGAAGTAATCCAAGAATGAAAGTGCTCTTGGAAACAACACCAAAAATTGAAGAAGGAAAACATACCCCTATGATAATAGAGGAGTTTGTTACTGAATTTTGTAAAGGGATAGAATCATTTGAAAGTGACTTTAAAACAAAACTTTCTTCTGATGATAGATGGTCAAACCGACTTGGTGAAGTTCTCGGTAAAAAGTGCTTCTAACAAATCAGAGGAGCCAACAAACCAAAGGAGACCAATCAAAAACCCGCGAGCGGCTTTTTGATTGCTCATTTTAAACGTTAGAAGGTCAACGACATATGATTGAAAAATACGATAACCTTGGTGATTTATGGTCTCACTGGGGAACAGCCACATCTGCTATCATGAAACATATTGAAAACGAAGAACCTCTCAACTGGAGTTTTGATGAAGCTTGGGTTAGCAAGCAGCATGACAGTAGCTATTCAGTATTAATCATACATACTGGATTCGATTC
>JBNKLF010000095.1:0-511 GCA_050292215.1 Sulfurimonadaceae bacterium | reverse complement strand
GAAAACAGTACAACCATGAGCCTATATGGGTATGGCCTGGCGTAGTATGTGGTAGAGTCTAGTCTTGGCGTACCAACCGGCTGTGCGGGGAAGCTGAGATGGCAAACCGCTGGGATGTTCGGTGAAGCTGCGATGGCGGAGCCGTGGGATGGTGTGGGTAAAGCTGCGATGGCTGGAACCCACAAGGCACAAGAGGGGGCTTCTGGGTGGGTGCGATGCTCACGCTGGCGGTGAAACCTCAGTGGGTATGTTACAAGCTAGATGAAACCATTGAACAGTCTTGTAGTAATTTCCTGACACACAACTTGGAAGTGTGTAAGAGTGCTCATCGGTATGAGTATTTGGCTATCTGAGGATAATCACGACTCATGGGTAACGTGTACAGCCTGTGCAGAGTGTAAAACTGTTATAACAGCCGTGCTCACGATCATGAGCGGCGTGGACCCTCACATGATTAGTGGAAACCCTGGGTTTGGTTGGGTTGGTTTGGTTTGGTTGGTTTGTCGAAGTG
>JBNKLF010000094.1:0-513 GCA_050292215.1 Sulfurimonadaceae bacterium | reverse complement strand
CTAACTGCAAAATCACGGACTGCGGGTTAATTTCGGAAAAACAGAGGGGCTTAAGTGCAAAATCTGCAAAACTGGACCGCGGGTTGATTTCAAAGAAACACAGGGGCTTCTTTGCAAAATGGCGGGGAATTTCAGCCGGGATTTATTTTTCAACGGATAAAGCCGTGGACCGGGTCCATGCCTCCGTGGACCGGTCGGGTTTGCTCAGTCTACCGTGGACCGACGGGGGCACGGACAGAGGGGGGCGCGGCGCGGCGGCGCGCTCACCGGAGCTCGGCCTCCGGCCGCTCCGGTGCGCCAAAGCTCACCGGCGGGGGCGCAACAGAGAGGGGAGCGCATGGGGAGCTCGTCTAGGGCCTCACCGGGGCTCAGGTGGCGTCGAGGAGGATGGGCGACGGCGGTGAAGGTTCGGCGGTGTCGGTGCTCGATGAGAGCGCTGCTCAGGCGTGGAGAGAGGAGAAAAAGAGCGGGGAGAGGTGCGGTGAAACTCGGTGGGGGTGCTCGCCTTTTATA
>JBNKLF010000093.1:0-513 GCA_050292215.1 Sulfurimonadaceae bacterium | reverse complement strand
GAAGGAGATGATCCGCCTCGCCTTCGGCCCCGAGTCGCTGCTCCACGTCGTCATGGACAAGGCGCGCAAGGACCTGGGCCTGCTCCTCCCGGATTCCCCCACCACCGTCGCCGCCGCGGGGAACGCGCCGCCGTTCCTGCAGCTCCCGCGCCAGAGCTCTGGATGCGTCGCGCTGTCGCTGCTGTCGTCGGTGTCCTCCCCGTCGTCCTGGGCGCAGGCGCCTCCCTTCTCGAGGAGCAGCAACACCGGCAACAATGGAGCTGCGGAGGACGCCGCGCCGGCGGGGGACGGGGAGGAGCTGCCGAGCCCTGGCAACGGCGGCGCAGCCCCGTTCTTCCCCCAGGCCGCCCGGGACGCGATGCTGGAGGACATGCAGCTGCAGGAGCAGCTTGAGTTCCTCAACGATAACCCGGCGCTCCAGTTCGCCGCGCTCGACGGCGGTGAGTGCCCGAGGCCGGGTCCCGGCGACGGCTTCCCGTACGGTCTCGGTGGCGCCGGCGGAGGGGACGGGTT
>JBNKLF010000092.1:0-515 GCA_050292215.1 Sulfurimonadaceae bacterium | reverse complement strand
ACTGCTGGGCTTATTTGCTCTGTTCTAATCGAAGGTTTGTTGGTTGCTGTCAATTGGCAATTGGATCATAGGGTTTTGTCATATGGCTTGATTTATATTCTTTTTGGGGTAGTTATATATTTAACGACCTCACAAATTCAAAATATACAAGCTGATGAAGGTCGTTAGGTCATGAAGAACAAGAAGTCTAACAAACCAAAGGAGACCAATCAAAAACCCGCGGGCGGCTTTTTGATTGCTCATTTTAAACGTTAGGTTGATTAATGCGGTATATATTCTTAATTTTCATTATTCTTTTTATGACGAGTTGTGGAGATAGCCCTCTTTACAAAACACAACTACCTAATGGATATTCCCATAAGTCTAACGGTGGTGAATTTGGTTTTGTTGACCACCCAGCACATGGCCTTAAAGGAACCGAAAAATGGTGTAATTACTTTGCATGGAAAGAACATTTAGTAATCTGCAAACTTATTGAGTATGGAGACAGAGCCTTTGTGGATGAACCAAAGTCA
>JBNKLF010000091.1:0-518 GCA_050292215.1 Sulfurimonadaceae bacterium | reverse complement strand
GTCATGTTTTTAATGGCCGACTCCGGGGTCGCGAGGTTTTCGACGTCGATGTGCGCCGGAATGGACTTGCGGAAGAAGAGCCAGAGAACGACGATGGAGGCGACGATGGCGATCAGGTTGGGGAGAAACATCGTCTTCGCGTACTCCCAGAAGCCGATGCCGAAGTAGCCCGCCGTAACGATGTTGGTGAGGTTGGAGATGACCAGCGGGTTGGAGGCGCTGTCGCCGATGAAGCCCCCCGCCATCAGGAACGCGAAGATGGCGACGGGGTCCATCTTGAGGTGCTTCATCTTCGCCAGCAGAATCGGCGTCAGAATCAGCGCCGCCCCGTCGTTGGCGAAGAGCGCGGCGACGACGGCACCCAGCAGCAGGATGTAGACGAACATCAGGTGGCCGTTGCCCTTCGAGAGCCGCGCCATCTTCAGCGCCGCCCACTCGAAAAAGCCGATCTCGTCGAGTACCATCGAAAGCAGGATGATCCCGATAAAGGCCAGCGTCGCGTCCCAGACGATTCCCGT
>JBNKLF010000090.1:0-518 GCA_050292215.1 Sulfurimonadaceae bacterium | reverse complement strand
ACATGGAGATGCGGTGATCGCCGTGACTCTCCACCCGGCCTCCGCCCAAGCTCCCGCCGGTGATATGGATTCCGTCGGGCGTCGCTTGCGCATCGATGCCCAGGATCCCCAGGCCATCGGCCATCACCTGAATGCGGTCGCTCTCCTTGACCCGCAGCTCCTCGGCGCCACGCAGGCGCGTGGTCCCCTCGGCGCACGCGGCGGCGACGAAGATGGCGGGGAACTCGTCGATGGCCAGCGGCACCAGGGCCTCGGGAATATCGATGCCGTGCAGACGGCTCGAACGCACACGGATATCGACCACCTGCTCGCCGCCGACCTCCCGTTCGTTCTCCAGTGCGATATCGGCGCCCATCAGGCGCAGAATGGAGATCACGCCGTCGCGGGTGGGATTGATGCCCACGTGCTCCAACACCACCTCCGAATCGGGGGCGACGGAGGCGCCCACCATGAAGAAGGCAGCCGAGGAGATGTCGGCGGGCACGTCGATGGCGCACGCCTTGAGACGGCCGCCGCCT
>JBNKLF010000089.1:0-527 GCA_050292215.1 Sulfurimonadaceae bacterium | reverse complement strand
CTTGCATATTTGCGATAGATCACGCGGAGCAAGGACGCGTGGAGCCACCGGAGCCAGCATCAGTCGAGGCCGCTCACTACGAGCAAGACCAAGGCAAGCCCCGGTGCATCTAACCACAATTCTTGATTTTATTTTATTCTTCTTCTATCTTATTTATGTTTCTTGGATGTACATTAGGTTATAGGAGTTGAATTGATATCCTAGTTGCATTACGATAACTTTCCGATCTATCCTTGTGACCCCTCTACTAGAGATAGGTCATTAGCTATGGCTAGGCGTAGATGTAGGCTACGGTAGGTGGCCGAGTGGTCGAAAGACCACATGTCGGCAATTTGTGCTTATACACTCACTGTTATTAGAGTTTAATATTAAATAAAATAGAGACCGGGTGGGGCCATTTAGGGGGACCAGTGGAACACTCAGAAGGGAAGGATGCGGAGAGTGTTGTGGCTATTCTGAGGTTTCTATGTGGTAGCCCCCACCTGTGTCAGTTAAGAATCGATGGATTGGTACCCGTCAGCAAGTAT
>JBNKLF010000088.1:0-530 GCA_050292215.1 Sulfurimonadaceae bacterium | reverse complement strand
ACAGTCTTCACACAAAAATCTGCATAGTCTTCACACAAGGACACAACAAGACATACAACTCGATCATGGCGCCGTGTTGTTGCTGGTGCCACCACCCTCACCCTCGTTGGATCCTCCCATGTTCAGAACCCCGTCGATGAAGTCATGTCAGGCCAATGAAGAAGGACGCTTGAAGACATAAATGGATGAATAAGCAAGACGTCCGACATTTGCTCGTATTACGAATGGAACAATTGAAAGTAGGCACGAATGACTTACCATCGATGGTGAAGAAGAAGGTCGCTGCGGCTGCGGCATCAGTGTCATCCACGGAGGCATTCCCCACGGCGGGGCTTGCCCTCCAGCTGGAGGTGCCCACGGCGACGGCGGCCAGTATCCACCTGGAGGCTGCGGCGACGGCCACGTCGGAGGCTGCCCGACTGCGGGAGACCCTCCCCACAACATCATGGGTGGTGGGCCCATGTGAGAACCCCATAATATGAAAGTTGACTCGTTAATGAGTAAGAATTTGAATTCTGAATTGAAAAATG
>JBNKLF010000087.1:0-531 GCA_050292215.1 Sulfurimonadaceae bacterium | reverse complement strand
TTTAAATCTTTCGGTTTTGGGAGAGTAAACGAAGGGGAAAGGGAGAGGACGTCGAGGCGGTCTAGTTCCTTGCAGCGGAGGCGACCAGGGCGCATGCGCAGCGGCCATAGGCGGCGGCGCTGCTCGTTCCAGTTCCTGTTCGAGCTGCTGTCCCAAGGAAGAAGACAGCAAAAGCGGTTTGCGCTATTGGTGTGCTCACAAGGAGAAAACGTATTTTGAGGGCAATACACTTTCATGAAGAGAAAGCGGAATACTTTGGTACTGTCTTCGTGAAGAGAAGACGTAAACTTATTTGGTGCGTGAGCAGAGCTGGCCTGCTGGGCCGAATGGGCTGATTTGGACTGGAAGAGAGAGGAGACGTGGGCTTAAATGGGCAAACTGAATAGGAATAAATATTTTTAATATTTGGCTGCTGAGTTGACCAAGTTCAAATAGATTTGAATGGTTTTTGAAATTCAAACTGAAGCTTGAACTTCTCCAAAAAATGAGAATTTGAACTTTGATTCAAGAATTTAATTCAAAGGATTTTGA
>JBNKLF010000086.1:0-537 GCA_050292215.1 Sulfurimonadaceae bacterium | reverse complement strand
TAATCTCGATTCAAAAGCTTATGAACGATAATCCACCTTTATGGCTGCAAAGGATTCTTCTGAAATGATTTTTTGAAGGGGTTACTCTCCATAATATGACCACATCCTTCTCGCTCCCATGCTTCGCTTGGGAGTGTATATGTCAGTTTTTGTTATTTTATTTTTTGTATTGTTGTATGCATTCCCAAGTGCAACTTGGGAACGAGTTAGGTTTAAAATGAGCAATCAAAAAGCCGCCTGCGGGTTTTTGATTGGTCTCCTTTGGTTTGTTAGATGTTTCCATACTTTGATACATCGATTCCTGCCTCTTCCATTTGATGAATTGGGTTCCAGTTTTGCGGCGGTTTTCCATTCCAAAATTTGCACTTTGAATCAATCACCCAGCCATCTCGCAAGTTTTCCAAATGTTCATCGCTTGTATTCTTGTCATAGGAATAGCCCGCTTCACAACCACAACAAGCGCAGATTTCAAAAGTTGTTTCATTAAACTCATCGAGAACAGTAATGTCGGGATAACCGCAAACAGGGCAACCTATA
>JBNKLF010000085.1:0-542 GCA_050292215.1 Sulfurimonadaceae bacterium | reverse complement strand
ATAACGGCAGGTTATGTTTTTGTACAAAATTAGTAGCTACGAATGAATGAGATGCTCCAGAATCAAATAACACAATTACATTATTATCATTGACAAGGATCATACCAATGATAACATCTGGAGCTGCTTGAGCATCTTCCACTACCACATGGTTCATATGAGCACAAGCTTGATTCTGCCTTGCTGGAGTAGTTGCACTGTTGTTGGCATTGCGGTTGATGTTCTGATTTGTGCCTGGGGCTGGCATCTGAATGGTCGACTTTCTTGGACACCTATTAGCGTAGTGCCCACTCTGACCGCAACTATAGCATGGTCCCACAACACCAGAATTATGTGCATTGTTGTTCCTTTGCGGTGGAGGTGGTGCAGAGCATAGAAATTGGAAGTTGGGGCGCTGAATTTGTCGTTGAGGAGTTTGAAATCCCTGACCTGCAGCTTGCACTCTGGGCTGTCCTCTCTACTGACCAGGTCGGAAAATAGGTCCTTGTGATGATGAACCAACACAGAATCTAGTGTTGCCCCCTTGTGATCCAGTGTGCTGC
>JBNKLF010000084.1:0-546 GCA_050292215.1 Sulfurimonadaceae bacterium | reverse complement strand
CGTTCAAACCTAGATGGACGCACGAGATTAGAACGTGAAAGGGTATGTTTTTCCGGCCGTAGAAAATAAAACGGACGGCCGAGAGTTAATGAATCCAAGAACCAATCTGGACCGTTGATTTTCAGATGAGCGGCAAGATTTTAATGAAATGAAGGGGTACGGTGGGTCCTAATCTGGGATATTGATTAGCGAGCGGACGGTTAGGGACGACTCCGATCTGCGGCGCGGCTGGTCCGCGGTGGCGGCTCACCGGAGTTGGGCGTATACGGCCCTCCGGACCTCGGTTTTCGACGAGGACTTCACCTACGGCATGGGTGTGACTTGGAGAACCTACTTTGCTCACCTTGGGAGGACGGCGGGCAACAATGGCAGCAGTTGCGGGCGAGGCGGCTCGGCTCAAACTCGACGTCGAAGTCGGCGGCCTCCGGGGCTCTTGCGGCTACAAGAAGCAGTCCTACGACTTCCTCGTGAGCTCCTCTAGCTCCTTGACCGCTCAATTGCTTACGGGAGGTGGCGAATCGAGCTCACGCTGTGACGTTCTCCTTG
>JBNKLF010000083.1:0-548 GCA_050292215.1 Sulfurimonadaceae bacterium | reverse complement strand
GACTGGATACCTTCGGCGGCACAGATTGGCAGCCATGTTGTGGTGGTACAGGTTTCGGACGGCAATGGCGGGCTGACCAATCAGAGCTTCTCTGTCACGGTCAACCCCATCCCGAATACCGCGCCGAGCATCGACAGCACGCCGGTTACCACGGCTACTGAAGGCAGTGCCTACAGCTACGATGTGAACGCCAGCGATACCGATGGCGACACCCTCACATACAGCCTCACCACGGCACCGGCGGGCATGAGCATCGACAGCGCCAGCGGTCTCATCAGCTGGACGCCGACCGCTGCCCAGGTGGGCAGTCAGTCCGTCAGCGTGCAGGTCGACGACGGCAACGGCGGCAGCGCCAGCCAGAGTTTCAGCATTGCGGTCGACGCGATTCCCAACACACCCCCGAGCATCGACAGCACGCCGGTTACCACGGTTACTGAAGGCAGTGCCTACAGCTACGATGTGAATGCCAGCGATGCAGATGGCGATAGCCTCAGCTACAGCCTGGTCACTGCGCCCAGCGGCATGCTGATCAACAACATCACCGGACT
>JBNKLF010000082.1:0-552 GCA_050292215.1 Sulfurimonadaceae bacterium | reverse complement strand
CTCGGCGCGCGCGGCGTCCTCGCGCGAGCTCCGCTTATCGGCAGAGCGGGTTGTTGGGCGTGCCGCACCCGACCTCGTCGGCGGCGTACTCGACGCTGCAGTAGCGGAAGGCTGCGTCCTTCTTGTTCTTCTCGACGGACTTGAGGATGGTGACAAAGACGGGGACCTCGCAGGGGATGCGGAGCAGGCCCTCCTGCTGGAACCCGAACTCCTCCTCCGCCTCCTGCAGCAGCGCTGCGAACGCGCGGTGCTTCAGGTACTCCGTCGGGATGACGAACCTCTGCATCTCCGGGCCCACGGACACCGCCAGGTGGCCCTTGGGCGGCGGCGCCGGGGAGCCCGATGGGGCCGGGCTCTCCGTGAAGGACAGCGTCCGCTTCAGGAACTTCTTGGCCTTGCTCTCACCGGTGGCGACGGCATTGCCGCTGCCGGCGGTGGCGGATGAGCTGGTGTCCTTGGGGGCGACCGAAAGCTTGCGCCACTTCTTGAGCATCTGCTGCATCCGCACGATCTCGGTGATCTTGTTCGACTCCTTGACGCCGGACTGCTCCA
>JBNKLF010000081.1:0-556 GCA_050292215.1 Sulfurimonadaceae bacterium | reverse complement strand
CATTTGAAATGAGGTTTTTGAAGATGTGATTTTCTCCTCAAATATCATCAAAACCCCCAAGTCCTCAAGAGACGGAGCATAGAAAAAAGAGAGAGAAAGAGGGAGAAAAAGTATTGAAAAAAGAAAGAGAAAAGCTCCAAGAATCTCTTCAAATAAAAGGGGAAGTCAATATTTTGAGAGGAGAAAAACACTTCAACTTCAAAAATTCTTTTTTATATGATTCCATTTTCTCCCCCTCCATCATACCATTTTGAAAACCTTTTCTAAATCATTGAGAAAATTTTCTTAACTCTTTTTGGACCATCCTTTAGCTTGGCAATATACATGACTTGAGTTGTACCCTTTTCCTTTACCCATGAGCTCCACATATTTAGCCTTTAGAGGGTAGGATGAGAAGGAACATTTGGTGAGCCGAGGTGAGGAACCACATACCAAAAAGAGTGCCCGAATATCTAATGTTCAAGAACCATAATATTACAGTATTATATTCTCTCCGATTGATTTCAAAAAGAGGCTGAGTTGGAAAGAAACGGGCGAAAGGTTCCACCTTTCAACC
>JBNKLF010000080.1:0-558 GCA_050292215.1 Sulfurimonadaceae bacterium | reverse complement strand
CGGATGGCGCGGATTGTTCAGGGCGTAGACCTCGTTGAGCAGCGCCTCGAGCGGACGGGCGGCGCGCACCCGCCTGCCCTGCGCGAACGGTTCGGCCAGTTCGCCCAGATACCACAGCCCCTGCGAGGCGATGTCGCGGGAGATCGCGTCGCCGATGTCCGCTTCGATCGCGTCGCGCACCGCCGCGTACTGCGAAGCGTCAAACGCGTAATAGGCGTTTCGGATGCAGACGGAATCGACCTCTTCGCCCAGAGTGCGCTGGGTCTCGACCTCGAACGGCTTGATCTCCTCGATCTCGTCGTCGAAAAGCGAAATACGCACCGGATGATCGGTGTTGGGGACGAAAAGATCGATGATGTCGCCGCGGAAGGAGATTTCGCCTTCGAGCTCGACGATGTCGACAAAACTGTACCCCCAGTGCAGCATGCGCCGCTTGAAGGCGTTCAGGTCGATCGTGTCGCCGAAGCTGAGCGTCTGCAAATCGAACAGGGAGGCTTTGGGCAGGTCGAACAGCAGGGTGCGAAGCGGCGAAATGACCAACGGCGGGGTCGACGCTTC
>JBNKLF010000079.1:0-561 GCA_050292215.1 Sulfurimonadaceae bacterium | reverse complement strand
AGGCCGCCCGCCTGCTCCTAGAGGAGCAGGCCACCGCCTCCAACCTCGAGAGGAAGGCAGCCGCCGCCAAGGGGCTGCTACTGTCTTCTTCCTCGTCCTCGACTACATCCGACATGGTCGACGGTGCCGCCTACGACTCGGCACTCATCACCAACATCCACGTTCAGGCAACGACGGTACCAAACGTTCGCCAAATGGCCCTGACACGGTACTCCCTCGCCAACCACGTCCTCTCCGACGATGCCTTCATCGACGATCCTGCGTGGACCAGGATGGACGCTGTCGTCCTCTGCTGGCTCACCAACACGATCACTGCCGATCTTCAGGAGGTCATTTGGGAGAGTGGCCATCCCACGCGCCACCTGTGGCTCGCCCTGGAGAACCAGTTCCTTGGTAATCGTGAGACACGTACTCTTCACCTTGATGCTGCCTTCCGCAATTTTGTACAGGGCCAAACGACATACGGTCGTCTCCTGGTTCAGTGCAGAGGCTGAGTACCGCGTCATCACCAACAACGTCGTTGAGGTCACCTGGCTGCACCAGCTGCTTCATGAGCTCTAG
>JBNKLF010000078.1:0-564 GCA_050292215.1 Sulfurimonadaceae bacterium | reverse complement strand
CGACGCGTCGCATGAAGCGCTGCTGGCGCTGGAGGGCTTCGGCGAGGAGATGGCCGAATCGGTGATCGAGTTCGTCCGGGTCAACCGCGATTACCTTGACCGCCTCGGGGCGGTGCTTTCGCCGCGTGCGCCCGAGCCCAAAGCCGAAGCCGCACCCAATCCGTTCAAGCACAAAACGGTCGTGCTGACCGGCACCATGTCCGAGTCGCGCGGTGCGATCAAGACGATGCGTGAGGGGCTGGGGGCGAAGGTGTCGGGTTCGGTGTCGAAAAAGACCGATTACGTGGTCTACGGCGAGGACGCCGGGAGCAAATACGACAAGGCGGTTTCGCTGGGCGTGGCGACCATCGACGAGGCGGCGATGCGAGCAATGCTCTTGGAGGCGGGGCTGTGATGCGCCGGCTGCTGTTGTGTCTGCTGCTGGCCGCTTCGGCATGGGGCGCGGATCGCGCGGGTCCGTACGCCGGGGTGGGATACGGCGCCGCGCTTTACGATGACGACGGGCGTTTTGCGCAGACGCTCGACGATCGCAGCGACGTGCTGCGCTTCTACGCCGGAGCGTAC
>JBNKLF010000077.1:0-566 GCA_050292215.1 Sulfurimonadaceae bacterium | reverse complement strand
GGATTTTGCCACGCGCTCTTTGATCTCGCGGAACTCGCCTTCACTCGCCATGTACGGCTCGACGCCGGCGACGCCGGCCCATTTGTACGCCTCTTGGACCGCACCCGCCGGATCGGCTTCGAGCGCTTGGGTGATGTCGACCCAGTCGAGCGCATGCAGATGATAGAAATGCACCACGTGGTCATGCGTGTAGAGCGAACCCTGGATCAGGTTGCGCACCAGACGCGCGTTTTTGGGAATGGTGACGCCGAACGCATGCTCGACCGCCTCGATGGAACGCTGGTAGTGCGTTCCGGTACAGACCCCGCAGATCCGCATGGCCAGCAGGCCGCAGTCGCGCGGGTCACGCCCTTTGAGGATCGTTTCGATGCCGCGGAACATCGTCGAAGAGCTGTAGGCGTCGACCACCGTATTGTTCTCATCAATCACCGCTTCGATTCGAAGGTGTCCCTCGATGCGTGTAATCGGATCGATTACAATGTGTTTCTTGCTCATGACTCATCTCCGCTTTCATTTGATTTTTTCCCGCCGACGGCGCTGGCCGCCGCGTGGATGCCGATGCCGAT
>JBNKLF010000076.1:0-574 GCA_050292215.1 Sulfurimonadaceae bacterium | reverse complement strand
CCGCGATCAACAAGGAGATCGAAGTCGCCGAATCGGCCAACGACGACAACGCCAACGATCTGCGCGATCAGCGAAACGTGCTTGAAAAAGCGCTCAAAGAGCTGATCGGGGCCGAGGTCTTCGAAGGCCAGATCGAATCGAACCAGGTCGTCGATTCAAACATCGCGATTTCGCGCGGAAGCTACACCATTCATGTCGCCGGTTTCAACATCGTCGACGGCTCGACCCACCACCCCATCAGCGTCGATGCGACTCAGAACCCCTACAATCTCAACGACATCTATTACCGCCGTCAGGACGGAACGAAGATCCCGATGGCCGAATCGATCACCGGCGGCAAGATCGGGGCCTATCTTGAACTTCGGGGCAGTTCGATCAACACGGAGACGGGAGTGCCGGACGACGGAATTCTGCAAGAGACCATCGACGGGCTCAACGCTTTGGCCCAAGGGCTGATCGAAGCAACGAACAACCTTTACGCCCAGACCCCCAAAGCACAGATGCTCTCCAATGAAATCGACATGGGCGGCACCCTCCCGCTGGCCGATTCGGGGTTGGGGATTACCCCCGGCAC
>JBNKLF010000075.1:0-578 GCA_050292215.1 Sulfurimonadaceae bacterium | reverse complement strand
CCACTGGCAGGGCACGATGTAGATGCCCTCGTCGTCGCCCAGGGAGTCCCGGCCCAGGAGTCCCCGGCGGCGCTCGGCGCTGGTGCCGGCCCAGAGGATACGCCGGGCGAGCACCTCGCCGTTGCGCAGGTTGACGGCGGTGACCAGGTCCGGTGCCCACTTTGCAATGCACTGACCATCTAGCCAAGGATCCAACTATTGACATTTCTTATGCAGATCCAAAAGCGCGCAGAATTGTCAATGTAGCACTTCATCAGGAGTATTCTCCAGGTACCATATTTATATTTGCCTAAAGGAGGAAGGATCTCTATCATGTCTAAGACTAACACAGGGAATAACACCAATGAGTACTACTAGGCTATACAGAGGTTACGTTAACTGGGATGAATACATTTTGGCGCATGAAATTGACATTTTATGAGCGCCAACACATCCCCCAAGCTTAAACTTTTGCTCATTCTCGAGCAAAGCCAAACTTGAAGTAGTGCAAGAGATTCGAGACAACACAAGTGTAGACCCATGCTCAAACTTACTGAATGGATAAATGTAGCCATACCATGCTGTCCCTACTTACCACA
>JBNKLF010000074.1:0-580 GCA_050292215.1 Sulfurimonadaceae bacterium | reverse complement strand
CGGGGTTGCCCTGACCGGAACCCGTGATGGGAAGATCATCGAGTTCGAGGAGGGCGAGACTGTCTGGTGTCCGCCGGACATCGATCATTGGCACGGCGCGACACCGGAAAAACCGATGACCCACCTGGTTATCACCGGTAGCAAGGATGGTGAGAATGTGGTGTGGAAGGAGAAGGTCACCGATGAGCAGTACTACGGTGATCGGCAGGGGAAGGGGATGGCCGATGGGGATGCCTTGAGCGCAAAGCAACAGAGCATCATCCCGATTGCCGCCTATACCGCCAACGGGGATCTGGAGACCCTGAAGGCCGCGATCCCCGCGGGATTGAATGCGGGGCTGAGCGTCAACGAGATCAAGGAGATTCAGATTCATCTCTATGCCTACGTCGGTTTTCCCCGGGCGTTGAACGGTCTCGCCACCCTGATGGCGGTGGTCGAGGAGCGGAAGGCCAAGGGCATCAAGGACGAGATCGGCCAAGAGGCCACCCCGTTGCCCGAGGACAAGAGCAGCCTCGCCCTGGGCAAGGCGCTGCAAACCCAGCTGGCCGGCAAACCGGTTACGGGCCCGTTGTTCGAGTTC
>JBNKLF010000073.1:0-595 GCA_050292215.1 Sulfurimonadaceae bacterium | reverse complement strand
AGCATTTAGTGGAAAGGCATCACTGGTATCGACAACGCCATCACCATCATCGTCGGTATCGACATTGTTACCGATGCCGTTACCATCGGTGTCGAGAGTTTCGGTAGCATCCAGTGAAAATGCATCACTGGTATCGACAACGCCATCACCATCATCGTCGATATCGGCATTGTTACCGATGCCGTCACCATCGGTGTCGATAGTTTCGCTAGCATCTAGCGGGAAGGCATCACTGGTATCTACAACGCCATCACCATCATCGTCGATATCGGTATTGTTACCGATGCCATCACTGTCGGTGTCGATAGTTTCGCTAGCATCTAGCGGGAAGGCATCGCTGCTGTCGACAACGCCATCACCATCATCGTCGATATCGGTATTGTTACCGATGCCATCACTGTCGGTGTCGAGGGTTTCGCTAGCATCTAGCGGGAAGGCATCACTGCTGTCGACAACGCCATCGCCATCATCGTCGATATCGGTATTGTTACCGATGCCGTCACCATCGGTGTCGATAGTTTCACTAGCATTTAGTGGAAAGGCATCACTGCTGTCGACAACGCCATCACCATCATCATCGGTATCGGCATTGTTA
>JBNKLF010000072.1:0-605 GCA_050292215.1 Sulfurimonadaceae bacterium | reverse complement strand
GTTTGAATCGAACTCTATCTCGTGAAGATTCAGAAAAAATAGGAAAAGGGATAAAATCGGATTAAATTGTCGCCTTAATGGGTATGATAATGGGTTTGGGTCGGGTTAGCCTCATATCGGGTCAGATTCGGTGCTTTCGGGTCGGACTCGCTTAACGGGTCGGCTTTGCTACACGGATGCACGCCTGTGGACTGCTGGGCTGCGGCGCTGACCGGCTGGGCTGCGCAGGCCGTGCGCACGCGGTGAGGCCGGCTAGGCTGCGCCGTATTTGGCCTGAAGCCAATTTCCAATGAAGAAATTCTTTTTTTTTCTTTTTCAAATCTATTTTATAAATTATAAATCAATTTGAATTCAAATCAAATTTGAATTTCAACGACTTCTACTCACCCAATAAAATACAAGAGCACTTCATCACTCCAAGAAAAATATGCAATGGCATGAATGCAAAAAATAATTATTTATTTAAATATATAATCCCATAGAGTTCTATTCTTTTAGAAAATCAAGGCATTACAGACCTACCCCCCTTGAAATGAATCTCGTCCCCGAGATTTGGACTCGCTGACAAGTGTCACAAAGGGCAACATACTCAGCAACGTCTCTTT
>JBNKLF010000071.1:0-611 GCA_050292215.1 Sulfurimonadaceae bacterium | reverse complement strand
GTGTTGTCGTGCTAAACGCGAAGGCAAGCGACTGTGTATCCCAGAAAGGGAGGCCGGCCATGGGGTTGTAGGAGCCGGCCGGACCCCATTGGTCGACCTCATAGGTGCCAGGTGGAGCAGCATGGAGCTGGTGCGGCTGCAGCTGTGGCTGCTGTTGGGCGACGAACGCCTGTTGCTGCTGCGGCGGTCGAGGTATGGGCGCCAGAGGAGGATGGCGGGCACCGGACCACAGCTGAATGGTGCCCGTCCAAGGGTTGTAGACGGTGGGCCAGCCTCCGGGTGGGAGACTCGCGGTCTTGGCGCCTCCGGCCTGCGGCTGCGGCCGCTGCTGCTGCTGGGAGCCGGTGCCGCTCCCACCGCCCCCGGCGCCGCCACTGCCACTGCCACCCCCACCGCCGCGTTTGCTGCGGCGGTTGGATTTGGAGCTGGTGCCATTCCCAGCGTTCGGTGGTGGTGGCTTGGTGGTGGCAGCGAGCGCAGCGGCCGGTGATGAGGGGCGGCTCCCCAAGGTGAGCTCCTCCAATGACAGATCGTCCTTCACCTGCAGGAAGGTGGGGAAGGGGCGTGCGCGCCGTAGTAGAGCGCCGACGTGTTGGAAGCGCTCGTTGAGG
>JBNKLF010000070.1:0-628 GCA_050292215.1 Sulfurimonadaceae bacterium | reverse complement strand
CTTCCAGCAGACCATCATGTGCCATGGGTCGAGTTCCGCATCGCCTTCCGTGGTCACCACATGTCAGCGGGCACTATGCGCCGCAAGCTTGCAGAGTTTCTGGATCTGCACCAGGGGAACCGTTGTATCTATGAGTACATCCAGGAGTTCAACAACCTAGCACAGTATGGGGGTCACCATGTTGATACTGATGCAAAGAAGGATGAGCTCTTTGGCAAGAGGCTCACTATTTAGTTGCAGGATCGTCTGATTCTCTCCCAGAACCTGTCATACAACGAGCTAGCAAGTGCTGCCATTGACCAAGAGGGCACCATGAAGGCATGTGAAGCGGTCAAAGAGAAGAAAAGGAAGAGGGTAGTGTCAGGACCCTCCGGAGGCGGTTCTAGCAGTGCTCCCCCGAAGTACCGCATGATCTACACCCCGCCCGCGGGACAGCCGCGCCGCCCTCCGCCGCAGTTCTGGGGCAATCGCCCACAGCAGCAGCCACAACAGCAGTACAACCGCGCTCCACCAGCACCACAGCAACAGCAGCAGCTGGCAGTCAGGCCGCCACAGCAGTCTACGCCTGCCGGTTACCCGTGCTACAATTGCGGGAAAATCGGCCACTTCGCCAAGGACTGTCATCAGC
>JBNKLF010000069.1:0-672 GCA_050292215.1 Sulfurimonadaceae bacterium | reverse complement strand
GAGCGCTACTCCATCTCGGCCTGTGCCACGATCTGCCGCACCGCCACCAGGCTGTCCGGGTTCACCGCGATGCTGTCGATGCCACACTCCACCAGGAAGGCGGCGAACTCGGGATGATCGCTGGGCGCCTGGCCGCAGATGCCGATCTTGGTGCCGGTGCGGTTCGCCACCTCGATGACGTTGCGGATCATGGTCTTCACCGCCTCCTGTCGGGTGTCGAAGAGGTGGGCGAGGTCGCCGGAGTCGCGGTCGATGCCCAGCACCAGCTGGGTGAGGTCGTTGGAGCCGATGCTGAAGCCGTCGAAGCGCTCCGCGAACTGCTCGGCGAGGATGACGTTGCTCGGCACCTCGACCATCACGTACATCTGCAGCCCGTCCTTGCCGCGCTCGAGCCCGTGCTTCGCCATCTCAGCCTGGACCTTGTCGGCCTCCTCGGGGGTGCGGCAGAAGGGAATCATGGGGATGAGGTTGGTGAGACCGAGCTTCTCCCGAGCCATCTTCAGGGCCTGGCACTCGAGGGCGAAGCCGTCGCGGTACTTGTCGCTGTAGTAGCGACTGGCCCCACGGAAGCCGAGCATGGGGTTGTGCTCGACGGGCTCGAACTGCCGACCGCCGAGCAGGTCGGCGTACTCGTTGGACTTGAAGTCGCTCATGCGCACGATGACCGGGTGG
>JBNKLF010000068.1:0-673 GCA_050292215.1 Sulfurimonadaceae bacterium | reverse complement strand
GCTCTTCGTCGAGATGGACGAAGCCGCGGCCATCGCCGCCGCCCGGAAGAGCTACGGCAAGGATGTCGTGCTCTGCAGCGGCGAAATCGAATTCCTGGAAAAGCTCGAAGACCTCATCGCCCGCGAGGGCAAAGGCCCCGTGCCGCTCTACCGCGACCCGGACGTGCTCGACACGTGGTTCTCCTCCGCGCTGTGGCCGTTCTCCACGCTCGGCTGGCCCGACAAGACGCCAGAATTCAAGCGCTATTACCCGACCAACGTCCTCGTCACCGGCTTCGACATCATCTTCTTCTGGGTGGCGCGGATGATGATGACGGGCTTGCATTTCACGAAACAGGTGCCGTTTCACACGGTCTACATCCACGCGCTGGTCCGCGACGAGAAGGGCCAGAAGATGTCGAAGTCCAAGGGCAACGTCATGGACCCGCTCGACATCATCGACGGCTGCGAGCTGGACACGCTGATCACCAAGCGCACCAACGGCCTGAAACCGGACGTGGCCAAGCGCATCGCCGCCGACACGAAGAAAGCCTATCCGAAGGGTATTGCCCCATATGGCGCCGACGCGCTGCGCTTCACGCTGGCAGCCATGGCGGCCCAGGGCCGCGACATCAAGCTGTCGATGCAAGTTGTCGAGGGCTACCGCAATTTCGGCACCAAGATCTGGAATGCC
>JBNKLF010000067.1:0-684 GCA_050292215.1 Sulfurimonadaceae bacterium | reverse complement strand
CCTGGAACATCGGGACCTCCTCCAACGACGGTGTAGTAGTGAGGGGGATAGCGGGTATCATCGTGTTGCACACCCTCAGGAGAGGGGAGCTGGAGCTCTCCTCCTCACTCGAGACCAAATCATCCTCGCTGGGCAATTCCTCGAGGATGGCATGTAGTGACAGTGACCCACTACAGGACATGCCCTCGACTACCATGCCAGAGTTGCCCCCCTCTGGTGATGAACTCAAGTTGTCAGAGCGGTCAGCCATGAACTCAAGATCCTCGAAGTGGATGGCCGATGTCTTGAGTGAGCTTGACGCCGAACAAAGCGGGCATCATCCGTGGGTTTACATAGATGAGGGAACCATCGAAATGTCTAGAGGAAAAGCACGCTGCAAATCCCCCTTCCTGGCATGCCAACTATCGGTGTGTTTTGCACCGACAAGAACAGGATGGTCAAGATCACGCGTTCCAGTTCTAAAATGGTCTTGTAAACTATAAAACACACTATGATCTATCCTGGTTCAGGCCCCTCCTCAGAGGTAATAGCCCTATGTCTAACAACTTAATATTGAAGATGAATATGTGTTACAATGGGGTGAGCAGAAAGCTCAAGAAGTTCATGTGGTGAAGGGGGAAATTGATCTTGTACCCCTTGCCTGAAGGGTAGAGAGCATTTTATAGACCGCACAATGGTTATATA
>JBNKLF010000066.1:0-675 GCA_050292215.1 Sulfurimonadaceae bacterium | reverse complement strand
CAGGCCCCACGACGCCGTCCCGTGCCGCGTGGCACTTCTGCGGCTAGACCCCCTCTCTCTTTTCTTTGCCTCTCCGCCGCGTCGCCGATCGAGCCGCTCAAAGCGCGACCGCGCCCGCTCATCCACCCCCTCGACACCGACCCCGCTCCGGCCCCCCTCTCGAGCACTGCCTCCCTCCCCACTGTTTCCACGCCCATACCGCCACCTCTGGCCACCGGAAGCCTCTCCTTCACGTGGATTCCGGCCGAGCACCGCCTCCGTCCGCCACTCCCCAGTGAGCTCCTCCCCGAGCTATCAATCCCTGCAATTTCCTCACCCCTTGCCTTTCCGGTGCTGCAGGACCCCACACCCGCCGTCGCCACCCACTGGAGCGCCCTCCCTGCCGACGAACGCCACCGCCTGACGCCGTTTGCGCCACCTCACCGTCGACCGCCGTTCCGGTGCGCCCCTGCCCTCTCCTCCTTGCCCAACATCTTCCCTGTGACCCCCTCGAGGTCTCCGACAACACCTTACCGCCGGTGAGCCACCGCCGAGCCGCCGGCGAGAACGCCACCGTGCCGTCCCGCGCGCGCTGCAGCAGGCCGCGCAGGCCGGTTGCCCCGCTGGGCTGGGCTGCCAGGTCATGGCCTAGCCGGCCTTTCGGCCGACCGTGGGTTATAGCCTCGGGTCGGTTTC
>JBNKLF010000065.1:0-691 GCA_050292215.1 Sulfurimonadaceae bacterium | reverse complement strand
ACGTGTGCTCTTCCGATCTCGTGTCCAACATCTCGAGGCTTAAAGAGGGCAACAAAGAGTGTATTTGAAAAGCAGGAGAGATGAGCTGACCTCGAGGAACGTGTCACCCTTTCATTCAGATTACCTATGATCTGCTGAGGTGGATGTGCCTTCTGAATGTGAGAGGGAGCTCCCGGCTCGGAGACGATCTCCCCCTCAACCCATGATGCCTCCACTGCTGCTGTGGAGGAGGTGGTAGCCTGAGGAGCCTCTGCTTCAAGTGTGGAAGCAGGAACAGGCTCGGGTGATGATGTAGATGGAAGTAGTGGTTCATCTTCATCACCGTCGGCACCCTATAGTCCCTCATCTACAAAGATGCTCTCCTCCATTCCTTGTCACCTGCACACTCAAAGACATCACAGGAGCAATGAGCAGTCTCATCGAAGGTCACATCACATGACTCAATAACGGTGTTAGTCTCAAGGTTATAAACTCGGTAAGATCTGCCATGAGGGGTGTATCCAAGCAAAATGCCATCAGAAGAATGAGACTCAGAATTTATCAAGATTGCCACACTTTAAGACAAAATATTTGCAACCAAAAGGCTTGAAATGAGAGACAGATAGCTTGTGTCCAAAGTGAAGCTCAAAGAGGATCCAATGCAGAATCGAGCGCATGAAGATCTGATTTGAGATATAACAAACAATGTTGA
>JBNKLF010000064.1:0-704 GCA_050292215.1 Sulfurimonadaceae bacterium | reverse complement strand
AAGGAGGTGGTGGCGGAGGAGGAGGGTACTTGTCCCTCCCTCCACTATAACACCCCAGCCACCCTGGGCCTAGCGGTCGTTACTCCTGGCAACTCTCAAGGATCATAGACTAACCCCACATACCAACCTTAGTCTTTTCTATGAACTTTTGTCCTTACTTGTGCACACCCGGAAAAACTTTCTGGTCGGTCACTCATCCTGAAATTACTCCGGGTCAAGCACGCTTACCCGCAGAGTTCTTTGCAGGTGGGCTTCCAAAAAAGAAGGTATACCTTGGTGGTCTGAGTATTCTATCAATTATATTAAGCCATGAGTCAGGATGTCACAATCCAACCCCTTAGAACACCGACGTCTTCATCGATCAACCCCAAGCCAGGAACGTTCCCTCTTGGCCATGTCCGTACGTTCGATACTGGCATACGTGTACCATATGTCCAGTTAGCAGCATATGTACCATACCGTGTCCCTCCCAGAGGACCCACACATCATGCGTATGTACCCACGTTTCTAACACAGACGCTATCGTATCCTTCTCAACTGGCATGTACGCGCTCGTGAAACCGCGAGGGTCGGCTCTGATACCAACTGTAACATCCCAGCCACTCCGGGGCTGGTGATCGTTACTTCTGATAGCTACCTAGGATCATAGCCTAGCCCTACAAACCAACCCTAGTCTTTTCTGCGCACTTTTGTCCTCACTTTGC
>JBNKLF010000063.1:0-720 GCA_050292215.1 Sulfurimonadaceae bacterium | reverse complement strand
GCGCTGCACTTGCTCCTAACATGCAATTCTACTTCTACAGAATAGACAAGAAAATAATGGTTGCAAAATGGTCAAGGGCACTTGCCTTGCTGCTCTGCAAAGAAGGACGAGGAATCCTCAAAAGCTTGGTCCGGGAAGTCCTCGAAGAACGGCTCCGGCACAGCGTTACCTAACGTGAAGTAAACACATACAATCAATCAATAAATGCAACAAACATGTGAAATATGAATGCATAGAAAGAAAGAGGAAGTGATTCTAAGAATTTTGGCACAAGAATCACTGGATTTGGAGTTACGGTTGCAAAGGTATGGCGAAAAGAAGTTATAGGGACCTATTTGTAATTTCTGGAAGTGGCTACGGCTATATCTGGAATTATTTTCAAAAATCTGAGGGTCTTCTTGAAATTTTGTGGACTGTGGCTTGATTTCAAAGAAACTGAGGGGCCTCGTTGCAAAATTCCTGAAATAACTGATTTTTGGATTTAATTTTCAACAGGAAATTCCGTGGACCGAGTCCACGGCGCGGTGGACCGCGGACAGAGGGCGCGGCGCGCGTGCGCTGGAGCTTGTCGGTGCTCGACGGTGACGGAGGGGGAGGACGAGCCGGTCGAGGCGGTGCTAGGGAGGTGCTCACCGGCGACGGAGGGGTGGCGGAGAGGCGGCGCACCGGAGGCAACGAACGGCGGCGGCTTGAGCTCGTCGCGAGTGCGAAGGAGGGCGT
>JBNKLF010000062.1:0-732 GCA_050292215.1 Sulfurimonadaceae bacterium | reverse complement strand
TCTTAAAATGACGAAAATAGCTCCCTCTAACAAAACAGAGGAGACCAATCAAAAACCCGCGGGCGGCTTTTTGATTGCTCATTTTAAACGTTAAACATATTGAGTGACTTATGGAATATAAATTCTCATTACTAAAGCGGATTATCTTTGGTGTATTTGGATTAGCTATCGGATTTGGATTTATACGTGGAGGTTTACTACTGATAAGTGCTCAAAATCTATTTGGGATAGCCGCTGGTATCAGCGTTTTAGTTGGAGGGGCTGTCATTACTTACTTGTTCCTTTATACTGCATGGAGAGGATATGAACCTCTATTAGTTGATGAGGGGGAAGACAATAATGAACAGCAAGTTTAACAAACCAAAGGAGACCAATCAAAAACCCGCAAGCGGCTTTTTGATTGCTCATTTTAAACGTTATCTACTGGAAGGAAAAGAATTTGGGTGAAGTAATAGCCTTAGTTTTCTTATATCTTCTCATCATCAACATCGTATTCTACATCAGTATGATCTTTTTTTCATATCGAGGGGTTACACAGCTACGCAAAGGCAGAAAAAAAACTGCCGTTGTGTTTTTGGGGTTGGCTATTGCTCCATTGATCCATTACACCTACCAAACGATTCAATCGAACTTTGAAGCGGATTCCCGAAAAGAGGTATTAAACAGTTTGAGCAAAAGAGAGGTCAGCGATGAGACAGGTCATCCCCGCGCTATGTTGGCTCAATTCAGTAC
>JBNKLF010000061.1:0-755 GCA_050292215.1 Sulfurimonadaceae bacterium | reverse complement strand
TGCCCTTTTTCCTCTCCGCCGCACCACCAGGCCGCCATAAAACGCGCCGGCCGCCGCCGTTCCCCTTTTTCGCCCCGTCCCCCTTGTCCACGCCCGAGTGCCGCGCTCTCTCCTCCACCGGGCCGCCATATTTTATTATGTGTCAATGCTTCGGTGTTGGCACCTCGTATGGATCCTGATTAGGACTGACCATTCTTGCTTAGGGGTGAGATGTCACAACAATGACGACGACGACGACGGCAACGGCAACGACAGCGATGATGACTCCTCCTCATTAGAGGAGGAGGTCTGTTCCTAGGAGGAATCCACCCGGACACCCTGCTCCGACGACGGTGACACCACCGACTCGACCAACGATGACAACGACGGGAGCTACGATGAAGACAATGACGACGACGACAATAGCAATGACGGGAGCGACGACGATGATGATGATCAGATCTTCGATGATGCCTTCGATTATTTAATTAGTTGTAGTATTACTATGTAGTTGTAGTATTAGTATTGTGTAATATATCATATTGTGTAGTATATCATATTGTGTAATATATCAGTTCTCAATCATTGAATGGATCAATCTATTCTATCATATTGTGTAATATATCGAATGGATCAATCTATTCTAAACTCTATTTTCAAAAAATCAGTAGCGACATGCATAACCACAGTAGCGACGACGTTGATAATTCATATATAGTGATGGGTGTTGATGATGTCATCGTGCCCGTCGCTACTATTCTTCTTTAGCGATGGAC
>JBNKLF010000060.1:0-768 GCA_050292215.1 Sulfurimonadaceae bacterium | reverse complement strand
GAGTCACTGGAATTCGTCTGTAAGCCGCGGTAGGTCTACTGCAACGGCGGCGCCAACAAAGTGCAATAAGCTGCCGGTTGGTTGTGTACCATTCGGGCCGCACTACGCGGAAGAAGAATCAGAGCCGGGCAGGTTTTTATCCAGATTCCTGGTGGCCCGTAAAATCCGGGTGAGTTCCTCTTCGGATACGGGCGGGCTATACAGATAGCCCTGGATTTCATCACAGCCCATCTCTTTTACACTCTGTAACTGTTCCGCCGTTTCCACGCCTTCGGCGGTTACGCGCAGGCCCAAACTGTGGGCGAGGGCGGTTGTGGCATTGACGATGGCGCTGTCGGACGCGCTGTCGGGAAGGGCTTGGATGAATGCCTTGTCGATCTTGAGTGCGGTGACCGGGAATTTGGCCAGGTACTGCAGCGACGAGTAGCCGGTGCCGAAGTCATCAATGCTGATTCTTACTCCCATTTCCCGGAGCTGCTGTAATACCTGGATCGTGTAATCGATGTTTTGCATGGCGACGCTTTCGGTGATTTCCAGCTCCAGGAGCGAAGCAGGAAGTTTGCTGCGGGCCAGTGCGCCGTGGACGCTTTCGATGAAGCCGCTGCTTTGAAAGTGATTAGCTGAAATATTGACCGAAACCAGCAGGGGACTTTCCGTTTGGTACTGCCAGTTGGCTGCTATTTTTGTGGCTTCGGCCAATACCCACTCGCCAATGGGTATGTCCAGGCCAATCTCTTCGCTCAGGGGGATGAATTCGCAGGGACCGAT
>JBNKLF010000059.1:0-777 GCA_050292215.1 Sulfurimonadaceae bacterium | reverse complement strand
GTTTGTAGCCATGGTACAATTAGGTCCGGACAGCAAGCTCAACCATACAAAAGCAATAGCCCTAGAAGATATCCGAGTGGTTCAAGATTACCCTGATGTATTTCCAGAAGAATTGCCAGGTTTGCCACCAGATCGTGATATAGAGTTCCTCATAGAATTAATACCTGGAACACCTCCCATTTCTAAGAGGCCATATAGGATGCCCCTGAATGAGTTAGTAGAACTCAAGAAGCAAATAGCCGAGCTTCAGGCTAAAGGATTTATACGACCCTGCTCATCACCCTGGGGAGCACCCGTACTCTTTGTGGAAAAGAAGGATGGAACTCAACGGATGTGCGTTGATTACCGATCATTGAATGAGGTCACCATTAAGAATAAGTATCCCCTTCCCAGAATTGAAGATCTGTTTGACCAGATGAAGGGAGCAGGTGTATTTTTGAAGATTGATTTGAGATCCAGATACCATCAGTTAAAAATCTGGGAGTCAGATATCCCAAAAGTCGCATTTCACACCCGGTATGGATTATATGAGTATACCGTGATGACCTTTGGACTGACAAATGCACCACCCTATTTCATGTATCTCATGAATAAGGTATTTATGGAATACTTGGATAAATTTTTTGTAGTCTTCATTGATGACATTCCCATATTCTCTAAGACGGAAGAAGAACACGAGAAGCACCTAAGATTGGTATTGGAGAAGCTCAGATCAAATAAGCTATACGCCAAATTCAGCAAATGTGAATTTTGGTTAACCAAAGTTGCTTTCCTGGG
>JBNKLF010000058.1:0-795 GCA_050292215.1 Sulfurimonadaceae bacterium | reverse complement strand
GCTTTGAATAATGAGGGCCAGCAACAGATGGCCGGAGCGTGGCTAGCGTGACCGGAGGTCGGAGCGGCCCAGCAGGAGGCTCCTGAGGAGCCAGGGGTCAGAGCGACCCAGCAGGAGGCTCCCGAGGAGCCGATGGTCGAGGAGGCTGATGACCAGCCACAGGTCAGCTATAGGTTAGTTGAATTTTAATTCACTTTTAATAATTTTTTATATAATTAAAGTAACTAACTCAAATCTTACAGGTTGCGAAGCTCTCTCATAGCTCCACCCACTAGGAGCTATGAGAACCGGATTGTTATAAGGCCGGTGGGTGAGAGCTGGGAGGACATCAACTGGAACGACATCGAACACCGGACATGTGTCAACCAGGAGCTAGGTACGTTCTGTCGGCTACTGTACCTAGGTATGGTTACAGTAGCTAGCTGATGAATAGTTGCACAGTCCTGGACCCACTGGACGCTCAAGCCGTACGCCGACCAGGGCACCTTTCAGGACGGGATGGCGAAGATGTTCTGGGTTAGTCTACTAGCTATATTTTCAAATTTTACTTGTTTCTTACTTTGTTGCGTAATTTTAATTCTCTCTTCCACGTAGGAACATTTTCGTTTGGCGGAAGGCGTTAGCGAAGACGTGGCCAACATTGTCTTCAACAAGGTTGCGTGTAAGGTGATCAAGGACGCCGTCAAGCACGCCCGCCTGGTATCTATCTTCGTGTTCTACACGCAGGTCCTGAAGCAGGAGATGAACCCCACGCTGGCGCATGGCATCTACCTGACTAAGGAGCAGCACCTTCAG
>JBNKLF010000057.1:0-809 GCA_050292215.1 Sulfurimonadaceae bacterium | reverse complement strand
GTAGTAGATTTCTTAGCCCTGCAGTCATAGGTGTCGTACAAGTCTTTTAATCTTATATGATGTTGAGTTTGGCTTGTATCTTTCTGAGAGTGTTTAGTCTTCCATCTCTCGTGATGTGAGATGACCATGGTGATGATCGATGCTTTAATTTGAGCAAGGTTGGAATGGTGGAGATGGTTGAAATCCGTCAGGTAATGTGGTTTGTCATGCTCAAATCTGCTAAGGACCGAGTCTTAGGAGTAGACACCCCAGGACAACAGGTGCCGCCACGTGTCCGGTATGGAACGGCTTGCTTACTAATTAGGGATGCTGTGGGAAGTGTGACCTATCCGGATGAGCGGGAAATTGGCGTAGTTACTCGCCTAGGCTCACACGGTGTAGGAGGGGCCGTGGTACCGTGAATACCCTAGGAAACCTTAGTATTGCTATGGTACTGTGACTGCCTTAGCTAAGCCTGGCATACGATCCATAGTAAACCTTTGTAACGACATGTAGTGATCTCTGGGCCATACACCAAAGGAAGTGTAAGAATAACAAAAAAGAGGTTTCTCTAGTTGCTTAGCTAGCGATGAAATCACTACTCATGGGTACAGGGTACTAACCTTTGTAAAGTATACAACTGTCATGACAGCCGTGCTTACGGTTACAAGCGGTCTGGGATCCTCTTTTGATTAGATGGATTGGATGAAGATGGGATGATTTTGATCAAGACTTTATGAGACTTATGTGATACTTTATGTCTGTGTGGTCATACTTATGTTATGCTTAAACTTAACTTAATGGGTAGTTTAGCCTGCAACTTCAATCTA
>JBNKLF010000056.1:0-815 GCA_050292215.1 Sulfurimonadaceae bacterium | reverse complement strand
TAAAACTCCATGATTCCCCACTTTTAGGAGCCTCAAAGCACATCGAATGCCACTTTGTCAGGGAATTCTGGAAAATGCTGAATCGGGGTGCGGAAAGTGGGATGTAATGTACCTGATGCAAAGCTTCAAAGATTAACAGTAAAACCAAAAATTTGGAATTTAGCATGGTGGTTTGATGATTTTGATGATCCTAAATGGTTAGTACCAAAATCAGAGATACATAAAAATCTTCTTGGTAAACTAATCTCTTTACCAGAATGTGCCCTTGGTGGAACACAGCAAGAAGAACGAGATATAATATATAACAGAGCAGACGCATACATAAACAATTTAATATTTACTCATAACAAATCAAAGGAGTCAATCAAAAACCCGTGAGCGGCTTTTTGATTGCTCATTTTAAACGTTAGTTGACAAAAGGAAAAAAATGAATAAAAAACCAACCTCACTTGCATTAAGTATTATTGTACTTCAGTTTATAACTTGGATGAATATTATAATATTTGTTGTTTTATTTGGATATTTTATTTATGGACTTACGATAGAGCCTGAACTTGCAATGATGTCTATGATGTTGAGTGGAAAACTTCTTGGTGCTTTTGGAGGATTATTTTTAGCAATATTATTACATTTTACTTCAAAAGGCTTATTAAAACAAAAGAAATGGGCAAGAATTGTAACAATAATTTTAGGAGTTTTAATGCTCTTTGGATTTCCAGTTGGAACAATAGTTGGAGTTTTATTGATTTATGGAACAACTAAAGGTTGGCCTGAACAACTGGCTGAAACAACTAACAAAAACGAGGAGACCAATA
>JBNKLF010000055.1:0-887 GCA_050292215.1 Sulfurimonadaceae bacterium | reverse complement strand
GGAAGCAGGAACAGGATCGGGTGATGATGTAGAGGGAAGTAGTGGTTCATCTTCAACACCGTCAATGCCCTGTAGTCCTTCATCTACAAAGATGCTCTCCTCCATTTCCTTGTCACCTGCACACTCAAAGACATCACGAGGACAAGGAGTAGTCTTGTCGAAGGTCACATCACATGAGTCAACAACGGTGTTAGTCTCAAAATTATAAACTCGGTAAGATCTGCCATGAGGGATGTATCTAAATAAAATGACATCAAAGGAGCGAGACTCAAACTTATCAAGATTGCCATGTTTTAGAACAAAGCATTTGCATCTAAAAGGCCTAAAGTGAGAGACAGAAGGCTTGCGACCAAAGCAAAGCTCAAAGGGGGTCAAATGTAGAATCGAGCGCAAGAAGATCCAATTAAAAATATAGCAAGCGGTGCTAATAGCATCGGCCCAAAAGCGCCTAGGAGTCCCATGCTCATCGAGCATCGTCCTAGCCATCTCAACTAGAGTGCGGTTCTTTCGTTCCACAACTCCATTTTGTTGAGGAACGCGCAGGGCGGAAAACTGCTGCTCAATGCCATGCTCACGGCAAAATCCATCAAAAGAGGCATTTCTGAACTCAGTCCCATTATCACTGCGAATAGCTTTCAAGCAGTTGGGATGCTCATTGTTCAACCTCAAAGCCAAGAGTCAAAAGTGCTCAAACACTTTATCATTGTTCTCCAAGAAGAAAACCCAAGAGTAATGAGAATAACCATCAATGATGATGAGGACGTACCACGTGCCTCCCATGGAGCGAACCCGAGAAGGACCGACAATGTCTATATGGAGTAACTGTCCAGAGTGCTCAGTCATCACGATATTAACCGAAGAATGGGAAACAGCGATCATCTTGCCAT
>JBNKLF010000054.1:0-999 GCA_050292215.1 Sulfurimonadaceae bacterium | reverse complement strand
AGGGGGCGCAAAAGGGAGAGAGGAGCACGGGGAGCTCGGCGCGGGCCTCACCGAAGCTCGAGCGGCGCTGTGGAGGCCGGGCGACGGTGGTGCAGAACCGAGAGGTGGTGGCGCTCGGTGAGGACACTGCTCAGGCGTGGAGAGAGAGGAAAAGAAGCGGGGGAAGGTGTGGTGCTACTCGGGGGTGGTGCTTGCCTTTTATAGGGGCCGGGGGAGTGTCGGGGAGGGGTGGCCGGGGCGGTTAACACCGGCGTTAATGGCTTTAACGCCATTGAAGACGGGCCGGCTTGATGAGAGGTTAAGGAGTGCGATTAAGGAGGGGAATCAAGGCGCGGGGTAATTGTCTTGCCGGGCATCACGAGGTCGGAGGTCGGGCGGCATGGGGTGGCCGGAGGGGACGGAAGAAAGCGGCCGAGGTCGGCCGGCGCGGTGGGGAAGACACATCTGGCAGATGGGGCCCGGTTGATAGAGAGACGAGGGAGAGGCGGCCGGCTCGGGAAGGCGTGAACCGAAAAGGAAAACGTATTTCCCGCGAAGACGCGACCGACGCGCGGGCTGGATGGGCCGGCGGGGCGATTTCGGCCTGTGGGGACGGCGCGGCTGGTGGGCTGGCTGGGCCAGAGGCCAAGTGGGCCGCGGGGTCGGCCGGGCCGAAAATCAGGAAAAAAAGAAATTTCTGAATTAAAATTAGATTTTTGAATTTACCAAGGCTTTGGAAATTTGTAGAAGGAGATTTAGGAGGAATTTTGACATGAGGATTTTTCCTAAATTCTTCTAGGCTCCTCAAGGATTTTAGAAAAATATAATATGCCATGCCATGCAATGCATCCTATACAAGATTTATTTTTGGAAAGTTTTTCATATATACTACAATTTGATATGCACTCCTATGTGGACAAAAATGTTATTTTTGTAAAAAGTGGGTGTCACAAACCTACCCCCCTTAGAAGAATCTCACCCTGAGATTCAGGAAGCGCTTGGGAATAATTCGGGGTAATC
>JBNKLF010000053.1:0-1148 GCA_050292215.1 Sulfurimonadaceae bacterium | reverse complement strand
TGGATCACCTCCTTTCTAGAGTAAAGAGCACGCATTCGTTTGCGTGGCTCAGAAGTTCTCACGAACAAGAAAAAGAGTGACTTTCAAATGTGTTGAATCTACTTAGTTTTCAGTGATCTGTGATCTTTGAAAGAGACAGTGTTACTTGTCTGGGGAATTAGCTCAGCTGGGAGAGCGCCTGCTTTGCACGCAGGAGGTCAGCGGTTCGATCCCGCTATTCTCCACCATTCTCAGCGATTTGCACTCAATTAGCTTGCTCACATACTAAAGTATGCTACGCAATCTACTTGAGCACAACTCACTCGAGAATCAGTAGACGGGCCTATAGCTCAGCTGGTTAGAGTGCACCCCTGATAAGGGTGAGGTCCCAGGTTCAAGTCCTGGTAGGCCCACCATTTTTGAGTCATTTGCACCTGAAAAGTCTGCTCACGTACTGAAGTACGCTACGCAAGTTTTTCAGGCACAACTGATCTCAAAAAAAACTTATCACTGAATATTTTTTTGATTTTTGTTTTAATCAAGGCGAGAAGTGAGGAAACGTACTACTGTACGTGACGATCTGAACAACGCAGAGTAAAGCGAAAAGCGTAAAAATAGACTGGGGAATTAGCTCAGCTGGGAGAGCGCCTGCCTTGCACGCAGGAGGTCAGCGGTTCGATCCCGCTATTCTCCACCATGAAACCAAATATAAGCTTTTAAAGAGAAAGTTTATATTTGGTTTTTTTCTGAAAGACCAAACGTTATTTGAAATATTATTGTTAAAGTCAACAACTATAGTAAAACTATAGAAACAACTACAATTCTTCTGAAATTGATACTTGTCAAAGAGTATTAATAAAAAGAGTAGTGTCTTATTTGATGTATGAAAATATATTGAGTAAGGCAGTACAACATGCGAATTAGAATAAAAGATATTAAGGGCCATAGGTGGATGCCTTGGCTGGTAGAGGCGATGAAGGACGTACTAGGCTGCGATAAGCCTCGGGGAGCTGCCAAGAAGCTTTGATCCGGGGATTTCCGAATGGGGCAACCCAACATGGCGAGAGTCATGTTACCCTACGGGGGGCGAACGAAGGGAAGTGAAACATCTCAGTACCTTCAGGAAAAGAAATCAAACGAGATTCCCAAAGTAGCGGCGAGCGAAATGG
>JBNKLF010000052.1:0-1508 GCA_050292215.1 Sulfurimonadaceae bacterium | reverse complement strand
CTCTACACCGCCGGCGCCATGTTCGCCTGGCTGGTCGTCGGGGGCTACTTCATCACCAAATGGGTCTGCGCCACCTTCTAGGCCGACCCTCCCCGCTTTTTAGTTTTTAGTTTTAACCGCTATCTCCGCCTGTAGCTCAACGCTTCAAGCACGTGCTGACGCCGGATGGATTCGCTGCTCTCGAGGTCGGCGATGGTCCGGGCGATCCGCTGGATCTTCTTGATGCTGCGGAAGGAGAGGGAGAAGCGTCTGGCAGCCTGGTCGAGGGCCATCATCGCGTCATCGTCGAGGGTGCAGTAGGCGGCGATACCGGCGTCGTCGAGCTGGCCGTTGAGATCTTTCTGCCCCCGTTTCTTCTGAATGGTATGGGCCTTCAGCACGCTCAGGTGAAGCTCTTCGGAGGTGACGGACTTTCTGTCCTGCGGAGAGACGGGCTGCATCTGGACATAGAGGTCGATGCGGTCGAGCAGGGGATCGGAGAGGCGGTTTTTATAGTTGGTCACTTCCCGGTCGGAGCAGCGGCAGGCGAGCTGGGTGTTGAGCAGGTTGCCGCAGGGGCAGGGGTTCATCGCCGCGACGAAGAGGAACCGGGTGGGGTATTCGACTTTCGAATGCACCCGGGAGATGCGGATTCTTCCGTCTTCCAACGGTTCGCGCAGCGCTTCGAGCACCTGTTTGGAGTAGTGGGGGAGTTCGTCGAAGAAGAGGACGCCGTGGTGGGCCAGCCCGATCTCCCCGATCTGCGCCCGGTGGCTCCCCCCTCCGAAAACGCTGGCAAGGGTCGAGGAGTGGTGGGGGCTTCGAAAGGGCCGGGTCGGTGTGAACTCCGGGCTCCTGCCGTCGAGGCTCTCGAGTTTGGCGATGTCGAGCAGCTCCTCTTTCGTCACCGGGGGAAGGATGTAGCGGAGCCGTTTGGCGATCATCGACTTGCCGCAGCCGGGGGAGCCTTCGAGCAGCAGGTTGTGCATTCCCGCCGCGGCGATGAGCGCGGCACGCTTGGCGATCTCCTGTCCCCGGATGTCTCCGAAATCCTCCGGATATCCCCCGTGGTAGTAGTAGGTCTCGCCGGAAATCTCGTGGGAAGCGTGGGTCGGGACATGGGCCGCGGAGGCGGTGACGCTCTTCTCGTTGCCGGTTTTGAAAAAATCGATCGCTTCGTTGAGATGGGAGACGCCGAAAAAAGCGACGCCGGGGATGTTGCGCAGCTTCACCAGGCTCTCTTTGGGCACCATGGCCCGTTTCAGCCCGCCGAGGTTGACCAGGGAGAGAATGAGGGCGTAAAGCAGGCTGTTCTCCTTGACCGAGCCGTCAAGGCCCAGCTCTCCGAAGACGTACCAGTCGGTCAGATCGCACTCCGTGGCGTCCAGGGCGATCAGCAGGGCGATGCCCAGGTCGAACTGGGAGCCCTCTTTCTTCAGGTCCGAAGGGGAGAGGTTGATGGTGATGCGCTTGGGCGGGAAGGTGAAGTGGTTGCTCAGCAGGGCCGATTTGACCCGCTCTTTCGATTC
>JBNKLF010000051.1:0-2090 GCA_050292215.1 Sulfurimonadaceae bacterium | reverse complement strand
AGGGGCGGGGACCCGTCCGGCGTGGTAACGGCGCCGGTGTGGCGAAAAGTATAAAAAACGCATACAGATCGTATACCGTTGTTTTTATTGATATCTTTTCTCTTCAAAATGTGAACAATGCGTTGATTATGTCGAGACGCAAAATTAAGCACCGCCCCACATCACCATCGAAGCAGCCACTGTCGAAAGCCAAAAGTAAGGGTCCGAAGCATCGAGACATCCCGCTGGATGAGCTGAAAAGAATCATCGAAAAATCGAAGACCTGTAGCTTGAACGCAGAAGAGGCAGACAAGCTTGATGGTGCGATAGAAACGCTGGCGGTGGTGACGAATGAGTTGGAGATGAAAGGGGCGACAGTGAGGCGTCTTCGTCGCCTACTGTTTGGGCCGAGCTCGGAAAAGACGAGCACCGTATTTCCCGACGAAAAGCCTGACGCTGAAGCCCCGAGCGCCTCGAAAGGCGGAGATGACGGCGAAGAAAACGGCACGGATATAGCGTCGTCATCCGAGGGGTCAGATGGCGAAGCAGCTTCTGAAAATGACGAGTCCGGGCGGGAAGATCCCGAGGAAGCGTCCTCAAAGAAGAAAAAGAAACGCAAAGGTCATGGTCGCAACGGCGCCAAGGACTATACCGGCGCCGAGAGGAAGCGGATCGGCCACGCGGAATTGAAAGCCAAAGACCCCTGCCCCAAATGTTTAAAGGGGAAATTGTACACACAAAAAGAACCGGCGACCCTGGTTAGGGTAACGGGTACGGCACCTTTGAATGCGACGGTATATGAGCTGGAACGTCTTCGCTGCAATCTTTGCGGGGAGGTGTTCACCGCCAAGGCGCCGGAAGGAATCGGCAAAGAGAAGTACGATCTCTCCGTGGCGGTCATGATTGCGCTTCTCAAGTATGGCTGCGGCATGCCATTCAATCGTCTCGAGCGATTGGAAAGGGATTTGGGAATTCCCCTTCCTTCATCGACACAATGGGATGTGGTTTACCTACTGGCGATGCTCCTCGCGCCGCTCTACACCGAATCTATCCGGCAGGCATCTCAATGGGATGTTTTACATAACGATGATACGACGGCCCGAATACTGGATTTGGAGTCGCCGCCCCTCATTGGGAAAAACGGCAAGGAACGCACCGGTTTGCACACCTCGGGTATTTTGTCGACCAAGGACGGCCGTCAAATCGCGGCGTTCTTCACCGGCCGAAAATACGCGGGTGAAAACCTGGCGCAGGTGCTGTCTCATCGAAACGAGGAGCTGTCCGTGCCCATTCATATGTGCGACGGCATAAGCATCAACAACCCCGGAGACATTGAAACCCTTTCGGCGAATTGCAACAGTCACGCCAGGCGGAAGTTCGTGGATCTGGCCGATGACTTTGTCAAAGACGTCAAATTCATCCTCGGCGTCTTCAAGCAAGTCTATAAAAACAACGACGAAACAAAAAAACAGAACATGAGCGCCGATGACCGTCTCGACTACCATGTCTCGCACAGCAAACCCCTTCTCGATGACCTCGAAGAGTGGTTTGAAAAACAATTCGAAGAAAAGAATATCGAACCCATCAGCTCATTGGGGGTGGCCATCAACTACATGACCGAACGCTGGGACAAATTGACCCTGTTTTTAAAGGTACCAGGGGCCCCTCTCGACAATAACGCCTGTTATGCCGCTATCGGCATAAGACAAATAATGCCGACTCCCGGATTATGCCGCGTGGGCGAATTGGGACTAACGAAAGAGATAATGGCCACTTCATTTTTCACAGTATCGGGGTTTTGTCACGCGGCATAATCATGGATGTCTTTTCTTTTGGCTTTGTGCCAAGAAAGGAGAGATACCATGCCACAAGACGTTTATCTTTGTACCGCGGTCGATTTACCTTCCGAGCTTAACCCCTCCCATGTCGAATCTTTCATGGCGCGACAGCGAGCGGCGGGGTATGCCACATGTAAATTTCGTGACAAATCCCGGATTGTCTACCATTTCCTGACGTGGACGCAGACCCGTGGAGTTCCAGCGACTCAATTATCAGAATTCCATGTGGTCGAGTACCTTAAGTTGTCTGCACAGCTTTCCAAACAGCGGTTG
>JBNKLF010000050.1:0-2360 GCA_050292215.1 Sulfurimonadaceae bacterium | reverse complement strand
TCAAACGTTATATACCAAACCATTGAAGGAATAATATGAAATTGAAAGGGTATTTTGTACGACTAGGACTTTACTTTTTCGGGCTAATGTTACTCATAAGTTTTATTGCATCATATTTTGGATTAACCCTGAAGCACGTTGATGGAATTTTACTGATTGTCTTAATACGTACTCTAGCTTCTAAATACATGATTGACAATGGATACCAACTAAATTCTCGTGTATATTGGTCACTGTTCTTTGGTTCGGTTGGTATTTACGCTCTCTACAATATTCTTTTAATGATCTTTCTCTCTTTTTTTATTGCGCTTACCCCCGAAATTATCATGTTTTCAGCATCCCTAGTCCTTGCACTTGGTTGTTTTGTTGCTTTTCTGGGGTTATGGAGTGCAAAGCGTTTTGCTAAGAACTCTATTCCAAAACCTGTTCCAGTTCCAGTAAAAGCTTATTCTGTAACTGACGAAGGTATGGCGAATTACTTAGTAGACGAACTTTCGAAACATAAGATCAAAGCATTTATCGATAGGTTTCATATTGAACATGATCCCTTACTATCAACAGCACCAAGTGCGGAAGTAAATATTATGCTTGGCAATACTTCCGATATGGATAAAGCCAAAGGGATCATTAACTCAGTCCTAGAAGAAGATGAAAACCGTGAGCCATGGGTATGTCCAAAATGCCATGAACAAAATGAGGGTTCATTTGCTATATGTTGGAACTGCGGTTATGAACAATAAATTAATATTTGCAATAAATATAACAAACTAAACGAGCCCACTCAAAAACCCGCAAACGCCCGAATCCGCTCCACATACTCCCAAAGGTTTTCAAACCGGTGGTTGCCGCCCTCCTCGACGACCACCTCGTACTCCCGGTAGACCTCCGCCGCCACTCGCCAGTCAAGCACCTCGTCCCCCGTCTGCAACAGCACCAGCAGGTTGCTTTCGGGAAGCCGCATCCTCTCGGCGATGCGCGCGAGCTGCAACAAGTAGGCGCGCTCCCACTCGAAAGGTTCGCCGCTGCACCAGCAAGTGTTGGTGCCGACATAGGGGGCCAGGGTCCGGTAGGGGTGGCAGGAGGGATTGACCAGCACGGCCTCGAGGCCGAACTCATCGGCGAGGGCCGTGGCGTAGAAGCCGCCCAGGGAGGAGCCGATGAGCAGCGAAACGCTACGGGTGCGGATGAGATCGCGCAGAAGGTCCATCGCCGCGTCGGGCGCGACGGGAAGGTCGGGAGCGAGGAGATTGTCGCTCCCGAAATGCGCTTTGAGGAGGCGGCTTTTGCTTGAGTCGCCGCAGCTGGCGAAACCGTGGATGTAGAGGATCATACGCCCCGCCTAGAACTCTTCGACATCCTTGACGTCGGTACCCGAGAGCTGCGCCAGCTTCTCCTCCACGATGTTGAGGAACTCGTTGCGGTTGTTCTCGTCCATGTTGGTGTAGAGCATCTCCAGGATGTACTTGATGCCGTTGGCGTTGATCTTCCGGACGCTGGCGAGGTAGTGGACGAAGGCGATCAGCTTGACGTCGTTGATGGAGTAGAGCTTTTTGAGCGCCCCGTCTTTCTGGGGGAACAGCCCCTTCTCCTCGTACATCTTGAGGGTACGTACCTTGGCGCTCAGCAGTTCGGCGATGCTGCTCAGCGGAAGAATGTCTTTGTCGTTGTCCAGTAGTGCCACGTGTCTCATCCTTGTTGTGCTTTACGCATTATATACAAATCCGTACCCCCTGTTTCTGACAGTTTTGATAAAGAGCGTCTTGAAGCGGTAATCGAGCCGTCTGCGGATGGTGTTGACGACCACGTCGATCGTGCCGGGACGGACATATTCCGGGTTCTCGTAGAGCGCGGAGATGATCTGCTCCTTCCCGACGATGTGTCCCCGTTTGAGCAGCAGGTGCTGCAGGGTCCGGAACGGAAGACGGTCCAGTGCGATCCTCTTGCCGCGAAACCGCAGCGATGCCGTCTCCGGGTCGAGTTCCAGTTCGCCGACGCGAAGCGGCTCGTCGCTCAGGCAGGCCAGCGCAAGACGCTCGATGCGCAGCCGGATCAGTTCGCTCTCCCGGCTCTGGGCTTCGGGAATGAAGAGATCGCACCCCGCCTCCAGAAAGCGCGTCTCCGCGGCTTCGGCCCCGCAGCCCGCCACTGCGGTCACCGTATGGGGAAACGCCGTTTTAAACGGTGCCAGCCAGCGGATCATTCTTTGTACGTCACCCATGCCGAAAAGCACGACCGCCTCGAAATGGCGCGACAGCAGGTAGAGGTCCGCCTCTTCAAGATCTTCGGCGCGATCGACGATGTAAAGAGAAGGAAAAACCGCCGCACTGCCCTCTCCGATCCAGAGTATCCGCATCCCTTTC
>JBNKLF010000049.1:0-2845 GCA_050292215.1 Sulfurimonadaceae bacterium | reverse complement strand
ACTCCTCGATCTTCGCCTGCGCTTCCTGGCGGCCCTGAAGGTCGTAATGGGTTTCGAGGGCGTCGAAGCTCATGTCGGAGAAGGTCGCCTTGGTGAACTCCTGGCCGCGGTCCTCGCCGATGAGGCCGACCGCGTCCGCGCGGCACTGGCGGCAGTGCTGCATGAGTTTCATGTCCATGCCGCAGGCTTCCTGGACTTCCATCTGCTGCTGGTCGGTCGCGGAAGGGATGCCGTCAAGCGCGAACCTGGTTCCGTATTCGGGCTCGGAGATGATCGGCATGATGTTGTGCAGGAAGACGCCGATCTCCTTGAGCTTTTTGGAAACCTCGACGAGGTGCTTGTCGTTGATGCCCGGAATCAGCACCGAGTTGGCTTTAATGAGAATGCCGTTTTCGACGCAGCGTTTCATCCCTTCGAGCTGGCGCTCGAGCAGAATCTTCGCGGCTTCCTTGCCGTAGTAGCGTTTGTTTTCGTAGAAAATCCACGGGTAGATCCGGCTGCCGATCTCGCCGGTGGTATCGACGCTGTTGATGGTGACGGTAACGTGGTCGATGTCGTATTTGACCAGCTCGTCGACGTACTTGGGCAGTTCCAGACCGTTGGTGGAGAGGCAGAGTTTCAGGTCCGACGCTTTTTCGCGCACCATTTTAAAGGTGTCGAAGGTCTTTTTCGGGTTCGCCAGCGCGTCGCCCGGTCCCGCGATGCCCAGAACGCTCAGCCGCTGCACCTCGCCGCCGACGTACATGACTTTTTTGGCCGCTTCTTCCGGCGTCAGGCGCTCGGAGGTGACCCCGGGGCGGCTTTCGTTGGAGCAGTCGTATTTGCGGTTGCAGTAGTTGCACTGAATGTTACACGCCGGTGCGACGGCGACATGGATGCGCGCATAGTGGTGGTGCGCACCCTCGGAGTAACAGGGGTGGTTGTGGATCTTTTCCTGAATGTCATCGGGCATAAAGGATTCTGCGGGATTACTTGAACAGCAGCTCATAAATTCTCCTCTTGGTGGCGTTAGATGATCTTGCCTCATCCGGCGACAACCATAGCTGAGCGAGAAAATGCATTTTGTATTCCCGTGGTTTCGCGAGCCAAATCGGAACACGCTGGACAAATCGAGACGTTTTTGTCGCATTGTCGTTGTTTGAAGCGGTGAGACGTCCGTTTCGGGGGTCTCGGTGCGGAAATGGCTGCGAATGAGAGAACGAAAAGCTAAAAAGCCCTATATATAAATGAAAAAACGGCCGCAAAAAAGCTCCGGATAGAACAGAACTTGCAAAGACTCCCGTAGCAAGGAGGTCGCACCATGAAATTCGCCGTGCCGCTGGATTCGATGCTGACGCTTTACCACCACAACCCGTGCACCGCGCCGAAATTCGCGATCTACGTTCTCAGCCAGGAGGGCGCGCAGGTGCACTACCGGCTTTTAAGCGTGCACGACAATCCGTGGCAGCACCCCGAATGCACCTCCGAATGCGATCTGCAGGAGCGCGAGGGCATCTGCAACGTCGACGAGATCAACGACATGCACCACAAGCTCGAACACTACGCGATGCTTGAAGTCGTCGGCGGCTGCAGCTACCTGCTCGCGCAGCACTTCTGCTCGAACACCAAAGTCGCGATGAAGAACGCGGGCGTCAAGCTTTTCCAGATCCCGCCGTTTATCAAAGAGACCGACAAGGCGATCAAAAACTTTCTCATAGGAGCTGAAATTGCAGATACGGTTCAACACATACACAATGCGTCTTGAGGACGATCCGCTCGACGTCGGCTACGCGTCGGAAAAGGTGACCGTCAAAGACGCCGCGGGCAACGAGAAAGTCATCGGCGGGCAGAACGGCAAGACCCAGATCATCGTCACCGCGCCCTTCATCGACGCGCGTTTTGCCGAAGAGCTGCGCGGCCTCAGCGCCATGCTGCCCAAAGGCGGCGAGCATGAAGTCACCGCCAGCGTCGTCGTCGCCAACGAGCACCATCAAGACCCGGGCATCGAAGGGGTCGACTTCTGCATCGACAGCGACGAAGGCTTCGGCGACTGGTACGGCGTGCGGCTGGCCGACGGCCCATGCGAGAAAGAGCTGACCAAGGCGCTGTTCGTCATTTCGAAAGACGGGGCGCTCTTCTACGACGAGTTTGTTTCCAACCTGCACGACGGTTTCAATCTCGACACGCTCTACCGCAAGGTGAGCGCCGCGCAGTTGTGCTACACCGGACAAGGATGCCACGCATGAGCAACGTAATCGAAACCATCAAAAAAGAGATTCGCAACCAGACCACCGTGCCCTATTTCGGGCTGGGGATTTTCGAAGGGGTCACCACCAAAGAGGGCGAGGCGATGCCGCACGACTCCGATTCGATGATTCTGATGATGAACAACGGCCGGGCCATGAGCCCGCGGCTGATGTTCGAGTATTCGCGCGCCGCAATGCACCTTGAACAGCGCCGTGGCGTGGATTACATCCGCCAGCTGATAAACCACATCTACACCAAGCCGTTCGAACCCACGCCGCTGCAGAAGGCCATCGTCGACATGGCCCCGCGCTACATCGTCGACACCAACCGCGACTCGAAGCTGCAGGAGCTCCTGGCGTTCGAGCCGCACTATCTGGTCATCGGCAAAGCGCGCATCCTTGGCGATCTGAACCGCTACGAAATCTACGAATGGGACGTGGAAAACTCCAAATATTTCCAGGTCGAGGAAGAGGCGATCGACGACGACAAAAAAGTCCTCTTCAAGCCGATGGGCTCTGCGCTGCCCGAACCCAACTTCATCATCAGCGACGCCGATTACGTCGACTGGCTGACCGAGGCGATGGGCGGGTTCGCGGTGCCGCCGGTGCTTAAAAGCTAC
>JBNKLF010000048.1:0-3003 GCA_050292215.1 Sulfurimonadaceae bacterium | reverse complement strand
GCAACGCCGTCCTCATCACCATCTTGCTGGCGCTCACCATCACGCTGGCGAGCGTCAGCTACACCTTCTGGGAGCTCTACACCCTCAACCGCACCCAGTACATCAACAACATCTTCACCAAGTACTCCGTCATTACCCGCATCTTTCGCGAGCAGCATCAAAACCACTCCCCCGCGGCGATCCTGGAGGCCAATCTTGCGGTGTATGACCTGGACCTGGTGAAGCAGAAGACGGAAGCCGATTTCGTCGTCGAGCATGCCAAGGTGCTCAAGCGCGAAGGGTTCCAGTCCGTCAACGAGCAGTTCTTTTTCAACCGTGAAGGGGTCTACAGCCAGAAGATGGTGGAGGACATGCGCGCCAGCATGCTGGAACTCAAAAACGAGATCTATTTTCTCATCGAATCCCGCGACGGCGGCGTGTTGCTGCGGGACAACAAGCTGACCCCCTACCGGGAGTGGAACCTGCTTTACGGCTACAGCGTCATCGTCTCCATGATCGTCGTCGCCTTCGTACTGATTTTGCAGCGTATCCGGCCATTGCGGCTGCTGCGCCGCCGCATCGCGGCCTTTGGGGCGGGGAACATGGAGGTCTCCTTTGCGATGCGGGGCGAAGACGAGATCGCCCTGGTGGCGAACGAGCTGGAGGTGACGCGAAAGAAGATCCGGGGGCTGATGGAATCGCGGACGCTCTTCCTGCGTAACATCATGCATGAACTGAAAACGCCCATCGCAAAAGGGCGCATCGCGTCGCAGATGCTCGATACTCCCAAACAGCGGGAGCGCTTCAACCGCATTTTCGAGCGAATGGAGTTCCTCATCAACGAGTATGCGCTGATTGAAGAGGTGACGGCGGGTACGGAGCATCTGAAGATGCAGGAGTACCGTCTGGTCGACCTGATCGACGGGGCGGTGGACCTGGCGATGATCGAGGGGGATTGCGTCGATGTGGAGGCGGATGCCGCCTTCAAGATCGAGGTCGATTTCCGCCTCTTTACCACGGCGATCAAAAACATGATCGATAACGCCCTCAAGTACTCCCCGGACCAGCACGTGACCATCGGGACGGACGGCAGGGAAATCTGGTTCGATAACCGGGGGGAGGCGCTTGGAAAACCCCTCGCGTTTTATGTCGAACCCTTTACCAAAAACGGCGCTTCCAAGGACAGCTTCGGATTGGGACTCTACCTGGTCGACTCGATTCTGAAAACCCATGGCATGGTGCTTGCCTACGAGTATCGCGACGGCATCAACCGGTTTATCTTCGTCCCCGAACATTTCTGACACCCATTTTCCGAAACGCTTTGCATCAAGTGTCAAACCGGTGCAATAAGGTATAATGATGCAATATGACGGCCGCCGGTGCCGAAGGAGGGTGTATGGGTCTATTTTCTTCAGATGCGCATCTGCATGACGAGATTGCACGGCTGAAACGGGAGAAGCAGGAGCTCGAAGCGCGCAACGGCACGCTCGAAAATGAACTACGGCAACTGGAAGCCCGGCTGGCGGGGGCGGCGGTCTCTGAAGATCATCCCGACCGCGGCATGATGATGTTCCAAAACCAGAAGCTCAAGGGCAACCTTGCCGACATTCAGAGCAACATGGCCGAATCCGTCAGCGGCATCCGCGAGGGGATGGACAACTCGTCGCAGCTGCTTGAGGACATTGTCGCCCTGACCGGAGAGTCCCAGGGACTTTCGGAGATGCTTCAGGGACTGAACGAGCAGGCAACTACGGCGACCCAGACCATTGACGGCCTGACCCATCGTGCCGAGGACGTGGCCAGCATCCTGACGCTGATCAAGGACATCTCCGACCAGACCAATCTTTTGGCGCTGAACGCCGCCATCGAGGCGGCCCGGGCCGGAGAGCACGGCCGCGGCTTTGCGGTGGTGGCCGACGAGGTCCGCAAGCTTGCCGACCGCACCGACAAGGCCGTTTCCGAGATTAACATCTCCCTGCAGGCGATGAAACAGGATGTGATGAGCATCGGCGACGAGTTCAACCATGTGCAGTCGACCATCGATGCGGCCGCATCGAAGATCGAGGAGTTCAGCGGCACCATTGACCGGGATTCGGGGATGCTGCGCAATGTGTTTGCCCAGATCGGGCATACCAACGACCGCGTCTTTATGTCCCTGGCGAAACTCGACCACGTCTTGTGGAAAGTCAACACCTACCTTTCCGCGGTGACGCAGAAAGAGCAGTTCGCTTTTGTCGATCACCACAACTGCCGCCTTGGGAAATGGTATGAGCAGGGGGACGGTTACCGGAGTTTTTCCGCAACTCCGAGCTACTCACAGCTTGAAACCCCCCACGCGACGGTCCACAACGGGACCCACAAGGTTTTCGAGCTGATGGTGAAGGAACCGGTCGATTACAAGGCGCTTAAGAGCGCCTTCGAAGAGATGGAGCGCGGCAGCGACGCCGTTTTCGCGACCCTGGATAAAATCCTCCACGAAAAGTTCTGATTTTCGGCATCTGAAAAGCTCCGGCGGGCCGATCGGCCCGTATTTTGAAGGGCGCTTTCCTTCTACCGTTTCCTCCCGATCGTATCTTCCGTCAGTTCACGGAACGCCGCCGCCGTCTGGTTGACGGTAGAAGTGGTCGCTTGAATCTGTTTGAGGTTGACCTGAGTCCGTTCCGCCAGCTTGCGGACCTCGTCGGCCACCACCGCAAAGCCCCGGCCGTGTTCCCCGGCCCGGGCCGCCTCGATGGCGGCGTTGAGCGCCAGGAGCGACGTCTGGTCGGAGATGTCGCGGATGACGGCGACGGCCCCGGAGATGTGGGAGAGATCGTTTTCAAGCTGTTCGACCAGGTCGTTGATCGCATCGGTTCCGGGGGCGGCATACGTCTCTTCGTTTGCGCGGCACGCTTCTTCACGCCGCAGAGCCGCAACGGTCTCTTCCGCTGCATGAAGACGCGCTTCGGCGTCTTGCAATGTCGTCTCAAGGGTGCGCACCCGCGTTAGCGCATCGTCGCGTTCGCGGAGGTGCCGTTCCGCCTG
>JBNKLF010000047.1:0-3743 GCA_050292215.1 Sulfurimonadaceae bacterium | reverse complement strand
CAAAAAAGAGGCGCGCAACCAGGTCAAGGCGAAAGCCTACCAGAAAAAAGAGGGGAACCGCGGTTCCCGGGGCCCCGCCAAAAAACGTCCGGCGGAGACGGACGGCGCCGGCGGCTACGAAACGCCGCAGCACGGCATCAAGGACGGTGAAAAGGCGTACAAGCTCCTTGCCGCCCAGTACGACCTCTCCAACGCCCGGGCCAAAGAACTCATCGACCGGGGGCTGGTCTATGTCGGCAACAAGAAGGTGATGATCGCCCGGGGGGAACTCGCCCCGGGAACCGTCTTTACCGTCCGCGAGATCGCCGCGGTGAAGCCCATCTTCGAAAATGACGACCTGATCGTCGTGGACAAACCCGCCTTCATGAACGCCGATGAGGTGGAGCGGCAGTTCAAGGGCGCACGCCTGCTGCACCGTCTCGACCGCGAGACGAGCGGAGTGCTGCTGCTGGTGAAAAACGAAGCGTTCCGCGAAGAGGCGATCGCCGAGTTCAAGAAGGACCGGGTCTATAAAGAGTACGTCGCCTGGGTCGAGGGGATCGTCACGGAAGAGATTGTCATCGACAAGCCGATTCTGACGGAGAAGCGTCACAACAAAGCCTACTCCAAAGTCTCCCCCAAAGGCAAACCCGCACGCAGCGAGGTCTACCCCCTGGAGGTCGCGGGCAAGAAGAGCAAGGTGAAAGTGATCATCCACGAGGGGCGTACCCACCAGATACGCACCCACCTGCGTTCCGTGGAACACCCCATCGTCGGTGACGAGCTCTACGGCGGCCGCCGGGCGGAGCGGGTGATGCTGCACGCCAAAAAGGTGGAGCTTATGGGGATGACCTTCGAGGCCAAAGAGCCGAAGATCTTCGCCCACTTCGGGATGTCGTAGCCGCCCTTTCAAACAAAGCTTCCAGGAGGTGACCATGAATGTGACTGTCGCCCTTGAGGCGCGCCGCTCGGTGCGCGCCTACAGCGACCGCGAACTCCCCGAAGCCGTCATCCGCGACATTCTCGACGCCGCCCGTCACGCTCCCTCCGGGGCCAACATGCAGCCCTGGGAGGTCGCCGTCGTCACCGGCGGGGCGAAGCAGCGCCTGGATGCGGCGCTGGAACGGGCCTTTCGTGAGGGGGCCGCAACCGATGCCGCCTTCGACTACTATCCGAAAGTGTGGCGCGAACCTTTCAAAACCCGCCGCAAAGCGTGCGGCCTCCAGATGTACCGGGCGCTGGAGATCACCCGGGAGGACACGGTCCGTCAGAAGGCGCAGTGGGCGGCGAACTTCCGTGCCTTCGACGCCCCGGCGGTCCTCTTTTTCTTCATGGACGGCTCCTTCTCCGAAGGGGGGCTGATCGATATGGGCATCTTTCTTCAGTCGGTGATGCTCGCGGCGACGGAGCGCGGGGTGGGAAGCTGCGCCCAGGCGGCGCTGGCGGAGTACTCCGGAGTCGTACGCGAGGTACTTGGCATCTCCGGTGAGAAGCGGCTCGTCGCCGGCATGGCGATGGGGTATGCGGACGAAGCGGCCCCCGTCAACGGCTACCGTACCGACCGCGAAGCGGCGGAGGATTTCACCCTATTTTTCCGTTAGGAGCCCTTCGACAGCCTCTTCCAGGTTTGCGGGCTTCGTGCTCGGAGCGTAGCGCTCCACGACGTTGCCGTCGCGGTCGATCAGGAACTTGGTGAAGTTCCATTTGATCGACTCGCTGCCGAAGAGCCCGGGGGCCTCTTTTTTGAGGTAGCGGTAGAGGGGGTGGGCGTTATCGCCGTTGACCTCGATTTTGGCGAAAATGTCGAAGGTGACCCCGTAGTTGACGCGGCAGAAATTGGCGATCTCCTCGTTGGAACCGGGTTCTTGTTCGGAGAACTGGTTGCAGGGGAAACCGAGGATCATGAACCCCCGGTCGGCGTACTTCCGGTAGAGGGCTTCTAGGCCCTCATACTGGGGGGTGAACCCGCATTTGCTAGCGGTATTGACGATGAGCAGAACCTTCCCGCGGTAGGCGGAGAGGGAGACCTCCTCCCCGCTGATTTTTTTGGCGCTGAAGTCGTAGATGGTCACGGTCGGCTCCTCCGGTTGGGCGTGGGCGAGGGCGGCGAAAACCGCCAGCAGGGCGAGAAGGCGTCTCATGCGCTCTCCTTGGGTGGAATGGGATGATTGTAGCCGCCGTTTCTTTAGCTTCAGCGAAAATCCCGCCGCCAGTTTCGAACCCCCTGCGGGGTTTAAGGCGTCTAAAGTCAGCGTGCGCTACAATGCGCGCAATCACATCCGCCCCGGAACGGGGCCTGTAAAAGAGGAGCAGCGGTGTTTGAAACATTGACGGATTCGTTTACGTCGGCGATCAAGAAGATCCGGTTTCACGACGACGAGAAGGCGCTGAAAAAGGCCCTTGACGAACTCAAAAAATCCCTCCTGAAGGCGGACGTCCACCACAAGGTGGTCAAGGACCTTGTCGCATCGGTCGAGCGTGACACCAAGGCGGCGGGCATCGGCAAGGATCAGTTCCTCGACGCCATGCGCGCGGCACTGAACGATCTGCTGGCGGTCAAGGGGAACAAAGGCTTCGTTTTCGCCCCCAACCCGCCGACGGTCATCCTGATGACGGGTCTGCAGGGTTCGGGCAAGACGACTACCACGGGCAAACTGGCCAACTACCTCAAGGCGCGCAAGAAGAAAGTACTCGTCGTCGCGGCGGACCTGCAGCGCATGGCGGCGGTGGAACAGCTGCGCCAGGTGACGGCGCAGATCGAAGTCGACCTCTACGCCGACGACGCGACCAAGAACCCCGTCGAGGTCGTCACGGCGGCGCTGAAGCAGGCGAAGTCCAACCTCTACGACGTCGTTCTCATCGACACCGCCGGACGCCTCGCGATCGACGAGGAGCTGATGGCGCAGCTCGCCGAGGTGAAGCAGGCGGCGGATCCCGACGAGATCTTCTACGTCGCCGACTCCATGACCGGCCAGGACGCAGTCCGCACGGCGACGAGCTTTAAAGAGCAGATCGGCATCGACGGCGTCATCCTCAGCAAATACGACGGCGACTCCAAGGGCGGCGTCGCCCTGGGCATCGCCTCGCAGGTCGAAGTGCCCCTGCGCTTCATCGGCAGCGGGGAGAAGATGGAGGACCTGGAGGTCTTCCTTCCCGAGCGCATCGTCAACCGCCTCATGGGCTTCGGCGACATCGAGGGACTGGCGGAGAAGACCTCCGCCGTCATCGACGAGAAGAAGGCGAAGCAGCTGAGCAAGAAGATCCAGAAGGGCAAGTTCAACTTCAACGACTTCATCGAGCAGATGGAGAGTCTCAAGAAGATGGGCAGCATGAAGTCCCTGATGGGGATGATCCCGGGCATGGGCAACATGGCCAACGCCCTCAAGGACGTCGACCTGGACAACTCCCGAGAGCTGCGGGTCATCAAGGCGATGGTCGCGTCCATGACGCCCAAGGAGCGCGAGGACCCGGATCTGCTCAACAACAGCCGCAAAGAGCGGATTGCGAAGGGGTGCGGGGTGGATCAGGTCGAGGTCAACCGGATGCTCAAGCAGTTCAAGAATGCGTCCAAGATGGCGAAGAAGTTCTCCGGCAAGAAGGGGATGCAGGATCTGCAGAATATGATGAGTCAGATGGGCGGACCGGGGGGAATGGGACGCATTCCCCGCTAAGCCTTTCTTTAATACATTTAGAACCATGTTCATTCTTTTGTCTTGTCAAAAGAACGAACCAAGAAAACCGCGCCGTGACAGTTGGGTGGCTTG
>JBNKLF010000046.1:0-3899 GCA_050292215.1 Sulfurimonadaceae bacterium | reverse complement strand
AGAGCTTAGCCTTGACAGATTGTGGCTGTTCTCTACTTTGTTCGTGAGCGCTACAAACTAGCCAAAGCCGCTTCATGTTTTCTTTTTCCGGTTCGGTTTTTCTTTGCATGAGCAAAGAAAAAGGGAACATACGGGTCTAAAGCATTTTCAAAAAAATCTCCCCACACCTACAGAAGACACCTTCACCCACCACCGCATTTGTGTAATCCCAAACTTTTCGCTATAATTCCGCATCGATTTACACACATCCATAGAATACCTCTGTGCTGGATGCGTGTTGCGTGCCACGATGGCCGCACGGGACGTCTCCGAGAAGACGGTCAAGAGGCACTGATTAGTACACAACTTCTACTCATTGCACTCCCCCACGCGATCATCATCCAAAATTTTTCGTAAGGAATTACCCTATGACAGTTGTACGTCTGACCCGTATGGGCCGCAAAAAAAGACCGTTTTACCGCATCGTAGTTACCGACTCCCGCAAACGCCGTGACGGCGGTTGGATCGAAGAGATCGGCTACTACAACCCGATGAACGAAGAGAAAACCCTGAAGTACGACGCCGAGCGTCTTGACTACTGGATGGGTGTCGGTGCCAAGCTCTCCGACCGCGTCAAGAAGATCACCGGTAAGTAATCATGGTCACCGATTTCGTCGCCGAGTTCGCCCGTCTGATCGCTTCGCACCCCGAAGACATCCGCGTCGAAGCGAACGAAGGCGATGAAACCACCGAGATCGTTCTCTACGCCAATCAGGCCGACGTCGGCAAGCTGATCGGCAAAGAGGGGAAGATGATCGGTGCGATCAAAACCGTCATTTCCGGCTGTAAGGCCAAAGACGGCAAGAGTTACCGGATCAATGTCGAACCCGCGTAACTCCGAACTGCTGCATGTCGCCACCCTGGGCCGCACCGTCGGCCTGAAGGGGGACATGAAGCTGCACGACAAGAGCGACTTCCCCGAGCAGTTTTTTGACGGGGCGGAGTTTCTTCTCGAGAAGGGCCGAAGCGTCCGGCTGACCCATGTCAACATGGATCGCGGGACGGTGCGGCTCGAAGGGTGCGACACCCCCGAAGCGGCCAAGTGCTACACGAACGTGAAACTCTACACGACGTACGAGGCGACGCGGGAGCAGTGCGAGCTCGAAGAGGGGCAGTTTTTCTGGTTCGACATCATCGGCTGCAAAGTCGTTGAAGCGGGCCGGGAACTCGGTGTCGTCAGGGAGATCGAGCGCATCGGTGCGCTGGACTATCTCTCCGTCAGGACCGACGGGGTACTGGTGGCGCAGGGGGAGGCGAAGAGCTTCCTCCTCCCTTACCAGCCTCCCTTTATCGTCGGAACGGACATCGGCAGGAAGGTCATCACGGTCGAAGGCGGTCTGGACCTGTTGAGGGCGTCGTAGATGAGATTCACCTACGTCACGCTTTTTCAGAACCTGATCGAAGGGTATTTCCAGGACTCCATCCTCAAACGGGCGATGGCGAAGGGGCTCTTTGAGGTGGCCTATCTCAACCCGAGAGATTACGCCTCCAACAAGCACAAGAAGGTCGACGACACCGCCGCGGGCGGCGGCGCGGGGATGGTTATGACGCCCCAGCCGCTTTTCGACGCGTTGCGCGACCTGCGTGCGAAAGGGGAGGTCCACATCGTCTTTACGACGCCGGTGGGCAAGCCCTTCAACCAGAACGACGCCAAGCGGTTGGCGAAGAAGCGGCACGTCGCATTTGTCAGCGGCCGCTACGAAGGGATTGACGAGCGGGTCATCGAGGCCTTTGCCGACGAACTCTTCAGCATCGGCGACTACGTTCTGACCGGCGGGGAACTCCCCTCGCTGGTGATGAGCGACGCCATCGCCAGGAACATCGAAGGCGTTCTTGGCAACACCGACTCTTTGGAGACGGAAAGTTTCGAAACGGAACTCCTGGAAGCCCCTGCTTTCGGGAAGCCGCCCCTGTATGATGGCCGTGCGGTACCATCAGAATACTTAAAGGGAAATCATAGTAGAATTGCCGCACTAAAATTCGCCCTGTCTGAATGTAAGACAAAATTCTTCAGGCCTGAGCAGCTGTTACAGCACCAAAAAAGGACATTTTATGAGAAATAAATACATCGAAAATTTCGAGAATGCCCAGATCGCTGAGAAGAACATTCCTGATTTTCGCGCGGGCGACACGGTCCGTCTTGCGGTCACCATTAAAGAGGGTGACAAGACCCGTGTCCAGAACTACGAAGGCGTATGTATCGCCAAGCGCGGTCAGGGAACCGGTAAAACCATTACCGTTCGTAAAATCGGTGCCAATGGCGTCGGTATCGAGCGTGTGTTCCCGATCTACAGCGACAGCATCAACGAAATCACCGTGGTACGCCGCGGCCGTGTGCGTCGTGCGAAGCTCTTCTACCTCCGCAACCTTGCCGGTAAGAAAGCGCGCATCAAAGAGCTTCGCAAGTAAGCTCTCCCCCCTCCGCATCTTGCGGAACCCCCCCAAAAAAACAGACTTCACATTTACACTTCAGCGCAAGGGTTCTAGCCTCTTGTCACGGGCGCCGATGCGCTATAATGCGCAGCAGCACCTTCGGTGCCCGCTGAAACCGACCCGCCAACTTCGGAGATAATATGCCCCGTCTTGCACTGCTTCACATGGAATACGTCTTCGCCTTTTTCGAACCGGAGATGTTCGACGCCCTCCCGGCTCCGGTGGCGACGGTGGAGTTTCCGTGGGAGGGTGACGGCCGCGCCTTTGCGGAGGCGGTCCGCGCCGCCGGGGCGGAGCGGCTGGTCGGGAACATCCCCGCGACGGCCTACGACCGCATCGCCGAGGCGGCGAAGGAGCTTCCTGGCGTCCGGTTTCTCCCCTCCCTGGAACTGCAGCGTCTCAACCGCTCCAAGGAGGAGGTGGTGCGCTTCTGCCGCGAACACGCCATTCCCCACCCCCAGACGCACATCTTCGCGGATCGTGCCGAGGGGGAGGCGTGGCTGAAAGCGGCGCGCTACCCCCTGCTGCTGCGCCGCAGTTATGGTCCGTCCAACTTCGGCGGCTACCACAGCCGGGAGGTCGCTTCTCCGGAAGCGGCGCTGGAAGTATTGCGGACGCGGCGCTACTTCGATCCCGTCTTCGTGCAGGAGCCGGTGCGGATGCGTCACGGCGCGGAGTTTCGGGTGATTCTGCTCGAGCACGAACCGCTGCAGAGCTACTGGCACGCGGTAGAGATGCCGGGGGAACTTCCCGTTTCGGAACGGCCCGAAAATGCCATGGAACTGGCGGTACGGGTTTCAAAAGCCTGCAACGCCCCCTACCTGCTCTGCAGCATCGCCGTCGATGCGCAGAGCGGCGAAGCGCTCCTGCTGGAGTGCACGACGGCTTTCGCCGCGCCCCGTGAACTTCGCGAGAAGATCGCGAAGCGCATGGCGGAAAGAATCTATCAAGGAGCGTAAATGATGCCGATCGCCGATATCGTCATGGTGGGAGGGCTGCTGCTCTTCGCCGCCTTTATGATGAAAACGCTTTTCCAGACCCGGGCCTTTCTGCGCCATCTGGAGGAGCACCATCCCGGGGAGTTCGCCAAGCTGGGCTTTCCCCACTGGAAGATCCAGTGGGGAGACCGTTCCCTCCGTCTGGCAACCAAGTACATCCGCAAGCGGCAGTTCGAGGCGCTTAACGACGAGGTTCTCGAAACTTCCTACCGGGCGATTTTGATTTATGAGCGGTTTGCCTGGTTGGCGGGGGCGGTTGCGATTGTGGCGGCCATCGCGGAGCCGTTTTTCAAGTAATTTGAGTATCTGACCTCACCTTTTTTCATATGCAGTATCATTCGTGATATTATTCAGAATCATTTGTTGCAAGTAAGACACTTTTTATTTTTTTGTATTCAGCATAATTTAACAACAATATGTGGCAATTTA
>JBNKLF010000045.1:0-5567 GCA_050292215.1 Sulfurimonadaceae bacterium | reverse complement strand
TAGGCGCCTGCGGCGACCTTCGGTGCGGCGGGTTTTGGCACGGCGCCCTTGGGCTCGTTGCCTCCCTTGATGCGGCTGTCGCCTTCGAAAAGTCCCTTGGCTTCGATGACCAGTTCGGAGGAGATGAGCGTTCCCTTCACTCTGCCGGCTTCCTTGATCTCCACGCGCTCCGCGTCGAGCGTCCCTTCGACCATCCCCTGAATGATGATGTGATGGGCGTGCACCTCACCCTTGACTTTCCCGTTCTTACCGACCGTGACCGATTTGTGGGACTCGATCGTCCCCTCGAAAATGCCGTCGACGAAGAGGTCGCATACCAGGCTCATTTCGCCCTTGATAGTCGAACCTTCTGTGATGATGGTGGTGTTGTCGTTTGTTTTGCTATCCGAAGGTTGTTGTCGTGCGATATCGCCGCTATTAAAGATGGCCATGGGACCTCTTTCTCCTTTTCAAAGATCTGGTTGTAGTTCTCCACGTTCCATTTGACGAACCAGAACGGGTTGAGCACCCGCTGGATGAAGCGGATCTCATAGTGCAGGTGGGGGCCGCTGCTCATACCGCTGTTGCCGGTATAGGCGATCAGGTCCCCCTTGCGAACGTAATCCCCTGATTTTACCACAATTTTGTTCAGATGGCCGAAGAGGCTTTTGAAGCCGTAGTTGTGGTCCAGGATGATCAGGTTGCCGTAACCGCTCGATTCGTGAAACGCCCCGTACTCCACGACGCCGTCCGCCGTGGCGTAGACCGGGGTGTCCATCGGCGCGCGCAGGTCGGTACCGCGGTGAAACTCCCGGCGCTTGAGGGTAGGATGCTCGCGGTAACCGAACTTGCTGGTGATTCCCTTGTATTCCACGGGGGAACCGTTGGGGATGTATTTGAGCAGCGCCGCCATCTGTTCGGAGGTGAGTTTGGCGATCTCGGCCCGCTCCGTCAGGGGCGTACTCTCCGTCGGGGCCAGCCCGATAAGCACCTCGATGTTGTTCAGACGGTCGGTCACCACGTCGAGTTCGTTCATCTTCGACTGCAGACGCTCTTCGGCCCCGGCGATGGAGTCGCGCAGCGCTTTGTTGCGCTCCTGCAGATCGTTGTAGGCGATCTCGACGGTCGCTTTTTTCATTTCGATGTCATTCAGGGCGCTGTTGAGGAAGATGATGATCGCCGCCCCGGCGATGAAGAACCCCACAAGGCTGAGCGCCGCGTAGAGGGCCACTTTTTTGATGGCCTGGTGCAGGTTGAACTGTTTGACCCCGTTCTCATCATGAATGGTGACGGTAAAACGGTTACGCATGATACCCTCTCATAAATGCCTCCACAACGCTGAACGAGCCGAACACCAGGTACTCCTCATCCGCTTTGACCCCGTCAAACGGGCCGTACTCCACGCCCCGGGCTTCCAGAGCCGCTTCCAGCAGCGCCCGGGGTACGATGCGGCTCTCCTGCACCTCGATGATCGCAACCCGCTTGATGATGGGCGCGAGGATCTCCAGGATCGTTGCGAAATCCTTGTCCCGGTAGGTGTTGTAGACCAGCACCACCCGGCGCGGCGCCATGGCACGCGCAATAGCCCGGGCGGCCAGGGGGTTGTGGCCCACATCCACGGTGACGTTTTCGCCGATGCGGCTCATGCGCCCGAACATGGGATATTTCGCAAATCCCTCGGGCCGGCTTTCGATTCCCAGGAACTTCAAAGCCGCCGCCGCCGTCTGCATGTTGGCGGCCATATATCCCGGCAGCCCGTTACGGGCCGCGCACGCCTCGATCTCTTCCATATCGGCATCGTCGAGGATCTCTTTAATCCGCATGCAGCGCGCACCCCGCTGTACCGCCAGTTCCGAAGCGATCTCGCACACTTCGCCGTGGGGCTGCTCCGCCAGCAGCAGCGCCGGTCCCATACTGCGCAGCTTCGTCGCGGCGATCTCGGCGATGCTCTCCCCGAGAAACGCCTGGTGATCGACGTCGATGGGGGTAAATACGGAGAGGAGCTTGGGGAAAACGTTGGTGGCGTCATGCTCGCCCCCCAGCCCCGCCTCGAGTACCGCCCATTCGCAGTCGCGGTAGAGGGTCATCGCCAGCAGGGTCGTGTACTCGAAGTAACTCAACGCCGCCGCGTCGGCGGCTTCAAGCCAGCCGTAGAGGAGTGCGTGGGCCGTTTCCAGCTGCGCGTCGGTGGCATCCTCCCCGTCCATCCATACCCGCTCGTTGAAATTCAGGATATGCGGAGAGGTGTAGTGGCCGACCCGGAACCCCGCCTCCTTGAGTGCCGTAGCGATGAAACGGCCGGTGGAACCCTTGCCGTTCGTCCCGACGATGTGAATGATCTTGGGGAGTGTGAAACGGTGGCGGACGGCGGCGTAGATCCGCGGCATCCGGTCGTAATCGATCACGTCATAATAGAGCGGTTTCGCTTCCAGGAACGCTGCAAGGCCCATCAACGGCTCCGGAGCCTTACTCGCGATCTCATCCGCCGTTGCCACCCGACGCCTCGACCCGGTTGCGCCCGTTCCGTTTGGCGGCATAAAGCCGTTCGTCGGCGGCGTGAACCAGAGATTTGAGGGAGGGGAACGCCTTGCGTTCCGCCACCCCGGCGCTGACGGTCACTTCGATGCGTTCTCCCTTGAAGAGGAAGCGGGTCGCCTCGACCTGTTCGCGCACCTTGTTGGCGAAAATGACCGCCCCGGCCTCGTCGGTGTCGCTCAGCAGCGCCATAAACTCTTCCCCGCCGAAACGCCCGACGACGTCGACGTTGCGGCTCGCTTTCTTCAACACCCCGGCGAATGCCGCCAGCACACTGTCCCCGGCATCGTGGCCGAAGGTGTCGTTGACCTTCTTGAAGTGGTCGATATCGAAAAAGACGATGCTGAAGTTCCGGCCGTAGCGTTCGAACTCCCCCTCCTTGACCGCCAGGTGTCCGTCGATGGCACGCCGGTTGAAGAGCTTGGTCAGAAAGTCTTCGTGGGAGGCCTGCTGGGCGGAGGCGAGCTCCGCCTCGAGCTCGCTGACCCGGGCGCTGAGCTGATCCACCTTGCCGCTGTGCTCCTTGAGGTCGCTGCGGAGCAGTTCGGTCCGCTCCTCCAGCGCCAGGGCGATGGTGTAGAGCTTGCGGTGGGCATGCTTGAAATCGACCTCTTTCTCCGACTCGTAGGACTCAAGCTGCTGCTTGATGGACTGAATCTCCACCGTGGAGACGTCGCTGCGTTCAATCAGGTCGATGAGCTGGAGCGAAAGCTTGTCGAGTACCGAATCAAGCGCTTCAACCATCTCCTTCAAACTCGCCTTGTCCAGGGCGATACGCAGCGAAATCGCACTGCGAATCTCCTGCTGAATGCTCTCGGAGGTCACCATCTGGGGGTCATTGCGCAGGGTATCGCTGAGAACGGCGATCTGGTCGTTGACGCTCGATGCGATGGAGGGGACCAGCGACGCGATGAGCAGGGAAGTCACAGAACCAAGTTCGGCAGGCGTTCCCTCACCGCCGCGCACCACCGTGAGGTTCTCGATGCTTTTCTTGAGATCATGGGTATCGATACGGCCCATCGGTGTCAGTTTCTGCAAGAAGGTGTCGTCGTAGAGCGTCAGGAAATTCATCCACGCCTGCCGGAGATGTTCGAAGGACTCCGGCGTCATCTTCCCTTCAAGCATCCGGGCGCTCTTGCGTGCCAGGTCCGCTGCCTCTTTGTTGTGAAGCACCTCAACGGCCTGCAGTATCCGCTTGATCAGCGCGCCGTGGGCCGCAAGCATCTGCGCGCTCTGGGAAGGCTTCATGCGGTTGAGTTTGGAGATCAGGAAGCGGATGAGTTCGTGGGTGGTCTTGATGCGGTATTCGCGGATTTCGTTTTGAATATTTTCGTCGAGCGTATGGAGAAACTTGTCGACGTGCTTGCAGTCCTCGACGATGATTCCGGCACGGCGAGCCTCTTCGCAGAATGCCTCGGCGTAGTGATCGGGAGTGAGCTGGCGCCCTTCAGCCTTAAGACGCTCGATCGCCTTCTTGATAATCTCGTTGATCGTCATGGCTCCCTCCTGTTACCGATGCATGCAGATTGTACCACGCATCGGGGGAAATTCCGTCACTTATCCGAAGTTTTGACCACGCCTTCGGCGGCGATACGGGCGACAAAGACGTCCAGCGCCTTCTCGGCGCCGTTGCGGATGGCGTCGAAACGGGCCTGGTCGGAGATGATCGCCTTGGGCTCGATGGTGAAATCGTAAACTCCGCTGACGGTATAATTTTTCGCTTCTTTGCCGCTTTCGCGGGTAATCTGCAGCGCGACACGGGTCCGGTAGACCACGATGTAACCGTTTTCATCATACTGAATCGGCGTGAACTTCACGCTTTTGAGCAGGATCCGAAGGTGGGTATCCGACTCGGAGCGGGGCACGATCGACGCCCGGAAGCGGGTGATGACCGCGGCCTGAATGGCATCTTTGATGAGCACGGTGTTCTCCGGGTCCTCGGAGGAGATGACCACCTGGGTGCTCACCTTCTCTCCGACGACCGCCCGGGCGTAGCCCGACGCCGGTTTATAGCCGCAGCCCGAGAACACTCCCAGCAGCAGTGCCGCGGTCAGAATCCGTATCATCTGTTTCATCCCTACCCCTTGACGACGATATTGACCAGTTTGCCGGGCACGACGATCTCTTTGACAATCTCCTTGCCCTCGATCCACTTCGCCGCCGCCTCTTTGGCCGCGGCGAGGATCGCCTCTTTGCTCTCGCCCACCCCCACTTCGATCTGGGTGCGGTTCTTGCCGTTGACGGAGACCCCCATCGGGACGGAGTCGACGACGAAGACTTCCTCTTTGAGGTCCGCGGGGGCGAGGTTGCGGCGGCCGAAGAGCGCATCGCTCAGTTCCCAACAGAGGTGCGGCGCGACCGGTTCCATGATGCCGAGCAGAATCCAGTACCCCTCCGTCCAGACGTCGGCGTTCTCCTGTTCGCCCAGGGCGTTCATCGCCTCCATCACCCCGGCGATCATGGTATTGAAGGTGTAGCGTTCGGTGTAGACCTCCCCGGCGCGTTTGAGGGCTTCGTAGACCTTTTTGCGGGCCGCTTTTTCCTCTTTGGAGAGCGCACCGTGGTCGATGGCGGGCATTGATTCGCAGGGTGTCGCCTTCTCGGAGCGTTCGCTGAAGCGCTTAAGGAAGCGGAAGGCCCCCTCGACAGCGCTGTCATTCCACTCGAGCTCCTGGGTCGGGGGCGCGGCGAAGAGGATGAAGAGCCGCGCCGTGTCCGCGCCGTACTTCTCGATGAGTGCGTCGGGGTCGACGGTGTTGCCTTTGGACTTGCTCATCTTCGCGCCGTCTTTGAGGACCATCCCCTGGGTCAGCAACCGGTCGAAGGGCTCGTCGCAGGTCGTGTAGCCGAGGTCGCGCAGCATCTTGGTGAAGAAGCGGGCGTAGAGCAGGTGCAAAATCGCGTGTTCGATGCCGCCGATGTAGTGGTCGACGTTCATCCAGTAGTCGGCCGCGGCCATGTCGGTGGGCGTGTCCGCGTGGGGCGCGGTGAAGCGGACGAAATACCACGACGAATCGACGAAAGTGTCCATCGTGTCGGTCTCGCGCTGGGCG
>JBNKLF010000044.1:0-7076 GCA_050292215.1 Sulfurimonadaceae bacterium | reverse complement strand
GCCCTGATGTCCGACGCACTGCTGCTGCACGAACTTCCCGCCCGTCCTGACCGCCTCAGTCTTGCCGAAGCCGCCCGGGAAGCGCTGCGTGCCAACCTCTCGATCATCGCCGTCACCCTGGAGAGCGCCGCGGGGGCCGCCGCCGCCAAAGAGGTGCGTTCCGTGCTGCTTCCCCAGCTCAGCGCCGGTCTCGCCCACAGCCGCTACAACGCCGACAACGTCTACGTCGCCAACGGCTTTTACGCGAAGAACAGTACCGGGGGGAGTCTGCGCCTCGAACAGCTTCTCTTCTCCGAGAAGAGCCTGGCACAGATCGAAATCGCCGAAAAACGCCACGACGTTCTGAAGGCCCAGCAGCATCTCCTGGAACTTGACGTCGTCGAACGGGCGGCTTCCGCATTTCTGGGTCTGCTGGACGCCCGGGAGCGGCTGACGATCCGCAAGGAGCAGCTCTCTTTGGTCGAGGCCAACCTGAAACTGGCGCGGGCACGGGTCGAAACCGGCGTCTCGGACCGGTCCGACCTCTACCACTGGGAGAGTCTGCTCGCTTCGGAACGCCAGCAGCTTCTCGGAGCGGAAGCCGAAGTACGGAACCGTTCGGACCTCCTTAACTTCATCCTCGGCCGCCCGGTTGCTGCTGCCGTCAATCCCCTTCCCGTCACCCTCGACGATCCGGAACTGCTCATCAGCCGCAGGGAGGTTCGGGGACTGGTCACCAATGAGGCGCAACTACAGCGGCTTGAGTCCTTCTTCACCGAAGAGGCCCTCTCCCGCGCACCCGAACTCTCCATCCTGGAAGCTCAGGGTGCGGCGGAGGCCCGCCAGCTCGCTTCGGAACGCCGCGCCTACTGGTCGCCCGACGTGGCGGCCTACGGAGAAGCGACCCGGGTCTTCGACGAAAGCCGCAGCCCGACGTCGAGTTTCTCGCTGGAGGACAAAACCAACTGGGAGGCGGGCGTCGCCTTGAGCCTGCCGCTCTATGAGGGGGGAGCGCGCGGGGATCGGATCGACCGGTCGCGACTGCGGCTCGAAGCACTCCAGACCCGGGAACACGAGACCCGCGAGGAGCTCTCCCGCCGCATCCGTTCCGACCTCCACGCCATGCGGGCCAGCCATCCGGCCATCGCCCTCTCCGCTTCCGCCGAAGAGGCGGCGCGAAAAAGCTACGAGCTGATCCGGGAAAACTACGCCCTGGGAACGCGACCGATGACGGACCTGCTGATGGCCCAGAGTACCCGGTTGCATGCGCGCCAGGCCGCCGTCGACGCGCGCTATCGCTTCCTCGGCGACCTGATCGCCCTGCAACGCGACACCTCGCTTTTCGACTTTTTCCTCGACGATGCCGCCAAGCGGGAGATGATCACGCGCCTGCGCCGCCACATCGACACCACCTCACCGGGAGCACGACCATGACCACACCGACAAAAATCACTCTGGGCGTCCTGACAGCCGCGACGGTTGCCATCGCCCTCTGGCTGGGGGGCTACCTCTCAAAACCCGCGCTTCCGGAAGGATTCGCATCGGGCAACGGACGGGTGGAGGCGACCGAAGTCGACGTCGCCACGAAACTTCCGGGACGCATCGCGGAACTCTTTGCCGAAGAGGGCGACATGATCGAAAAAGGCACCCTTCTCGCCCGCCTAGACGCCCGGGAACTCGAAGCACGGCTCCGGCAGGGCGAAGCGCAGCTCAACCAGGCCAGGCAGCAAAAGCAGTATGCCGAAGCGATCGTCACCCAGCGTTTGAGCGAATACGATCTGGCTGCGAAGAACCTGGAGCGTTCGAAGAGTCTCTACGTCAACAAAAGTATCTCCCTCGTACAGCTTCAACAGCATGAAACCGCCTTTAAAAGTGCCGAAGCGGCCATCGCGGCCGCCAAAGCCCAGGTGACCAGCGCCCAGAGCGCCATCGTCGCCGCGGCGGCGCAGGTGGATACCATCCGTACCAACCTCGACGACAGCAACCTCTACGCCCCCATAGCCGGACGGGTGCTATACCGTCTCGCCGAACCGGGAGAGGTCGTCGGCAGCGGCAGCAGACTCTTTACGCTGCTCGATCCGACCGACGTATTCATGACGATCTTCCTCCCCACTTCCCAGGCGGGACGTGTCACGGTAGGCAGCGAAGCACGCATCGTCATCGACGCCCTCCCCGATCGTCCCATCCCCGCTTACGTCTCCTTCGTCTCCCCCGAAGCGCAGTTCACCCCCAAAGAGATCGAAACCGTCACGGAACGCGAGAAGCTGATGTTCCGCATCAAGGTCAAGATCGATCCCGAACGCATCAAACCGCACGTCAACGCCGTCAAAAGCGGACTGCCCGGCGTCGCCTACGTACGGCTTGACGATACGGTTCCCTGGCCGGAAACGCTGCGTGTCGACCCGTCGGGCAAGAAGCCGCAATGACCCCTGTCGCCCGACTGGAAGAGATCAGCCACCGCTACGGCGCCACCACGGCCGTAGACGCGATCAGCCTTGAGATTCCTTCGGGTTGCATGGTCGGTTTCATCGGCCCCGACGGGGTCGGAAAATCAACGCTACTAGCCCTTGTGTCGGGGGTTCGCAAACTGCAACGCGGTCGCGTCGAGGTCTTCGGCGGCGACATGGACAGCCAGGTCCACCGCAACGCCGTAGGTCCCCGCATCGCCTACATGCCCCAGGGACTGGGGAAAAACCTCTACATGTCCCTCTCCGTCGAGGAAAACATCGAATTTTTCGCCCGCCTCTTCGGGCAGGAGCGCGCCGAACGCAAGGCGCGCATCGCCGAGTTGCTCGCCGCTACGGGTCTGACTCCGTTCCGGGAACGCCCAGCGGGAAAACTCTCGGGAGGAATGAAGCAGAAGCTGGGGCTCTGCTGCGCCCTGATCCACGACCCGGACCTCCTCATCCTCGACGAGCCGACCACCGGGGTCGATCCCCTCTCCCGACGCCAGTTCTGGGAACTGGTCGAGCGCATCCGTAGTCGCCGCGAGGGGATGAGCGTCATCGTCGCCACCGCCTACATGGAGGAGGCGGAACGGTTCGACTGGCTCGTGGCGATGGACGAAGGCCGTATCCTCGCCACGGGCACCCCCGAAGCGCTGCGCGAACGAACCGGCTCGGAGAACCTCGACGCCGCTTTCATCGCCCTGCTCCCCGAATCGAAACGCCGCGGGCACGAGGCCCTCGTCGTACCGCCCCGGACGATCACGAACAACGGAGACGGCGACGCCATCGTCGCCAGGAACCTCACCATGCGTTTCGGCGACTTCACCGCGGTCAACGACGTCAGTTTCACCATCGAACGGGGCGAAATCTTCGGCTTTCTCGGTTCCAACGGCTGCGGAAAGACCACCACGATGAAGATGCTCACCGGGCTGCTGACCCCCAGTGACGGGGAAGCGTGGCTTTTCGGCCACCCCACCGACACCCAGGATCTCGAAACCCGCAGCCGGGTCGGCTTCATGACCCAGGCATTCTCGCTCTACGCCGAACTGACGGTACGGCAGAACCTGACGCTCCATGCCCGGCTCTTCCACCTCCCCGATGCGGAGGTGGCACCCCGGGTCGAAGAGATGATCGAACGCTTCGACCTGCAGGCTTACGCGGAGAGTTTCGCCTCCGACCTTCCCCTGGGCATCCGCCAGCGTCTCTCCCTCGCCGTCGCCGTCGTTCACCGACCGCAGATGCTCATTCTCGACGAGCCCACCTCCGGGGTCGACCCCGTCTCGCGGGACCGTTTCTGGGAGCTGCTCATCGCACTCTCCCGCAACGACGGCGTCACCATTTTCGTCTCCACCCACTTCATGAACGAAGGAGAACGGTGCGACCGGATCTCATTGATGCACCAGGGGCGCGTACTGGCCAGCGATACCCCGGAAACGCTGACCCGGGCCCGGGGAAAAGCGACCCTGGAAGAGGCGTTCATCGACTACCTCGAAACGGCCGAAGAGACAGCGGACTCGGCCTCCGAAACCATCCAAGAACGCCGAGCCTATCCCGAAACGAAAACTCCCAACCGATACTTCAGCCCCCTGCGTCTTTTCGGATACAGCTACCGCGAATCCCTCGAACTCCTTCGCGACCCGGTACGGCTGGTCTTCGCCCTTTTCGGAACGATCCTGCTGATGCTGACGCTCGGCTTCGGCATCACCATGGACGTCGAGGACCTCCGTTTCGCCGCGCTGGATCGGGACCGGACCCCCGAAAGCCGCAGTTACATCCAGAACCTTGCCGGTTCGCGCTATTTCCTGGAACATTCCGCCATCGCTTCCGCCGCGGAACTCGACGGGCGCATGCGAAGCGGCGAACTCTCCCTGGCTCTTGAAATCCCGCCGGGGTTCGGCCGGGATCTCAGGCGGGGATACCCGGTTCAGATCAGTATCTGGGTCGACGGCGCCATGCCGTTCCGGGCCGAGACGATCCGGGGATACGTCAAAGGGATGCATTATGACTATCTCACACAACTGGCGAAGGAGCGTACCGGCGTCACGCCGTCGCTCTCGATGGTCGACGTCGAAATGCGCTACCGATACAACCAGGACTTCAAAAGCCTCTACGCCATGGTACCGGCCATCATCCCTTTGCTGCTGGTCTTCATCCCCTCCATTCTGATGGCGCTGAGCGTCGTTCGGGAGAAAGAGCTGGGTTCCATCACCAACTTTTACGCCACCCCGGTCACGCGACTGGAGTTCCTGCTGGGAAAACAGCTTCCCTACATCGTCATCAGCATGGTCGGCTATTTCGGCCTGGTCCTGTTGGCCACGACCCTCTTCGACGTCTCCTTGAAAGGAAGTTTCCTGACACTGAGTTTCGGGGCGCTGCTCTTCGTCACGGCGACGACGGGGCTGGGCCTGCTGATGTCCGCTTTTACCAAAACCCAGATCGCCGCCCTGGCGGGGACGGCGATTCTCACCCTGCTGCCTACGGTCAGCTTCTCCGGTCTCAAGGACCCCGTCAGTTCCCTGGAGGGGTTCGCCGCGTTCATCGGGAACATTTTCCCCGCGACCTACTTTATCAACATCAGCCGCGGCGTCTTCAGCAAGGCACTCACCTTCGGCGATCTCAGCGTCGATTTCGTCGCCCTGACCCTTTCGATGGTCGTCATCACCTTGCTGAGCATGGCGGCACTGGCCAAGCAGGAGGTTTAAGATGAGAAAACGTCTGCTGAACATCTACCGACTCGGCATTAAAGAGCTGCAGAGCCTTTCGCGGGACCTCATCATGCTTTTTTTGATCGTCTACTCTTTCACCTTTGCCATCTACATCAAGGCCACGGCCACGTCGACCGAACTTCATCATGTTCCCGTGGCCGTCGTCGACGGAGACCGGTCCACCCTCTCCGCACGCATCGTCAACAGCTTCTATCCGCCCCGTTTCCTTCCGCCGACGCTCATCGAAGCCGATGCCGTCGACCCGGGAATGGACGCGGGCATCTACACCTTCGTACTGAACATTCCCCCCTCTTTCGAGAAAGAGCTGTTGCGCGGCAAACGTCCGACACTGCAACTCAACATCGACGCGACCCGCATGTCCCAGGCGGGGATCGGGGCCGGCTACATCCGGCAGATGGTCAACGACGAGGTCCAGACCTTCCTGCACGGGCGTGCCGCCGGTACGGCAGTACCGGTCGAACTGGTCACCCGGATGAAGTTCAACCCCTCCCTCGACAGCATCCGTTTCGGGAGCGTCATGGAGATCATGAGTCAGGTCTCCCTGCTCTCCATCATCCTCGCCGGTGCCGCCCTGATCCGCGAACGCGAACACGGGACGCTCGAACATCTCATGGTCATGCCCCTCAGCGCGACGGAGATCATGCTCTCGAAAGTGTGGTCGATGGGGGTCGTCGTACTGGTCGCGACCGCCTTCTCCTTGCAAGTCGTCGTCAAAGGCATTCTTTCCGTCCCCATCGCCGGTTCGGAGGGGCTTTTTCTTTTCGGCGCGACGTTGATGCTCTTCGCCACGACGTCGATGGGAATCTTCATGGGCACCGCCGCCCGTTCCATGCCCCAGCTGGGGCTGATCGTCATCATCACGATCCTGCCCCTTCAAATCCTTTCGGGTACCGTCACCCCCTTTGAAAGCATGCCGACGGCGTTGCAGTATTTCATGCAACTGATGCCGACCAGCCATTTCGTCGCCATGGCCCAGGCCATCCTCTACCGCGGAGCGGGATTCGACGTCGTCTGGCCCCAGCTGCTGGCCATCGCCGCCATCGGAATGGCCTTCTTCCTCGTATCCCTAGCGATGTTTCGAAAAAGCCTGGAAACGGCATCATGAGAAGAAGAGTCACCATCGCCGCCGCCGCGGCGTGGCTGGCGGCATCCGCCCTTCATGCCGATACCTGGTCGCTGCTGCATGACAACGACTTCATCTTCGACTCCGACGACCACTACAGCGCCGGTCTTCAGATCGGGTGGATGGGAGAAGAACGGACCCCAAACATGCCAGGCGGTTTCAACCGCCTCTACGTCGACGGGTTCACCGCCCTGCTGGAGTCGCTGGGAGTCTCCTTCGAAGATCGCCGGCGCAACGGGGCCATCAGCCTGCAAGAGATGATGGTCACCCCGGAAGATCTCGACAGCCGGGAACCGATCTACGACGACGTCCCCTATATGGGGGTGCTCAGCAGCGGTTTTACCCTCTTTGCCTGGGACGAGAACGCCTTCGACGCCTACAACCTCACCCTGGGCGTCATCGGACCTCACTCCGGGGCGGAGCAGCTGCAAAAACGGGTCCACGAGATCGTCGGGGCCGCCGAGCCCAGAGGGTGGGACAACCAGCTCGGCAGCCGGGGGCTTTTTCAGGCCGGCTACGTCCGGGGCGTCCGGCAGTATCTCAAAGAGTACGGCGATGACCGCAGGCTGGAGTGGTTCAACAGCTACCACGTCGATCTGGGCACCTTCTACTGCGGAGCGGGCGTCGGCACGGCGCTGCGCTACGGCAGTGCCATGCCCCGCGGATTCAGTACCCCCGGGGGTCTGCTCAACAGCATCCAGAGCGACAAACTCGCATTCTCCGAACGTACCCGAGATACGGGATGGGAGCTGCGTGCGGGCCTCTTCGTCAGCGGTATCGCCTACCTCTACTTCTACGACG
>JBNKLF010000043.1:0-7546 GCA_050292215.1 Sulfurimonadaceae bacterium | reverse complement strand
CGTTCCGCCTGCGAGCGTGTTTCGGCCAGGACGGCATCGGTGTCGGCACGCTCATTCCGCAATGTTTCAACACTTTGTTCGTGACGTTCACTTTCAAGGATCTGCCGCGATTCGAGCTGGCTGAAATGTTCCGCAACGTCCTTCGGGGTCACGGTGGTACCTTGTATGGAGAGGTCGGAGGCCAGGGTTTGCCATGACTCCCGGTGATTTCTCTGAAGACGAAACAGCGCCATCAGCAGCAGTGCCGCGGCGGCGGCCGCGAGGGTCAGCATGGCGTAAAAAGCAGCACCCGCGGGAGCGGGAACGGAAGCGGGCGCATCGCCGGCGGTTTCGAGCAGCTCCATGCCGAGTGACCCCATCTGCTGGTACTCCACCTGGAGTTTCAGCAGGATCTCCCCTTCGGTTCCGGCATGGGACTCCGCCAGGCGGCCGATCTTCTCGCCGGTGGCGCGGCGCAGGTCGTCGATGCGTGCCGCGGCTTCCGGGTCCAGGGCGAGGGCGGCGGCGATCTTCTCATGGGTACTCTGCGTCAGGTAGAAGAGCGTCATGCGCGCTTCGGGAGGCAGGTGCAGAGAGTCGGCCAGCTGCATCAGGTTGGCGAAATGGGCTTCGAAGGCTTCGACCTTTTCCGTTGGAAGCGCTTTGGCCGTTGCAGCGGAAGAGGTGGGGGCGAAGGAAGCGGCACCACCCAGGGCGGCGAGAATGATAATAAAAGAGATGAAGGCGGTTCGCATGCCGTTGTGAAGCATCTTTCATGCCACTTCGCATGACGGACGCATTACGGCCTTTTAAGTCATTTTGGCCTAAAATGGCCCCATCAATCCGGCATGAGAGAGCAGCCCATGAAACGCATTTTGATCACCAATGACGACGGTTACGAGTCCGCGGGCCTTCACGCCCTCATCGAGGCGCTTCGCGACGTCGCTTCACTGACGGTCGTGGCCCCCGCGACGGAGAAATCCGCCTGCGGCCACTCCCTGACCCTGACCCGGCCGATGCGCTTTATCGGTGTCGACGACGACTTCTACAAACTTGATGACGGCACCCCGAGCGACTGCGTCTACCTGGCGCTGCACTCCCTCTTCGAAGAGAACAAGCCCGACCTGGTGATCAGCGGGATCAACCGGGGATCGAACATGGGCGAGGATATCACCTACTCCGGAACCGTCGCCGGGGCCATGGAAGGGGTGCTCCAGGGGGTCCCGTCGATCGCCATTTCCCAGGTGGTCGATTTCTCCCAGCCCCGCCACGACTATACCCTGGCGGCCCGTACGGCCCGACACCTCGTCGAGAAGATTTTCGAAGGTGATTTTCCCCTGCCGCAGCGGGAGCTGCTCAACGTCAACATCCCCTCCGACGTCGACGAGATGCACCTGAAAGTGACCTACGCCGGCTACCGCCACTACGGCAACGACGCCCACCTCCACCGCAACCCCAGGGCGGAGGAGTACTATTGGATCGGGCTGCACCCGCTGGAGTACCGCAACCGAGACAAAAACCATCACCGCGATCGGATGTGCGACTTCGATGCGATCGCCCGGGGATTTGTCTCCGTCACCCCGGTTCACCTCGACCTGAGCGCTTACCACACCCTTGACGCCCTGGAGGCGTGGCTGTGAGACATGAGCGCTCCCGGATGCTCTTCGGGGAGGATTTCGAAAAGCTGCGCGGTGCGAAGATCCTCCTGCTCGGTGTCGGCGGCGTCGGGAGTTTCTGTCTCGACTGTCTGGTCCGCTCCGGGGTCGAGGCGATTACCATCGTCGACTGCGACAGCTTCGACGAGACCAACCAAAATCGCCAGATGTGGTCGGAGCTGCACCCGGGAGCGTCTAAGGTGCACGCCCTGAAGCAGCATTACCCCACCGTGACCGCCATTGAAGAAAAAATTGACGAGGCGTGGGTGGAAGCTTTCGATTTCGAGCCTTACGACCTGGTCCTCGACGCCATCGACGATACCCGGGCGAAACTGGCCCTGGCCCAGAAGTGCTACAAAAAGCTCATCTCCTCCTTCGGTTCCGCCAAACGGCTCGACCCGACGAAGATCGAAGTTGCTTCCGTCTGGAAGACCCACGGCGACCGTTTCGGTTCGAAGATCCGCAGTGAGCTCAAAAAGCGGAAGTTCGACCGCAACTACCCCTGCATCTTCAGTTCCGAGCCGGCCCGGACGAAGGAGAAGGGGAGCTTTATGGGGGTGACGGCGGCGTTCGGCATGGCGCTATGCTCTCAGGCGGTGCTGCGGCTGATCGGAAAGAAGTAGTGGCGGTACGGGCGCCGGAACTCGATGCCGGAGCGTGGTACCGCTCCCGCCCCCTGAGGCTCACGGAGCTTCGGGGCAGGGTGGTACTGCTCGATTTTTTCACCTTCGGCTGCATCAACTGCATGCGAAATCTGACGGTCGTCAGGGCGCTGCACCGGCACTACGGAAAGGCGCTGACCGTTGTCGGGGTTCACAGCGCGAAGTTTGACCGGGAGCGTGCTCCCGAGGCGTTGCAAGCAGCCCTGGAACGGCTGGGGATCGACTACGCGGTAGTCGACGACGGCGACCGTACTCTGGCCGATGCCTACGCCATCAAGGGGTGGCCGACCAACGTACTGATCGACGCGCGGGGCTATATCGCTGCGACGATGACGGGAGAGGGGAAGATGGAAACGTTTCAAAAGATACTGACCGACATGGGGGTGGCGCCCGACAGGGAGGACGAGAGTACGCCCGAAACCGCGGAGGAGGGGCTCCGGTTTCCGGAGAAGGTCCTCGCCACCGAGGCATTCCTGGCCGTGGCCAACAGCGGGGCCGGCGAGGTGTGGCTCTGCGGGTACGACAAAGAGGTACGAAAAGTTTTCTGCGGCTTCGAACGCCCTGTCGGAATGGCCTGGGCTGCCCCGCTGCTCTACGTGGCCGATGCCGCCGCCGGTACGGTGACGGTCATTGACACGGAAAGCGGAGCACGGCGTATCTTCCTGGAAGGGCTGCGCTCCCCCTGGGACCTTCAGATCGCGGGAGACCGGCTGCTTGTCGCCGAGGCGGGAAGTCACCGGATTGCGGCGTACGACATGGAGACCGCCCGGGAGACGGCGGTCTGGGGCAACCGCTTCGAAGCGCTGCGCGACGGCGATTATGAAGCGGCCCAGCTTGCTCAGCCTTCGGGTCTAACACTGCTGGGAGAACAGCTCTGGTTCGTCGACGCGGAAAGCTCGTCTTTGCGTTACATCGAAGCGGGGCGGGTGCGGACGGTTCTGGGTGAGGGACTGTTTTGCTATGGAGACGATGAAGAGGGAAGTGCGCCGCTGCAGCACCCGCAGGGAGTCGTCGCCGGGCAGTACGGCGACGGCTGCGGCGGCGGAAGGATCTTTGTCGCCGACACCTATAACGGGAAGATCAAAGTCTTCGACCCCGAGGCGGGAACGCTGATGACCCTCCTCGATACGCTCCACGAACCCGGCGGCATCGCCAAGAAGGGGTGCACGCTCTACATCGCCGACACCCATGCCCACGCCGTGATCGCTTTCGATCTCCCGACCATGGCACAGTCGCTTTTTCTCTAAATCGGCTTATTTTAGGCGGTGCTGGTATAATACTTTCACCAAAACGGCGTTTCCGGAAGCGAAGCGCGAATCATGCTGACGGGCCCGCGGCCCGGAACGGAGTAAGCAGTTGGAAATGCAACCGATGACCAAGTTCGGCTATGAGAAACTCACCAGCGAACTGAACCGCCTCAAAACCGTCGAACGGCCCGAGATCGTCAAGGCGATCGAAGAGGCCCGCGAACTCGGCGACCTGAAAGAGAATGCCGAATACCACGCGGCCAAGGAGCGCCAGGTGCAGATCGACTCCCGGCTGCACGAACTCAGCGACATGGTCGCCAATGCGCGCATCGTCGACCCGAGCGAGCTGGAACATGCCCGGGTCAGTTTCGGTTCCACCGTCGTTTTGTGCGACCTCTCGACCGACGAGGAGATCACCTACGTGATCGTCGGCGGCTGTGAAAGCAACCCCGACATGGGACTGATCTCCTTCAACTCCCCCCTGGCGAAGCAGCTGCTCGGCCGGGAAGAGGGGGATGAGGTCAAGGCGAAACTTCCCGGCGGTGAACGGGAGTTCGAGATCCTTGAAGTCACCTACCGGGAGATTGTCTTTGAATGCGAAGGTTAAGGTCGCCGTCATCGGCGCCAGCGGATACACCGGCCTCGAACTGATCAAGATCCTCATCGCCCATCCCAATTTCGAGATCGCCTACGTGGCGACGAGCGAAGGGGAGACAAAGCTGACGACGCTCCATCCGGCACTGGCGGGAATCGCGGAGTGCGACGTCGAGAAGGCCTCCGCCGAAGCGGTCGCGGCCTCCTGCGAACTGGCATTTCTCGCCCTTCCCCATAAAACGGCGATGGGGTTCGTCAAAGCGCTGATGGCGCTGGGGGTCAAAACGGTCGACCTCTCCGCGGACTACCGCCTGGAGCGCGAGACCTACGAAATGCACTACTGCGAACACATCGACCCGGAAAATCTTCCCAACGCGGTCTACGGCCTGCCCGAACTTCAGCGCGACGCCCTCCGATCGGCGCGCCTGGTCGCCAACCCCGGCTGTTACCCCACGGCCTCTATCCTCGCGGCGCTGCCGTTCATGTTTTACCGCCGTCCGGGGACGCCGATCGTCATCGACGCCAAAAGCGGTGTCAGCGGCGCGGGCAAGAAGTGCGTGCAGAACACCCACTACGTCACCATCAACGAGAATCTCTTCGCCTACAACCCCATGGCGCACCGTCACGGGCCGGAGATCGCGGAGAAGCTCAAGGTCGCTGAAGAGGAGGTCCACTTCGTGCCCCACCTCGTCCCCGCGACTCGGGGCATGCTCGCCTCGGTCTACCTTCAGGTGGAGGGGGATTTCGATCCCGTCGAGGTGCTTGAACACTACTACGCCGAAGAGCCCTTCGTCCGGGTCCGCCGCGAGCCCGTCGACATGAAAAGCGTCGCCGGGACCAACTTCTGCGATATCTTCGTCAAGCGCAGCGGCGATATGCTCTTTGTCTCCTCCGCCATCGACAACCTGCTGCGCGGGGCCAGCTCCCAGGCCGTTGCCAACGCCAATCTCATGATGGGCTTCGACGAAGGGATGGGGTTGCCGCTGCTTGCCTATGTCCCCTGAGACTTTCGAACTCCGCCCCGGCGCCCTTCTGGTCGCCGATGCCCACTACAGCGCCCGTCGCCCGGAGCTGCTCCCTTTCCTCAAAGCCGTTGCTGCGGGTGAGATCGCCGCGACCCAGCTGATCCTGATGGGGGATATTTTCGACCTGCTTTTCGGCGGTATCCCGATGACTCTGGAACGCAATGCCGAAGCGGTCGGGACCATCAACGCCATTGCGGAGCGGATGGAGGTGATCTACCTGGAGGGGAACCACGATTTTCAGCTTGCCGCCTACTTCCCGAAACTCCGGGTCTACCCCCTCTCCAGCCAGCCGGTCGCCTGCCGTTTCGAAGGGCATAAAGTGATGCTGGCCCACGGGGACTGGGGGACGGACCTGGGCTATCGTCTCTACACCTCCGTCATCCGCAGCAAAACGGTTTTGGCGCTCTTGAAGGTGATCGACATCCTGACCGGGCACAGCATCATCCGCTGGCTGGACCGCTATCTCGAAGAGAAAGAAGACTGTAACGAGTTTGTGGGATTCGATGCCTACGTCCGTCGTCGTCTGGAACGTCTCGATCTGGAAAAAACCGACTGGTTCATCGAGGGGCATTATCACCAGAACAAGGGGGTCGGAGGGGCTTTGTGCCGCTACTTCAACCTTGCCGCTTTTGCTTGCAATCAAAGATACTTTGAGTTACAATCAGCTACAGACCAAGGGCCTCGATTGCACGAGGCCATGTTCGGCAAGGAGTCGCGATGAGCGGTAACGACAGTACTTTGAAGGTCGGCAGCAACGAGATGGAACTCGTGGACTTCCGGATCTTCAAGAAAGATGAGTCCGGGGTCTACGAAGGGATTTACGGCGTCAACGTTTCCAAGGTACGAGAGATCATCAAAATGCCGAAACTCACCGAATTGCCGGGAGTTCCGGAGTTTATTGAGGGGATCTTCGACCTGCGGGGCGTGGTGATTCCCGTCGTCAACCTCGCGAAATGGATGGGGGTCGAGGAGCCCGAATCGGTCATTAAAAGCAAACGGGTCATCATCACCGAGTTTAACAACATTCTGATCGGTTTTATCGTCCACGAGGCGAAGCGGATCCGCCGGATCAACTGGAACGACATCGAACCCGCCTCATTTGCGGCGGGAAGCGGTGCGCTGGATCACAGCAAGATCACGGGGGTGACCCGCATCGAAGATGACGCGGTACTGCTGATTCTCGACCTTGAGACGGTGGTGCAGGATCTCGGGCTTTATGAACCGACCCGCAGCGAAGACGTCCCCGTGGATGCTCACTTTACCGGTACGGTACTGCTGCTCGATGACAGCCACACGGCTCGGAAGATCGTCAGCGAAGCCCTGGAGAAAATGGGCTTCCGGGTCATCGAGGCCAACGACGGCCAGGAGGGCTTTGAACGCCTCGAGGACCTGTACGAGAACTACGGTGAGGAGATCGCGAAAGAGTTGCGCCTGATCGTCTCGGACGTCGAGATGCCGCGTGTCGACGGGTTTCATTTCGCGGCCAATGTCAAAGGCGACGGACGGTTTAACGATATTCCCATCGTATTCAACTCATCCATCAGCGATCATTTCAGTGAAGATCGCGGCAAGCAGGCGGGCGGCGAAGCCTACCTGGTCAAATTTGATGCGAACTCCTTCTTTAACGAAGTGGCGCGCGTCGTAAGATCCCATATCAAGTAGAGGTTGAACATGGACGAATTTGAAGAGATATTGCAAGACTTCCTTGTGGAAGCCTTTGAGCTGATCGAACAGCTCGACCAGGATCTTGTCGAACTGGAATCCTCTCCGGAAGACCTCGAACTTCTGAACCGGATTTTCCGGGTGGCGCACACCGTCAAGGGGGCGAGTTCGTTTCTGAATTTCGACGTCCTGACGCATCTGACGCACCATATGGAGAACATCCTCAACAAGGCGCGTCACGGCGAACTGAAGATTACCGCCGAGGTGATGGACGTCATTCTGGAGTCCATCGACCTGATGAAAGCCCTGCTCGAACGCATCCGCGATACGGGTGCCGACCAGGGCATCGACGTCTCCGCCTGTGTCAGCCGCCTGGACCAGGCGGTCGGCGGTGACGGAAACGTCGAAGCACCGGCTGCAGAAAGCGCTCCCCAGGAGGCCCCGGCGGCGGAACCGGAAAGTGCGGCCGAGGAAGCGGCAGGCGATGCCGAAGAGGAGGACTACTCGGATCTGAGCGAGGCGGAGATCGAGGCGGAGATCGAGCGGCTGCTGGCACAGCGCCAGGCCGAAGACAAGGCGAAACGCGAAGCGAAGAAAGCCGCCGGGGACGAAGAGAGCGCCGCCGCACCTTCCGAACCCAAAGCGGCGCCGGAAGCTCCGGCTCCCAAACCCGCCCCCCGGCCGAAGCCGGAGAGCGACGGGGGCGGTGCGACGCCTCCCCC
>JBNKLF010000042.1:0-8564 GCA_050292215.1 Sulfurimonadaceae bacterium | reverse complement strand
GCAAGCAGGGTAAACCCGATGCGGCCGGCGGTGAAAAACCGGCGGCGGGCGGCCATCCCGGCGGTGGCTACGGCCGCCCGACCGGCTCCAAAGTGTGGTTGATGTATGAAGATGCGTCGGGGGAGGCCAAATGCCTTCCCGGGGCGTCGGGAACCTTTGCCGCCTACGGCAACGCGCTTGAAAAGGTGGAGGCGAAAGCGGTCTCCATGCGGGGGTGTACCTCCGTAACCATCGATACGGCCAACCCGGGCCGCTACCTTCTCTACTACACCGCAGATCGGGTGATCGACGGAGTGCGCCGCACCCTGGTGGCCAAACATGAGAAAAATTACGTGCGTCATGGTGACCGGGGTGAACTGGGCAGAGGGGAGCCCGATGACGTTCCTTTCGATATCGTGCGCATCAAAGCTGCGGACGAAGAGGCATTCTTCCGGTATCAATCCGGCGACACCGTCGCGTTTCGGATTCTCTCCGGCGGCAAGCCGGTGAAAGGCGCGGTCGTGAAGCTCGCAACCGGCGGCGGATGGAGCAAACGGCTCAAAAGCGACGCCGAGGGGAAGGTTGCCTTTCAGTTGATTCGGGACTATTTTCCCGACTGGAAGGAGTTTGATAAACGGTACAAGGAGCGTTTTGTCGTGACGGCCACCTGGAGCAGGGACGAGGTCGGAAAGCTGGGAAAAACACCTTACCGGCGCTGGGAACGGACCTTGACCTATGCCGACTTCTTCTATCCCGAGAATGCCGGATATCAGTCCTACGCCTACGCCCTGGCGTTCGGTACGGCGGCGATGGTGCTGACCGGAGTCGTCATCTACTGGTACCGCCGCCGCCGGATGCGCCCTTTCGAGGAGGTGATCTTTGATGAAAAAGCTTAGGCGCTTTCTGGACAACGGCGATCTGCGCCGTTTTCGGACCATCGTCCAGATCCTGGCGTTCGTACTTCTTGTTTACGGCGCCTACTTCTCCATCCATCTCGGCAACGAGATTCCGGTGCTCTCCTGCGGGTTCGATCGGGAAAACGGGGGGATCTGCTACCTGCTGCCCCTGCAGCATCAGCTGGCGATGCCGACGGGGGTGCTTTTCAGCATGGCGGCGATGGGGGTGCTTATCGGGTTGGCGACGTTCCTGCTCTGGTTTATCGTCTTCAACAAGGCGTGGTGCGGCTTTGTCTGTCCCCTCGGGGCGATGCAGGACTGGCTGACGGCGCTTCGTAAATTTTTCGGCATCCGCTACAGCAGCTACAACCAGGAGCAGTTCAACCGGCTCAAGGTGATCAAATACGTCCTCCTGGTACTTACCCTGCTGCTGCCCGTCGCCATCGGGGCGGGGCTGATCGGCCGGGAGTGGAGCGCGGCGTTTTGCGAAATCTGCCCCGGGCGGATGATCACCCCGCTTTTTGTCGGAGACACTTCCCAGTGGACCATCGACTTCTCCACGAAGACCTCCATGATCCTGACGGCACTGGGCATGGTTTTCACGGGGATGTTCATCGCCGGGGCGTTTTTCAAGAAACGGTTTTTCTGTTTCTTCTGCCCCATGAGCGCACTGCACTACACCTTTAGCAAGCTCTCCATCTTCAAGCTGAAGAAAGATGGCGGCAAATGTACCAAGTGCGGCGACTGCTACAATGTCTGCGACATGCAGATCAAGGATATCGCCGACGACGTCGAGAGCCGCGACATTCTGCGCGACGACTGCATCCTCTGCATGAAGTGCATCGCCGCCTGCCCCGAAGAGGGGTGCCTCGAAGCCAAAATGGCCGGCTTCACGATATTCCAGTCCACCAAGGAAGGCTTTGCAAAACGGATGCAGGTCGATCAACCCGGAGAGAAACATGAACGCCCGTAACGAACACACCATAGAGACCCCGAAAGAGCGCCAGGGACGCCACAAAGCGATGGAAGCGCTCAAAGTGCTCGAAAGCATGAAAGAGGATGCCATCCATCCGCCTGAGGCGATGGAGTATTTCTACGAACTGCACCGAAACTACCATTGCGACATGGCGCCGATGCATGAAGGCAAGACAAAGGTGGGGACGATGTGCATCCAGGTTCCCTACGAGATCATCGACGCCCTCGGCGCCGCGCCGGTACGGCTCTGTAACGGGTTCAACACCGACGACGAGATCGGCAGCGAGTACCTCCCTTCAAAGTCCTGCCCCCTGGTCAAGGCGACGGTGGGGGCCTTCGCGACGGGCCACTTCAACGACACCCCCGACCTGGTGGTGACGCCGACGACCTGCGACCAGAAGACCAAGGCGACGGGGATCATCGAGGAGATGGGGTACCCCGTCTTCGAGATGGAGTTTCCCCGGGTCAAGGAGAGCGAGGAGAGCCGGGAGTACTGGCGCCGCAGCGTCCGCCGCTTCACCAAGGAGCTTTCGGGTACGCTGAAGCAGAAACTGACCCGCAAAAACCTCAAGGCGTCCATCCGGAAAGTCGGTTACGCCCAGACGCTTTACCATAAGCTCAGCGTGATGCGCAAGGCGGAACTGCCGCCCATCTCCGGCAACGACATGTTCCTGGTCACCAACGCCTTCTTCTTTGACCGTACCGAGGCGTGGTGCGAGGCCGTAGAGAATCTGATCGACGAGATGGAAGCGCGGGTCGAGGCGGGAGTCGGGGCGGCGCACCGCCGCAGCCCGCGCATCGTCTACACCGGCTCGCCGCCGATCTTCCCCAACCTCAAAGTCCCCCGGCTCATCGAGGAATCCGACGCGGTGATCGTCGCCGACGAGACCTGTTCGTCGAACCGGATGTTCAACGACATGGTCTCCGTCGACGAGTGGTTTATGTACGACATGGTCGATGCCGTCGCCGACCGCTACCTCAAAGGGTGTACCTGCCCGGTCTTCACCCGCAACGACGACCGCATCCGCCGCATCGTCGAACTGGTACGCGACTACAAGGCTGACGGTGTCGTCTACCAGGCTTTCGCGGGGTGCCAGGTCTACGAGATGGAGCAGCGCTCGGTCCTTGCGGCCATGGAGAAGGAGGGGATCCCCGTTCTCTACCTCGAGAGCGACTACAGTCCCAGCCACCTGGGGCAGCTTACCACCCGCATCGAGGCATTCATCGAATCGCTCAAAAACAGGAAAAGGAGAGGCTAATGGAGTATTTTGCAGGCATCGACATCGGTTCGACGGCGATCAAGATCGCCATCGTCGACGAAAACGGCGAGCTGGCGGGGCACCGCGTCAGCGCCAGCGGCAGCATGTTCTACAAGTATGCGCAGGAGAGCCTGGCGCTGCTGATGGCGGAACTGGGCGTCTCCCCGGAAAACCTGCGCTACACGGTGGCGACGGGGTACGGGCGCAAGCTCTTCAAAGAGGCGGACGAAAATATCAGCGAGATCACGGCCAACGCCCTGGGGGCCCGCGCGGCGGCGAAGGCGTTCGGGGAGATCCGCACCGTCATCAACATCGGCGGTCAGGACTCCAAGGCGATCTCCATGGACAGCGACGGCAACGTCGTCAACTTCGCCATGAACGACCGCTGCGCCGCGGGAACGGGCAAGTTCCTCGACGTCGTCGCCCGCAATCTCGAGATCGGGGTGGACGAGTTGGGGGAGTACCACTTCAAGGCGACCGGTACGCCGCTCTCCATCAACAGCACCTGCGCGGTCTTCGCCGAGTCGGAGATCATCGGTCTGCTGGGGAACAACCACCGGGTCGAGGAGATCGTCAGCGGGGTGCACTACTCCATCGCCAAGCGCATCGTCAAGCTGGTCAAGCGCGTCGGCATCCACGAAGCGGTCTACTTCGACGGCGGTCCGGCCCTGAACTCCGGGCTGGTCAATGCCATCGAGAACGAGCTGGGCAAGGAGATCTTCGTTCCGGAATTTCCCCAGATCACGACCTCTCTCGGCGCCGCGGTTCTCGCCCGGGAATCCTACGCCTACGAAAAGGGCGCCGTCCTCTAGCACCTTCGCGGTGCACGCCTTTTCTCCCCATTCAAAAATTTTATTTTATTATACATAAGTATCCCGATCAAATTAACAGTGATGTAACGCTGCTTTCCTATAATCAAAACTTAAAAAAACATATTAATATGAAATCTATTGAATTCGTAAGTTTCGACAAGGAGCAGCAATGCAACAACGAGCCGGGGCGCTGTGCCTCATGCTGGCGGGGATGATGACCTCCGCCGTCGCGGCCGACTACACCATGGATACGATCCGCGTGGAGTCCTCAACGATCACCAACGCCAGGGCGGGAACGACCGAAGCATCGACGGTCAACTACATCAGCGAGGAGCAGATCGAGCAGATCAACCCCAAACAGCTCAACGAGCTTCTCCAGACGGTTCCCGGCATCACCGCGGACTTCATGGGCAACGAGGTGGTCGAGATCCACATGCGCGGGATGAACCAGCAGGAGTTCATGTGGGAGCACACGGGGGTCGCCATCATTGTCGACGGGGTCCCGGTCTACGCGAAAAGCGGGAAGTTCCGCATCAACATGAGCGACATCACCAGCGTCAAAGTGGTCAAGGGGAGCGCGTCGTACCTCTACGGCAACAACGCCATGGCCGGCGCCATTATCATCACCACCTCCAAACCCCGCGGCGGCGACGACAGCTACAGCATCAGCGCCGAGGGGGGCAGTCACGATTCGCAGGATTACGAAGCGACGGTCCGTATCGGGCGGGAGCACTTCGCCGCCAGTCTCAACGCGAACTACCGCAGAAGCGACGGCTACTGGCTCGAGTCGGAGTACTGGAACAAATCCCTCAGCGGCAAGCTCTCCTACTACATCGACGACACCAGCGACGTCACCCTCTCGCTGGACAAGACCCTCAAGTACGAACAGCAGAAACGGGCCTCCTCCGTCGGGGTCACCGAAGCCGACGCCAACCCCAGGGGCAGCGGAACGAGCGCCTTCCAGAACGACAACGACATCGATCTCGAGAAGTTCATCCTCAGCTACACCAAGGAGTTCTCCAACGGAGCAAACCTGCTGGTGAGCGCCTACGACTACGCCGACGAGTACGACTACATCTCCAGCCCCCAGGACACCGACGGGGACGGGGAGGGGGACACCTACTCCCGCCACTCCGTCGAGTACAAACTCCAAAAGGGGCTCAAAGCGGAGTTCAAACAGGAGACGGCGGCGTTCGCCTACATGCTCGGGTACGAATACGGGACGCGGGAGTATGAGTCGGGGCGAGAAACGACCATCGACTATACGGAGATCGATGACGACGGCGATCCCATCGAGCACTACGCGGGGGAACACACCACTTCGAACGACGATCAGGACCTGCACGCCCTTTACGGCGAGATCAAATACGCCGTGACCCCCGCTTTGACCGCCGTCTTCAACATGCGGCACGACTGGCAGGAGGACGCGTACCGCGTCACCTCACTGGATTACGACGGCAGCGTCTGGAGCAACGACACCGTCTCCAACCGCCTCAAGTACAGCGAAGACGGCTACCGCATCGGTGCGACCTATGCCCTCTCCCCCGCAGCCGTCTTCTATGCCAACGTTTCGACGGGTTACCGTACGCCGACTGTGGACAAGGTCGTCACCAACTACGAAAACCGCGCCCGCACGGACGGGGTTCCCGTTCCGATCGACGTGGAACGCAGCATCACCTACGAAATCGGCGCCCGCGGCAACGCCTTGCTGTTGGATAACGGGTTCGATTACGAAGTCTCCGTGTTCCAGATGGATACCAGCGACATCATCGGCTACCGCTACGGCACCTACGCCTTCTCCACCAGCGGCAGTATTACGGAGAATATCGGGGACGCACGCAACATGGGCCTCGAACTCTCGCTCAAAAGCGACCCGTCGAAACCCCTCTCCTTCAACCTTGCCTATACCTATCTGAAAAGCAAGTTTACGGATCACGATCCGGTTCAGATCGCCAGAATGGGGCCCTGGTACGATATCATCGGCAACGAACTGCCGAGAACGCCGAACCATATCGTGGACCTTTATGCGACCTACCGCCCGATTCCCCCACTCAAGATCATCGGCGAGGTCTACGCCCAGTCGGGGTATTATGCCGACGAGACCAACCAGATCGAGATGCCCGCCTATGCATTCGTGAATCTTCAGGCACGCTACACTCTGCACTGGGGAGCGCACGAACTGGAGTGCTACGCCAAACTCAACAACGTATTTGACAAACAGTACTACCAGACCGTCTACTTCACCGGTGACAAGAGCGGCAACGGCATCCTTGACGTCGAAGACCCCTCCATTACCGTCGCACCCGGCCGCGAGTTCTTTGCGGGCCTGATCTACCGCTTCTAGGCGCTGCTTCCGTCCCCGCTCTTCCGTCGGGCGGCGGTATCTTCTCCCTCATTATTTCATCGTTATGCGGGTTCACCGGTATTCGAATGTGATGCGATACATGATTCAGGGAGCAAGCAGTGAGGAGCGGAAAAGTGCGTGCAGGCCCGGACGGGGCCCGCTGTATTGGAGGGGCGGGCTGACGCGCCGCCTCGGGGTTAGTATTTGTAGCTGACGGAGAGTCTCAGGTCGGTGGCATCGATATCGGCGTGTTCCACGCCGACCCAGCCGGCACAGTTGATGTTCGGCGTCCAGTCGTGTTTGGTGTAGGTGTAGCGGATTTGCGACGGGAGGTTTTCGACGCCGAAGAGGTCGAAGTTCCAGTACGCTTCGTAAGCGTCACCGCGAACGGCGATTTTGGAACCGCTTGCCGTGTCTTCCGCCCAGGTCATCGGCGTCCAGTAGCGTGAACCGTGGTTGTACTCGAAGCCGAGCTTGCCGCTGTCGGTGATCATGTCGGGGATGACGGCGCCGAGCCAGATCGATTTGCCCTGGCGGGTGCCGCCGCTGGCGGAGCCCATAAGGGAGTGGCCGGCGCTGGCGTTGTAGATGGTGTAGGCACCGGAGACGAAGAGGGTGGTTTCGTCGAGGAAGTCGCTGATGCCGTCGCCGACGCCGTCGACTTTCAGGCCGACGGAGACGAGGTCCGCTTCACCGGCGTCGATCTTGGTCGCGCTGGTGACGAGGTTCTTGCCTTTGGTGTTGAAGATGTGCGCCCATTCATACATGACCTGGTACTGGCCGTCGTTGTAGGCGTCGCCGAGGGTGACGAAGAAGTCAACGCTGATATCTTCGGTGTCCTGGTCATCCGCGTAGGGTCCCCAGGGCTGGGTCGTGATGTCTTTGCTGTAGACGCCGCTGGTCGGGCCGGTATGGGCGCGGCCGTAGACGAACTTGGTGTAGGCGCCGCCGAGGAAACGGTCCCAGTCGAGTTTCAGCATGGCGCCGTTGACTTCCATGTTGGTGATGTGGGCCAGCGGCGAGCCGGCGGCATCTTCGTTCTCCCGGTAGTTGGCCAGGAAACCGTTGGTGGAGGGACGACGGCCGATGGAGACGCTCCAGGGCTGCTCGCCGAAGGTGTCGGAGTAGACGAAGTAGGCTTCTCGGATGCGTGCGACGGTGTCGGTCGCCTTGGAGGATGCGGACCAGTCTTTAAGCCCTGTGGACTCGTCGTAGACGTGCGCGCCCCAGATGGCGTTGACCGCCAGCTGGCCTTTGAAGATCAGACCGTCAACCGGTGCCGCGGCCATGTTCAGCAGGAAGCGGCTGGTCAGAAGTGCCGGATTGTCGGCGCTTTGATGGTTGAGGTTGTCCTTGTAGTCGAGTACGTCCACGCTGTTGCGGAAGTCGATGTCGAATTTGACGTTGTCGCCGCCGGTCGCTTTTTTAACATCCGAAACGCTGGAAGCGAGGCGTTTCGTTTTTTTGTCAGATTTTTTCTGCGCTTTTTCGATCTTTTCGATCTTTTTCGTCAACGCTTCGATCTGCGCCTTCATCGCCGCGAGATCGGCCGAGTCGACCATGATGTCGACGGCGTATGCCGAGGTAAAGAGGGCTGCCGCGAGGGAGAGTCCGAGGGTTTTTTGCATGAGGTATTACTCCTGATTATATTTAATTATAAAAAACATAAGCATACATATTAATAAGTAATACTTAAAATTTTTATAAATTTTGATGTTGGATTTATTTTCTTTTGTTTCCCGGACGGGAGTGTGCCGCCCGGTAACACGGGAGGGGGGTTACTGCAGCAGGCCGAGGGCCTTTTTCGCATCGCGGTAGGCGGCCCAGTCACGGCTGTTCCAGTAGTCGGAAGGAACCTGGTAGGCGAGGTGTTCAAGACGGGAGATATCTTCCGGGCGGAACTCCTGGGCGTCGTCCAAGGCTTCAAGTTCCTTGAAAGACGTTGCATCGTCGGGAACCCGGTAGGCGCTGGTTTCCGGGTCGTCGGGGGTGTAGCGCTCGGTTCCTTTTTTCTCTTTCCATCGCATGAGTGCCGATTCATGCTTCTGCCACTGCTCCAGCGTCCATGAGTCGCTCGGAACCGCGGTGGCGATCTTCTCGCACGAGGTCATGTCCATGGCGGGCAGACTGTGTACCGCCATCGCCAGGGTGCACAGCGGGATAAGGTAGGCTTTCGTCATGGGAACTCCTTCTTTTGATTATTTGTATAACTAATGAATACTATAAGCTAGTATAGGTGTTTTGCCGTTAACATAGGCAAATGGAGTTGTAATTTGTTTTATTTTAATTCAGGATGTTT
>JBNKLF010000041.1:0-11744 GCA_050292215.1 Sulfurimonadaceae bacterium | reverse complement strand
TCATCGGCAACACCGGCAACCTCGGCATCCCGCTGGGGATCGCCGTTTTCGGGGAGGAGAGCATCCCCTATACGACGCTGATCAACCTGATGAACGTCTTTTTCGTCTACACCTTCGGAGTCTACTACTACTCCCGGGGCAGTTTCAGCGTCAAAGATTCGCTGCTGAACATTCTCAAGCTCCCCGCCATCTGGGCGGCGGTGATCGCCATCGGGCTCAACGTCGGAGGGTACCGCCCCTCGGGAACGGTGGAGAGCACCCTGCAGATGGGGGCCTACGCCTCCATGGTCATGCAGCTGGTGCTGTTCGGCATCTATCTCTACGGAGTGAAGCTGCGCAGCGTCAACCGGCTGCTCACCGCCTGGGTGGGCGGGGTGAAGTTCGCACTGCTGCCGCTGCTTGCCTTCGGCGCCCTCCAGCTCGTCGACCTCGACCCCATGGTCAAAGGCATTCTCTTCTTCGAACTCATCATGCCCCTGGCGGTGGCCAACGTCAACCTGGGATCGCTCTACGACTGCCGTCCCCGGGACATCACCGCCCAGGTCTTCATCACCTCCCTGCTTTTCCTGGGCATCGTCTTCATCGCCATCCGGGTGGCGGGCTGGTTCTAACACCAAACTCACCCAAGTTAGGCTAGACTAACGGTATGAAGCACACTGCCCTCTTTCCGGACGTCATGATCATCTATGCCGCGGCGCTGTTCCTCATCGCCGCGGCACTTCTGCTGATCTACCGTTACGTCCGTACCCCGGGGGAACGGCCGGGGCGTCAGGGCGTGGCCATGCTGGCAATCGGCGTCGGGCTCCCCCTGCTGTTGCTGGGGTATGCGCTCTTTTTCTCTCCCTACGCACGCCGCTGCGCTCCCGAAACTGCCGATTCCTCCCGAGCGGATGCCGAACTGCTGCGCATGGGCGCGGGACTCTTCCGCGTCCACTGCGCCGTCTGCCACGGCGAAGACGGCCGGGCGCCCGACGGCAAGGGCGCGAACCTCACCCGGCGCATCTCCTTCGACAGCGCCCTGCGCAACATCCAGCGCGGCGCCAACAACTTCAAACGCACCTTCCCCGGCGGCATGCCCCCCATGATCGCCGACACCCGCCGCGCCGCCCAGGTCGCCCACTACGTCTCCAGCGGCTTCTCGGAAAACGAGGAGGGGGAACTCCTCTACGGGATGCTTCGATGCGAACGGTGCCACGGTCCCGAGGGGCGGGGGCTGCAGTTCCTCGGGCCCAACATCCGTTCCTTCGACCTGCAAACGGTGGCGTTAGTGTTGAAAAACGGTAAAAACGGGGTGATCGGGAAAATGCCGCGCTTCGAGCGCTTTTCCGAAGAGGAGATTCGGGCGCTGGGGCTCTACGTGATGCAGCTGGAGAGAACACGCTAGGCAGTCACGCTTTTCATTCATATATCATTTAAACAAATCCCTGATATCATGGTGCCATACCAGTTTCAAGGACTATTTCATGAAGCGTTCCCTGTTCCTGTCGCTGCTGGGCGTCATGCTCCTCTTCTCGGGGTGTGCCATTACCAGCAACGGGGCGAAAGTCGTCCCGCACCATCAACCCTCCGCCCTGACCCACTTTTACGTGCTCCACAGCCCCGGTGACGAACGCCGCATCGACAAAGTCATCGCCGAAGTCCTGACCGCGAAGGGGTACCGCGCCGATTACGGGGATGCGCCCGTTTCCGGGACCGATGTTCTGGTCACCTATGAGGATCGCTGGTTCTGGGATATGGCGAACTACATGCTCCGCCTCAACATCGAATTCCGTGATCCCGCCACCCGCTACCCCATCGTCGCCGGAGAGACCATCCGCACCTCCCTGGCCCGCAAAACATCCGAAGGCATGGCCATCGAAACCCTCGATGCCATGTTCGAAAAAATCAAGTAGGAGGTCGCCGTGATACGCAAATACCTTGCCTTGCTTCTCTTGAGTACCGGTCTCATCCTCCTGACGGGATGCAGCGTCAAACAGGTCACGCCCGAAGGCATCACGCCCGAACAGGCGTCCCTCGCCCGCACCTTCGATGCCACCGTCTCCCTCACGGTGGAGGGCGGCAGGCTCAAAGACCCGCTGGGACTCCAGGAGATCGCCAACCCCACCCTCACCGAGGCCGTCGCCTCCACGATACAACGCACCGGACTCTTCAAGGCGCGTACGAGCGATCCCGCCGATTACGCCCTGGAACTCTTCATCGTCAAAGTGGGACAGCCCCTTGCCGGATACGATATGACCGTCAACGTGGAGATTGCCTGGATCCTGAAAAACGGAACCACCGGCGAAGTCCTCTGGAAACGCACCATCGAAACCTCGGCGACCCGGGGCCGCGACGATGAAGCTTCCGGCGCGAACCGTCTCGTCATGGCGCTCGAAGCCGCTGCCCGGAAAAATATTGCCGAGGGATTCGCCGCGATCTCACGGCTTGACCTTTAGTCCCCTCCTCCAAAACCATGGGGGGACGCGAAGGTACGGCATAACGCCTCGAACTCCCCTTTGGCGAAGAGCCACCCCTGGAAGAGGGTGATGCCCTCTTCGCTCAGCCAGCGGTACTCCGCCTCGGTTTCGACCCCTTCGGCGATGATGTCGATTCCCAGGTCAAAACAGGTCCGCATGATCCCCCGGACGATCGCCTGCCGCGCCCCTTTGTGGTCGATGTTCCGTACCAGTTCCATATCGAGCTTGATAATGTCGGGTTGGAAATCCGCCAGCAGATTCAATCCCGCGTAACCCGAACCGAAATCATCGATGGCCAGCCGCATGCCGCCGCCGCGGTAGGCATTGAGCCCCTCGGAAAACTTCCGGGCATCCGGAACGTCTTCATGTTCGAGAATCTCCAGGACGATCTGGCGCTGCTGTATGCCGCAGCGCTCAAGGGTGCGTTTGAGCTCCACGGCAGCTTCCGGATCCGTAAGGCTTCCCGGAAGGCAGTTGAGATGCAGCGGCACTTCAATCCCGAGGGCGCCGGCGAGTTCAATGGCGAAGAGACGGCATTGTCGGTCGAAGCGGTGAATTTCAGAGGGATCGATGCGTCCCAGAACCGACCCGACCCCTTCGCCGTTCACTCCGCGGAGCAAAGCTTCGTAGGCACTGATGGTTCCGCTGGAGAGATCGACGATAGGCTGGAAGAGAAAACTGAAACCGGGGCGTTCCGGGAGTTCGGAACGGGGGATGTTGCGCATTTCGGTCACGTTCTGCCCGCTAACACCTCCAGATGTTTTTCTCCCGCGCAGGACGGTCCGCCACCGCCCCCGGCGAAAGGCGTCGAGCAGCTTCTTGGCCCGCCCTTCGTCCAAACGGGTAAAGGCATGTCCCGTCGTGAAAAAGTCGTTGCCTCCGACGATGCGCGCCGCATCCTCCGGGGAGATGGGCGCATACCCCATGCTCCACTCGGAGAAGGAGCGCTCGGCGATGGGTTCGAAGATGATCTCGGTCACCTGCACGTGCCGGGAGTCTTTGCAAATCATCTCGAAGAGCCGCCGGACCGTCCCCGACTCCCCCTCGAGAACCTGAAAAAAACTCTCCTCCTCGTAAAGCAGCATCCCGGTCACTCCCAGGACGCTGTTGTTGACGGCGGATTTGAGCAGCAGCGCTTCGATCTCGTCAGGCGCGAAGGGCCGCACGGCGGCACTGCTGTAGACAAGCTGTACAAGCTGAGGCATGGCAGGCACCTTTCGGCGGGCGGCAAGCCCCGCGTCGGATGGAATGCTTTCTATCAGTATAGCGTACCTCCCGCCGCACCTCCTAATGAGACGGCAGCAGCGCCATGATGAGTCCGTAGCGGCCGACCCGCAATCCCCCCGCAATCAGCAAAAAGAGCCAGAAGCGCAATCGCACCAACCCGGCGGCCATCGTCAACGGGTCGCCGACCAGGGGAAGCGGGGAGAGCAGCAGTGCCCAGTAGCCCCGCTCCCGGGACCATGCCAGCGCCTTCCGTCCGAACCGCGAACGCTCCAGCCGCTCATGGGCCGCCTCGTAAAGCAGCCGACCGAGCCCGTAGTTGAGCACCACCGCCAGCACGTTGCCCGAAGATGCGGCCAGAAGTGCGACAACCGGGTCCATGCCGCCGTAGAGCGCCGCGGCAAACGCCGCTTCGGAGCTGAAAGGGAGGAGGGTTGCGGCGAGAAACGCCGAGAGGAAGAGCCCGAAAGGGGCGAGGACCTCATCCATCGATGAAGTGACGGATGTTTTCGCAGACTTTCGCGATCAAGGTGCGCCGCGCCTCGACGGAAGTCCAGGCGATGTGGGGTGTCACGTAGAGCCGTTCGGGGTGTTTAAGCGCCATAAGCGGATGGGGCGTGCACATCGGTTCGCTCTCGAGTACGTCGAGCCCGGCGTAGAGTTCTCGGGCGTCGATAACCCGGGCCAGGGCGGCTTCATCGACGATGCCCCCGCGCCCCAGGTTGAGCAGCACCGCCCCGGAGCGCATCTGCATCAGTTCGCTCAGCCCGATGAGCCCCCGGGTTGCGTCGTTGAGCGGCGCGTGGATGGAGACGATGTCGCTGTGTTCGAGCAGAGCGCCGAGCTCGACGCGGTGGTAGAGGCTGTTGTGGTTCTGCCCGGAGGTGGAGTAGTAGATGACCTCCGCACCGAAAGCCCGGGCGACCCGGGCGACGTTGCGGCCGATCTCCCCCATGCCGATGATGCCCCAGGTCTTCCCCTTCACTTCGGAGAAGGAGCGCTCTATGTGGGTGAACACCGGGCTCTGCTGCCACCCGCCGCTCTTGACATAGTCGTCGTAATAGCGGGCGTGGCCCAGCAGGTAAAAGAGCATCGTAAAGGTGTGCTGCACCACCGAGTCGGTCGAATAACCGGCGACGTTTTTAACGCTCACACCCCGTTTTTCCGCGGCATCCAGGTCGACGTTGTTCATCCCCGTCGCCGCAATGCAGATCAGCCTGAGGTCGGGGCACTGCGCCATCATCGCATCGTCGATAACAACCTTGTTAGTGACGATCACCCCGGCGTTTTTAATCCGTTCCAGGGTCTCTTCCGGCGCCGTCGTCTCGTACGCCGTCACTTCGCCGAAGGCGTCAAAAGCGCCCAGGTCCGCGTCACCGAAAGTCAGGGTATCGAGCAGAACGATATTCATTCGGCCTCCTTTAAATCGGGGAAATGCCCGATCATCTTTTCGTAGGTGTCGTTGGCTTTAAGCGCCGCAACCACTTCGGAAAGGGGTGCGACGAAAATCCCATCGACATCGAACTCATTGTCGCCGAGCTCAAAGGCGAGCTTTTCGACCGGCGGAGTAAACTGAGCGTCGACCCCTTCCTTGTTCCCCCGGGCGTCGACGCGGTACCAACCGTAGGCTTCGAGATAAACAGCATTGAGACCGTGCAGACAGTAGGTCCCGTCCTCGTATTCGTTGCAGTTGAGCCGCTGGTAGCATAGACCCGCCGGGATGCTGTTGGCGCGCAGCAGGGCCGCGAGCAAGTGGCTCTTGGCGTAGCACCACCCCGTCTGCAGCGCCAACACTTCGCTCGCCTTCAGTGTCGTCAGCTCGTCCCAAGCATCGCCGGTGTGGCGGATGCGGTCGCGGACATAGATGTAACAGGCGCGGGCGATCGCCTCGTCCCCCTCCATTCCCTGAGAGAGCTCATGGGCGAGGAAGCGGACGGCAGGATGAGTATGGTCGATGATCTCGCTCGCGGCCAGATAAGCATCCATGATCAAGCGTCTTTGATCCCGCCGATCAGCTCCCGAGCACGTGCCAGCGCGGCGTCCACTTTGTCGTAGACCAGTGCGACCGCCAGGCGGCGTCCCTTGTGGGCTTCGGGCTTGCCGAAGACCCGCACGAAGCTGGTGTCGGTGAAGAGGGAGGGGTCGACATCGACCACCGGGGCGTAGTTGTGGGCTTCGGACTTGAAGGCCGCCGAGGCGCCGTCGCCGTAGAAGGTGAAGCCCAGGGGCAGGCCAAGCACGGCGCGCAGGTGCAGGGCGAACTCACTCTGGCTCTGGGTGATGAGGGTGACCATGCCGGTGTCGTGGGGACGGGGGCTCACTTCGGAGAAGTAGACCTCGTCGCCTTTGACGAACATCTCCACCCCGAAAATGCCCCGACCGCCCAGACCGTCGGTGATGCGTTTGGCGATCTCCTGCGCCCGCTCTTTGGCAAGGTCGCTCATCGCCATGGGCTGCCAGCTGAAGACGTAGTCGCCATCGCGCTGTTCGTGGCCGATGGGCTCGCAGAAAACGGTACCGGTCTCGTTGCGGGCGGTGAGCAGGGTGATCTCGTAATCGAAATCGATGAAGGCCTCGACGATCAGCTCGCTGGCGTCGCCGCGGGCCTCTTTGGCCATCTCCCAGGAGCGCTCGACGTCGCCCGGGCTGCGCATGACGCTTTGACCGTGGCCGGAGCTGCTCATCACCGGCTTGACGACGCAGGGGTAGCCCAGCGCATCCGCGGCGGCGGCCATCTCGTCGCGGGTCTTGACGAACTGGTAGGGACCGGTTTTGAGTCCCAGCTCCTCGGCGGCGAACTGGCGGATGTTTTTGCGGTTCATGGTTTTGTTGACCGCTTCGGCGTTGGGGATGACGTGGAACCCTTCCGCTTCGGCCTTGAAGAGGGCCTGGATGCTGATCGCCTCGATCTCGGGGAGGATGTAGTCGGGCTTCTCGCGGCGGATGAGTTCAAGGACCGCGTCGGTGTCTTGCATGTTCACCACGTGGGCGCGATGAGCCACCTGGTGAGCCGGAGCGTTCTCGTAGCGGTCGACGGCGATCACCTCGATGCCCAGGCGCTGCGCTTCGAGGGCGACCTCTTTGCCCAGTTCGCCCGAACCGAGCAGCATGATGCGGGTGGAGTTGCTTTTCAAAGGAGCGGAAAATTGCATGGTCTGTCCTGATTGTAGATGCAAAAGTATAACAACGGGAGCATAAAACTCCGATAAGCGGATCAGCGCTTCGGGAAGGTCAGAAATTCGATTGGATGGGGGAGGAAGGATAAAAATGCGAACAAAAGGCCCGAAGGCCTTCTGTTACAGACGTGATTCGTAACGTCTCATCATGTAGAGACGTTTCAGCATCTTCTTGCGAGCGCTAATCTTCTGTTTCTTACGCTTTTCGGTCGCAGTTTCGTGGAAACGGCGGGCGCGAGCTTCCGTAACGATCAGGTTACGGTCGGTCTGCTTTTTGAAGCGGCGGTAAGAAGCGTCGAAGTTATCGTCAGGACGCAGTGTGATACCAGGCATTCACATCACCCACTTTCTTTAAAATTTTAAACCCGCATTCCGGGGTAGGAATACGGTGTTGGACGTGAATTATAGCGTAACCGGCGTTCAAAGTAAAATTAGCCCCCCTGCGCTATACTCTTTTCATGATATCCCAGGACTCCATCGAAGGGCTCAAAGCCCGCATCGACATCGTCGATGTCGTCGGTAATTATGTCGAACTCAAAAAGGCGGGCAGCAACTTCAAAGCGTGCTGCCCCTTTCACGACGAGAAGAGTCCCAGCTTCAACGTCAACCCCCAAAGACAGATCTACCACTGCTTCGGCTGCGGTGTGGGGGGCGACGCCATCAAGTTCGTCATGGAGTACGAGAAACTCACCTACCCCGAAGCGATCGAGCGCCTCGCCGACCAGTACAACTACACCCTGAACTACACCAGCGACAACCGTCAGCAGAAGCGTTCCCAGCTGCTCGAAAAGCTCAACGATTACTACCAGGGAGAGCTCGACGCCACCCCCCAGGCCCGGACTTACCTCAAGGAACGGGGCATCTTCGAGTCCTCCATCGAGCACTTCGGCATCGGTTACGCCCCCGCTTCCGGCCAGACCCTGAACTTCATCAAGAGCCACCTCTTCAGCATGGCCGAGGCCGTCGAACTCGGGGTCGCCGGTAGCGAAGGGGGGCGCAGTTTCGCCCGCTTCATCGAGCGCATCACCTTCCCCATCCACGCGCCCAACGGCAGCATCGTCGGCTTCGGGGGACGGACCATCAGCGGGCACGTCGCCAAGTACGTCAACTCTCCCCAGACCCGGCTGTTTAACAAGTCCCGGCTGCTCTACGCTTACCATATCGCCAAGGACACCATCTACAAAAAGCACGAGATGATCGTCACCGAAGGGTACCTCGACGTCGTCATGCTCCACCAGGCGGGATTTACCAACGCCGTGGCGACCCTGGGCACGGCGCTGACGACCGAACACCTGCCCCTGCTGCGCAAGGGGGACCCCCGGGTCATCATGGCCTACGACGGGGACCAGGCGGGACGCAACGCCGCCCTCAAGGCGGCCAGGCTGCTCAGCGCCGCCGGTTTCGACGGCGGGGTAATCCTCTTCGAAGGGGGGCTCGACCCCGCCGATATGGTCAACAGCGGACAGGTGGAGGAGCTCGGCGCGCTGCTGCGGTCACCGCGCCCCTTCATCGAGTTCGTCCTGGAGGAGATCATCGCCGCCTACAACCTCCAGGACCCCCGCGCCAAAGAGCAGGCGATGCAGGAGTGTACGGGCTACCTCAAAACCCTTTCGCCGCTGATGCAGGAGGAGTACAAACGCTACATCGGCGTCAAGATCAGCGGGGTGAACGCCTCCATGATCAAGCTCGGCGGCGCCCCCGCCACACCTCAAAACGCCGCTCCGGTGCGCCGGGACAACCACCGTGACGTCTGGGAGCTGAGCCTCATCAAAACCGTGTTGGAGAAGCCGGAGACGGCGGAGCAGATCCTTGACTTCGTCGACCCCTCCATGATGCAGTATCACGGCCGCGAGTTTGAAGCGGTCCTGCAGGGACGCATCGACGATCCCTACGTCATGGCCGTCGCCGTGGACGACTCCATCCCTCCCTTCGGCGACGAAAGCAATCTCAAAGCGGAGCTCGCCTTCTTCCTGCGAAAACACTACGAGCGCGAACGTCAGCGCGTCCTGCGGGACCCCGCCGTCGACGCCGCCAAAAAACCCTTCCTCAACCGTCAGCTTCTGGGGAAGATCGAGCAGCTCAAACGGGGAAGACTGGTACCGCTGGAGGAGTAAAGCGTACGGCTAACGCATGGCGTTCAGTACCTGATATTCGTTTAATGCGAAATCGTCCGTCATGCCACTGATGTAATCCGTAACAAGGCGAATGCGGTAATACCGCTCCATGATATCCCACGCCTCCGCGTTCTCACGATCGAGTGCGTCGACGTCGTGACGGTAAGCGACGATCTGTTTCGACGAGATCCGCTTGATCAGCCGCATCGCCACAAAACATTCGATGCGTTCGTCGCGTACCAGAGCGGCGAAATCGTCGGCACTTAGTTCCAATAGCGGTTTGTAGATGTCCAGCAGGCCGTTGACGATGGCGTACCCCTGAAGTTCCAGCGCCTGCACCTCTTTGTTCCGGTAGATGTGCTTGAGCGATATGCGTTCGAGGATTTTGACCGCCTTATAGTACTTGCTTTGCTTGTCGTGGTCGAGCAGCGCACCGTTGAAGCGTCCCTCGAATATCGCTTCGTGGTTGGCAAGGTAGATATCGACCACATGGAAGACCAGTGACGTCACCAGCTTCGCCCGTACCAGGGTGAAGAACATATTGAACTGATAAGGTTCCTCGTTGAACTTGGCTTTTTGATAACGATCTTCGATCACTTCCAGCAGGTAGATCTCTTCCTCTTTTACACACTCGGTTTTGATAAGTTCGTAGACTTGATCAAGTGAGAGAATACCCTTTTCGACCGCGTCTTCGAGGTCGGCGGTCAGGTAGGAGATGTCGTCGGCCGCTTCCATGACGTAGGTCAGAGGAAAACGATGCCCCGGCGCAACGCCGAGCGCTTTCTGCACCTTCTCGACAAACGTTTTTTCGCTCAGATAGTAGCCGGGCTTTTTGCGAAGGTAGTCAAAAGGGTCTCCTTTCGGCGGTTTCGCCTCGAACGCACCCCGGGTGTACTTGAGGACGGCGAGGGTCTGGGAGTAAGAGAGGTTGAGCCGCTGCAGCTTGGAGATGACGCGAATGGCCTGGGCGTTGCCGTCGTAGCTGCAGACATCGCGCTTGACCTGCTCTTTGAGCTCCCGGATGGGATTGGAGTTCGCGGGAAGTGCGTCGAGGAGCGGCAGGGCGTTGTGGGTCATCCACTTGTTGATGGTCTGCTCGGCAAAGTGGCCGAAGGGCGGGTTGCCGATGTCGTGCAATAAGCTGGTCATCTCCACCGTAGAGATGAAGGCGTTCTCCATGTCTTTGAGTCCATAGGTCTCTAATCCCTCTTTTTCCAGCTTAGACAAGATCGTCTTGGCGATGAAGCGCGCCGTCTGGCCGACTTCGAGGGAGTGGGTCAGACGGGTGCGTATGGAAGCGTTGAGCTCCAGCGCAAAGACTTGGGTGCGCTTCTGCAACCGCCGAAACGCCGGAGCCGAGAGAATGCGGCCCCGGTCGCTTTCGACGGAGTAGTCAAGGTTGTCGATGGGGTAGAATTCCCTGTCAGTCGTGAGTTTCTTGCGGTAGTCAATCATGCTTTACCTCATTCAAAGCTTCCAAATCTTCCCGCAATTTTCTTGCATGGAAAGACTGTGCTATTTGGTATGCATACAACATAAACAAAACTCCAAAAACCAGCGATATGAAGACCGCCGTAGATAGACTACTTATGTCCTGCAGCATACCAAAGCTCATCCAAGAAAATAAGATCACTCCAAGCACCATTAATGCTCCTAAAATTGCAATCAGGTTGATGAGCCTATCGTACCAATGTAACTTCACAACTATCCCATCATTCTCTTGTTCAATATACAATGCAGCCATGCGAAGCCTTTTCCATGTGAATACTTCTGGACTCTTTGTATTCAAGCGACACAACGCTTCTCGTAATTTAGTCTCAACCCGGAAACCATAAATACTTTGAAATGCAGCATTGTTAATTTCTCTTTGCAACATTGCCTGCGTTTTCGCATCCAACAATTCGTTACTATGCAAAGTGCTCAGATAATTAACCTTTCTCAACTTCCATGAATCGATCAAAGCAATAATCTTAGGAGTATAGACAACAACCATCATTAAGACCACAACAGGCAATAAAAGACCCGCCTCCTTCACATAGGGAAGTATCGACACCATTTCAGACATTTGCCATCTCCTTCAGTTTTTCAAGTATTTTCACCATCGCCAGCGTGTCAAGTTCGCAATACCGCAACAGCGCATCCCGAACGGCTTCACGCTCTTCCGGCGGCAACAGCGTCAATCCGGCATAAGCGTTCATCGCCTCGCCACCGTTTTGCACGCCGTCGAGCTGCTTGTATGACAGCTCCATCTCCGGCACGAGGGCGGGGAGAACGTACTTGATGGAATAGCTGCCCTGCATCTCCGGGGTGACGCAGTACTGTTTCTGAAATGGCACCATCAGGTCTCTCATGTTGCCGTTGATGGCGAGCAGATGCTCGGAGAGCGCCGGAAAAGCGTCGGCCAGTTTGGAGATGACCCCTTTTTCGAAGCTCATGTTGTAGGCCAACACCGTCACGTCGGCCGGGATTTCCGCGACCAGTTGCCGCGCCAGTGCTTCACGGGGGTCCGTACCCTCCGGGGCGAGGAATTCACGGTGTTCGAGTCTGCCGTCTTCGTGTTCGATGTGCAGCGAGTACTGAAAAGGGATCTGTTGGTAGGGGCTCACCCCCTTCCACTGCGGTACGGCTTGCTGGAAAGTCTCGAAGTCGAGGTGGTAGAGCGGGTAACTCAGGGTTTCCAGGAAGGCTGCGATGCTCTGGCGGTCGGTGAAAACGGTGCGGTTCTTCCAGTTGTCGACCTTCTGCTTCTGGATCGCGGTCATGGCGAAGTCGTC
>JBNKLF010000040.1:0-12492 GCA_050292215.1 Sulfurimonadaceae bacterium | reverse complement strand
GGTCGCCGGTGCGCGCATCCGTTTCCGGCCCATCGTCATGACCTCCCTGGCCTTCATCGGCGGGACGCTGCCGCTGGCACTCAGTACCGGAGCAGGAGCCAACAGCCGCCACATCATCGGGACCACCGTCGTCAGCGGTATGGTCATTTTGACCATGGTGGCGATCTTCTTCATCCCGCTCTTTTACTACCTGATCATGCGGGCGAAACAGAAACTCTCCAAAGGAGGCGACCATGCGTAACAAAAGCCTCGCCCTCTCCCTCGTCACGGCCCTGACCCTGACGGGGTGTCTGGCCCCCGACCTCGAAGTGGCGCCGCCGGAACTTCCCCAGCGCTCCGAACAGGCGGCCTTCAACGTGGACGCCCAGTGGTGGAACGCCTTCGGTGACATCCGGCTCAATGCCCTGGTGGAAGAGGCGCTGCACAACAGCGACGACCTGAAACTCGCCGCCGCCAACGTCAACCTCGCACGGGCCACTCTCGGCCTGCAGAGCGCGGCCCGTTTCCCCAGCCTCGACCTTTCCGCCTCCGGCAGCCGCCAGCGCAGCAGCGAAGAGAGCATCTCTCCCTACGGGGGGATGACCTACAACCTCTTCGACCTGGCCGCAGGCATCGGGTACGAAATCGATTTCTGGGGCAAGTACCGCGACGCGGAAGCGGCGGCGGAGTCCGAACTGACGGCCACGGAAGCGGACCGCGATACGGTGCGCATCAGCCTCGTTGCCGGGGTGGCGCAGCTCTACATCCGCCAATGCGCCCTCGAGCGCCAAACCGCCCTGCTCGGCGAAACCGTCGACGCCTACGCCCAGAGCCTCGCCTACCGGGAACGCCAATTCCGCCACGGCGGCATCGACGCCCTGACCGTGGAACGCGAACGCGCCCAGCTTGCCGGGGCCGAAACGCAGCGCGCCTCGGTAGAAGAGGCGCGCCGGCTGAATATCAACGCATTGGGGCTCATGCTCGGACGCACTCCGAAAGAGCTCGCGGAGGGGAGCATCGACGCCACGCTGGAACTGCCCCGTTCCCTCCAGATCCCCGCGGGCATCGACTCCCGGCTGCTCGAACGCCGTCCCGACATCAAAGCCGCCGAAGCGCGGCTGCGGGCGGCGAACACCCGCATCGGCGTCGCCCGGGCGGACTACTTCCCCTCCATCTCCCTGACCGGGAGTCTCGGCGTCCAGAGCAGCGATCTTGACAACCTGCTGCAAAGCTCGGCCCGTACCTGGGGATTCGGTCCGGCACTGAAGCTCCCGCTGATCGACTTCGGCCGGGTTCGCAGCGGTGTCGACAGCGCCGAAGCGCAGAAAGAACAGGCGCTTATCACCTACGCCAAAAGCGTGAAAACCGCCTTTAAAGAGGTCTACGACGCCCTTGAAAGCGTCACCCGGACCCGGCAGCAGACCGAAGCGAAGCAGCGGGAAACCGACGCACTCGAAACCGTGCTGAAACTCAGCATCAAACGCTTCGACAACGGCTACAGCGACTATCTCGACGTCCTGGATGCCCGCCGGAGCCTGCTGGCGGCGCGTATGACCCTGATCGACCTGGAAGCCACCCTGCTGACCCACCAGGTCACCCTCTATAAAGTCCTCGGCGGCGGCTGGAATGCACCTGCAGAAACTTCATCAGAACCGACGGAGGCTGCCCTCTAGCGGGTTCTGTCCGCCGGAATTAACTTACCATGCAACGATCCACACTTTTAAAAACCCTTTACCGATCCCTGTTCATCGTCTCGGGAGCCGTTTTGCTCTCCACCGGCGTCACCATGTTCCTCGCCCTCAACCGCATCGTCTCCGGCGGTACCCCCGGCATGGCCATTTTGCTCCATGCTTTCGCGGACCTCTCCATCGGGCAGCTGATGTTTCTCATCAACGTCCCGATGGTTTTGGCCAGCGTGAGGTTCATCGGCTGGGGATTCACCCTGCGCACCCTCCTCGCCGTAGCCGTCTCTTCATTGACCGCCGACCTGCTTCTGGAGGTGCTGAAGCTTCCCGCCTGGACCGAAAACCCTCTGCTGGGTGCGGTGTTCGGGGGCATTCTCATCGGTATCGGACTGGGGCTTATCATGAAAGGAAGCGCCTCCGCCGGAGGCCCCTCCATCATCGCCCGCATCGTCGCGCGCAAAAGCCGTTTCAAGGAGACGGATCTCATCATCGCGCTGGATGCACTCATCGTCGTATCGGCGGGGTTCGTCTACGCCAGCGTGGAGAGTGCGCTCTGGAGCCTCGTCGCGGTCTACGCCTCATCCCGGGCCCTGAGCGTCGTCATCTCGGGCCGTCCGTCCAAAAAGGTGCTGCACATCTCTTCGGAAAAAGCGGAACTCCTGCGGCGGCACATCGTGCACAAGCTTGGGCCGGATGGAGTGACGCTCAGGGGTGTGGGGCTCGACGGCAGCGGTGCGCGCGACATCTTCATGCTGGTCGTCGACAACGCCAAGGTCCCGGCGGTCCGGCAGATCGTGCAGACGCATGACAGTGAAGGGGTGATGGTGGTGATGGAAGCGGCGGAGCTGCTGGGACGGGGGCACTGACCCCTCTTTAGCCGCGTCCGGAGTTGTCCAGCGCCAGCTCCCAGCACTGCTGCAGATTCTCCTCGATAACGGAGACGACATGGGCGTCGAGCTCCCCGACGTCGACTTTGGCGCGGATGATGGTCATGATGTCGAGAATGCCGAGGCTCTTCCGGTAGGGACGGTTCTGCGCCAGCGCCTGAAAGACGTCGGAGACGGCGATGATGCGCGAAGGCAGCGGCAGCTCGTCGGATTTCATGTGGTAGGGGTACCCCTTGCCGTTGAGTTTTTCATGATGCTGGGCGGCCCAGGCGGCGATATCTTCGAGCCCCTCGATCTTCGACAGGATCTGCTCCGTTTCATAGGGGTGCACCTTGATCGTGGCGAACTCTTCTTCTTCAAGGGGGCCCGGTTTGTCCAGAAGCTCATCGGGAATCTTCAGCTTGCCGAGGTCATGCAGCAATCCCGCAATCTCGATCTTTGTGCAGACATCCGGCGGCAGTCCCATCTGCGCCGCAAGGAAACTGGCAAGCTTGGCGACATCGTGGGAGTGGTCGGCGGTATAGGTGCTTTTGGCATCGACGAAATAGGCGAAAAGCTCCGCCACCTCCTGCAGCTGCACGATATTGACGTTCTGACTTTTCAGGCCGCCGATATACTCCATCAGGTAGCGGTGCAGCGGTTCTGGCTGCAGGGTGAACCAGAAACTTTCGCTCTCCGAAACTTCCATGAACGCCTCGACCAGACGGGGCTCGAAAAAACTCCCCGAGAGCCGTGAAACGTCGTTTCTGACGATCTGCCCGATATCCACGATCGGCATCTCGGGATGCGCGACGTGAGTCTGTGCATGCAGGGCGTCGACGCGGTCGACCAGGAAGATCAGGTTGGCCATCATCGCCGTCGCATAGTCGATCTGGAGCTGCTGCAGATGGTCGTAGTGGGTGTGGTGGTAGAGGATGACGTTGCTCAGATGCGCCAGTTTTTCGGAGCGGCGCAGCAGCTGATATCCCCGGATGCAGTGGTCTTCCGCCCCCTCCCAGTCCAGGACGAATACCAGTTTGTCGTGCATCCGGGTGGAAGAGACCCCGCAGTCGTGCAGCAGCGAAGCGTGGAGCAGATCGATTTTGTCCGTCCCCCGCATTCCCAGCTTCCCGGCGCACTCCAGGGCCATATAGGCGACCCGTTTGCCGTGGTAGACATCATCCACCCCGACGAAATCCAGGGCATCGGAAAGCGCGAAGATGAGATGGTGGAGGTTGGACATAAGACTCCTTGATATGGACTCGGATGCTGCAAATACCCCATTGTGACCAAAGCGGCCTGCCGATACGCTTAAGTTTTCGCGGCAGCAGTATCGGTTTAACGCCTATTTTTTACATCGGAAGGTATAATTTTCGCAACTTCCTTCAAGGCGATACCGTGATCTCCGCCCAAACATTTACCGCCCAGTACGATCCCCTCGAAGACCGTATCCGGCTCATCCTCAACTATGCCGATCCCTCCCGTAGAATCGACTTTATGATCACCCGTGCCATGCTGCTGAAACTCTTCCCCGTTCTGGAGCAGATTCTGCCCGAAGGGGTTGAACCGCTGCAACCGGAGCGGGAAACCGAGCCCCCTTCCGGCGGCGTCACCCGGACGGACGGGCCGACGCTGGAACTGACCCGCAGCAGCTCCCTGCTGCTCTCCAAACTCGACTTCAAAGTGATCGGCGGCGGGAACCGGATCGTGCTGCGTTTTTACGGGAACAGTGCCGAAGCTCCCGCCGCGGAAGCCAGCCTGAATCGCGAGGGGCTTGCAACCACTACCGCCCTCTTGTTGGGTGCCGTCCCATTTATGGAGTGGGGAATCGCCCCTAACATTCTGAGCCACTGAATCTGCTCAGGAGACGAAGCATACGGCATCACGTCCCTCGGACTTTGCCCGGTATAGCAGACCGTCCACCCGTTTCAGCAAACTCTTTTTGGTATCGTCGGGACGGATACCGGTGACGCCGATGCTGACACTCATCGTAACGCCGTGGGGGAATTCGAACGTCCGGACCAGATTCCGAAGTTTTTCAGCGAATTTCAGCAGTGCCGCTTCTTCCCCCTGGCCGGTGATCACAATGAACTCTTCGCCTCCCCAGCGGGCGAAGATATCATTTTGCCTCACATGCAGGGAGATGAGCGATGCGAATGCCTGCAGGACGTCATCCCCTACATCGTGTCCGAACTCGTCGTTGACCTGTTTGAAATGATCGAGATCGATCATCAGCAGTCCCGCATCGACCCGATAGCGACGGACACTCTCCAGCACCCGTTCCAGCTGCCGGTTGGCTTCATCGCGATTGTAGATTTTCGTCAACATGTCGACGGTCGCCCGCCGCATCAGCTCTTTCTCCAGAGCGATCCGCTCGGAGACGTCTTTCCCAGTCGCAACGAAATAGAGAATATTCCGTTCCCCATCCATAATCGGGGTAATCGTCTCCTCTTCGTAAAAGATCGTTCCGTCCTTTTTCCGGTTTGCAAAGGTATGGCGAAACGTGCGCCCCTTGTATATGACCTCGCGCAGCTCACGGTAGAAAGCGTCATCATGCTCACCGGAACGGAATACCGCGGGCGTGCTTCCAATCAGTTCCTTGCGGGTATAGCCGCTTTTAGCCACCAGCGCGTCGTTAACGTAGGTCATCACACCGTTACGGTCGGTGATTTTGATCAGGTCATCGGTCTGTTCGACCACCTGGGCAAAGACACTCAACTGATGCTTCACTTCGGTCAGGTCGCTGACGTCCATGATCGTCACCAGGCCGGCAAACTCCTCACCATACTGAATGGTCTGGGTCATCGCCCGGACAATCCGGACGTCCCCGCTTCGGGTCCGCAGGGGAAAGTCGTTGTAAAGCGCGGGAAACCGCTCGCCCTTGAGGCGTCGCTGCGATATCTGCCGGATTTTCTCGCTCCCCTCCGGCTCCGCCGCCAGCTCCCAGACATCCAGCCGCTTCAGTTCCTCGACCGAATAACCGGAAATCTCCGCCAGCGCCTGATTGGCATAAACGATTTTCGGCCGATAGATGCAAATCCCCACCATGACGTTTTCCGCGATGCTCCGGAAGTGCTCCTCGCTCTGGCGTAACTGCGCTTCAACCGCCTTGCGTCGGGTGATATCGTTGGCGATGACCACGAACTGCTGCTTCCCTTCGCGTTCCATGAGCTGCAGGCGAATCTCCACGTTGTAGTCGCTGCCGTCTTTACGCCGATGCACCGTCTCGAAGACAAGTTGTTCCTGACTCCCTTCCATCAGCGGAACGATCAGACGCCGAAAATCGGAAATGGTGTATTCGGGTTTGATGTCCACGGGCGTCATCTCCCGCATCTCTTCCAGACTGTAGCCGATATTCTGACTTGCGCCCAGATTGACGTAGGTGAAAAGAAGATCGTCGGAATTGAAAATGTAGATTTCGTTGATGCTGTTATCGATGATGCTTCCAAGCGTCTGCAGGTCGTTTTCAAGCTTTTTGGTCGGACCCTGGTCCTCATAGAAAACCGCGAGGGTGCCGTCGTCAAGCCGATGGACATGATTAAGTCGCCACCCCTCGATGCGGCTGTCACAGTAGTAAGCCGGTCCGTGGACTTCGCTCTTACCCGTTTCATGGACCCGGCGCATCACATCAAGCAGTCCGAATGCCTCGCCACCGGGGTACGCCTCCGTAAAACGACGCCCGATCAATGCCGCTTTCACGATACCCTCAGTCTTTTCGACCATGTGATTAAGATCGACAAATATAAAGTCATCCCCCTCTCGCCGGAAGATCACAACATTGCCATCGATCATCTCGATTGGGATAACTGTCCCCATCACTCTCCTTTGAGCATCTTCAAAGAGCGATCATCCGGTTTCCCGGCGTTCTGTGGTTCAGTATACCACACAGCTCCCAGAGTCACCATTATTTTTTCTTATTATGTCGTGTCAAACCAGGTACAGAATAGATAACGGTAATCAGATTTCAATCGGAAGTGATATAATTCGACAAAACTCTCCAGCTGGAGTATGCATGCAACTCTCTATCGGCAATCTTTACGGCGGTCTTGTCGCCGCCATTATCGCGCTTCCCCTGGCCATCGCCTTCGGCATGGCCAGCGGTCTGGGTGCGGCTGCCGGGCTCTACGGTGCCATCTTCCTAGGTTTCTTCGCCGCGGCGTTCGGCGGCACCAAAACTCAGATCTCCGGACCGACGGGGCCCATGACCGTCGTCGTCGCCTCGATGGTCCCCGTTTTCGAAGGCAACCTTGCACTTATCGCCGCGACCTTTATGCTCGCGGGCCTGCTGCAGATCCTCTTCGGCCTCCTGAAGATCGGCAGTGCCGTACGCTACATTCCCTACCCGGTCATCTCCGGATTTATGAACGGCATCGGCGTCATCATCATCCTCCTCCAGATTAACACCGCTCTGGGTGCCGCCGCAACCAGTTCGGTACTCGACACCCTGCTGCATCTGGGCCGCTCCCTCGCATCCGTCGATCCCGCATCGCTCATGCTGACCCTGGCCGCTTTGGCCATCGTCGTGCTGACACCGCGGCGCATCACCACCGTCATTCCTTCCCCCCTGATCGCACTGGTGGGCCTGAGTCTTTTGTGCTACCTCTTCGGGATCTCCGTCGTGACCGTCTCCGACATTCCGATGGGCCTCCCCATCTTCGTCGTTCCCGAGTTCGGCATGACGCAATTCTCCTTCATGATGACCTCCGCCCTCACCCTGGCGGTACTCGGCAGCATCGATTCCCTCCTTACCTCCCTGGTTGCCGATTCCATCACCCGTCAGAAGCACGATTCCAACCGCGAACTCATCGGCCAGGGCATCGGCAACGGCGTTGCCGCCCTCTTCGGGGGACTTCCGGGAGCCGGGGCGACGATGCGTACCGTCATCAACATTAAAAGCGGCGCCACCGGCCCCGCATCGGGAATGATTCACGCCGTCATACTCCTGCTCATCCTGCTGGTGCTCGCCCCCCTGGCGGAGCATATCCCCATGCCGGTACTCGCCGGCATCCTGATCAAGGTCGGCCTTGACATTCTCGATATGCGGATGCTCAAGCAAATCGACAAAGCCCCCAGGCCGGACCTCGCGGTCATGCTCGCCGTTTTCGGCCTGACCGTCTTCGTCGACCTCATTGTCGCCGTCGGCGTCGGCGTCGTGCTCGCCGCATTCATGATCATCCGCCGTCTGACCCGGGAGACCCAGGTGGAGATCAGTTCCGCCGAATGCGTCACTGACGACAAGGAGGACCGCATCACCGACGAGGGGATCCGCGTGGTTAACATCACCGGGGCCTTCTTCTTCGGTTCCACCACCCGCATCGTCGAAGAAGTCGAGAAAGTCTACGATGTCACTGCCGTCGTCATTGACTGCAGTTGCGTTCCTTTCATGGACCTCTCTGCCGTTTACGCCCTCTCCGACACCCTGGACCGACTGCGCGGCACCGGCTCACAGGTATTTCTTGTAACCGACTACCGCCGCAAGGATCGACTGCTTGAGCTCGGCATCGGCGACTTTATTGATCCGACGCATATCTTCCCCACCCAGGAGTCCGCCATTCAGGCGGCCCGCTCCGCCATCGCCTCCGCACCCGCTTCCTAAGAAGCGGCGCCACATTAGAGCTCTCCTTTAGCAAACCCGGGGTATAATCATCTTTTCTGTTTTTCGAATCAAAGGAATGTGATGCCCCGAGGGAACTCCGCTGCCGACCTTATTGACGAAGTCCCCATCACCCCGGAACAATATAATGAACTGCTCCACATGCAGACGGCGATCCTCGGAATGGTCGCACGCCGGCATGACGTTCAGAAGATCCTCGAAGCGCTCTGTATCATGGCCGAAACGATGCTTCCCGACTCCGTCGCATCGATCATGCTCCTCGATGCATCAAAATCACAGATGGAAGTGCGTGCCGCACCGAGCATTCCCGAATCAGGGGTCGCCGCCCTCTCCGGTCTCTGCCCCGGCCCCGAGGGGGGAAGCTGCGGTAACGCAGTCTACGGCAATGCTCCCGTTTTTGTCAGCAACATCCCCGAAGACTCCCGATGGAACGGTCTCAAAGAGCTGGCCCGGGAGTTCAATCTCTGCGCCTGCTGGTCCATGCCTATTCGCTCGGGCGAAGGCGACGCCATTGGCTCTTTCGCCCTCTCCTCCTTCGAGAAACGCCGTCCCTCCCCCTTCTACGTCAAGCTGCTCGAAGTCGCGGCGCAGATGGTCGCCGTCATCCTCGACCGGGAAGCCGACGAGGCACAGCGCCATGCCCATGAGCACCGGCTGAACCTCTTTGCCACCGCGGCCCAACAAGCCGACGAGGGCTTCATCGTTACCGACGGCGACAACCGCATCATGGAGGTCAATCCCGCCTTCAGCGCCATCTACGGCTACACCCCCGAGGAGGTCGTCGGACAGAACCCCTCCTTCCTCGCCTCCGGAGTCCACGACAAAACGTTTTACCGGGAGATGTGGCGCAGCATCAACGAGACCGGCCATTGGAAGGGCGAAGTGATCAACCGCCGCAAGGACGGTTCCCACTTCCACCAATGGATCAGTATCTCGACGGCTCATTACGACGGGCACAAGAACTACGTGGCCATCTTTGCCGACCTGACCGAGATGAAACGGGCACAGAGCCGGATCGAAAGCCTGGCATACATCGATCCGGTCACCGGTCTTCAAAACAAAACCGCCCTGATGAAAGAGCTGGAAAAAGAGGGAGAGCAGAAGATGATCCTGCTCAACATCGACTATTTCAGTCATATCAACGCCGCATACGGTTTCGATACCGGCAACACCCTGCTCAAAGAGGTGGCGTCGCATCTGTTGAAACTCTGCGCCACCGAAGCGGTCTTCTCCGTTTACGCCGACGAGTTTGCCCTCATCTGCCCCTTGCACTACGACTTCAGGGAAAAGGTCGAACAGATACGCTCCTACTTCTATGCGACACCGATGCAGCTCGAGGGAGGCTCCTTCACCGTGACCTTTACCTTCGGAGCCGCTCAGGGGAGCGATACCCTCTGGCACGACGCCCTGCTGGCGCTAAAAAAAGCCAAGGACGGCGGCAGCAATCACGCCCACTTCTTCGATGCTTCCCTGGATCGGATCGAACGCCGCCGCTGGCAGGAGTTCATCGTCCATAACGCCCTCCTTCTCGATGCCATCAAGAAAGACCGCCTCGTCCCGTACTTTCAGGGACTGCGCTGTAACGCCACCGGGGAGATCAACCACTTCGAAGTACTGGCGCGCCTTGTCGACGGCGAGCAGGTCATTCCCCCCGCCGACTTCCTCGAACAGGCCAAACTTTCCGGCCAGATGTCGACGCTGACCCAGATCATGATCGACAAAAGTTTTGCCGTGATGCAGGGACGTTCGGAGTCGTTTTCCATCAACATCACCGAAGAGGACCTCAGTCGCAGCTTCCTGAAGGAGTACCTGCTCCAGAAGTGCACCCGCCACGCCATCTCACCCTCCCGTGTGGTGCTTGAAATCCTGGAAGGAATCAGTGCCTCGGGCCGGAGGGAGAACATCGATCAGCTGCGTGCATTGAAAAATGCCGGTTTCCGTATTGCCATCGACGACTTTGGGGCTGAATATTCCAATTTCGAACGTCTGATCGAACTCGAGATCGACATCATCAAAATCGACGCCCGCTACATAAAAACCATCGATACCGATGCCAAAAGTCTTGCCGTCGTCAAGGCGATCACCCGTTTCGCACACGACATGGGAATCGTCTGCGTGGCGGAATATGTCCATAACGAAGCCGTGCAGGACGTGATTCTCGAACTAGAGATCGACTATTCCCAGGGCTTTTTATTCAGTGAACCCTCTCCGAATCTTGAACAGTCCCGTCAGTACACTGCAGAGTGAGCGCTAGCGCTCAAGTACCCCGAAACGCTCGAGCCGTTCGATCAGCTCCTGCGTCCCCGAGACCCCCACATGGGTATCGACCACGCGGCCGCTGCCGTCGAGGATCACCTGCGTCGGCATCATCCGCACGTCGTACTGCCGCGCCACGTAGCGCTCGGCCTTGATGTCGATGAAGTAGATCCCGCTTTGGGGATGGCGCGCCTTGATCGCGTAGAGCGACGTCGCCATGTCCCGGCAGCCGCTGCAACTGGTAGAGCCCAGCTCCAGCAGGATCGGTTTGCCCGTCCCGATGAGCGGGTCCACCGTTTCGTAGGAGACCGGTTCGAGCATGGGCCGCTCGGCAGCCTCCTGATTCTCCGTGCAGCCGCCAAGCAGCAGCGCCGCAACCATCAGCCATCGGATCATGTGGCTCCTTTCAAAAAACAAGATAGGCCTCGTAGGCCAGGTAGCAACCGATCGCGGCAAGCAGGCCGATAAAAAACCGGTTGATGCCGGTGGAGATCCCCGCAAGCAGACGGCTTGAGGCCATCTTCTGGGCAAACCCCAGCGAGATGCCCGCGGCCAGCAGCAGCATCCCGTGCCCCAGGGCAAACATCAGCACCAGCGCGTAGGAGTAGGCCCAGCCGCTCTGCTCGGCAACGGAGATGATGGCCACCAGCGGCGCCGAGGCGCAAGGCGTACTCACCAGCCCGAAGATCATCCCGATGAGCAGCGCCCCGGCGAGCTTGAACCGCAGCAGCTTCTTGGCGATGCGCCCCTTGTCCGGTTCGCCCAGCCACCCCATCGCGTAGGCCGCGACCAGAAACGTCGCGGCGGATGCGAGGGCGTAGGCCCAGAAGGGGGCCACGCTGAGCAGCGCCCCCGCCTTGGCCACCATCAGCATCAGCAGCGAGAAGCTAATCACCAGTCCCAGGACGAAGAGCAGCGAGTAGAGAAACGTGAAGCGCTGTTTCTGCGCCGTCGTCATATCGCCGGAGAGTCCCAGGACGCTGCCGATGAGCAGCGGCAGCGTGATGATGGAGCACGGTGCGAGCGAGGTGAGCACCCCGATGCCGAACGCACCCGCAAGGGCCAGGGCACCATAGTGGACGACCAGCTCCGCCAGGCTCTGTTCCAGGATCATTTCGCGTGCAGCTTTCGGCGCTCTTCGACGAACTCGCGGGCGCTGTCGCCCCGCCAGTACTCCGCCAGGCCGACCAGGCCGTCTTTGAGATAGCGGGCGTCATAGCCCCGGAGTTTGAGGTAGGTACGCGCCATGATGGCCCGGTCCTTGTGGGGGCAGGCGGTCACGATGGTCTTGGTCGGATCCAGCTCGTTCAGACGTGCCGGGAGTTCGTTGAGGGGGATGTTGATCGACGCGGGCATGTGCCACGCTTCGTACTCCTCCTTGAAGCGGATGTCGACGAGCTGCGCCGTCCCCTCCTCAAGCATCACCGTCAGTTCGACCTTGCCGATCTTCATCGCGACACGCTCCTCGTAGGTGAAGCCTTTGAGGTAGGCGTCGTAAGAGATCGGTTCGAGGGCGTGGAGCGATACCAGTGCGGCCGTAAGAGCCATGAAAACGTAGCGCATGGAATTCCTTTGCAGTGGTTAGACCAGCCCCAGCAGGGCGGCGAAGAGGACCGGGGGCGTCACGATCAGCCCCACCTTCATGTACTGACCCCAGGTGATCGCCACTCCTTTTTTCGCCAGCACGTGCAGCCAGAGCAGCGTCGCCAGCGAACCGATGGGGGTCATCTTGGGCCCGAGGTTGCATCCGATAATATTAGCATAGGCGAGCGCATTCTGCCCCGCTTCGGCGATGGCGATGTCCATGACCATGACGGTGGGCATGTTGTTCATCACCGAACTGAGCAGCGCGGCGAGAAAGCCCGTCCCGATGACCGCGGCGGCGTCGCCGTAGCCCTGCAGGGTTTCGATAAGCCCCGCGAGGTAGGCGGTCAGGCCCGCGTTTTTGAGCCCGAAGACGACGATGTAAAGCCCGATGGAGAACCAGACCACCTGCCACGGAGCGGTCTTGATGGTCATCCATGGCTTGGTCGCCTTGAAGTGGTTCGCAATGGCGAGAAAGAGCAGCGCTCCGCCCAGGGCGAACACCGAG
>JBNKLF010000039.1:0-12898 GCA_050292215.1 Sulfurimonadaceae bacterium | reverse complement strand
GGCACCGCCACGGCGTAGAACTCCCCGCTCATCCACGACTGCAGTACCAGCAGCGCGCTGACGGCGAGCTGCACCACGATGGCGACCCCGATGATCTGCAGGGGCGTTTTCGAACGCAGCAGCCGGGCGTTGAACTGGGCGAAGAGGATGAACCCCGCCGCATTGACGCCGAAGACCCACCCGAAGTGCTCCGCGGGGATGCCGTAGTGGTCGATGAAGACGAAGGGGGAGCTGGCGATGTAGGCAAAAAGCGAGGACATCGCCAGTCCGCCCGCGAAGGTGTACCCCATGAAATGGCGGTTCTTCAGCAGGGCGCTGTAGCGCGAGGCGATGGCTCCGGCGGCGAGGGAGAGCTTCGGATTGGGCCCGCGGGTCTCGGGCATGCGCCACCGCACCAGAAGCAGCGCCATCACCCCGAAGAGGGCCAGGGCACCGAAGATGGCATCCCATCCCAAGCGCCCCATCAGGTAGCTCCCGGCCAGGGGGGCGAGCATGGGGGCGGCCCCCATGACCAGCATCATGGCCGAGTAGATCCCCGCCGCTTCCCGGGCGACGTAGAGATCGCTAACAACCGCCCGGGCCACCACGACCCCGGCACTCGCTCCCAGAGCCTCGAAGAAGCGCAGCACGATGAGGGTCCCGATGCTCTCGGCGAAAATGCACCCGACCGACGCCGCGACGTAAAGCAGCAAGCCGATGTAAAGCACCGGTCTGCGGCCGTAGCGGTCCGAGAAGGGACCGTAAAGCAGCTGCCCCGCCGCAAAGGCGAGGAAAAAAGAGGAGAGGGTCAGCTGCACGTGCCCCGCATCGGTGGCGAACGCCTCTTCCAGCGCGGTAAAGGCCGGAAGGTACATGTCGATGGAGAGCGGCGCCAGAGCGGTCAGAACGCCGAGGATGACGATGAGCTCGGTTTTCGAAATGGCGATGGTGCGGGGTGGGGGCATGGGCGTCCGTTGCGTAAATGATCTTCGCATTATAGGATCGTGCGGCTTACAGATGCATATCCGGAGTGCGTGCGGCGAAAGGTTTGACACGATTTTTATCTTCGCATTGCGAAAACTCCTCCTGAATCACGTTTTTTTTCATCTTATCGGCGTCATCAGGGATTTTTGAGAGAGGTTCCAGTACTATTGGTGACTTTGCAATTTACCAAAGAGCCTTGACACATGCCATTTGACCTCTCCGAACTTGCCGGCCAGAACGCCGAACTGCTCAACCTGCTGACCCTCCACCTCCCCGACATGCTTTGGGTCAAAGACATCAACGGCTGCTACGTCTACGCCAACAAAGCGATCTGCGAAGGGCTGCTGATGGCGAAAGATACCGCCGAACCCATCGGCAAAAACGACATCTTTTTCGCCATGCGCGAGCGTGAGGCCCACCGGGAGAATCCCGACTGGCACACCTTCGGGGAACTCTGCGCCAATACCGACCAGATCGTCATCGACAATAACCGGCCGATGCGTTTCGAGGAGTACGGCAACGTCAAAGGGGAGATGCTCTACCTTGAGGTCTACAAAGCCCCCTTCTACGACAAAGACGGCAACATCATCGGCACCGTCGGCGCGGGCCGGGACATCACCCAGCTCAAAAACACCCAGCACCATCTCGAAGCCAGCATCCGGCTTCAGGAAGAGCAGAAGGAGCAGCTGGCGTTTCAGGCGACCCACGACGTTCTGACCCAGCTTCCCAACCGCATTCTCTTTATGGACCGGCTCCGGCACGCCATTGAACGCGCCCGCCATAACCATTCGCAGCTGGCGGTCCTCTTTATGGACCTGGACAATTTCAAGGAGATCAACGACTCCCTCGGACACGGCGTCGGCGACCAGGTCCTCGTGGAAGTCGCCCGCCGCATGGGCAGCAGCATGCGGCGCTCGGACACCCTGTCGCGTTTCGGAGGGGACGAGTTCTGCATTGTCATCGAGGGGATTACGGAGATCCACGAGATCGAGAAGATCATCGCCAAATACCGCCGGGAGATGCACGACCCGTTCACGATCGACAACAACGTCTTCCACGTCGCCTTCAGTACCGGCATCGCCCTCTTTCCCGACGACGGGACCGATTCGGACGAGCTGCTCAGCCATGCGGACGCGGCGATGTACAAGGCCAAGCACGACGGCCGGAACACCTACCGCTTCTACGACGAGGAGATGACGAAGAAGGCGTACGAGCGGGTCTTCATCGAAAGCGAGCTGCGGCAGGCGCTCATCAACGACTACCTGACCCTCCGTTACCAACCCCAGATCGACGCGCTGACGGAGCAGATCGAGGGGGTCGAGGTGCTGGTCCGCTGGGAGCACCCCAAGCTCGGCATCATCATGCCCGACCGCTTCATCCCCATCGCCGAGCAGAACGGCATGATCGTCGAACTCGACCGCATCGTCATGAAGAAGGCCTTTGAGCAGTACATGGCGTGGCAGGCGCGGGGACTCGCCCCGAAAACCATCTCCGTCAATCTCTCCATGAAGCAGATTGAGGAGGAGGATTTCATCGGGTTCGTCACGGAGCTGGCCTCACGCTGCGGCATCGCCTTCGAGCATATCGAGTTCGAGGTGACGGAGACGCAGATCATGCACGAACCGGAGCTCTCCATCCAGAAGCTCCGCAGGCTTCACGACCTCGGCATCTCCCTCTCCGTCGACGACTTCGGCACCGGCTACTCCTCCCTGGCCTACCTCAAACGACTCCCCATCCGAAAGCTGAAGATCGACAAATCCTTCATTGACAGCCTTCCCGAAGACAACGAGGACGTCGCCATCAGCAAAACGGTCATCAGCCTGGCGAAGACGCTGAACCTCATCGTCGTGGCGGAGGGTGTGGAGAGTCTGGAGCAGAAGGAGTTCCTCCTCGCGAACGACTGTCGGATGATCCAGGGGTACTGGTACTCGCAGCCGCTTCCCGAAGCGGAGATGGAAGCGTTTCTTCAGAGGAAACGCTGAGGCGTCTCAGGGAGCGGTTTGCTCCGCGTAGCTGCGCACAAGCGCTTCGGGAATCCGCTTGGGCCGGTAGGTGCCCAGCTCCACGAAGACCCAGGAGGTCCACCCTTCGCAAAGCGCAGTGGCGTCGGCGGCTTTGCGCAGGGCGTAGCGCCGCACGCCCTGGGCCGACTTGATGTTCTCCAGCCAGGTCTCCAGCTCGAGTTCGTCCCCTTCGAGGGCGCTGTGCTTGTAGGCGATGTGGTGCTCCTTGGCGACCCAGGTGCGGTTCATCTCCTTGAGCTCCTCGAAACCGAGCCCGAGGGCTTCGGAGTGTTCGTGCGCCGCTTCGAGAAACCACTCCAGGTAGCGGATGTTCCCGACATGGCCGTTCATGTCGATGTCGTCGTTGGTGACGGTGAATGTTTTAGTGTAGTTGTTCATGATAGGGCCATTATATCAGACCCCGGCAACATCAGAAGGCGAGCGGCTCGGCGAACTGGCAGAGTACGGCGGGAGGGACGATGATGACCTCGCAGCACCCGAAGCCGTCGAGCATCCGCTTTTTGATGCGGTGGTTCCCGTCGACGACCCGCAGCTCCCGGCCGTAGGAAGCGACGATGACGGGCTCGTCCCGCCGAACGTCGGTCATCTCCGTCAATATGCGGTCTTCGCGGAAATCGAGCTTCGCAAAGGGCTCCAGCTCCTCCATCTCCATCTCGACGGTCTCGAAGGGGAAGCAGCGGCGGTTGAGGGCATCGACCAGCCCCTCGACGTCGATCACCAGCGCGCACTCCTTGAGGATGAAGGCCTCTTTGTAGTGCGCTTTGCTGATAAGGGGGCTCATGGGCAGTATTTCTAGACTTTAACGCGCTTACTCATACATGATTGTTATGGGATCAAGCCAACCTAAACGACTCTCTGCCTTCACAACTTTGCCATTCGACTGCTGATGTATGATCACACTTTTATTGCTACTCCAATGGATCTCGGGTGCCACCTCACGCGGATGTCCCTGAATTAACAGTACGTTACCGCTACTTTTATCATCCAAGGTCTCATTCGCTTCCAATATGGAAACCTGAGTAGTAAAACCTGTCGTTGCACCGCAATCTCTTTCGAATACGATCACTTTCCTGGCATTGTCAGGTGAATAATACTCATGCAAAAGTTGATTCCCGCAAGGACTAAAGTCTCCTAGCAACATATATGACAGACCAAACAAAATCATCAAAACGACAATCAAAGCCAAGCCTAACAATGCGACGGTTTTCAGCGCTCTTTTCAAAAGTTCCTTGGCATGTCCCACATCTTCTCCTCAAAATCTCCACATACAAATCACTGAAATATCATAGTAAAAGCATACATTTAAACAAAAAGACATATTTTCACTCATTTTACATCACACTTCTTAAATTTCCTGCTGCTATTTTTGCACTCAGCTTCGGAGACGCTTCCGCCGTTTTTTCTGTCGGAACGGCAAAAAATCCGCCCAAAAATTCAAAACGTCCGAAATATTAGGCAGAATCCCCCATGCCGCCCTGCCCTGTTGCCGCCCGTTTCCGCCCGCTTTATGCTAAAATCTTCCCCATGAGAATCGAGAAAAAAGCCACCGTCGTCTCCACCTCCGTCGCGAGCCTGCTCGTCGTCGTCAAAATGGCCATCGGCATCATGAGCGGCTCCGTCGCCGTGCTTGCCTCCGCCATCGACTCCTTCCTGGACGTCTCCGTCTCCGTCTTCAACTTCTTCGCCCTGCACAACGCGGAGAAGGCCCCCGACGAGCAGTTCAACTACGGCCGCAGCAAACTCGAACCCCTTGCCGCCGTCGTCGAAGGGACCATCATCTCCATCTCCGGCCTCTTCATCCTCTACCAGGCGCTGGCGAAGATGTGGCACGCTCAGAAGACCTCCTACCTCGAAGCCTCCATCGGCGTGATGCTCCTCTCCATCGTCGTCACCGCCGCCCTGGTCATCTTCTTGCAGATCGTCGCGAAAAAGACCAACAACATGGTCATCAAGGCCGACGCCCTGCACTACAAGACCGACCTCTTCTCCAACGGCGCCGTACTCCTCGCCCTGGGGCTCATCTCCGTCACCGGCGAGGACATCATCGACCCCATCCTCGGCATCGCCATCGCGCTTTACATGATCTACTCCGCCTACCCCCTCATCAAGGAAGGCGTCCTGATGCTCCTGGACATCGCCCTCGACGACGGCGACACGGAGAAGATCAAAGCCCTCCTCGAACAGCGCCTTGCCGACGGCGACATCAGCGACTACCACTACCTCCAGACCCGCCAGGCCGGTTCCGTCATCTTCGTCTCGGTCCACATCGTCTTCAACGTCAGCATCTCCCTCTACGACGCCCACAAGGTGACCGACCAGATCGAGCTCGACATCAAAGCCCTCTTCCCCGACCGCAGCGTCGAGACCATCGCCCACATGGATCCCTATGACGATTCTGAAATGAACGAGGAAGAGTCCGAGCTTTATAATTGATTCGGTAAAATTATAGAAAAAATAAGTCGGAGATATGGATATGAAGATGAACCGTTTGATCGCAACCGCGCTGCTCGGCGGCGCCGTGGCCCTGGCCAACCCCTACCAGAGCGCAAAAGAAGATAACGAGCAGGTCGTGGCGACCGGAAAGGCCGCGGCCCAGAAACTCATCCAGACCCTCGGCGGCAACCTGCAAAAAGAGATGAAAGCCGGCGGCCCCGTGGCGGCGGTGAAGTTCTGCGCGGAGCACGCCTTCGGCCTCACCCAGACCGTCAGCGACGAGCTGGGCGAAGGGGTGAGCGTCAAGCGCGTCAGCCTCAAGGAGCGCAACCCCTCCAACCGTCCCGAAGCGGACGAACTGGCGGTGATGGAGTCCCTGCAGAAGCTCCAGGAGTCCGGCGTGGCCCTCCCCGGCTACCTTGTCGAGAACGTCGATGCCGAAACGGCGAAGTTCTACAAGCCCCTCACCATCAACAAAGGGGTCTGCCTCAAGTGCCACGGCGACCTGGCCAAGGGCGAGCTTGCCGACTACATCACCGCCATGTACCCCGGCGACAAGGCGACCGGCTACAAGATGGGCGACCTGCGCGGCGCCGTCGTCGTCACCATCAAAAAGTAGCTACACCTCGGCAAATACACTGCTCTGAAGCGCCGTCAGTCGGCGTTCGAGCTTGTCGATCTGCCCCAGCAGCCGCTCGGAGCTGATCTTCAGCTGGCGGTAGTACTCCTGCGCCAGCATCTTGTCCTCTTCCGAAATCTTCCGCTTTTTCCCCAGCAGCTTGGCAAAGAACCCCCGCTCCTCCTCGGAGAAGTAGATGCGGAAAATCTCCATGTAGATGTCGTGCAGCTCCGTGTGGAACTTCTCGATCTCCTGCAAACAGCTCATGTTGGGGATGACGTTGAGTTTCTGGGCGTCGGAGTAGAGCCAGCCGCCGAAGACGCATTCGGTGCAGCCGACGGGGACCTGCTCTTTCTCCACGGGCATGCCGTCGATGAGGGAACCGGCGCGCTGAACCCACTTGAGATGCGCCTTTTTGGCGTTGCGCAGTTGTTCCAGCGTTTCGTTCTTGTCCAGCATCCGGGCCCTCGGTTCATTTTAGTTGGCATATACTATTGAAACTTTTGATTACCCGTGCATAACTTTCGGTTATCACATTTTTTTTTAAGCGGGTATAAAGAAGCGGAGGGGGAGAAGGGAGGCCGGAAGCGCGCTAGCGCGCAAACTCCACGGCCCGGCTTTCGCGGATGACGTTGACCTTGATCTCGCCGGGGTACTGCACCTTCTGCTCGATGTCCCGGGCGATCTCCCGGGCCAGCAGCACCGTCTCGTCGTCGGTGACCAGTTCGGCGTTGACGATGACCCGCACCTCGCGGCCGGCGTTGATGGCGTAGGCCTGCCGGACCCCGGCGCGCTCCGAGGCGATCTCCTCGATGGCGCTGACCCGTTTGAGGAAACTCTCAAGCACCTCGCGGCGCGCCCCGGGACGGGCGGCGGAGAGGGAGTCCGCCGCGCAGACCGCGGCGCACTCGACGCTCTTGATCTCCTCGTGGCCGTGGTGGGCGTAGATGGCGTTGATGACCACCTCGTCCTCGTTGTAGCGGCGGCACACCTCGACGCCCAGGTCGACGTGGCTGCCGTTTTGGTCGTGGGTGAGCGCCTTGCCGATGTCGTGCAGCAGACCCGCCCGTTTGGCCAGGGTCGCGTCGCCGCCCATCTCGGCGGCCATGATGCCCGCCAGGTGCGCCACTTCGAGGGTGTGCGCCAGGGCGTTCTGGCCGTAGCTGGCCCGGTAGCGCAGCCGTCCGACCAGTTTGGTCAGCTCGGGGTGCATCGTGCCGATGCCCAGCTCCACGAGGGCCTCTTCGCCTTCGTGAAGCACCGCCGTTTCGAACTCCTGGCTCACCTTCTGGTAGATCTCCTCGATGCGCGCCGGCTGAATGCGGCCGTCCTCGATGAGGAGTTCCAGGGTCTTCGTGGCGATGGCGCGGCGGTAGAGGTTGAAGCTGCTGACAATGATGGCGTTGGGGGTCTCGTCGATGATGATATCGACCCCCAGCAGCATCTCCAGCGCCTTGATGTTGCGCCCCTCCTTGCCGATGATGCGCCCCTTGAGCTCGTCGTCGTCGAGGTGGACGGTGTTGACGAGCCGCTCGGAGGCGAACTCCCCGGCATAGCGTGAGGTCGCCTGCGCGAGGATGTAGTTCGCCTTGCGCTGCCCCTCCTCTTTCGCTTCGCTCTCGTAACGCCGCACGATGTGGGACATGTCCGCCCGCGCGGTCTCTTCGACCTGCTGCAGGAGCAGGTTTTTCGCTTCGTCGCGGGTCATCCCCGCGACACCTTCGACGATGCCCATGGCATCGTTCAGTTTGGCCGTGTAATCGGTTTTCAGTTTCTCCAACGACGTCTCATTGCGCTGCAGGGTGAGGCGGCGGCTCTCGATGACGCCGCGCTCCTGCTTCAGTTTCGCGAGTTCCGACTCCCGGAACTCCTCGAACCGCTTTTCGCCGCGCGACACCGCCGCCTCGCGGTCGGAAAGGTCGCGCCGGGCCCGTTCCAGGGCCTCTTCGTAATGTTTCTTGGCCTCGAGTTCGATCTCCTGGGACTTGATGGTCGAACGCTGCAGGAGCATCTCCGCCTCGTTCTCGATCGCCCGGGCTTTCGCCTTGGCCTGTTCTACGTAGATGTCAAATTGTGAAGACGTTATTTTTTTAGAAATGAAAAAACCGATTACCCCACTGAGGGTGGCGATGCCGCCACCCAGGAGTATTTCGTTCAACATTATGGGTTCCTGTCTTGCTATAGCACGTGCGCGGCGTCACAATGACGTCGGCCGAAACATCGTGGTCGTCGCAGATGCGGCCGCGGCTGCGGCACACATCGAGCTGGACAAAGAAAATGACAGGTCTGTTTTTCAACGTGGCAAAGAAACGGTCGTACATTCCCTTGCCGAATCCGATTCGGCGTGCATCGGCGTCGAATGCGACGGCCGGCACGATAGCAATATCAACTTTATTTATGATTCGATAACTGTTGCCCGGTTCGTAGATTCCAAACTTCTTACGCTCCAGAGGCAGTCTAAATGGTACCATCTTGAAACTGACGTCTTCCATAAACGGCAGGTAGACCTTCATCTCCCTCGGCAGGGCCCAGAGCAGTTTGCGAAGATCGGCCTCGATGGGGAGCGGCCAGTAGAAGAGGATGCTCTTCGCGCCGCTTTGTCGAATGAGCCGCAGCAGCCGGCGGTGGAGTTTCGCCTCCATGTACTTCTTGTTGTGGCGGGAGCGCTGCTTCATCTGTTCGAGGCAGTGCCGTCGCAGGGCGGCTTTGTCCACGTCGTTCCTTCTGCGGGATTCCGAAGGCTTCGGCTTTTCCCGCGGTTTTATAGGGATTTGAGGTACCCCTTGGCTATAATTGCGCATATTCTATCCTGAAGGCCATAAATGTTGAAGAAAACCCTCCTTTTTGTGACGCTGACTCTCCTGATGCTGCTGCAGGGCTGCGGCGACTCGACCGAACAGCAGGGCGACTCCCTCGTCGCCTCCAACGAATTCGTCCTGACCGACACCCACGGCATGCCGTACACCGTCGTCAAGGAGGGGAACAACTTCACCCTGAAGGGTCATGAGAACAAGATCGTGCTCTTCGACATCTTCGCCACCTGGTGTCAGCCCTGCCGGGCCGAAGCGCCCCACCTCGCCAGCCTGCAGAAGAAGTTCCCCGACGACATCGTCGTCATCGGCATCACCATCGAGGACGGCATCTCCAACGCGACGCTCAACAACTTCAAAGAGCAGCACGGCGCGGACTTCATCGTCGTCAACTCCGACGCCAACCGCCCCTTCTACCGCTCCCTCGCCGCGGCCATCAACATCGGGCAGCAGTTCCCCATTCCGCTGATGATCATGTACCAAAACGGCGCCTACGCCAACCACTACGTCGGGATGGTCGCCGAAGAGATGATCGAAAGCGACATCAAACAGCTTCTGGGACGGGAGTAGGAGTCGGCCATGTTCGGGTTCATCAAGAAGGGGCTGCAGAAGACCGCCGAGGCGATCAAGACCGTCGCCCCGAAGAAGAAGCTCAAGATCTCCAAGGATGAGCTGGAGGAGATTCTCCTCGAAGCGGACGTGGAGTACGACCTGGTGGAGATCATCCTGCGGGAGCTCTACCAGGAGGAGGTGACCCGCGACCAGCTCCGTTCCAAGCTGCTGGCCACCCTCGCCTACACCTCCTACCGCGAACCCGAAGCCGCCAAGCCCGTCGTCGACCTCATCATCGGGGTCAACGGGGCGGGCAAGACCACGACCATCGCCAAACTGGCGAAGCGCTACATGGACGCCGGGGGCCGCGTGATGCTGGGGGCTTCCGACACCTTCCGGGCGGCGGCCATCGAGCAGCTCTCCCGCTGGGCGGAGAAGCTGGGCGTCGCCATCGTCGCTTCCCGCCAGGGGCACGACCCCTCCGCGGTCGCCTACGACGCCATCGAGTCCGCCAAGGCGAAGGGGTACGAGCACGTCATCATCGACACCGCCGGACGGCTCCATACCCAGACCAACCTCGGCGAGGAGCTCAAGAAGATCGTCCGCATCTGCGACAAGGCCCACGCCGGGGCGCCGCACCGCAAGATCCTCATCCTCGACGGCACCCAGGGCAACTCCGCCATCGCCCAGGCGAAGGCGTTCAACCAGATGGTCGGCGTCGACGGCATCATCATCACGAAGCTCGACGGTACCGCCAAGGGGGGCTCGGTCTTCTCCATCGCCTACGCCCTTGAACTCCCCATCCTCTACGTCGGGGTGGGCGAACAGCCCGATCACCTCGTCCCCTTCGACAAGTACGAGTTCGTCGACGGGCTGCTCGACGCCATCTTCGTCGAGGAGGATGCGGCCTAAAGGCCCCTCACTCCTGGATCAGGCCATCGAGACGTTCGAGGTCGTTGATCACCTTCCACCGCCCTCCGGCCTCTTCCACCCGCGCTTTCCATTCGTCGAGCCGCTGCATGTATTCGCGGGGGTCGATGTTGTCGCTGCGCAGTTTCGTGACGTTGAGCGCCACGACGTCGAAACCGTCGAGGGTGAAGGGGATGTCCCGGATGTAGCCGGGCTTGAGGTCCTCTTTCATGTCGGAGAAGACGAGAATGGTCTTCTTGTTGGGGCCGCGTTCGTTCAGGTACTCCGTCGCCTGCAAAATGCCGCCGGTGATGTCGGTGAAGGGGCTTGACTTCACCCCTTTGACGTAGGCGTCGATGGCCTCCTGGAAGGCGCGTTTTTGCTGGTTGGCGTTGCTGGGGCGGTCGTCGAAGGTCACCTTGGCGATGATGTCCTTCTCGCTGAAGCTCCCCGTGTCGATGCTGGCGACGACGAAGCTGTCGCCGGTGTCAAGCTTGGCGAGGGTGTAGTTGATGATCTGCTGCGCTTTTTGCAGCTCCTGGGTGTAGGTCCCGGAGGTGTCGATGAGCATGTAGACCCCCCGGTTGTAGTTGCGGGGCGCGTCGGAACACGCCGCCATCATGAGGGCCGCAAGGGCCAGTGCGAACATGCGTTTCATCAGACCTCCTTCGCTTCCGCGGCCGCCAATGCCTCCGTGACATCCTCGACCGCTGTGGGTTTGGCCGCGCTCCGGCGGCGGCTGGGGCGTTTTTTGGGCGTCTGCTCACCGGAGTCCTCTTCCGATGCTTTCACCTTCTCCTGCCCGTCCGAAACCGCTGCGGCGGTTTTCGCCGCGGGCGCGGCCGGTTCGGACCGGCGCTTCCGGCTCATGCCGCCTTTGATCGCGCCCTCTACCCACAGGGGCATGAAGATGACCAGGTCGTAGAGGCTCACCAGGCTGTACCCGGCGTACTTGCTGACGTTGCCCGCGAAACGCAGGGTGACGGCGAACATCCGAAGTGCCCCTTCAAGCAGCATCCCCAGCACCGTGCGGCTGGAGTGGACGAAGGACTCGAGGGGAATGGCGATGAAGGTCAACGCGAAGGGGAGGATGAAGCCCATCCCCATCTGGGCCGCGGTGGTGATCCAGCGCCCCGAGTCGTTGACCGCCGCCGGGGGGGCGGCGTTACCGGCAAGCAGCCCGGCCACCAGGGCCGCGTCGTCGGCGGAGAGGAGTTCGCGCATGTAGGCCAGTCCCGCTTCGACGCTGGCGAGCAGGAGCAAAAAGACGAAGGAGACGACGATCATCCGGATGCGGATGCGCTCTTCGAGGGTGTTGATGGCCGGGAAGAGGCGCGTGATGCGCAGCGACTCCATGAGAAAAAGTCCCATGGAGATTTCGACGAGGACGATCACCAGCGCGGCGATGTCCGCGACGCGGTAGCCCATCATGTGGACCGAACCGCCCACCATCTCCTGCATGGGCCGGGCGATCAGGTTGAAGTTGATGAGCGCTCCGCCGACGGCGATGGCCAGAACGAACCCGGCGATGACGAACTGGGTCATGGCCGAAGAGGAGAGCATCTCGGCGGCCTTGTCGCTCTTTTTGACGATCCGGTCGTAGTCGTCCATCTGACGGTCGATGGTCGCGGTGCGTTCGAGGAGTTTGCGGACGTTCTTGTCCAGGCCGCCGAGGGCCTGGTTGATGTGCCGCAGGGTCGGGATCATCTGTTTGAGCTGCAGGTGCCGCTGGTGGGTACCGGCGCGGTAGGCTTCGAGGGCCTTGTTCTGGCCCCGCTCCAGGGCGTCTTTGATGCTTTTGAGAATCTCGGCGACCATGGAGTCCTCCGAAGGGGGGATGGTCGCGATGGGTTCGATGGCCTTGGTCCAGCCCGGCGGGGCCGGGGGGACTTCGGCGCTTTTCTGGAAATCTTCGTCGAGGCGCACCACGCTGGCGGCGATGTCATGCTGCAGGGTGGGGAAATAGGAGAGGTCTTTTTTCACGAAGTCGTCGATGCGTTCGAACTCCCTCTCGATGGCGTGTTCCGCTGCTATCTTGCCCGAGGCCAGAAGCACCTCCTTGTTGCGCGCCTTGAGCTTCTGCTCCGCCATCAGCACCGAAGCCGCGAAAAGGCGGAATGCCCGAAACAGGGTCTTCGATACCGAGAGGATCGTCTGGTGTGCCGGCTTGCGGGCCATGTAGAGCACGACGATGCCCAAAAGCGCCAATACCAGGATCGAACCGGCCGCGGAGGCGGGCACGATCATCAAATAATCGGGTACTTGCATGGTAAATCCTTGGAAATTGATAGCCGCGGCGGAGAGTCGGAATCTATCCATAACTTTACCGACGCTGACAAAATGATTGTAGGTCTGCATAATTAACCGAATATTAATGTAATCCAACTATCACATTAGGAATTCTTATACTATTTCTTTTGGACGGCGTTAGAACGCAGAGGGTTCCAACGTCTCCTGGCTACGGAGACGTTCTGCTTAGGCACCTCGCCCTGATGTATGGTTAACATCGAAATCCGTCGATAGACCGACATATTCAGGAAACATCACTTCGTGAGCGTTTTACTTGTTTTGTTGGACTATTGGGGTGA
>JBNKLF010000038.1:0-13523 GCA_050292215.1 Sulfurimonadaceae bacterium | reverse complement strand
GGCGGTAGTTCAGTTGGTTAGAATACCGGCCTGTCACGCCGGGGGTCGCGGGTTCGAGTCCCGTCCGCCGCGCCATCCTTTCCTTTTACAGAAAATTTCAGACTCACATATTTTACAGACATCAGGTGCAGACGCTCACCCGCTTCACTATCAGAGTGTCGCTGTCGCTCTTTATTGATGATACCGCGTTGCTTTGGCTAGTAGGTAGCGCTCAGAAGTAGATAATAGCCACAATCTGTCAAGGCTAAGCTCCATTTCGGCAGAGCCGAAATCAATCCATTCAAAATACGATACCTTGTAGCTTCCTGCCGTGCTTTGGGTGGCCGGGTTGCGGGGTGATTCAAGCGTTAAGAAAACGCATCTGTTTGAGCGCAGCGAGTTTTGCGTTTTTAGCTTGAAGCAGCGCGTAACTCGGGAACTTGCAGTAGCAAGCCACCCAACTGTCACGGCGCGGTTTTCTTGGTTCGTTCTTTTGACAAGACAAAAGAATGAACATGGTTCTAAAAGCCTTTACAAAATACAAAAAAACCTACCGAAATTCCCTCTCAGATCCCGCCCAAAACCGAATCTTCCTCCGTAACCGCGTCATCCCCAACTTCATCCCGCTGTACCTCATAATCGCCGCCACCCGCTTCCACATCGGCCGCTCGTAGCAGGGGTCGGGACATTTCCGGCACTTCGGCTTTTCGTCGTAGGGGCACCCCTCCAGCCGGGAGATGCCGTAGAGCACGGTCTCCAGACACTCCTCGCAGAGCATCGTCGCAATGGGTTCGGCACGCTCGTCGCCGTAGCGCAGCGGAATCTGTCGCGGCAGCTTTTCGGCCTCTAGGTGTTTGTCCCGGCAGTAATGGGCGACGAAAGTCGTCAAGGTGGCGACTTCCTTGCAGTAGGTCTCGAATCTCATGATGAACGATTATAGTACAACTTCCATGTCCGCCCCTTGATGCCGGTCAAGACTTCACGTTCTTCCAAGCCCCCGGGCGCTACAATGACGCTACAAAATCCGCCAAAGGAGCCGCCATGACCCAGGCGACGCACCGTCATCCCGCTGCCGCCGCCCGTCACGCCGAGAGCGTCGCCGTCATCGGCGGGGGCGCTTCGGGGCTGGTGGCGGCCATCACCGCCGCCTCCGCGGGATGCGCGGTCACCCTCTTCGAACAGAGCGACCGCGTCGGCCGGAAGATCCTCGCTTCGGGCAACGGCCGCTGCAACATCACCAACACCGCGCCGGAACCCTCGGACTACTTCGGGAGCGATCCCGGCTTCGTCGCCCCCGCCCTGGCCGCCTTCGGATTCAAACGTTTCGAAAAGTTCTGCCGCGAGGCGGGGCTGCTGCTGCGCATCCTGCCCGACGGCCGCTGCTACCCCCTCTCCGACAGCGCCGCCTCCGTCGTCGACGCCCTGCGGGAGAAAGCCTCCGAATGCGGCGTGCTCTTCGTCTGCGGCGCCCCGGTCACCGAAGCGGAAAAGGTCGCCGCGGAGTTTCGCGTCGCCTGCGGGGAGACGCACTACGGCCCCTTCTCCCGGCTGCTCGTCGCCACCGGGAGCGAAGCCGCCCCCCAGCTCGGGGCCAACGCTTCGGGATACCGCTTCGCCGAAGCCTTCGGCCATGCGGTCGTGCCGACCTACCCCTCGCTGGTGGCCCTGGAACTCGACGGCGCCCTCTTCAAAAAGATGGCCGGGGTGAAACAAGAGGCCGAAGTGACCCTCTACCTCGACAACCGCGCTGAAGCGCGGCAGAGGGGCGACGTCCTCTTCACCCGTTACGGCATCTCGGGCTTCGCCGTTCTCGACATCAGCCGTCAGGCCTCCGAGGCGCTGCTGATGGAGCGCACCGTTACCCTGGGGGTCAAACTCCTGCCCGATTACGAGCGGCAAAGCCTCTCCGAAGCGATCTCGGGACTTTGCAAAAACGTTCCCGCCCACACCGCGGAAACGATGCTCGGCGGCATCGTCGCACCGAAGATCGCACGCACGCTCTGCGAAGCCTGCGGCATCGACCCCAAACAGGAGGCCGGAACCCTTCCGACGAAGGGCCTCAAGCGCCTCGCCAGCACCCTCTGCGACTGGCGCTTCAGCGTGACGTCCACCCACGGGTTCAAACATGCCGAGGTCAGCGGGGGAGGCGTCGCGACGGGGGAGATCGACCCGAAAAGCATGGCCTCGAAACAGGTGAGCGGGCTCTACTTCGCCGGTGAGGTGCTCGACGTCGTGGGCCGCCGGGGCGGCTTCAACCTCCACTTCGCCTGGGCCAGCGGCTACCTCGCCGGCACCTCGATAGCCAGCTCCTGAGCCATCTTCCGGGCCGCTTCGAAGAGCCGTTCCCGCGCCCCGGGCTCGGCGCGCATCTCCTTTAGGGCGTACGCCCCCTCCGACTTCGAGAGTTTCGCGCCCCCCTCGCCGCGCAGCAGCGGGTGGTGAAGGAAGGCCGCCGAGGCGAAAGCATCAGCCCCCACCAGCGGCGCAAGGTAGCGCTGGGCGGCGCTGGAAACCAGCAGGTCCTCCCCCCGAACCAGCGCGTTCACCCCGAGGTCGCGGTCTTCGATGACGGAGACGAACTGGTAGGCCCCCAGCCCGTCCTTGCGCCACAGAACGAAATCCCCCATCTCCCGGTCCAGCGCCACGACCCGCTCCCCGACGTCGATGCGGGTGCCTTCGGGCACATGGATGCGCAGGGCGCTGCGGTGGGTCGCCAGCGCCCTGTTTTTCTCCCGGCAGAGGCCCGGGTAGACCCCCGCATCGTAGGCTTCGAGCTCCCTGCGGGAACATTCGCAGGCGTAGAGCAGGCCGCTGCGCTCCCGCAGGGCCTCAAGCTCCGTGCGGTAGTAGTCGGTTTTTTTCGCCATGGAGTAGTCGCGGTAAAAGGCCTCCGTTCCCGAAGGCCCCTCATCGATCTCGATCCCCAGCCACTCCAGGGCGAAAAAAACGTCGTCGACGTATGCGCTGCGGCAGCGGGTGGTGTCCATGTCGTCGATGCGCAGCAGCAGCTTTCCACCGTGACTGCGCACGTACCAGGCGCTCAGCAGAAAGTTCAGGGCGTTGCCGGCGTGCAGGTAGCCGCTGGGGGTGGGGGCGATGCGGGAGACGACCACTCAGCGCACCTCGAAAGCACCCTCGTGGCGTGCGTCGGAGTCGAACCGCTCCAACGCGTCGACCCGGCTCGCCGACGAGCCCCGGCGCAGCAGCAATTCGAAGGCCTCCCGGCGCTCCTCGGGACAGCTTACCCCCGCCTCGACGGTACCGTCGGGCAGGTTGCGCACATAGCCGCTGAACCCCTCCGCCTGCGCGCTGCGCTGGACGCTTTTGCGGTACCAGACTCCCTGAACGTTTCCGGAGATGATGTATCGGTAGCTTTTCATAGGGGTATTATAACGCTTATGCTATAACCGTGTCATGCAAACCCAACGGATACTCGGCATCGACCTCGGCGGCTGCATGGGCGGTACCAGCGCCTACGTCTTCCTGGAAGCCGACGGCGACGGGGTGCGGCTCGTCGACGCCTTCAAGGAACCCCGCCACCGCGACCACGAAAGCTGCCTGGAGTTTCTCGCCGACGCCTGCGGGCGCCATGACGTCGACGCCATCGCCATCGACGCCCCCCTGGGCATCCCCCTCGCCCTCAAAGATCCCGAAGCCCCGCAGCTGCCCCGCGAGGGGAGCGGGGAAATTCTCAACCCCTACCTCTACCGCTATACCGACTACTGGATCTTCCGCCGCTTCGGCCTGCGCCCCATGCCCCCCGCCGGGGACCGCATCGGGCGTCTGACGGCCCGGGCCGTCGCCCTGCTTCACAGGCTCGATTACCGCTTTCGCGCAGTGCGCATCGGCGACCGCCGCGTCCCCCTCTTCGAGGTCTACCCCCGGCAGATCGCCCTGACCCTGGGACTGGAGGGGTACAAGCAGCACCCGGAGCCGCTTTTCCGGACGCTGGGCATCGCGCCGGAGCCCTTCGACGAGCACCTGTGCGACGCCCTGCTCTGCGCCTACGGCGCCCGGCGCATCCTCTCGGGCCATACCGTCGAGCCCCCCGAAGCGGTCCGCGACGAAGGGTGGTGCTTCCCCGTCTTGTGAGGTTGCGCTGCCGGCAACCTTCAATTAGGCTATACTAATGGGATGAAGCAGTGGTTACTCTCGGGCATCGAAACGGTCGGCAACAGAACGCTCTACGCGCTGGGCTCCCTCTATGAAGCGCTCCATTTCACCTTCATCTGCCTCTGGCACGCCATCCGCCCCCAGAGCTACCACGCCGCCATGCGCTCGGTCCTGGTCAAACAGATCTACTTCACCGCCGTCGAGGTCTTTCCCCTCTTTCTCTTCATCGGCGTCCTCTTCGGCTCGGTCATCACCGGCTACGTCGTCTCCCTGGCCGTGGATTTTTCGCTGCAGGAGGAGATCGGGACCATCCTCGTCGGGTTCGTCATGAACGAGTTCGCCCCCTTTTTCACCGTGATGCTCATCGCGCTGCGTTCGGGGACCGCCATCAACACGGAGATCGCCGTCATGCACGTCAACAACGAACTCTCCACACTCAAAGCCTTCCGCATCGACGTCATCGACTACCTCTTCCTGCCGCGCATCATCGGCGGGATCGTCAGCATCATCCTGCTCAGCGCGCTCTTCGCCATCATCATGCTTCTCAGCGGCTACCTCTTCAGCGCACTTTTTCTGCAGATGGACATCGAGCTCTACCTCCACACCCTCACCCAGGCGGTCACCGTCGCCGACTTTCTCGTCCTCCTGGGCAAAAGCGCCGCTTTCGGCTTTTTCGCGACCCTGATCCCCATCTACAGCGGGCTCAAGTCCGACCACGCGATGAGCGACATCCCCATCTCCGTCCGAAACGGCATGGTGCGGCTCTTCATCGCCATCTTCAGCATCGAGGTGATCACATTAGCACTGCAATCACTATAAAGCTCTTCGACGACGACGAGAGCCTCCGGCACTTCTACGACCGGCTCGAACCGGGCAGTTTCGCTCCCGTCAGCATGCAGACCCCCCTCCTCTCCAACCTCGACATCGTCGAGAACATCGCCCTCATCAAGGAGGTGCACGAAGGCTACTCCCGCGAAGCCGCCCACGCCCTCGCTGAGGAGGCCCTCGAGTCCTTCGGCTACGGCCATATTTCCCGGCTTCGAAGCGTCAACTGCAACGACGGCGAACGCTTCATCGCCCAACTTCTGCGCGCAACGATGACGCAATATGATAAGATAGTTATCGTAAGACCCTTCGTCATGCTCCGCGATACCGTGGAGATGGAAGTGATGGGGGCGTCGGTCTACCGCATCGCCCAGAACCGCGAATGCATCGTGCTGGACATGCGGAGCAACCGGAGCAAATACGAAGCGGGAGGTGAGATGTGTCATATCATCGGATGAAACTCGCCGTCGGCGTCTTCGTCATCGGCTTCAGCATTTTGCTCGTGGCGGTCGGCTACGTGATGCTGCGCAAGAAAGGGGTCTTCGACGAGACCCTCCCCTTCCGCTTCTACACCAAAAGCGCCGAAGCCCTCTACATCGGCATGCCCGTCAACTACTCCGGCTTCGAGATCGGCACCATCCGCAACATCGAACTGACCGACAGCGGCGCCGTCCTGGTCCTCTTCGACATCAAGAAAGAGCACGCGAAATGGATTCGCCGCGACACGATCCTGCGTCTGGAAAAACCCCTTATCGGCTCCCCCCGTCTCGACGTCTTCACCACCCTTGAGAGCCCCATGCTCGAGGCGGGAAGCACCCTGGGCATCACCGTGCAGGACGACATCAACGACATCATCAACAAGATCGAACCCGTCGTGAAAGACCTCCAGAATATCGTCGTCTCCGTCAACGCCATGAGCGCCAAACTCGCATCGGACGAGGGGAGCCTCTTTGTCTCCCTGGACAACCTGCGCGACTACAGCAACCGGCTTGTCGAGGACGACGCCCTGCTGACGACCCTGACCGGCGACGCCAACGCCACCCGGGACCTGCGCAGCAGCCTCGCCGGGACCAAGGCGACGGTGGACGCCCTGCAGGTGATGCTCCGCGACCTCAACCGCAGCGTGGTGGCCCCCTCCGACGCGACGATGAAACAGTTCGACGCCATCCTCTCCGACATCCAGGAGAAGCTCGACACCCTGGAGGGGACCGTCGAGGCCATCGGCGGCTACGACCAGGACCTCGTGGAACTCAAGGGGGACATCCGCACCGGCGTCCAGAAGGCCAACAACCTCATCGACCGGGTCGACACCATGCTGGGCAACGAGCAGTCCGGAAAGGCGGCCCTCCCATGAGATGGCTGCTCATGCTCGTCCCCCTGCTCTTCGCCGCCTGCTCCACCCCCCAGCACGAAGACAGCTGGCGCTACCAGGCCGCCACCGCCACCGAAGCCTACGCCGAACACTTCCTCAAGGACGAACGGCTCCTGGTGCAGAGCAACTACAGCCACGCCGAACGCTCCGCCCGTCAAAGTGCCGACCTGGAGTCCCTGGCCCGCCTCTACCTCACCCGGTGCGCCCTCAAACGGGCCGTCTTCGAAGCCGACGGCTGCGAAGAGGCCGCCGAACTGACACTCTTGCTGGATGATGCGGGGCTGAGCGCCTACTACGCGATGCTCACCGCCTCCCTCCCCCCCGAGCAGGTCTCCGACCTCCCCCCGCAGTACCGCCGCTTCGGCTACGCCCTGCTCTCCGGCGACGGCGACCGCATCCGCCGGACGGCAATGGCGGTCACGCCGCTGCGCTCGCGGCTCGTCGCCGCCGCCCTGGTGCGCGACCGGCTCGAACCCTCCGACATCGAAACCCTCATCGAGGACGCCTCTCACCCCGGGTACCGCAGGGCGGTTTTGGCCTGGATGACCTATCTCTCCGACATCACGACCGACCCGGAACAGCGGGCCCTGCTTCTGAAAAAACTCGAATACCTCCAACGACAGCAGTAAGCCGCGCCCTCCCGCAACGGAGCTGCAGATAAAAACGCGGATATTTTGAACCAAAATATAAAAAATGAATTTGATTCATTTTTAAGTTGAAACTCTCTATACTGTTGCGAATACGCCACCCAAAGGAACCCCGATGCCCGCGAAAAAGAAGCTGCAGGAGTTCAAACGCGACCTGATTCTCGAAGAGGCGGGACGGCTCTTCATCGAAGAGGGGTACGAAGCGATGAAGGTCGCCGATCTGGCCAGAAACGTCGGCCTCTCCGTCGGGACCATCTACAACCTCTTCGGTTCGAAAGAGAACCTCTATAACAACTACCTCTTCAGCCTCGTCGAAAATGCCCGCAGCCTCGTCGAGTCGGCTTTCGAACAGCACATTGATCCCCTCGAACGGCTGCACGCCATCACCCGCATCAAGTACGAACTGGTCTCCCAGCACAAGCTGGCGATGAAAGAGAGCGTCAACGACCCCTCCTTCTTCACCCATATGGCGATCGACAGGGAGAACCCGATGATGCAGCTCTTCTTCTACCTCGCCGAAGAGGTGATGCGGCCCCTCGCTTTGCGTTACGACTGCAAAAAAGATCCGATGGAGCTGGTCTTTCTTTTCGACGGGCTGGGAATCGGTACCATCAAGTGCTGGATGGCCTGCGGCGGCGATCTGAAGAGCCGTCTCGACGAGAATATCGAGCAGTTTCTGCTGCTTCTGAAGGCACCCCAATGAGACGTTTCCTGATGCTACTGGCGCTGGCTCCCCTGCTCTAGAGCGCCGAAGATCTCAAAAGCCTGCTCGAAGCCGCGGACCGCAACGACCTCGTCGCCGCCTACGAAGCGCAGTACCGGGCCGCCGAATTTTCCCGGGAGGCCGCCCGTTCCTCCTACCTTCCCCGCATCGACCTGGGTGCGAATGCCGTGCTCCTCGACAAGACCGGCACCATCGACGTAAGAGAGAGCTACACCGCCTATGCCAAGGCCGGCTTCACCCTTTTCGACGGCTTCCGCCGGGAAAACCTGCTTGAAGAGCTGGCCGCAAAAAGCCGCTCCAGCCGGGCGGAACTTTCAGGCTTTCGCAAAGAGCTCGCCCTGCAGGTGACCCAGACCTATTTCGAACTGCTGAATCTCCACGGCGACATCGACGCGCAGCGCCAGCAGCGGCGGCAGCTCACCGAACAGCTCGAACGCCAGGAGCGCTTTCTCGCCGCCCGCATCGCCACGGAAGAGGAGGTCGAACGCATCCGCGCCGCCGTCGCCAACGCCGACTACCGCATCGCCAGCCTCCGCTACCAGGCGGAGAGCCTCGCGTCGCAGCTGCAGACCCTGACCGGCATCGAGGTGAGCGAACCGCTCCCGGGCAGTTTCATCCCCCCCGAACCGGGCGAAACCACCGAACCCGACGCCATCCGCGCCATGCGCTACGACGCCGAGGCCCTCGACGCCTCGGCAAAACAGCGCACCGCTTCCTACTACCCTACCCTCGCCGTCGAGGACACTTACAGTTATTACGAGTACGACGGTGCTTCCACCGCCTTCCCCATCGAACGGCTCGACCGCCAGAACCGCCTGGTCGTCAACCTCTCGATGAACCTCATCGACTTCTCCGCCGGGTCCAGGGAGAAAGAGGCGGTGATGGCTCAGAAACTCGTCCTCGAACACCGCATCGCCCATGAGGCCAAACGCTCCGACGCCAACGTCCGTCTCGCCCTCAAGGCGATCGAACGTGCCCTCTCCATGGTCGCCGCCGCCGAACAGGCCCTCAGCGCCTCGGCCAAAACCCTCGAGACCGTCAGCCGCAAGTACCGCGCTCGCCTGGTCGACTACGTCACCTACCTCGACGCCCTCACCCAGCACACCGACGCCACGGCCCAGTTCAACCGGGCCGGAAACACCCTCCAGGGCGCCTACGCCCAGTACTATTTCGACGCGGGTTACGACCCGAAGGAGTTCCTCCGATGAGACCGTTTTTCCGCCTTCTGCTTCTCTGTTCTCTGGCACTGCACGCCGAATCCGTCTACACGACCTTCGACGTCGAAGCCCTCCAGCGGTCCGACCTGACCCTCACCTCGACGGGGGTCATCGAGACCCTCAACGTCGACGTGGGCGACCGGGTGAAAAAAGGGGAGGTGCTGCTCCACCTGGACAACCGCGACCTGCAGCTCTCCGTCGAGCTTGCCCGGGCCGAGCTCAAACGCGCCGAGATTGAACACCGCTTCGCCAAGCAGACCTTCGAACGCTACGACAAGGTCCGCGATGTCATCGACGACGACCTCTACGAGCGCTACCTCCAGGCCTTCGAGCAGAGCGCCGCCGCCCTCTCCGCGGCGAAAGCCAGCCTGGCCTACCGCGAGGCGCTGCTGGACAAAAGCATCCTGCGCGCTCCCTTTGACGGGGTCGTCGCCGAACGGCACAAAGATGTGGGCGACGGGGTGAGCGGTGCGATGCTCGAACCCATCCTGACCCTCATCGGCGCGCCGAAGGTCAAACTGCTGCTGCGCTTCGACGAGAAGTACTGGCTGCGGGTCAAAGCCGGCGACCGCGTCACCTACCGGGTCGACGGCTCCGACGCAACCTACAGCGGCACCGTCGCCAAAATCCATCCGACCGTCGACCCCAAAAGCCGCAAAGCCACCGCCGAGCTCTACACCGAGGGGCTGATGCCCGGCCTCTTCGGCGAGGGCACCATAGAGGTCGAGTAGATGTACCGTTTCGCCATCAACCGCCCCGTCACCACCTTGATGATGGTGTTGACCCTCATCGTCTTCGGGCTCATGTCCTTCCGGGCGATGCCCGTCGCCCTCTTCCCCAACATCGACCTCCCCATCGTCACCATCCAGACCTACTACTACGGGGCCGACGCGGAGACGGTGGAGTCGAAGGTCACCGACAAGATCGAGGAGGCGGTCTCCGGGATCGACGGCATCGACAAACTCTTCTCCACCAGCTACGAAGGGCTCAGCGTCGTCACCATCCAGTTCGAACTCACCAAGAACATCGAGGAGGCCGCCAACGACGTCCGGGACAAGATCGGCACCGTGGCGCTGGACCGCGCCGTCGAAAAGCCGGTCGTCCAGAAAGTGAGCGCCAGCGGCAGCGCGGCGATCAAGCTCTTCGCCGCGACGAAAAGCGGCGATCTCAAGAGCCTGATGCAGCGCGTCGACGAGAAGCTCAAACCGCGGCTCCAACGCATTAAAAACGTCGCCCAGGTTCGGGTTGTGGGGTACCGCGACCGGGAGATCCGCATCTTCGCCGATCCCTTTTTGCTCAACAAATACCACATCTCCGCCCGGGAGCTGCAGGATATCGTCTCCGAGGAGAACGTCCGTGCCGGCGGGGGCAAGCTCGTCGGCTCGCAGGAGGAGCTCATTCTCAAGACCCGCGGCGATGCCGGAAGCGTCGAAGCCCTCAAAGCCATCATGGTCAAGCCGGGCCTGCGTCTTGAGGACGTCGCCCGGGTCGAAGACGGGCTCGAGGATGTCAAAAGCTATTCGGAGGTCAACGGCGAGGAGGGGGTACTGCTGCTGGTGCAGAAGATCTCCGGCAGCAATACTCTGGAGGTGATCGACGGGGTCAAGGCGGCCATGGAAGACCTGCGCGCCGCCGCCGGTGAGGGGATCGAGCTGACCCTGGTGGAGGATCAGTCGGAAAAGATCATGGTCAACATCGACAACGTCAAGTTCGACCTCATCTTCGGCGCCGTTCTCGCCGTCTTTATCGTTTTCATCTTCCTGCGCAACGTCACCGCCACCCTCGTCTCCGCCCTGGCGATTCCCACCTCCATCATCGGCACCTTCGCGATCATCGACTGGCTCGGTTACGACCTCAACCGCCTCACCCTCATCGGCCTCACCCTCGCCATCGGCATCTTCATCGACGACGCCATCGTCGTCATCGAAAACATCTCAAAACGACTCGAAAAAGGGGTCCCGGCCTTCCGGGCCTCCTTCGAAGGGGTCAAAGAGATCGCCTTCTCCATCCTCGCCATCTCGGCCATGCTGCTGGCGGTCTTCGTTCCCGTCGCCTTCATGGGGGGCATCGTCGGGCGCTTCTTCAACTCCTTCGCCATGACGGTGGCCTCGGGCATCGTCATCTCTTTTTTCGTCGCCATCATGTTCATCCCCTCCGTCAGCGCCCGGGTGCTCAAAGGGGGCGAAACCCGTTTCTGGAAAATGACCGAACCCCTCTTCGTCCGTATCGACCGGGGCTACCGCGCCCTGCTTCGGCCCCTCATTCGCTTCAAGCTCTTCACCGTACTGGGCGCCGTGGCCCTGTTGATCGCCTCGGGCACCCTAGCGGGAAAAGTCGGCGGCAGCTTCGTCCCGATGGAGGACATGAGCGAGATGCGGGTGCTGATCAAAGCCCCCGTGGGCATCAGCCTTGAAGCGATGAAGAAAAAGATGGCGCCCCTCGTCGCCGAACTCGAGAAGGACAAACGGATGCTCGACGTGGTTCTCACCATCGGCTACACCGCCGCCGAGGAGCCCCACAAGGCGATGATCTACTGCCGCATCGTCCCCGTTGCCGAACGGGCCGAGGGGCTCGAAGCGATCATCGGCGAGTACCGGAAACGTTTCGCCGTCTACAACGATCTGGTCATCAGCGTCGAGGACGTTCCCCCCATCGACGCCGGGGAGAGCAACGCCCCGGTCCAGGTGGTGCTGACCGGTCCCGATCTCGAACGCCTCGAAGCCCTCTCCAAAACGCTGATCGCCGTTCTGGAAACCACCCCGGGGGCCATCGACGTCGACAGCGATTTCGAACCGGGCAAGCCGGAGGTACGCATCACCCTCAACCGGGAGAATGCTCAGCGCCTCGGCATCACCGCCGAACAGATCGCCGGGGTGCTCAGCGCGGCTTTTTCAAGCGACAGCGCCGTCTCCAATTTCGAGGAGCAGGGGCGCCAGTTCGACATCACCCTGCGTTTCGACGACCGCTACCGCAGCATGGTCGACGACCTCCGGCAGGTTCAGGTCAAAAGTGCCGAAGGGCGCTTCGTCTCCCTGGAGGGGCTGGTCAACTTCGAGCCCTCCACCGGCGTCGCCTCGGTCAACCGCTTCGACCGCGAACGGAAGATCCTGGTCACCTCCAACCTCCAGGGCAACGCCCTCGACCCGTTGGTCGCCGCCATCGACGAAGCGGCGCCGAACATCCTTCCCGCGGGCTACCGTTACCGCTACACCGGGGACATCGAACGGATGCAGGAGACCATGGAGGCCTTCGCCTTCACCGTCGCCCTGGCGGTCATCCTCATCTACCTCATCCTCGCGGCGCTTTACGAGTCGCTGATCCAGCCGCTCATCATCATGGTCGCCCTGCCGCTGAGTTTCACCGGGGTGATCCTGGCCCTCTACGTCAGCGGCAACCCCTTCAGCGTTTTCGTCATGATCGGTGTGATACTATTGTTGGGTATGGTCGGCAAAAACGCGGTCCTCGTCGTCGACTTCGCCAACCAGGCGATCCGGGAGGGCAAAGGGGTGGACGACGCCCTGCTCGAAGCCGGGGAGCGTCGGCTGCGCCCCATCCTGATGACCACCTTCGCGATGATCTTCGCGATGCTGCCGCTGGCCCTGGGAAGCGGTGCGGGGCACGAGAGCAACGCGCCCATGGCCGCCGCCGTCATCGGGGGGCTCATCAGCTCCACCCTGCTGACGCTGCTGGTCGTCCCGGCGCTTTACCGGATGATGTACCCGCTCGACGCCTGGCTGCGCGGATTTTATGAAAAGGGGAACGTATGAAACGGCTGCTGCTACTCGCCTGCGTAACGGGCGCGCTCCTGTGGGGAAGCGAACCCCAAAAAACCGTCACCGTCGGGATCGTCACCGACGGCCCCGCCCCGGTCTACGCAACCCTCGCCGCGGCCGTCACTAAAGAGCTTTCCCTGCTGGGAGCGGGAGAGTTCGAGGTGAAGGTCCGTGACACGCTTGAAGGGCACTGGAACGTCGCTTCGGTCGAAAGCGCGTTCAAACGTCTGGAAACGGACTCCAAAACCGACATCGTCCTGGCCCTGGGCGTCGTTTCCGGAGCCGTCGCCGCCGACGCGAAAGCGCTCCCCAAACCCACCTTCGCCCCCGTTGTGTTCCGCAGCGGCGGCGACCTCGCCAAAGTGCGGAACTTCAACTACCTCGACGCCGGCATCACCTTCAAAGCGGCCCTGGAACGTTTTCACGCCGCCTGCGGTTTCTCCGACCTCACCCTGCTGCTCGATGCCGCCCATGCGGAACTCCTGCGGCAAGAGGGTGCCGACCTAGTACGTACCGCCGCCGCAAGCGGCATTCGGCTCACCCTCGTTACCGACGACGGCAGCGGTGCGATCGCCGATCGGATCCCGGAGCATTGCGATGCGGTCATGCTGGGTCTGCTACCGCGCATGAACGACGGTGCGCGGCAGGATCTCATCGATACACTGATGCGCAGAAGCCTCCCTTCCAGCTCTGCGGCGTGGCCATCGCTGGCGGCCCGCTCGCCACCATCGCCCGCAGGGCGGCAGGACGACGGACCATCCGAGCGCATGGCTTGGCCTTCAGCGGGAGTGGGCCGGTGGCCTCAACGGCGGCGCACTCCTCTGCGAGTGGCCCACGCCTGGAGACGGCCCGTCGTGACCGCTCACAATGCTT
>JBNKLF010000037.1:0-14154 GCA_050292215.1 Sulfurimonadaceae bacterium | reverse complement strand
ATAAACTTTTACAGCCCTCATTCCGGCGGCCAGGTTCGCTCGCTAGCGCTCTCGTTCCATCGATGTTGACTTTACTCGTTGGTCGATAATCCCTCTTTTTTAAAATCACATACAATCAATACACATTACCTAAACTCCGTTCATACCGGCGGCATTGCTCGCTCGCTAGCGCTCTCGTTCCATCGATTTTTACTTTACTCATAGATAAACTGCCCCCGGCAGCTTATCTATGAGATACCCCGGTTGCGATGCTCCGTTGAACGCAATATTGGCTTCGCTTTTTGTCACTTCGTGCAGTTGGTTATAATGATGCTTTTAGTAGGAGGGCGTTTGAAAAAGGTTTTGATTCTGAGTGACGGTCGGCCGGGCCATTTGAATCAGTCCCTGGCGTTGGCGGAGCGTATGGGATGTGAGCCGGTTGTCTGCCGTGTCGGCTACCGGCACCGCGTGATGAAGCTGCTCTCCTATCTTTTTGACCGTTTTCATTGCTATAGCCGGATGCTCTTCTGGCAGGAGCCGGTGGATGAAGCGGATTTTGCCTGTATCATAGCAGCCGGCTCGACGACCTTCTACCCGTTGAAAGTTCTCTCCGGGGTTTATGGGCTCAGGTCTGTTGCGATGATGCTGCCCCGGGGGTATCGGTACGACTGCGACGTCATCTTCGCCCAGAGTCACGACCGTCCGCCCAAAAGCGACAACATCGTCGAGATTCCCGTCAACTTTTCGCTTTCCAAGCCGCAGGGACTCTACCGGGCGGAACGCCCCTCCGTCGGCGTTGTCATCGGGGGAGATAACGCCGTGTTCCATCTGGACCCTGACCGGTTGCAGATGCAGCTCGATACGATTTTTTCTCTTTTCCCGGACCATGAATTCGCCGTAACCACTTCGCCGAGGACCGCGGCACCCGTCGAAGCCCTTCTGGAACGGTACGATTTCGGCTACCGCGTTATCTTTTCCAAAGACCCGGTCAACCCGATCCCCGATTTTCTGCAGATGTGCGACTATGTCTTTATCACCCAGGATTCGACGTCGATGATCTCCGAAGCGGTCTCCAACGGCAGGGCTTCGGTGGAAGTCCTGCCCCTTGAGTCGGAGGGCGAGAACAAGTTCGTGCGCCTGAGTGAAACGCTGCAGCGGGAGGGGTACCTGCACATTTTTGACGGCAGCTGCGCCAATGCGGATCGTAAAGTCGATTTCGGCGATGTTTTGAAGCGGGCCGGTTTGCCGGGTTCCGCCCCTAATGCGGTATAATTAGACGAAATTAAAGAGACGGAATGGCATGAACGACAAGATCTGTATCGTAGGACTCGGCTACGTGGGGCTGCCGCTGGCGGTTGCTTTCGCGGAAAAATACGACGTGATGGGCTTCGACATCAACGAGGCGCGGATCGCGGAATTGAAGCAGGGACGCGATGCGACGCTGGAGCTTGAACCCGATCAGCTTTCCGCCGTTGCGGATCGACTGCACTACACGACCTCCCTGGAAGAGATCCGGGAGTGCAACATCTACATCGTCACCGTCCCCACACCCATTGACAGCTCCAACCGTCCCGACCTGACGCCGCTGCAGAAATCTTCCGAAACGGTCGGCAAAGTGCTCTCTCAGGATGACATCGTCATTTATGAAAGCACGGTCTACCCCGGGGTGACTGAAGAGGTCTGCGTACCCATCCTCGAAGCGGTTTCCGGTCTCTCCTACAACAAGGGTTTCTTCTGCGGCTATTCACCGGAGCGGATCAACCCCGGCGACAAGGAACATACCGTCACGAAAATTCTAAAGGTGACGAGCGGGTCGACTCCGGAGATCGCGCAGCGCGTCGACGTCCTCTACCGCAGCATCATCACCGCCGGAACCCACCTCGCCTCAAGCATCAAGGTGGCCGAGGCGAGCAAGGTGATCGAAAACACCCAGCGCGACGTCAACATCGCCCTGATCAACGAGCTGGCGCTCATTTTCGATACGATGGGCATCGATACCAACGAGGTGATCGAGGCGGCGGCGACGAAATGGAACTTCATCAAGCTCAAACCCGGCCTTGTCGGCGGGCACTGCATCGGCGTCGACCCCTACTACCTCACCTACAAGGCGGAGGAGCTGGGATACCGTCCCAACCTGATTCTCGGCGCGCGCCAGATCAACAACGGGATGAGCAAATACATCGCGGACAAGACCATCAAGGAGATGATCCGTTCGGGTAAGGTGATCAAGGACGCGGAGGTCCTGGTTCTGGGCATTACCTTTAAAGAAGATTGTCCGGACATCCGCAATACCAAGGTGCTCGATATCATCGAAGAACTGGAGGATTACGGCTGTCGGGTCGATGCGTTCGACCCCTGGGCAGATCCGGAAGAGTTCGCCAACTATGCGGGGTATCCGCTGGCTCCGGACCCGTTCGCATCCGGTAAACGCTACGATGCCGTTGTCGTGGCCGTCGGGCACCGCCAGTTCCGCGAGCTGGACATGGTGGCCTACGACGCACTCCAGAAAGGGGACCGGCTGGTCATGGACGTCAAAGGCATCGTGCCGCAACCGACCTGGAGACTCTAGCGCCGATGCGCATCGTACAGCTGCTTCCCGAACTTAACGAAGGCGGGGTGGAACGGGGAACCGTCGAACTCAACCGTGAATTCGTCGCTCTAGGGCACGAAAGCGTCGTCATCAGCCGGGGCGGGACACTGGCGGCACAGATCGAAGCCGACGGCGGGCGTCACATTGCACTGGACGTCTGCAGCAAAAACCCGCTCAGTGTTCCTTCCAGGGTGCGGTGGCTGCGAAAGGTACTGCGGGAGGTCGCTCCCGATCTGCTGCACGCCCGCAGCCGGGTGCCCGCATGGCTGGCCTGGCTCGCCAACCGCCCGCTGGGTATCCCTTTCGTGACGACCGTGCACGGGTTTAACAGCGTCAGTCCCTACAGCCGGGTGATGACCTTCGGAGACCGGGTCATCTGCGTCAGCAATGCCATACGCGATTACGTGATCGCGCACTACGGCACCGACCGGGCAAAGATCCGGGTCGTTCCCCGGGGAGTCGACCTGGAACACTTCAACCCGGGGAAACTCGACGAAGGCTTTATCGAAGCGTTCCGGGAGGAACACGGGCTTGGAGGAAAACTGGTGCTGACCAGCGTCGGAAGAATCACCCAGCTGAAGGATTACGAAACCTTCATCCGCGCCGTCGGGGCGCTGAAGACGCAATTCCCCAACGTCGTCGGGCTGATCGTCGGCGGGGTGCGGGAGGACAAGCGCGCCTACGCCGAAAGCCTGAAGGTGCTGGCCCGTTCGCTGGATCTCGAACATGCGATCCGTTTCACCGGAAGCCAGAGCAGGATCGCCGAGATCTACAGCCTCAGCGATGTCATCGTCAGTGCTTCGAAGAAGCCAGAAAGTTTCGGGCGTTCGGTGGCGGAGGCCCTGGCGCTGGGGACCCCGGTCGTTGCAACGGACCACGGCGGGGTCCGCGATATCATCCTTGAGGGGATCAACGGGGCTTTTTTCCCCGTCGGTGACGTCGAGGCCCTGGCCGACCGGATCGTACGGGTTCTGCCCTATCGTTTCGACGGTTACGCCTACATCGGCGAACACTTCAGCCTTCAAAAGATGCTCAACAGCACGCTGGAAATCTACAAGGAACTGGTGAACTGACATGCGGATCATCCACTGCGCACCCTTCAACCTCTTTACCAAAACCGGGGGAGCGCTCTATGCCAACCCGGTGAAGATCTCCCAGGGAATGGTACGAAACGGCCATTTTGTCCACAACTTCGACTACCGGGACACGGCCCGGTACATGTCCTGGTTCAAGAACAAGAAGCGGGGCCGGGAGAAGATGAACGCGTTCTTCCGGGAGCTGATCGAGGAGATCCGCCCCGACATCATCCTCTTCGGCCATGCGGAGCTGATCGACATCGATACCTACGCCTATGTGAAGGCGCGGGGCATTCGGATGATGTTCTGGTACAACGACCTGCCGGTGCCGCCGAAGTTCGAGCAGATCGCCCACTTCTTTGACGCCATTTTCGCCACGGCGGCCGGGGAGTTCCTCGACGAGATGCGGGTCTTCAGCGACAAGAGCTATTTCATGCCCAACCTGGTCGACGACAGCATCGAGTGCTACCGGGGCTTCGAAAACGAGAGCTTTTCCAACGACCTGCTCTTCACGGGCCGCGGCGATGCCGAGCGGGCCGAACTGATCGCCTATCTGAAGGAGCAGGTCGATCCTTCCCTGAGCAAGAAGTTCCTGGGGTATTCCAAGGAGAGCGTCGTCATCGGCGACGCCTATCTGCGGGAGATCGCGGCGACGCGCATCTGCCTCAACCACAACCGCCGTTTCTCCTGGAAGTACCGCTGGTTCTCTTCCGACCGGCTGGTCCACATTCTTGGGAACGGGGCATTCTGCCTCAGCACGCCCATTGCCGGCGGCGAGGAGCTCTTCGAGGACAAGCTGGAGTATTATGCGACCCTGGAGGAGCTCGGTGAGAAGATCGCCTACTTCGCGGCCAACGACCGCGAGCGCATCGAGAAGTCCCGGTGGCTCCATGAACGGACCCATGCGCTTTTTAACTCCAAACGGGTGGCGGCGTACCTGCTCGACCGGTTGGAGGGTGACGAGAAAGCGCTGCGGCAGTACGAGTGGTTTCATGATTAAGTACCTCTTCCGGCACAACAAGGACTACTCGCGCTTCAACATCATCCGGCAGTTTCTCGAGGAGCTGGAGTGCGAGCGGGACGTTTATGTGCTGCTTCCCTTTTCGAAGAACCAGTTCTTTCGGAACTTTTTCAAACGTGACCGGATCGTCAACGACTTTTTCATCTCCAATTACGACACCTACGTCTATGATCGCCAGAAGATCACCAAGGCCAATCCGAGGGCGTGGTGGAAGTATTTCCAGGACTGGGTCAACTTTCGCTGTTCGCGCTACCTGCTCTCCGACACGCAGGCCCATTTCGATTACTGGCAGTCGCTTTTCGGACCCTTCGGCGGCAAGCATTTCGTATTGCCGGTATTTGCCGATACGACGCTATACTACCCCGAAGAGAAGGCGCGTCAGCCGGAGCGGCCGCTTCGCATCCTCTTCTACGGCTCTTTCATTCCCCTGCACGGCATCGACGTGATTTTGCAGGCGTTTGCCCGGATGGAAGCGGCCGGTACGGCGTTCGAAGCCGAGGTGATCGGAACGGGGCAGATCTATCCGCAGATGCGGCAGCTGTATGACCGGCTCAAACTTCGAAACGTTCGGATGAACGGGACCTTTGTCAACGAGGCGGAGCTGGCCGATACCATCCGTACCTACGACGTGGTGCTGGGCGTCTTCGGCAGCAGCCGAAAAGCCCGGTCGGTGGTGCCCAACAAAGTCTACCAGGGGCTCGCCTGTGCGAAAACCGTCGTCACGATGCGCTCTTCGGCCATCGACGAGTTTTTTTCGCCGGAGGATCTGATCCAGTGCGACAATACGCCCGAGGCGCTTGCGGCGGCGTTGAGCACATTGGCGGATGCGCCTGCCGCCGCGGAGCGTTATGCCCGCAGCGGACATGAGCGGTTTAACACGCTCTATGCAGAGACACGCGAAGCGTTCCGGAGTTTTGTCCGGGACGCCGGAAAGAAGGAAGAGGGATGAAGATCCTGGTTATACGGTTTACATCACTGGGGGATCTGGTCACACTGGAACCGACATTTCGACTTCTGCGGCTTTTTCACCCGGATGCCGAGATTACCTTTCTGACCAGCGGCGTCGGGAAAGGTCTCTACAGCGACACGGACTATTTCGACCGCTACGTGGTGCACCGCGGTTTCGCCGACACCCTGGCGGCATTTCGCGGCGAAACCTTCGACCTGTTGATCAATCTCCAGTGCAACAAACCTTCGCACCTGATCGCCCTGTTTATGAAAAAACGGCGCCTGGTCAACAAATCCTATTCGCTCCTGCAGAGTTTTTTCAAGCTTCGAAAGCACTCCAAGAACTACCGCGAACTCCTTGAAGCGTGTGGTGTGGAGCCGGATCGCATTACTTCCCTGTTCAGGTCGGATGAACGTCCGTTCATCGAGCTGCCGGTCGGGCCGTGCGACATCGAGGTGCCGAATGAGCCCGCTTCCCTGGTTGCCATCTCCACAGGGAGCAGCGAACGGTGGTTGAGCAAGCGGTGGGGCATGGAGCGCTTTGCGGAGCTCGCCGGGCATCTGCTGGAAGCGGGGTACGGGGTGATTCTTGTGGGAACGGCACTCGAACGCGACGCCGCCGAAGCGATCTGCGGCCGTTTTCCGGGCCGCATCACCAGCTATGTGGACCGAACGTCGCTGACGGAACTGAAATACGTCCTTTCGAAAGCGGCACTCTTTGTAGGAAACGACAGCGGACCGGCACACATCGCCGCGGCAGTCGGCACGCCGACGGTGTCGATTTTCGGATCGACGTCGGTGGTGCATTGTGTCAGGAATATCCCCTACCGCGGGGAGCATCGCTGTCTAAAACCGGCTGCCGACGTCACTTGCCACCCCTGCTACAAACCCAAATGCCCGACGCAGATGGAGTGCATGGCGAGCATCGGTGTCGACAAGGTCTTCGAAACGGCACTGGAACTTTTGAAAAAGGAGCGCGACGATGCCTAATGTCCTGATTACCGGTGGAAACGGTCAACTGGGAAGCGAACTCAGGGAGCTTTCCGGGGGGTACCCAGAACACCGTTACTTCTTTACCGATCGCGACGAACTCGACATCAGTGATGTGGATGCCGTCGAGACGTTCGTGCGTACCAACGGCATCGAAGTCATCGTCAACTGCGCCGCCTACACGGCAGTCGACAAGGCCGAAAGCGATGCGGAGGCGGCGGACCGCATCAACCACCTGGCCGCCGGCTTCCTGGCCCGGGCCGCCAGGGCTCACGGTGCCAAACTGGTACATATCTCCACCGATTACGTCTTCGACGGCACCGGGCACCGCCCTTACGTCGAGAGCGATCCGACCGCGCCCGCTTCGGTCTACGGTCGGACGAAATGCGACGGCGAAGCGGCGGTTCTTCGGATCAATCCCACCGGAAGCATCATCATCCGGACCTCATGGGTCTACTCCTCCTACGGGGCCAATTTCGTCAAGACGATGCTTCGGCTGGGAAAAGAGCGCGAACGTCTGGGCGTCATCTTCGACCAGGTGGGGACTCCCACCTACGCCAAAGACCTTGCACAGGCGGTATTGGATATAATTCCGCACCTTGGCAGCGAGGGTGTCGAGATCTACCACTACTCCGACGAAGGGGTCGCCAGCTGGTACGATTTCGCCCGGGAGATCATGTCGATGGCCGGTATCAGGTGTGCGGTTGATCCCATCGAAACCGCCCAATATCCGACACCGGCGCGACGTCCCCACTACTCGCTGCTGAACAAATCGAAAATCAAAGCAGCCTACGGGATCACGATTCCATACTGGAAAGAGAGCCTGAAACGGTGCCTGCAGCAACTGGGAGCATGCGAATGAAACATATTCTTGTCACGGGATGCGCCGGATTTATCGGCTCGAACTTCGTCCCCTATTTTCTCGAGACCCACGAGGAGTATGCCCTGGTCAACCTTGACCTGCTGACCTACGCCGGGGATCTTGCGAACCTCAAAGAGGTGGAGGGACATCCGCGTTACAAGTTTATCAAAGGCGATATCTGCAACCGCGAGCTCGTGGAGTTCATTTTCGACGAGTATGACATTCGCGGGGTGATCCACTTCGCGGCGGAGTCCCATGTGGACAACTCCATCAAAAATCCCGGTGTTTTCGTCCAGACCAACGTCAACGGCACCCACACGCTGATCGACGTTGCCTACAAAAAGTGGATGGAGAAGCCTTTTGTCTACAAAACGGCGTACGAAGGGTGCCGTTTCCACCACATCTCCACCGACGAGGTCTACGGTACCCTTGGGGAGACGGGGCTCTTTAAGGAGACGACGCCCTACGCGCCGAACTCCCCGTACTCGGCTTCCAAGGCGGGCTCGGACATGATCGTACGCTCCTACCACCACACCTTCGGCATGAACACCGTCATCACCAACTGTTCAAACAACTACGGTCCCAAGCAGCATGACGAGAAGCTGATCCCGACCATCATCCGCAAAGCCCTGGCGAACGAACCGATTCCGATCTACGGCGACGGCAAGAACATCCGCGACTGGCTCTACGTCCTGGATCACTGCAAGGGGATCGACCTGGTCTACCGCACGGGGCGCAGCGGTGAAGTCTACAACATCGGCGGGCGCAACGAGCGGGACAATCTCTATATCGTGGGGACCATCTGCGACATTCTCGACCGGCTAAAGCCCGCCGCAAAGAGCTACCGGGAGTTTATCACCTTCGTCGAAGATCGCGCCGGGCATGACCGCCGCTACGCCATCGACGCGACCAAAATCGAGACCGAACTCGGCTGGAAAGCCGACGAGAACTTCGAGAGCGGCATCCTGAAAACGATCGAGTGGTACCTCGCCAAGTATGCGTGACCGGCCGCTCGTTTCCGTCGCCATGTGCACCTACAACGGTGCACGCTTCCTGAAAGAACAGCTTGACTCCATTCTCGCCCAAAGCTACCCCGATATCGAAATCATTATTACCGACGACGGCTCCGCGGACGATACCCCGGCGATACTTGCCGAGTATGCGGCGCGGGATGCGCGGGTGCGCTGGTCGGTCAATGAAGTCAACTTGGGATTTGTCAAGAACTTTGAAAAGGCGATATCGCTTTGCAGCGGCCGCTATATTGCCCTGGCGGACCAGGACGATCTTTGGGATCCCCGGAAAATCGAACGTTTTGTCGAGACCATCGGTATGAACGCCATGATCTACTCCGATGCGGAGCTGATTGACGCAGAAGGAAAACCGCTGGGGAGTTACCTGATCCGTCCCGGAAAACGGCCGGTCGCGGGGAGCATGCCCCTGGCTTTTATACTGGACAACTGCGTTTCGGGCAATACGCTGATGTTTGAACGAAGCCTGCTGCCCCGGCTGCTGCCGATCCCCGAGGGGATCAGCTTCCATGACCAGTGGATCGCATTTGCCGCGTCGGCATCCGGTACGATTGTCTCTACGGAAGAAGCGCTGACCCGCTACCGGCGCTATGATGCCCAGGTGACCCATAACGCCAAGAAAAAAGCGCGGGGGTTTGCGGCGCGCCTCAAGGAGAAACGCGAGCGAAAAATCGCTGCGGCGGAAAAGCTGCATCGCAATATCCGGGCGTTTCGAACGCTCCCTGCCGATGCCGAGACCGAAGCCGTGCTGGATAAGCTGGAAGCACACTACGAAGGGTATGTGACGCGTTTTTACAACGTGATGCTGCTGATACGGATTTGGGGGCTGAGGGATCGGCTTTTTGCGATGGAGCCCTCAATGCTGAAACGGGTGACGCGGGCCCTGAAACTGCCCATGGGGCTGAGGTGCTACGAGGCGACGCTCTTTACGCTCTGAAAAGAGTCCGGCTCCGTTCCCTCTCCGGTTTTTTCCTCATATTTCTGCTGTACCACGAGCAGCGCGAAGCCGAGTCCGAAAAAGTAGGCCAGGCCGTGCCAGACGAAAAACTCGCTGCTGAATGACGATGCGATCAGCATCCCCAGCAGGACATACCTCAGGTAGCTTATGTAGGCATCACGATAGGTATGGGCAAATAGGAGATAAAGCAGATAAATAAAAATCCCAAGACCGACAAAGCCGGTGGATGCTGCGATGTTAAGAAAGCTGTTGTGCAAAATACCGATGCCGTAAACGGAAGCGTTTCCCGGCCATCCGTTGCTTTGATAGTGCTTGTCAACCATCGCACCCAGGTCACCGATTCCGGTGCCAACGAAGTAGCTAGTATCGGCAAGGATATGGGGAACGACATGAAAGGCGAAGACGCGATTGCCCCAACTTGAGTAATAATTGCTCTGGTTGACAATTCGGCTGCAATCTTCAACCGCTTTGTCGACTCTGGCATGAAAGATTTCACTGTTTTGATATGCCAACATATATGTCATTGACAAAAGTAGCAGTGTGCCGACGATAAATTTTATGTTTTTACGATAATAGATAATGGCGATTAGGAGAGCAGTAAAGATGAGTGCTATCTGTCCAGTACGTCCGATAGATATAAAGAGGTTGATGGTCATGGTAACTGAAAAAAGTAGTAGAAATGGTTTTAGGTAGCGATAAGGGGTTTTAAAGAATTGATAAAGCATTAAGAAAATGCTGAATGCGATGAAAAGACTGTAAACAATATGGTGTTCCTGGAACGGAATAGGATTTTTTGGATTTCCATGAACGGAAAAGCCAAAAAAGTTATCGGCCCAGCCGAAAAAAATTGCATAGGACATCAGTTCGTTAAGGCACATAGCAGCAAGAAATGACGAGATCAGAGGCAGTATAAACTCTTTTCGCAAAGAAGTTGCAATGATCAGTACGATGACCAAAAAAAACTTGTAGTAGAAGCGAAGATAGTTGATACCGGAGGAAACGTCGTCACTCCAGAATAGTGAAAGGGTCGTAAAACCTACAAACGCCATGATGGTCTGAAAGGTTCGGTTGGTACGTAGCAGCTCCCACAAGTAGCAGTAGTCGACGGTTAGGACCCAGAGGATGATCATCAGGCTGACCGGTTTTTTACCCAGTTCCGGGTTGATCGCCATTAAAAAAGCGAAGAGAACGATTAGAAGATTCAGGGCAACGGAGAGTTTCTCATGCAGTATCGGAAAACGGTGTTTTAGCATCGGCAGCTCGAATATTGATATCTTAAAAAAGCTATGTTCATGGCATTTGGCGTGTCAGTTTTTTGAGAAGATTCCTCAGATGGTGTTCGGGACGCTGTACATCAAGCGCATTTTGACTCTCTTTTTTCGGATCGACATCGAAGATGAAGCGGGAAATACAAGCGTACTTCGTACGCATCCAGTCAAATTCCGATATCATCGGAACAGCCGATACATTTTCTTAAGCAGTGGGGGCTTGTCGGAGTGCTCGAAAGTGTAGCGCTTCACAAGGTTCATCAACGTCTCCAGAATATCGAAAAAGGCAGGATCGATATCGGGCAGATCGTTTTCGATGTGCTTCCCTTCCGGCGTGAAAATCCGGAGATTTTCACTGCCCTCGAAAAAGGTCTGGTTCACCCAAGCCACATCGGAGCGGAACGACCGTTCCAGGTGATCGAGTACCGATCTGTCCATGTAGATAGGGGTTTCGAGCTCCGGCCGCTTGGCAATCAGGGCATTTGAAATCAGGGAGCTGATCTGTCCGGTGACGTGTTTTCCCGATGCAAGGTAGTTGGTGTTCACGGCGCGGAGCAGCTCGAGCTCCATCAGCGTCAGGGAGCGGTTGACCTTCTTTTTGTGCATGGGTGGGATCTTCGCGTCCGAAAGTTCCAGCGCATTCACGAAGGCCTGTTCGAGAGCCTGTTTATGGGTATCGTAATGGATGACGTCGATCGTTTCAAAAGCGGCACTCCAGCGGCGTATGGCTTCAAACTGAAGATGCGTCGTCTGCTCCAGGGCGAATTCCGCGAAGGTTTCGGTTGCCTGGCGCCGTTTGACCCGCTGCAAGTAGGAGGAGTACATGATGTCGTAAACGTCGCGGATGTAGGCGATGATGTGTGCCGTAACCCCGACAGTTTGGAGTGTATCGCGCAGATAACCGACCTCTTCGTCGGTAAGAAGCTGAAACATCTCCGAGGAGAAGAGAATGGCATCGTCTTCGAGAAGCGGTTTGAGAAATTTGGGAAGACGCCGTTTTTTGATCGCCTTGATCAGGGGGGTGCCGTTGCCCGAGCTGATGGCGTAATCCCCCAGCCGCTCATTGTTCAGGACGTAATTGATACCGGCAGCACTGAACGCTTCGGCATTCTGGCTGATCCAGACCTGCAGGGCGGATGAACCGGTTTTACCGCACCCTATGTGAATAAAAATCTTTTTCTGCATGGCTGATGCACCCCTTTTGCCCCGTATGGTCTGTTGTCCGGATTGCGGCCGAACGGTATTTCGAAGTGTACCATGAAGACGGCACGATCAGGAATGGCCGTCCGCACGCTTTGTCTCTTCGAGCATCCCCTTCAACGTGTCAGCCCCGACGTTCATCAGAAAATCCAGAGATGACATGTAAGGGACGAAGGTGTCGGCATTCATCTGCGGGTAGACCGGATGCGCAAAGCTGTGGCGCAGCACGTCGATGCCTTTGAACACCTCCGTATCGAGGTAGTCGATGGCCCCCTGGCCGGCGAGGTAGCCGGTGGCGCCCAGGCGGGTACAGATATCGAAAAGGCGCTGGGTTTTGACCGTTTCGATCTGCATTTCGGAAGCGAAAACGATTTCGGTGTCGATGCCGCAGCGTCGGAAGATCTCCCTGATGGCGAACATGTTGTACTCCATCAGCAAGTCGCTTTCGAGCCCCAGCATGGCGTCGACCCACTCCATCTGTTCTTCGAAGTAGGGGTGGTTGCGATAGGCTTCGACGATTTTGTTGCGGTACTCCGTTTTCCACTCCCCGTTGGTGCGGCGGACATTGATGTTTTTGTCTTCAAGCCCCTTCATCTCCACCGGGATGCCGAGCCATTTCGGACCGCTCGGCGTCAGGATCTGGTTGCGGTTCTGGAAGTTGTTCTTTTTGAACTGCACATCGTCGAGGATGACAAAGATATCGGATTTGTTCACCTTGTCCAGGAAGCCGAAGTAGGGGAGATGTTCGGGCTGGTGGATGGTGACGATCACAGAACGTACTCCATGCGGATCAGCTCGAAACATTCGGCGTATTCGGCCCCCATTTCGAAGCCGCGAAACTTCGCCCGGGACTGGAGCGCCTCGATCCAGGTTTCGCCGTATTTGCGGTACTGGGAACGGTGTTCCTTGAGGGAAGCGATTTTCTTGCCGATGGTGCCGGAAATGTCGAAGTAGACCTGGGGACGGAAGGCGACGTAGCCCCGGCCGGAGGGGTTGATGGGCTCGTAGAGCATGACGGTGTTCTGTTTGCGGGCCGCGGAGAGGGTCGCCTGGGCGGTGCGGATATGGTCCTGGTGGGTGTCGAAAACGAAGTGGGTGAGGGTCAGGTCCGGCTTGAATTCGTTGATGATGCGGTCGAGGACGCTGACGAGATCCTTGGAGTAGGGGACGCACATGTCTTCGAAACCGAGGATCTGGACGTCGGTGACACCCAGTGCCGCCGCCGCGGCGAGCTGTTCGTCGCGGGCTTCGTCGTCGGTACGGATAAAGTTGTCGTGATGATCTTTCGACGCGGCGCCGGTGACGATGACCATGCAGACTTCATGCCCCTTCTCGACGGCACTGGCGATGGTCCCGCCGCAGGCGAGCTCGATGTCGTCGGGATGGGCGCCGATGGCGATGATTTTCAGCTTCTTTTCATGAGATAACATCGGTACTCCTCGGAAATGATGATTTCGCCCTTCTCGACCGGCAGATTCGGAGCGATGAACGGGCGAACCGCGTCGGGTTCGGTGACGATTTCGAATCCGAACTTGCGGTAAAAGTCGATGGCGGCACGGTTTTTGGTATTGACCATCAGTGCGACGGCCGGACCGTAGAATGCGAGCAGCTGCGAAAAGAAGGCGGCCGCCCGCCCCCTTTCGCCTTTGGCCACGGCGAATCGGTGGATGTACACCTGAGCCTCTTTTTCCGAGGCGATGCAGTAGCCCCGAAGCATTCCCCCGTCGTAGAGGATAGCACTCAATTCGAACTTACGGGGCAGCGGGTAGGCGAAGTTCTCCGCGTTCCATGCAGCGTCGGCAAAAGAGTCGCCGTAGGTGTCGACAAGCGTGCGGTCGAGTGCCGCCAGTGCGACAAGCATCTCCGTGTCGTGCCGGTCGAGTCTAACGAGATCCATCGGTGCAGCCCCGGTGCCGAACCTTGGGAATCGGCCAGATTTTGTCAGGCAATTGTATAGCAGGTTTGTTTAGAGTTGGCAAAAACAGGGCGAAGCGTTCTGGTGGCGGCATCGAGTGAACATTCAGCAAAGCTGCTGTAGAATTTCGTGAACTTTAAGCGATAGGGTCTCTGAAATGACTCGAAACTGGATGTTTGAAGTCATTGCTACGCAGATGCTAAACCATAGTATCCGACGAGCGTTAGGAGATGACGGTATTCGAAGATTCCCAAATGAGATTCGTTCAACGACGTGGCTTTGGAGATGGAGTTAAGATCGATTTCAAGGTCGGTCAGTT
>JBNKLF010000036.1:0-14850 GCA_050292215.1 Sulfurimonadaceae bacterium | reverse complement strand
TCCACATGCTCCCGAAGCGGGCTGCGACTGCCGCAAACCCCTCCCGGGAATGCTGAACGCCGCCGTACGCGATTTCGGTATCGATCCCGCCGCATCCCTCCTTGTCGGCGACAAGGAGGCGGACATCGAAGCCGGAAGAGCCGCCGGCGTCGGCCGCTGCATCCTGGTGCGCAGCGGCCACGAGATCGACGAATCGAACACCCGCGCCGACGCCGTCATCGATTCGATCGAAACACTGCCACCCTACCTGTAACAGAGGAGACGCATGATTTACAGCGACACCGACTTCAACGGAAAGAGCATCCTGATCACCGGCGGCGCCGGCTTCATCGGGAGCAACCTCGCCTTCTATTTCCAGGAGCAGTTCCCCGACGCCCGCGTCGTCGTCTTTGACCTCTTCCGCAGCGGCGAGACCTTCGATAACGGCAACCTCAAAAGCTTCGGCCACTTCCGCAACCTCCTGGGATTCCGCGGCGAAATCCTCTGCGGCGACCTCAACGATCCGCTGATCTGGGAGAAGCTCCGGGGCTACGGGTTTGATTACGTCTTCCACGAAGCGGCCATCTCCGACACGACGGTCTACGATCAGAACATCATGCTCCGCACCAACCTCAACACCTTCAAGGATCTCGTCGACCTCTGCCTGGAGCAAAACGCCGTCCTCGTCTACGCCTCCTCGGGGGCGACCTACGGCGATGCCGAAGCACCCCAGACCGTCGGACGCGAAGCACCCCAGAACGTCTACGGCTTCAGCAAGCTGATGATGGACCACATGACCTACGACGTGCTCAAACGCCGTCCCGACGCACGGATTGTCGGGCTGCGCTACTTCAACGTCTACGGCCCCCGGGAGTACTACAAGAACAAGACCGCCTCGATGGTGCTGCAGCTGGGTCACCAGATCCTCGCCGGAAAAGCACCCCGGCTCTTCCACGGCTCCGACGCGATCCGTCGCGACTTCGTCTACGTCGACGACATCATCCAGGCCAACATCAAAGCCGCCTCCGGCGGACGCGGGGGGGTCTACAACGTCGGCACCGGCAACGCCCGCAGCTTCCAGGAGATCGCCGACATCCTCCAAAAGGAGCTCGGCACCGACTACGGTACGGAGTACATCGACAACCCTTACGTCGGCGCCTACCAGTTCCTCACCGAAGCGGAGATCGCACCGACCGTCGAGGGGCTGGGCTACGCGCCGCAGGTCCCCCTCGAAGAGGGCATCCGCCGCTACATCCCCGAAATCAGACGTCTCTTCGAGACGGAAGTGACGCGCTGATGCATCTCGTCGAAAGCCATCCCCGCATCCTCGTCGTCGGCGACGTCATGCTCGACCACTACCTCTGGGGCAGCTGCGAACGCATCTCCCCCGAAGCCCCCGTACAGGTCGTCGACGTCCGCAAGGAGAGCACGGTGCTCGGCGGCGCGGGCAACGTCATCAACAACCTCGTCGCCCTGGGGGCGGAAGTCTCCGTCGCCACCGTCATCGGGGACGACGCCAACGGCGCCGCGCTGCTGAAGATGTTCGAGGAGCTCGGAGTCGACTGCAAGCTCTGCATCAAGGAACCCGGGCGCATCACCAGCAAGAAGAGCCGGGTCATCGCCAGCCACCAGCAGGTGGTCCGTTTCGACTCCGAAACGAAAGTCGACATCGCCGAAGCGTCCCGGCGGCACCTTGCCGAGGGGATCGTCGCCGCCCTCGAAAGCTTTGACGCGGTACTGCTCTCCGACTACGCCAAGGGGGTGCTGACGGCACCGCTGTGTTCCGGGGTCATCACCGCCGCCCGCCGCGCCGGAAGAAAAGTCCTGGTCGATCCCAAGGGGAGCGACTACACCAAGTACCGGGGCGCCTACCTGCTCACCCCCAACCGCAAGGAGGCGTGCCAGGCGACGGGCATCGCCATCGGCGACGACGCGTCGCTGGAGAAGGCCCTGCTCTGGCTCAAAGAGCGCGTCGACCTCGAGATCCCGATGATCACCCTCTCCGAAGACGGCATCGCCTTCCACGACGGGGAGCTGCACCGGGTCTCCACCGTGGCCCGTGAAGTCTTCGACGTCACCGGGGCGGGCGATACGGTCATCGCGGCGCTGGGCTTCGTTTTGAGCCAGGGGAAAAGCCTGCACGACGCCGTCACCTTCGCCAACGCCGCGGCGGCGGTCGTCGTCGGCAAGCTCGGCAGCGCGACGGCGACCCTTGCGGAGATCGTCGAGTACGAAACGAGCCTCCGCCAGACCCACGCCGACAGCCGCATCAAGAGCCGCGAGCAGATTGCCCGGCTGGCCGAAAGCCTTCGGGAACGGGGCAAGCGCCTGGTCTTCACCAACGGCTGCTTCGACCTGCTGCACGTCGGGCACGTCCGCTATCTCGAAGAGGCCAAAAGCTTCGGTGACGTGCTGATTCTTGGGCTCAACAGCGACGCTTCCGTACGCCGCCTCAAAGGGGAGGAGCGGCCCATCAACGCCGAAGCGGACCGCGCCTACATCCTCGCGGCGCTGAAGTCGGTGGATTACGTCGTCGTCTTCGACGAGGAGACCCCCTACGAACTGATCCGCGCCGTCCGCCCCGACGTCCTGGTCAAGGGGGGAGACTACGAAGGCAAAGAGGTCGTCGGCAGCGACATCGCCGGAGAGACGAAACTGGTCCAATTCGTCGAGGGGAAAAGCACCACCTCGACCATCTGCAAAATACGGGGAATCGAATGAAGCGTATGATTACGGCCGAACTGACGGCTCACCGCGAAACGATCGAACGCACCGAGGCGACGATGGAGGCGGCGATTCTTACCGCCTGCGGCATGATGGCCGATACCCTCAAGGCGGGCCACAAGGTTTTGCTGTTCGGCAACGGCGGCAGCGCCGCCGACGCCCAGCACATCGCCGCGGAGCTCACCGGGCGCTACAAAAGCGAACGGGGCGGCCTGCCGGGCATTGCCCTCACCACCGACACCTCCGCACTCACCGCCATAGGCAACGACTACGGTTACGATCGGGTCTTCGAGCGGCAGGTCGAGGCCCTGGGGCGCGAAGGGGATCTGCTCATCGGCATCTCCACCAGCGGCAACAGCGCCAACGTCGTACGGGCCCTGGAGCGGGGCAAAGCCCTCGGCTGCCGCACCCTGGGGCTCAGCGGCCGCGGCGGCGGCGCCATGAACGCCCTGTGCGATCTGAACCTGGTCGTCCCCTCGGACGACACGCCGCGCATCCAGGAGATGCACATCCTCATCGGCCACATCCTCTGCCAGGCGGTCGACGACGCCTACTAAGGCGTCAGCTCCTCTTTCAGCGCTTTCGTCACCGCCTCGCAGGCCTTGTGGGTCCAGTGGGTGTCGTCACAGTAGTAGAGATCTTTCACCCCTTTTTCCAGTTCCGGTTCCAGAATCGCCTTCGTATCCACGAAGAGGTACTGTTTCTCTGCAAAACCGCGCAGAATTTCGAAGAAGGGATCTTCGGGGTAGGAGGGGTCGGCAAGGTAGCGGTTGTAGAGATCGAATTTCGTCGGTGCCGGCATAAAGAGCAGTGTCACGCCGTGACGCTCCTTGAGAAAACGGGCCAGTTCGTTCAGGTTCTCGTTTACCCGCTTCAAGTTGGCGGGCGTGTGGTCTTTCGCCTCCCGCAGCGCATGGCTGTAGAAGAGCATCTCTTTGCCCGTCGCGACACTGAAGAGTTCGCGGTTGAGCCGGACCCGGTACGCCAGTGAGAAGAAAGCGTTGTCGGAGAAATGGTAGAGCGGCTTGTAGGCGAGGTACTTGATGTTGCCGTTGTTGATGAAGCTGACGGGAGGCAGGGTATCGTAATCTCCCGCCTGAGGCGCTTCCCCTACCCCGTAATAGCTTTCTAGCTCCGCCAGGGGCATCGTCAGCTCGTAGTTGACGTTGCCCGTATGGCGGCCGATCACTTTACGTTCCGTCGATTCGATCAGCAGGTACTTCGCCCCGCATTTTTCCAGAAACCCGCTGTTGGCCAGCAGCACCGCCGTCTCCATGTAGTTCCGGGTATTGACGTGCTGCAGAACGTTCAGAACGTTCCAGCCGAATGCCGAGGCGAAGTGGTCCTGGTAATAGCGGTTGTAACCGAACCCCGCACCCTGGGAGAAGGAGTCGCCGATGGTCACCATCGCCACCGGCTCGTAGCGGTAGCCGCGCATCTCCAGGTGGCGTCGGGGAAGGTCGGTCTCGTTGCCCCGGGGGTCGATGAGATCGGTGATGTAGCCCATGCGCGCCAGGTCCCCGGTGTAGACCCCCTCTTTGCGCGTGAGGATCTGTTCGGTGAAAAGCTTCCAGATCAGGAAATTGAAAGCTACGAACACGAGCAGAACATAGAAAACCGTCATGACAAACCGTTTGGCGCGCATCGTACCCTCCTAAAAGTTAAAATAGAGAAATTCGGATACCTTCGACATGTCGTAGAAGGTGTAGATCAGCAGCGCGAGGCTCAGCCCCAGGGTTGCGTACGAAGGGCGGAAGCGTTCGAGATGCTGGTTGGTGTTACGCAGCACCAGTACGAAAATCAGGGCGTAAAGCACCATCGTAAAAGGGGTGCTGCCGTAGATGAGACGGCCGAAATTTTCGGGATGGGCCGCAATGAACCCCTGAAGTGCCTGCACCTTGTATAGCAGCTTGTCGGAGATGACCACCCCCTCCATGCCCGCCATGCCCCGCAGAACCTTGAGGGCGTCGTCCCACTCCTTGGCGCGGAAAAAGACCCAGGCGACGTTGACGAAGTTGAAGGTGATGATCCACGCCAGAAGCTTCGGCATCGAAAAACCGAAACTTTTCCACGCCCGGTGCACCACCAGCGCTGCTCCGTGCAAAAAGCCCCAGAAGACGAAGGTCCACCCCGCCCCGTGCCAGAGCCCGCCGAGGATGAACGTCGCCATCAGGTTGTTGTAGGTACGGAACTTCCCTTTGCGGTTTCCCCCCAGAGGTATGTAGATGTAGTCCCGCAGGAAGCGCGAGAGGGTGATGTGCCACCGCCGCCAGAAATCCTGGATGTCCAGGGCCTTGTAGGGCGAATCGAAGTTGATGGGAAGTTTGATGTTGAAAAGCAGCGCCGCACCGATAGCCATGTCCGTGTAGCCGCTGAAATCGAAATAGAGCTGGAAGGTGTAGGCGAGCGATGTCGTCCACGCTTCGAAGAAGGTGAGCACTTCCGCCTGATCGAAGCCCGGTGTGGCGACCGTCGAGAAGTAGTCCGCAATCACTACCTTTTTAAACAGACCCAGGGAGAAGATGAAGATCCCCGCCGCGATGTTCTTGTAGTTCATCGCCTTGTTCCGCACCGTGGCGAACTGGGGCATCATCTCCTTGTGGTGGACGATGGGGCCGGCGATGAGCTGGGGAAAGAAGGTGACGAAGACGGCGTAGTTGAGAAAGTCGTACTCCCGGGTCTCCCCCCGGTAGCTGTCGACGAGATAGGCGATCTGCTGGAAGGTAAAGAAGGAGATCGCCAAAGGAAGCGCCAGGTGCAGCAGCTCCAGCTCCCCGCCCGTAACCAGGTTGACGTTGGCGATGAAGAAGTCCGCATATTTGAAATAGGCCAGCAGCGCCAGGTTGCCGACGACCCCGACGATGAGCTGGGTTTTGGCATGCACCCGCTTGTTCTCTTTGCCCAAAGAGGTGCCGATAACGTAGTTGAAGAGCATCGACGAAAGCAGGATGGGCAGGTAGGCGACGTTCCACCAGCTGTAGAAGAAGAGCGACGAGAAGACCAAAAATCCTTTGGCCGCTTCCGTCAACCGGCGGCTGTTCAGGTAAAAATAGATGAAAAAGGTCAGCGGAAGAAAGAGAAATATGTACTCATAACTGTTAAATAGCATGGAAATCCTTGGCGCGTTCCGACCCGGGCCGGTCCGCTTCGAACCGCAGCGGGTACTCCCGGATGAACGCCTCGACGTTTTCGGGAGTCAGTACGACGCCGAAATCTTCCGCTGTGCCCGTCTCCGTGGAGATCTGTTCGGCGATCATCCGGCCGACGTTCGGGTAGAAGTGCGCGGCGTCGAAAAAGTTCCGCCCCGCTTCCGAGACGGGGTTCGGGTACATAAAATTATAAACTTTTCCGAAACTGTTCGTCAATTCGCGGACCCACTCCAAAAACGCGGGGTCGATCCCCCGTTCATGGTAGGTGCACAGCACTTCGTTGGGGACGGGGGGGATGAAAATGACGAACTCCGACTCGGGGTATTTGTGACGCAGGTAGGCGTAGTACTCCCGGTCCGCCCGGAAATCGCGCATCCCGATCTCCTCGGGTACCTGCTGCGCAAAGAGTGCACTGTAATCGACGTCGTTGGGTTCAAAGTTCCCTTTGACGTTGAAGGCGTCGTAGAAACGCTGCTTGCGGTCATAGACACCGTTGGCCGCATCCCACGTCTTTTTCAGATTTTGCAGGGAGTGCTGAAGCACGTCGGAAAGAAAGAGAGACCGGACGCGGTAGAAGGGCTCCGCGCTCCGGCGTTCGAAGGCCCTGGCGGCTTCAAGGTGTGCCTCGTAGTCGTTATCGGGCCTTCCGTAGATAAAGTCCATCCCGATGATGACGTATTTCGGTGCCTGGCCCGTGAGTTTTTGAAACGTCTCGATAAAACCGTCATATTCGTTCGGGAACATGGCGTTGCAGGCGTAGTTGAAGACCCGCGCCCCATCGAAGGTGAAGGCGTTCTGGTCGATGTAGGTGCTGCGGCTGTTTCCCAGCAACACGGCGTTGAAATCGTGATCGCGAAAGCGAAGGTAGTTGGTCTTCTGCTGCCGCTCGTTGAAGTCGACCTGCCGGATCGCAAAGTTCTGCGATCCGCGGTACATCCAGAGCGGGTCCGCAATATAGTTGATCAGACCCATCAACGCCAGAAGTGCGGACGCGAGCAGAACGAAGCGGAAAACGAACGCCCCGGCTGTCATCGAACGCGGTTGCTGCGCCACGTCACTCAAAGAGCTCGGCCTCTTTGAAGAGCGGCTGGGCGGCATCTTTTGCGGAGAGCTGCACGGAAGCGGGATCGATCATCCAGTCGATCCCGAGTTCCGGGTCGTTGTAACGGATGCCCCGGTCGTGCTCGGGTGCGTAGTAGTTGTCGACTTTGTAGGCGAAGATTGCCGTTTCGCTCAGCACCACAAAGCCGTGGGCGAAACCCCGGGGAACGAAAAGCTGCCGCCGGTTCTCCGAAGAGAGTTCGACGGCGACATGTTTCCCGAAAGTCGGGCTGCCGCGGCGCAGGTCGACCGCGACGTCGAGCACCCGCCCCTCGATGACCCGGACCAGTTTGCTCTGGGCATGGGGGGCGAGCTGGTAGTGGAGTCCGCGCAGAACGCCGAAGGAGGATTTTGATTCGTTGTCCTGGCAAAAGGGCACTTCATACCCGACGAAATCGTCGAAAAGGTCCTTGCGGAAGGTCTCGCTGAAGTAGCCCCGCGCATCCCCGAACAGTTTCGGTTCGACGATGATGACGTCGGGAATCTCGGTACGGGTGAATGTCATCGTTTGACCCTCCCTTCCTGGGCCCGCTTCATCAGGTAGCGGCCGTACTGGTTCTTTTTCAGCGGTTCGGCCAGCTCCAGGAGCGCCTCTTTGGTGATGTAGCCCATCTCGAAAGCGATCTCCTCGATACAGGCGACCTTGAGCCCCTGGCGCAGTTCGATGGTCTTGATGAAGTTCGACGCTTCGAGCAGGCTCTCGTGGGTGCCGGTGTCGAGCCAGGCGTAGCCGCGTCCCATCGTCTCGACTTTCAGGTTGCCCTGATCGAGGTAGGTCTGGTTGACCGTCGTGATCTCCAGTTCGCCCCGATGGGAGGGTTTCACGTTCTTGGCGATCTCCACGACGCTGTTGGGGTAGAAGTAGAGCCCGATGACCGCGTAGTTGCTTTTTGGCGTTTCCGGCTTCTCCTCGATGCTCAGTGCGTTGCCGTCATCGTCGAAGGCGACCACGCCGTAGCGTTCGGGATCGTTGACGTAGTAGCCGAACACCGTCGCTTTCCCCTCTTTTTCGACGTTTTCCACCGAGCTCTGCAGCAGCTCCGCCAGGCCGTGGCCGTAGAAGATGTTGTCGCCGAGTACCAGGCAGACGTCGTCATCGCCGATGAACTCTTCGCCGAGAATGAACGCCTGCGCCAGTCCGTCCGGGGAGGGCTGCTCGACATATTCGAAACGCATGCCGATCTCCGTGCCGTCGCCGAGCAGTTCGCGGAACCGGGGGAGGTCGTTGGGGGTGGAGATGATCAGCACCTCGCGAATCCCCGCCAGCATCAGCACCGACAGCGGGTAGTAGACCATCGGTTTGTCGTAGATGGGAGTCAGCTGTTTGCTGACCCCGCGGGTAATGGGGTAGAGGCGCGTTCCGCTGCCTCCGGCGAGGATGATGCCTTTCATGCCTTATGCTCCTTTGTCATGTTTTGCGATAAACGCGTCGATGTCGTCGCTGAGTATCAGTTCGAAGTTTTCCCGGATCTTTTCAATGGGCCACTCCCACCAGCCAATCGCCCGCAGCGCGGCAATCTGCCCTTCGGAGAAGCGGTAGCGGATGTGGCGGGCCGGGTTGCCCGCGACGATCTCGTAGGGGGCGACGTCCTTCGTTACCACCGCCCGGGCGCCGATCACCGCGCCGTCGCCGACGGTCACGCCCGAAAGCAGCAGAGCGCCGTCCCCGATCCAGACGTCGTTGCCGATGGTCACCTTCCCCTTCGAACGGGTGCAGGAACCGCACCCCATCTTCTCGCCGAAGTTGTAGGCGCTGACCCAGTCGATGCGGTGTTCGCCGCCGCAGTAGAGGGTCACCCCGTCGGCGATGGAGCAGAACTTCCCGATGCTCACGCTCCCGGGTGCCCCGTAGATCTTCGGTTTGCCGTAGGTATAGGCGCCGATCTCGAAACCGGCATATTTTCGGTTATCGGCCGTATAGTAGGGGTGGCGTCGGGATTTGATATAGCGCTTGAGTCGCTTCAGCACGGGCTTCTTCCTAGTGGATACCGGAGAGTATCGCGGCCACCCTGTGGCGGAACGTATGTTCCGCCATGACGCGCCGGTAACCGTTTTGGCGTATTTTATCGTATCTCGGGTAATCGTTGCGTAAACCGGCCAGGGTCGCGTTGAGTTCCTCCGCGGACGCATAGACGACGATCTCCTCGCCGGGGTCGAAGTTGCGCACGACGTCCGTGACGTCGTCTTGCAGCAGACAGGCGCCGCAGGCGGGGGCTTCGAAAGAGCGCATATTCAGGCCGTTGAGGACGTTGTGCTCGTGCTTGACGTTGAGCACGTAGGCGGCACGGTTGTAGGCGTCGGCCACGGCGTCGATGCCGACGGTTCGCTCTTCGCACCGGACGCCTCCGCCGATGCCCCCGCGTCTCCACCCTTTGCCGACCACCCTGACGTCGACGGCGTCGATGGCATTAAGCGTCTTGACGCGGCCGGGGGTGGGTGCCCCGATGAAAAGCACCTCTTCCATGCGTGTCAGCCCCCGATCGTAGAAGAGGCGTTCGTTCACGGCGAGGGGAAGGTAACGCATCGGGGGGAACCCCAGGTCGGCAGCGGCGTCGATGAAGCTGCTGTCGGTACCGTAAAGCAGGTCGAAACGTCCGGCCGCCTCTTTGTGACGCGCTCCGAAGCGGTCCCCGACCCAGCCGATTCTGACCGTCGAAGCGGGAACGCTCTCCAGGGCTTCGGTCACCCCCGCGTCGAGCAGGAACGGGCTGATGACCAGAATCAGGTCCGGGGAGGATCGGCGGATCCGCTTTTCGATGGCCCGGCGTACCATCTGGGACGCCGGGGCTTTCGCCACCCGCTTGACGATGTTGCGCATCAGGTCCTCGCCCCATCCCAGGCGGTTAACCTCCAGCGTCTCCACCTCGACGTTCTCTTCGAGGGCGAACGCCTCCGCGGTATGCTCGAGCCAGTTGAGCATATTATGTTTTCCGATCAGCAGCACCCGCATCAGCAGCGCCCCAGGTAACGGCAGCCGAGGTAGCGCCCGAGATTGCGTACGAACGCGCCGAACGCCCCGGTGCGCAGGGCAAGCAGCAGCGACTTGCGGTACATCTTGGCGACCGCGTAGCGGCGGAGTTTCGGATCGTCGATGTTTTTCCGGAAAATCCGGATCAGCTCCTCGTTGTAGAAGCGCAGTTTGTTCTTTCCGTCACTGAGGTTTTCACCGTGCCAGCGATAGTAGGAGTGGCAGGCGTCGATGAAACCGACCGAAAAATTTCGGGTCAGGCGCAGCCAGAAATCGGTATCTTCGAAACGAAAATCCGGGTCGTAGTAGCCGATCGTATCGTACACCGAAGTGCGGTAGAGATGCGAGGCGGTGTTGATGCCCCCCGTGCCTCTGACGATCGCCTCGAAGATCATGCCGCTGTTGATCTTCGCACCGAAATCGACCGCTTCGATGCGGTTGCCTTCGCCGTCGACGCGGTAGGAGTTGGAGTGCACCAGCGCGTGTTCGGGATGGGCCTCGAGAAATGCGACCTGGGCTTCGAGTTTTTCCGGCGCCCAGTAGTCATCCGAACCGATAAAGGCGATATACTCCCCCTGGGCCATTTCGGCGATCTCGTTGAGGGTACGGCACATGCCGCGATTGGGGCGCGTTTTGAGGGTGTAGTTTTCCAGGCGGGTCTGGGATTCGAGGTAGGCTTTTGCCGCTTCGTAGGAGCCGTCCGGGGAACCGTCGTCGATGACGATCAGTTCAACGGGACGGTAACTCTGGCTGACGATCGACGCCAGGCACTCGGCGATGTACTTTTCATGGTTGTAGAGGGCCACGCCGACCGTGACCAGGCCTTTGACGCCCATAAACCGTCCTTAACTTACTGCATTGAGGATATTATAGCGGAGCTGCCGTTAAACTCCCCTTCCCGGGAGCGCTCACTCAAAGGAGGTCGCCTTGACGATCGCCTCGGAAGCCCGGAAACTCCAGTGGGTGTCGTCGGCGTAGAAGACGTCCCGTTCCCCCCGTTCCACCATCGGCTTGAGAATCTTTTTCGTATCGATCAGCGTATAGGCTTTGGGCAGCGTTTCCAGCAGACCGAAGAGCGGATCGGGCGGGAACGGGTTCTGGGCGATCTCGTCGTAGTAGAGGTCGTACTTGCTCACCGAAAGCATGAGATAGAGACGGATCCCCTTCGCCTCCAGCCGTCTGGCGATGCGGTTGAGATTGTCGTTAGCCCGGCCAATGTTCCCGGGGGTCATCTCCGGAAGGAAACTTAATGTTTTCCGAAAGAAAAGCAGTTCGTTCCCCGCTTCGGCGCTGAAAAGTTCCCGCTTGAGTTTCAGTCGGCAGACCCGGCCCATACAGGGAGTGACGCGGTAGCCCGCGCTGTAGTAGAGAAACTTGTAGTTGGCCGTATTGAGAATCGGAACGTTTTGAAGCTGGTATTCGGCCAGGACATGCCGCCGCATTGCCGCCATCTCGTCGCGGATCGCTGCCGCCGTGATCTCCGGGTGCCACGGCAGTTCCCCGCCGAAGCGGCGGACGATCTCCCGCGAACCGCTGCCGAGGATGACGATCTTCGGCGCGATCCGTTCCAGCACCCCGCTCTCGTCAAGTGCGAGCAGCGTCTCCGCAACACGCCCCCCCAGCGACTTGAGCGGCCGTATGTTCAAAACGTTCAACCCCTTTTCGCTGGCGATATAATCCTGGTAATAGGGGTTTCTTCCCCCGGCACCGCCGTTGCTGAAAGAGTCCCCGACCGTCAGGATGTCGACGGGGCCGCCTTGGTACTCCGCTCCCTCGTCGTGACGCCGCGGCAGGGTGAGCTCCTGGACCCGTTTGTCGATGAACTCGCTCTGGTAGCTCAGGCGGACAAGATCGCCGATGTACTCCGGAGGCGTCACGTTGAGGACTTTGGAGGTGAACCGCAGATAGATCGCGGTATGGTAGAGGAAAAGAAAGAGCAGCACGGCGGCGAAGAGCGCGGCGAATCGCTTCGTTGCCATCGGTTTGGAGTTAAAGAGCCACACCGGGTGCACCTAGAAGTTGAAGTAGAGGAACTCGGAGACCCGAGACATCATGGAGACGGCTGCGATGAATAAAAGGACGCCGTAGAGCAGCGCGCGGGTCGTGGGAACGAACCCTTTCATCATCTCCGTCGAGTTTTTCAGTGCCAGCACCACCGCGAGGGCTCCGGCGATCAGTAACAGCGTATTGGTGTCGGCTCCGATGTGGGAAAAGACCGGGGCAGAGCTCACCCATGCCTCGCCGAGAAAGCCGAAGTACTTCTCCGCGAATACCACCCCGTTCATCCCGAACATCGCCTTGAACATCGCCACGGCCTTCTCCATCGATTCGGCACGGAAGATGACGAAGGAGAGGTTGAGGAACATGAAGGTGATCAGCCAGGCCGCCCAGACCGGCAGTTTCACAGGTGCTTTCTTCCAGTAGTGGTTGATGGCGATCCCGATCCCGTGCAGAATGCCGAAGATGACGAAGGTCCAGGCCGCACCGTGCCAGAGCCCCGCGATGAACATCGTAAAGACCGTGGCGATCATCGCCTTCTCGAACGTTACCCGGCCGAGGGCTTTGAGAAAGGGCTTGTAGATGTAGGTGGTGATAAAGCGCGTCAGCGTCATGTGCCACCGCTGCCAGAACTCGATCAGCCCCGTCGCCTTGTAGGGGGAGTTGAAGTTCTGGGGGAGTTTGATGTTGAACAGCAGTGCCGCGCCGATGGCCATGTCCGTGTAGCCGCTGAAGTCGAAGTAGAGCTGAAAGGTATAAGAGAGCGAGGCGACCCACGCCTCGGCCATGTTCAGCAGTTCCGGGGCGCGGTGTCCCGCGCTCGCCCACTGGGCGAAGGTGTCGGCGATCACGACCTTCTTGAAAAGTCCGATGGAGAAGATGAAGAGCCCCGTGGCGATGTTGCCGTAATCGAGCCCCTTGTTCTGCGTCGAAGCGAACTGCGGCATCATTTCCTTGTGGTGGACGATGGGCCCGGCGATCAGCTGGGGGAAGAAGGTGACGAAGATCGTGTAGTCGATAAAGTTACGCTCTTTGACCAACCCGCCGTAGCTGTCCACCAGGTAGGCGATCTGCTGGAGGGTGTAAAAGGAGATTGCCAGCGGCAGCGCCAGGTGCAGCAGCTCGACCTCCGTGCCGAATCCCCAGTTCCAGTTGGCAATGAAAAAATCCATGTACTTGAAGTAGCCAAGCAGCCCGATATTAAACGCCAGCCCGATCCAGAGGAAAAGTTTCCGGTGCGCCCGGTCCAGCAAGAAGCGCTGGGAGATGTAAAAGTTTATCAGGATGGAGATGACGATCAGGGGCAGATAGGCGATGTTCCACCAGGAGTAGAAAAAGAGGCTCGAAAGTATGATCCACACCTTCGCGGCGCCGACTTTCTCCTTCGCATTCAGGAGAAAATAGACACCGAAGGCGGTGGGAAGAAAAAGAAAGATAAAGACGTAACTGTTGAAGAGCAAACTTAGCCGACCTTGGTTTCAAGCAGCGTCAGCATGGACGCCACGTCTTTCACCTCTTCGAACTCACCGACTTCGAAATCGATCTTGAACTCCGTCTCCAGAGCCATCTCCAGGTCGACGTTGTTGAGCGAATCCCACTCGGGAATCTCCTCGAATACCGTCGCCTCCGTCAACTCCAAACTCTCATCGGATGCTATCTTGCGAACCTGGGCGGCAACGGCTTCGAACATTTGGTCTCGTGTCATGGGGAATTCCTTCGCGTTGATATATCGGGAATATTACAGCAACTTTCCTGATATTTTTCATGGAACGAGCGGGTGACACGCTCCTTTGCCCGACTCCTTGCGGATCGTCTCCTCCCGAACCCGCAGGGATGCATCGCGGTTCTCTTTCGTCACCAGCATCCCAAAATCCTCCGGAACCGACACGGAGGCGTCGTGAAATATCCGGGCGGCAATCCAGCGGGCGACATGGGGACGGTAGTGGCTCCATTCGTAGTAGTTGCAGTCGTTGAGCGTCACCGAGTTATAACCGCTGAAATCCATGTAGCTGCCGCTGTCCGCGAGACGCTTTAAGAACTCAAGGTAGGCATTGACACGGAAGGTGTCCATGGTGTGGCTGTTCTGCGCCATCGTAAAGAGATAGAGGCTGATGCCGTGTTCACGGCACAGCCTACGGATGCGGTCGATCGCGGCGATCGTATTTTCAAGATTCCGGTCCCCCATCTTGCGCTGACGCTTGGCATGAAAGGAGGGCTCGCTGGCCACGTAGGCGCAGCAGTCCTCGCGCATGGCCCGCTCTTTGGCCGCACGCTGCCATGCACCGCCGTTTTCAAGATCGTACTCCAGATAATCATGCCGTTCCAGGTTGTTCATGAGCTTGCGCTTGATGTTCTTCGGATAGAAACCGAAAAGGTAGCGGCCGAGGTAAAGCAGTTTCGATTCGCCGACGACATCGGGATGCAGCCGTCTGAGGTCATCGCTCTCGTGCCGTCCGTACTGGGCCATGCTGTCGATATCGACCTGGATATAGAGGTTTTTAACGGTGTACCCCTCTTTCAGAAAATACTCCAGGTGCGTCAGGTATTCGTAAACGTTCGCACTGGCAACGGTAAAGTTGTAGGCGTGCGATCCGGGAAGGTAGGCTTCCACAACCTCGGGCTGCGTCGTACCGATGCGCGAAGAGCCGAAAAGGTAGGTGTCGTAACGTGCGTGGTTCGCCTTGAGGTGTTCGATTTTCAGATAGCGCTCGTTGATCTGGAACTGGTAGGGAAAGAGGGAGGAGCGGAAAACGCCGAAGGGGTCGACCGCGTAGTTGACCGCCGCATTGATGCCGATCACCGCAACGACAAGCGCCACCCATGTCATGACCCAGCTGCGGGCCTCTCCACGTTTCATCGGTTTGGAGTTAAAGAGCCACACCGGGTGCACCTAGAAGTTGAAGTAGAGGAACTCGGAGACCCGAGACATCA
>JBNKLF010000035.1:0-16557 GCA_050292215.1 Sulfurimonadaceae bacterium | reverse complement strand
CGCACTGTTTCGTGGCGGACGTGGACGAGGAGAACGGGCATGCGGTGAGCGAACTCAAGCGGGCCCTCGACGTCGTCAACGTCCGGGGCAAGAACGTCATCGAACCCGATGCGACCGAGTCGAAGTACCGCGTCTGGCTCAATCTCAAAGATGTGACTCCCGAAGAGATCGCTTCGCTGCAGGTGAAGATCATCGAGACCGATACGAACGACGGGAAAACGGAGAAGAGTGGAACGGTCGAAAGCGACCTGACGCTCAAGCACGTCCTCGGAGTCGAGCACAAGGTACGGGAGATCGACATCACGGTTTACCCGGAAGGTAAAGAGCAGAACTACGCGAAGGCGATCACCTACTGTCGGCCGTTTGAAGAAAAAGAGGTTCTCAACCAGCAAGGCGACAACAACAACGACGAGTACATTGATACGATCACTGACGACACCTACATCGTCAATGCCGATACCGGGTTGGCGGATGGAACGATGGTCAAAGTTCTTATGGTCATTCTCGATAAAAACGGCGAGGAACTGGGAGAGGTAGAACGCGACGTGATGGTCAGCAACAAGAAGATTACCTGCCGGTTCGATATTCCCGCCAGCCTCAAAGAGGCGGGTATCGACCGTCAGGATGCAGAAGAGTACGAAGGAGTGATTCGGTGGGAGAAATAGCAGAACTTCGGGTCAACCGGGCAAAAGAGCAGACTATTGAGATCGTGGATATGTGTTATGTCCCCGATCTCAACCGCATTCACCTGCTGACTCAGACAGAACTCGACAAACTCCTTCTAGAAGAAGAACGCCTTAGCAAAGCCCTCAAACCGATGCTTGCCGCACGGGGACAAGACGGAGATGCCCAAGCTGTCATCGACGCCAAGCAAAAAGCCCAGGCCAAGCTGGAAGAACTGCATCTTACCCCGCTCTCCCAAGCCGGTTCGGCGGACAAGCTCACAGAGATTCGCCGCCTCGCCGGACGTAAAATGACCTACGTGCGTTCGGACAGGATCGCCAACCACCCGCGTTTCTACACCCTCGACGCCGACGACCGCAAGCGGGCTAAACTCACGACCGACGGCAAACCCGACCTTGAAAAGATCAAAAAAGAGCTCTCCGAGAGCGCTACACTCAAAATCAAGTGGTCGGAGAAGTGGGAGCCGAAAAGTTTCAACAACTGGGTCAACACCTTCAACGACGGTCTGCGCGATGCATGGGGCCTAAAAAACGTCAAAGCCGAGTTTGGCGACGAGACTTACCGAAAAGACAGCGAACACCGCTTCGACGCCAAAGCTGAAGCGCAGTGGATGCGTTTCACCTCCGGTGTGGGGTGCGGGGCCGAGATAGAACCGTGGGACAAGGAAGGGAACTTCAAAGGCAAGTTTGCCTTCAACCTCAAGGCCGAAGCGGAGCTGGCGGTGGCCGAGGGCAAGTGCGAGACCAACGTCTACTTGCCCGACTTTGGCGGGTGGGAGTTGGAGTTCGACATGCCGCTAGAAGACAACAAAGGCACCAAACCCGTCAACCTCGGCGTCGTGCGCATCGACCTCGGTGCCAAACTGCACGGCTTCGTGGGAGCGGCGGCGATGTTGGGGGCTACGGTGGACTTCGATGTGGGACAGGCCAAAGACATGGTTATCAAGGCGGCAGGGAAAAACGACCCCGACAGCAAAAAAGAGATCGGCGAACCTGTAGAGGGCAAAGCGGACTTCTTCGCTGGAGCCAGAGGCGAGTGTAACGTCGACGCTACCGCCAACTGGAAAAACCCGGAGAAGGGGCATGAGTTCGTCGCACTGGCGCAGGCGGGCTATGGCGCAAGCCTGGGGGCCGGCTTTGGAGCCGAAGCTAACTGTCGCATTGTCTTCCGCGACGACAAGTTCTTCTTTCGGGCCCGGGCCGGGCTGGTCTGCGGTCTAGGCGCGGGAGGGTCTATGGCGATGATGGTCGATGCGAAGCACATTTACACGATGGCGTCGTTCGTCTATCATAGCCTGATGAAAGAGGATTATGATTATCTTGGGTTTGTTGAACCTGAGGCTTTCAAAATACTCAGTGCTTATATAACGGAATCTATTGTTCATTCAATTGAAGTTGCAGAAACCGCATGGAAAAAATTATCAGAACAATGGAAAGCAGATGATAGAGCTAGACAACAAGCAGAAAAATTAGCCATTTCCATCATAAACGGGAAACAAGATAAGCTTCTGGCCGTCTCCACACCGGAAGCCAAGGGGCGAATGCTTGCCATACTTTCTCACACGAGCGCAAGCTCGTGGGAAGAGGATCAGGAACGAGCAATCATCAAAGTGCTGGGCTATATCCAGTCCCGCAGTGAAGCGCGTCGTGTCTTTAAGCGCATGACACTTAACGGAACACAACTCTCCAGTCATACAGTGGGCGAAGAGATGCTTCATGATGTTCTGGATTGGTTCAATTACGACGGCGAAGCGGAATATAAAAAATGGTGGGGTAGCCTGAATGAAACTCCGCCAAATGTTGGGAAGAAAGTCGTCGCATACAATCAAATGCGCTACCAGAGTATTCAGATGGCGATGCGTAAAACACGGACAAACACCTACTTCGCTTAGCCCCTATTGGGGGTTAAGGACACAGCGAAAACCTTGATTACTATCTAAGTCATCTACTTCCCAATAGTACCTGTTGTAAACTAATGAACCCGTGACACTTTCACCATATGTGCCGCCTCGAAGCACTTTTTTGGTTCCCGTTTTTGGACCTTGAGGATTATGTTCCAGTGTAGCACTATACGCATCTGCATACCAGTCATTCACCCATTCACGTTGATTGCCGCTCATATCGTAAAGGCCCAGTGGATTGGGAGGATAGCTCCCAACTGGTGAAAGATCGGGGGCGATGTTGATTTTTTGCCCAGGATGATAATACGTGTGTTTTCTACCTTGACCATCATTAGTAGCGTAAGCCACATATTGGCCTTGACTTCTTGCCGCATATTCCCATTGCGATTCGGTAGGAAGATCATAGCTTTGTCCACTTTGCTCACCCAACCATAGGCAATAGTCTTTGGCTTCTTGCCAAGACGGTGTTTTAGCTGGATAGTCTGGGTTTCTCCAATCTGATTGAGAAGTCGCGCGGTATTTTTCCCGTCCCGTCAACTCACAAAACGCATCATACTCCGCCCACGTCACTTCATACTTGGAGATATAGAAGTCGCTAAGCGTTACTTCGTGCTGTACATCGTCATCGCTGTCTCCCGTGACGTCGAGCCACTTGGCATCGGGATATTTGGCTTTGTTCTCCGGGCTGCCAATGATGAACTCTGGTTCGCCTTCATAGCGACCGTCACGGTTGTCAATGGCTTGAGGATCGCCCATCATAAACGTCCCGCCTTTGACGAAGACCATGTTTTCTTTGGTGTGCTTAAGCAGCGCTTCGAGCTTTTCGTCGTCGGAACAGCCGGTAAAAATGAGTATAGGGAAGCTGGCAAGTAAGAGAGGTTTCCAATGCATGATGATTCCCTTAAATAATTTTTTTATTAATAAATAATATTTTACTTTGTTGTATATTAATATGTTGTTTAATGAAGCAGTAATACAATGTAATTTACTAAGAACGCATCATTTTCAAAGTATATACTGCCACCAAAAATCTAGACAAGAATTACAGAGGGCATCTTCCTATCCATGAAGTAAAGTTCTTGGTTTCAGTAAACCAAGCTGATATACTAAAACAATGGTGGGATCAGAAGTATAAAGAACTTGGGACATACAGTGCGTTTGCACCTGTTGGTGACCATTGCACAACGACAGTCATGGAATCTTTATATGAAGCAGGAGTGATAGGTTTCGTAAAGTATCAAACAGAATTTATTAAATAGCCGGAGGAGTTTTACACAAATATTATGAAAGATGTTTGAACATAGTGCAGGATTCTTAGTAAATAATAAAATCCCTGATAACCTTGAGGAAGTTCCTGCCAATGCAACACCGGCCCCAGGGAAAAAAGCGGAGTGTATGCAGTTATGATTAAAAAAACAATAAGCATAATAGCCCTCACTATTACTTTGATAGGATGCAGTGAAATGAAAAATCAAGAAAATGTATATTTGTACGGTTCAAAAGATTATGAACTAAAAGAAAAAAACGCAAAAGTTTCATTTGAACAAGCCAGCAATATGGTGTGCTCTTCCGAGTTATATAGACCGTTTCTGCAACACTTTTTAATTTACGAAGATGATTATATTTTCACACAATTGCCACCAACACACGCAGGGACATTGGGATTGGCTGAAGGAGTACGTGTTAATAGTGTTACAGGGGAAGTATCTGAGATCAATACCAGTACTTATTCCGTTGAACATGTTTCTGTCGGTTCATCAAAAGCACTTCAGTGCCAAAAGAATAATTAAAGCTTATTAATTTCACAGTTCTGTTGAGAGATGAAAGTATCAATGTTGTTGGATGGGCCCCGCTATGACAGCTACGAAAGCGTGTGGACTTAAGCCACAAACAATGGACTGAAAAGAAAGGTCGGATCTTGCGCTACACCAGTCCCGAAGCGCAGGGGCGCATCCTCGCCATCCTCTCACGCAGGTTCTGGGTCAGCAAGGAAGAGTTGCAGGAGAAGGCCATCCTCAAAGTGCTCAAGGGCTTCCAGTGCCGCAGAGAGGCGGAACTAGTTTACGCGCGCATCACCTTCGGCAAAGAGCCCATCAGCGTCGATGAGGGGCGCAAAAAGCTCTTCGCTATTCTCGACGGGCGGGAACAGGACCAGTACAACGCATGGTGGGACGAGCTCGACGAAACGGTACCGGAGAAGAAAAAACTGGAAAAGATCGCCATGGTCAACGCCGAACCGCCCAAACCACAGCTTGCTTCAAAGGTCGCCTACCTCGCTGAGCACGGCGATACCCGCTACGTTTAGGGATTGATAACACAGCGAAAGCCAATAACATCTAAGTCTATAGGCCCTTGCGAACGACTATAGACTATTGAACCAGTGACGCTTTCAGCATAATATCCTCCCCTTCCGACTTTCCCTTTTCCATCTCCAGGTCCTTTGGGGTTTTGCTCTGGGGAACGTTCGTAGTAATCCTTCGCATACCAATCATTGACCCACTCAACAACATTCCCACTCATATCGTATAGTCCTAATGGGTTCGGAGGAAAACTGCCGACAGGGGAAAGTTCGTTGGCGATGTTCAGCCCTTCCTTCTTATAGCGTTCCGGGTCTTTTTTTCCCGTACCGTCGTGAGTGGCGTAAAGCACGTACTTGCCTCCGCTACGTGCCGCATACTCCCACTGCGCCTCGGTGGGAAGGTCATAGTGCTGTCCGGTCTGCTCTCCTAGCCAGAGGCAGTAGTCTTTGGCTCCTTGCCAAGAGTGGGCTTCGGCGGGATAAGTCGGGCCACGATCTTCAAAACGCCCTATGTATTGTTTGCCGTTTAACTCCCGCCCCGTCAACTCGCAAAACGCATCATACTCCGCCCACGAGACTTCGTGGCTCTGGATGTAGAAGTCGCCCAGGGTGACTTTGTGCGCCGGCTGGCTGTGGCTGAAAACATCGACCGGGAGCCACCGCTCGTCGGGGTACTTGGCGCGGTTCTCCGGGCTTCCGAGGATGTAGCGCGGTTCGCCTTCATACTTCCCGTCGGTGTTGTCAAGGAAAAACGGGTCGCCCATCATAAACGTTCCGCCTTTGACGAAGACCATGTTTTCTTTGGTGTGCTTAAGCAGCGCTTCGAGCTTTTCATCGTCGGAGCAGCCGCCCATGGTGACAAAAATACTTATGAGAAGAAAGGGTTTGAGGTTCATAAGTGTTACCTTGAAAAGCAATTTCATAATAAATTCTATTATACTTTGTTGTAATAAATTTACGATTAACATCGTGAAGATCTTGTAGATATCGGAACAGTATATATGGCACGTGTTATCACCGGATGGGAAAAGGTCGGATTTTTTATTGACGCTTTAAAAGAAAATGCGATGAGTTATGGTTTGGCCATTGTATTTCTTTGTACACATGGCGGTGTTGGCGGTGCCATACTTTACTTCGGCACCGATCTTGATTTTCTGCAATTGTTCGCCGGCTATGTTTTTCTCGTAGCTGGCGTCGGGACTTTCCTTCTGATTTTCTACCTGAATATCTCCAGTATGGCCTACTACTACGAAAACGCCATCATGAAGAAATACGGCCGTTACCGTCGTGCAACGGTTACGGAGATCACCCATGAGACCGACGAGACGGACGGAGTGATACGCTGCTTCATCACGGTGCGGCATGCGGGAGAGGAGCTGGCTGACCTGTTTGAGCTGTCGTTGGAGAAGGCACACCTTCTGGAACAACTCCTGGTGATGAAGGATATACCGGTGCGCATTGTTGACGATATGCCCGCATTGCTGCGTATCGCCCCAAGGAAATTGCATAGGGAACTTGAATTACAGACCCGCGACTAACCATAAATTAATCTGAAAAAATATATTGCTATTTATTGATGCCTCATTCCGCCTTTGAAAAATAGATCCAGAGAAGGGAAAACTCGGTCTTGCGCTACCCCCGAACCATCAAAGAAGTCGAAAACCTTGAAGCCCGGCTGCAGAAGCGGCGTATCGACCCCAACTGCTACTGGCACCTGACCACATAGAACCCACCAAGGCGTGAAACCCCGATGCAACGTGATGCCACATTTGCTGTTCCGGCTTATTCCTGATATCATCTTGTCTTTAAGCGCAGTTGTGGACTTGTCTCCAGATGCAACGGATCCCCCGAATTCAACCGATAATACATGCAATTTCTTTTGAAAGGCTATATATTGAAGCGAGAAAAAATGTGGTTCGTGCCACTACTGTTAATACTTTTTATGACGCCTATGACATGGGCGCAAGAGTCCCGTAGTGAGATTTACACGACCTTAGAGACGTTTATTCGGAATGATGAAAATGCAAAGTTCATTGAAACGTTTAAAGCTAAAAAATTTGATGCGGATTTTGTTCCCGCGGACGAGTACTCACTACCGCTCATTTATGCTGCAGCAACACGAGGAAATGTAGAAATAGTTTCGTTCCTACTGTCCCAAGGAAGCGACGTGAATCAGGTTCCAAAATATGGGACGGTAATGCATTTTGCGTTAGAGAAACGGCATCTTGATGTCGCATGGATTTTACTGAAGAACGGTTTTGATCCAAGCGTCGAAAAAAAACGTAAAGAGCATCGTAACCCTTTCAATTTGGAGGCATATTGGCAAAAGGATGAAAGTCGAAAGTTCTATAAGGCCATGATAGAAAAAGGGATGGATGTCAATCTCATCAGTAGCCGAAAGGGTGTCAGTGTCATTCACCTTGCTGCTTATCAAGGGGACTTGGAGATGCTGTCGCTGTTACATGAATGCGGTGCCGATATGAACAATAGAACGCGTCCTTCGCAATTAACCTATAAAGCACCTGAAGAGTATACCCCATTGATGCTCGCGCGTTATGCGGGTCAGGATGAGGCATTTAAGCTGCTGTTGAGTTTTGATGAGGTGAATAGGGAGTTGACCGGCAAAGATGGCAAAACTGTCTATGAAATTGAAACGGAAAAAGAGGTAAAAGCCAGAGAAGCAGCATTGCGCGAGGCCGAGCGCAAACGGCCTCCCGAGTTTGTTCCCGCAGAAGTGCTTGAGTCCTACAGCTATGATAATGCGAATGAAGAGCTTCAGAGCTATCACAAAGGCATTGCCGTGTCCAGAATCCATAACATACCAGAGGGCTTTAATCAATACAGCGCCGATATGGATGTTCAGGGAGACAATATCGTGATTGTGGGTGCGACGGGGTTAAATGTCAGAATATCTACCGATGGAGGTCGATCATATACCTATCACAGGCTATCACGATTTGCCGATGCGATGGTGGGCGTACAATATAAAGATGACGGCACGATCTATATGGTCGCAGGAAGTGGCAAGATATATCGAACAAAAGATCACGGAAAAAGCTTTGAGGAATATGACACGGACAAGCTGGTCGGGCACTCCTATCAGAGATATACGAAGATCAAGTTCTTCAATGAAAAGATTGGGGTGGTCCTGGGGGAAGACGGTGTTTTACTGCGGACCGAAGATGGCGGAGATCATTGGAAGCGAGTACCGGTAGAGACCAAAGCAACATTGAGCGATATTGATCTTGTCAGTGAGAACTTCTTTGTCCTTTCAACGTTGGATGCGGATTTGCTCTTCTCCTATGACGCCGGGAAATCATGGGGCGACAAGGTAAATCTGAAATCGACAAGTCATCAATATGCAGATATCCGCGCGGTAGACTTTGTAAATAAAAAAGTAGGGTATGCAGGCGGCAAGTACGGGGTCTATAAGACTGTTGATGGCGGTAAGCATTTTAACAAGATTGACTTTATTCACGCCTATGCCTATGGCCGCAATGAACGCATCAGTGAAGACGGCATTGTTGTACAGATTGCTTTTATAGATGAACACAGAGGGTTTGTAGCGACGAATGGAGATTACGCACTTTACAGAACGTTTGACGGAGGTGAGACGTTCAATGCCGAATTCGACCTCATGGGCGGTTTTTCCGAAACGAGCAAGCGCGTCAAGATTATTGATGGCGGGATTTATCTGCTTGGACGCGATCAGTTGGTCAGAATGGATTTGGATACACGGCAGCATCAGCAGGCTTTGACAAAACAGAGTCGGGTCTATTTCGATAAGATGGAGCTGTTACGGGAAAACATACTGCCCGATCGAAGAGAATTGACCATTAAGGTGCTTATGCGTTATTTAGATGAGTTTTTCAATTTGGTGGAGATTACAGATCCCCCCAAGTGGTTGACAGAACAGTATCGCTATCAATATTTTAATTGTGAAGAGTATGAGTGTACTGAATATGAGAAACAGACGTATGTCGATGTCACAGAGGTTGATAAAAACATTTTAAGTATCACAATAGATAGAGAGGATGAAAACGAGTCTGTACGTATTTTTAGAGTGGACAAAGATACAAATAAAACCGCTTTTGTAGAGTTTCAACTGACAGAACGCCTTTAAGCAGCGGGAAGACTCCATTTGTAGTTGGACACACATGACATAAATATTGGCGACTATGGAGCCAGAAGGTAGAGCCCAGGCCAAGAGAAATAATAAAGAAGGAACACCGCATCATTCCTGTACGCATTGTCGACGACTATTGCATTGCCCCCGGAAAACTGCTTAGGGAACTTGAATGACAAAACCGCGACTAACCATAAATTAATCTAAAAAAATATATATTGTTATTTATTAATGCCTCACTCCGCCTTTGAAAAATAGATCCAGAGAAGGGAAAACTCGGTCTTGCGCTACCCCCGAACCATCAAAGAAGTCGAAAACCTTGAAGCCCGGCTGCAGAAGCGGCGTATCGACCCCAACTGCTACTGGCACCTGACCACGGGGATGAAGATCGCCATTGCCGAGGAGGGGGACGGGGCGAAAAAGCAGATCGCCAAGCTGATGCGCGAGCTGAAAGAGACGCCGAAGATCCCGGACGTCAAAAGCGAAAAACACCCCCTGCAGGAGCATCGCGTCGAAGCCCCGTAGGGGGATGGAGTCGGTTCACCTCGCACAAAGGAGTTTCGATGAAGTATTTCAACGTTTCGGCCATGGCCCTTGTCACCGTTGCGGCGGCGCTGCTGCTCACCGCCTGCAGCTCCAAAAGCGGCGGACCGGAGGCGCTTGCCGCCCCTGCGAAGCAGATGGGCCACAAACTGCAGGCCCGCTACTATCCCCTCAGCAACCCCGTCATCGGGAAAGTCGCCAACCACACCTACCCCGAAGCCTTCGATGACGAGGGGGATCGCCACGCCTGGAAAGCCCTCGGCGGCGACAGCGGCGGCAAGGTGCTTTCCGACACCACCACCGAGTGCGACAAGGCGGAGGAGTGCGTCGACATCTCCACCGTCAACTACATCATGACCGAGTCGCCGTGCATCTGGCCTTACAAGGATTATTACGCCGTGGTCGGCGTCTGCTGGAACGCCACGAACCGGGGGCTCTTCTACACCGGGAAGACGGTCCATAACATCAAGTACTACCCCGTCATCGAAAAGATGTACGGCACCTACGGGCTGGACTACAACAGCGCCTGCTGGCACAATCTGCACCCCTTCAAGTGCAAGGATGCGCGCGAGAAGTACGCCTGGACGAAGTGCCTCGCCTCCGTCCGGAAGCATGAGCCGTGGAGGGCGGAGTCGGCGTTATCGCTGAAAAGCAGCTCCGGGTACGACCCGCGCATCGAGCTTTACTACCGCTACCGGAAAACCTCGGAGAGCGAAGATGTCAAGGCCGCGGCGGCAGGAGAATCGGAGTATCTTGAAAAGCTCTTCGAACTCAACATCAAAGAGCGTCTCGGCGACATCTCCGATGCGAAGAAGCAGCAGCTGATGGCAATCGACCGGCGGTTCCGGGAAGAGCGGACGACGCTTTCGGCGGGTGAAGAGAAGGGGTCGGAGACCTTCGACCATGAGGCGTACATGGATGCCCTGAACCGCCAGATCAACAGCGAGCTCAACGCCTACAGGAAGGTACTGAGCGACGAGGAATATCTCAAGCTGTTCGGCGCCTCAAAAGAGGAGAGTTTCGACATCCGAGACCGTTAGACGCCATGCATGTTAGTTTTGAGATCTTTCAAGCCGACGGTTTCATTGGTAGTTTCTCAACATTTCAAGCCCGATATTGAACGTTTCGATGCTGAAGTCCTGATTGAGTGTCACACCGTTTTTTCCATCGCGGCTGATGTGTGATGCGGACCTGTTTTTAAAGGTGGCGATGATTTCGCCGGTCCGCAGGTTGACGTAGTGTAGATCGACGTTGCGAACAAGCGCGTTGGTCCTGCTCGCATCGACACTTACGTCCCCCATGGCGTCATAATACTTCAGTAGATACCTCTGCATGATTGCGTTTTCATAGGGATGGAGTTCCAGATTCTCGTCGAAGTAACCGACGACACTGCCTTCCTCCATATCGATGCGTACCAGGTTCTTGTCTTTCATGTGCCCGTCAATAACGACTCCCTGTCCGCTTGTCACATTCCAGGAGCGAATGCCGTACCATGAGAAGGAGACGGCTCTTTGACCGTCTTTGGAGAGATAGGCGTGACGTATGTTTCCCGTATGCCCCTGCAGCGTTTGGATAACCTTGCCTGATTCCAGTTCCCGGATTTTGATGTTTCGGTCCATGGAAGCGGAGATGAAAAACCGGTCGTCGGAACTGAATTCAAGAGACTGGACACCGTATCGGTGATCTTGGTAGACGGCGGTGATTTCGCCGTCGGCCAGGTCCGCGTGGTAAATTTTGCCGTTCGCATCAGCAAAGAGCGCGGATGCTCCGTCATGTGAAATCGCGTAGGCGAAGATGTCTCCAACGATACCATCGGTGAACTTATGTAAGATTTCGCCTGTCCGTACATCGTAATAGAGCAGGGCGTTTTCACTCCCGACAAGAGCAAACTTCTCATCCGGGGAGAGCAGGGGCATGCTTACTTTGATCGCTTTCCCTGCCAGCACGTCATCTTCGGGCCGCACCTCCTGTTCAAAATCAACTTCTTCACCGAGCGTACCGATCGCGATCGCGCCAAGCTTCTCCATACCCGGTAACGACTCTTCTTGAGAAAGGTAAATTCCGTCTTTGAAATAAACGAGTGATGGGAGTCGAACATTCGCTTGCGTTGCAGCGTACAATGCGCGTTTTTGCTTTTTCGCTTTATCCCATAACGACGTGATCGCTTCTAGCTCATATTTTTGCAGATAGACCCGGGCGTGATAATCGTTCCCCCCGGCCAGTAAAAAGCTCTCGTCGCTACTAAGCGCCAAAACGCAGGCATCGAACCGAGTATCCTCTGAAAAGGGGAGTGTTTTGACGAGAACGGCGTGTGCAAGGTCGATGAAAAGGATATTTCCGTTGTAGTCTGTGGCTATGGCGTGCGTGTCGTCTTTGGTGTAAACGATGTCATGCATGCGGTGTGCTGTGGCATTGATGTAGGAAATGATCTTGCCGGATTCCAGATCCCAGTAAATGATCTGCCCTTTGCGGGTCGTGGCCAACGCCGTTTTCCCATTGTTCGAGAAGGCGTATGTACCCAGGTTTTCGTCATGCCACTCAAGGTGCTGCTCGAGTTGCCCGGTGTGCAGGTTCCAGAGTTTATTCGCATCCGCAATCGTATATTTGGCATCTTTGGAAATCAACCTGTTGTGGTAGATCCCGTTAAGGACTTTTAGAAGGCTTCCGCTCTTCAGGTCATGCTGTTTGACAAGGTTCATCCGACCGCTGATGCTGTAAAAACTCTTCTCATCCGGGGCAAACATGATAAAGCTGACGTTCTCTTTGTCGACCTTGACGGTATTTATGACCGTATGCTGTAAAACATCCCAATAGAGGACATCGCCACTGCCCCATATTGCGGACAAAGCGAACCTGCCGTCTTTTGAAATCGCTAGGGCTTCTATCTGATTGGGGAGTTTCTGTTTATGCAAAACTTTTTGATGTTCCAGATCAAAAAAGATCAATTCGCTATTTGGTCCGCCGGTAACGGCGAAGCGGCCGTTTCCGCTCAGTGCCATTTTGTCGATATCGTGTGTAGCACCTTTGAGCGTGATGCCGGGAATGTTCGAAAGTTCGTCGAGTTGCGTTTGCGTCCCGGCGTCTATCGCTTTTGCTTTTTTATAGGTCTCGGACTGATAAACGTTCCCGGTATACGAGCCGTCTTCCTGCTTTTTTAGCGTCTTAAGCAGCGCTCTGTTCGTATCTGGTATTTGTTCTATTGCTTCTTTTTCGGAGCAAGCGCTAAAGGAAAAAAGCACAACGATGGCACAAAGGGTATATCTCACCTGTCGACCTTTACGGGGATTGGATTGAGTACGGGAAGTTACTCGGCATTTGAGGGGGTGGGTTCTGCCTGTGTCATGTTTAATCGCGTGATGCTGTTTCTTTTAGAATAGCTCACCATAAAACTTCGGACCGTGACTGATGGTATTGATTATACTTCGTTTAGTTTAATTGGAGAGAATGGTCCTGGAAGGTTTTGTGAAACAATCCGCTCAAAGGATGACGAAATGATGAAATGCAGATGCATGCGATGGATGGTAAGACTTGTATCGGGGGCGCTGCTGCTGTTAACGACTCTGCAGGCGAACCAGAACGTTGAAGAGAAGTTTCTTAACGCAGGACTCGTGCCATTGAGCGGCATCGATCCTTCCATCCATGTTGATTTGGTCAATACGGACAAGGAAAAAAACTTCTTCAGAAAAGATTTTTACGGTGATCTGCAGGAGTGTTACCTGCAAAAAGAAGTTGCCCTGAAGCTCCAACAGGCGCAGAAGAACCTAGAAAAGGAACGTCCAGGGTACAGCCTGCTGATCATGGACTGTGCACGGCCGAGAAGTGTCTCGAAAGCGATGTATGAACAACTGAAAGACACCTCTTACAAAAAATATGTAGCAGATCCCAAAGGCGGCTCGATGCACAACTATGGAGCCGCTATAGATCTTACTGTTATCGATGACAGGGGGACGATGCTGGATATGGGAATGACCCCTTTTTACAAAAACGGCATCGAGATGTTTTTCTCTTTTATGGGCCATAAACTCTCTCCCGGATTGTCCGAGGAAGAGACGCGCAACAGAGCGTTATTGAAATCCGTTATGAAAAGAGCGGGATTTTCCCCGATTGCCCTGGAGTGGTGGCATTTCAACGGATATGAAAAAGAGATCATTCGGAGCAGATATGAAATCATTGAATGACTCTGGGGTGCGCAATCGCCAATCAAAAACCGGTCGGCATCTATTTTCGAGACAGTGATACGAAGCAGAGAAGTCGCGGTCAGCGCAGCGCGTCGGCGGGAACGTCGAACTGTTCGCCCGCCTCGTTCTCCACGATGGCGATGCGGCGGCCGCGTCCGGCGAGGACGGTGACGAGGGTCACCGGCTGGCCCCGGTAGGTGTAGCGGCTTTTCGAAGCGTCCCTGAGCAGTTCACGCGTGGTTCCGGCGGTGTCGTTGTGATGGGGTGGCACGGCGGCTCCTTGTGCGGGGTATGCGATGATTATGCCCCCTTCAGCACGGGGTGTTCCATTATTTTGCAATCTGTCATCGATGCCCGGCTTTTACGTTAAAAAGCCCGTTGAGTATTTCGAGGAATTGCAGCGGCGCCACCTGGACGCCCCGGAACATGATGGAGAAGTGGAGGTGGGGGCCTGTGACCCGGCCGCTTTGACCGCTCAGCCCGACCTCGCTGCCTTTTTTCACCGCCGTTCCCGGTGTGACGTCGATGCGGCTGAGGTGGTAGTAGCAGCTGTAGAGCCCCTCGCCGTGATCGACGATGACGGAGCCCCCGGCGTAGAAACGCTCCTTCGCCAGGACGACGACGCCGTCGTTGATCGCGTGGACGGGGGTGCCGACGGCGGCTTTGAAGTCGGTGCCGGAGTGGTAGCTGCGCAGGGTGCCGTTGAAGAGGCGGGCGTTGCCGTAACGGCTGGTGATGGGGCTTGTCATGGGGTAGGCGAAGGGACGCTTCCAGTAGCGCTTCGGGGTGCTTTCCCGGTAGATGGCCATCGCCTCCGCGTATTCGGCGGCGATGCGCTCCTGCTGGGCCGGGTCGGGGCTCACTTTCGACGGGGAAACTTTCAGGGTCTCCGAAGGGTAGTTGCCATCGAGCACGCGAAGCTCCAGGGTGTGGGGCGTGCCGTTGCGCGTCACGACGACCCGTTTCTTCCCCGGTTCGGTCCGGTAGTCGACGGGGATGAGGGCGATGTGCCGATCTTTTGCCGGATGCTGCAGCAGCGGCACTTCTTTCCCCTCATAGGTAACGCTGACGCTGTCGTGGGTCTTGAAAAGGTAAAGTGCGGTCTGCCCCCGAACGATCTCAGCCCCCCGGAGCGTTCCCGGCAAAAGGGCGAAGAGGGCGAAAAGAAGCAGCCTTGGCGCTGACCGGGTCACAGCGGCTGCTCCGCCGAACGGGTGTAGAAGGCTTTTAACGCTTCAAGATCGAGAGGTCGGGAGAAGAGGTACCCCTGGGCTTCGTTGCAGCCCCCCGCCTCAAGAAATTTTACCTGTTCCGAGGTTTCGACACCTTCGGCCGTAATGGCGAGGCGGAAGCTTTTGGCCAGGGCGATGATGGCGTTGGCGATGGCGACATCTTCCGCTTCCCCGGGGAGCCCGTCGACGAAGGATTTGTCGATTTTGAGACGGGTGATGGGCAGCTTTTTCAGGTAGCTCAGGGAGGAGTAGCCGGTACCGAAGTCATCGATGGCCAGACGGACCTGCATCTCCCGGAACTGCCGCAGGGTGGTCAGCGCAGATTCCGCCCCGGTGGCGATGTAGCTCTCGGTGATCTCCAGCTCAATCTGGCGCGCCGCGATGCCGGTGGTTTCGATGACCCTTTTGAGCGTGGTGACGACATTGCTTTTACTCAGCTGTACCCCGGAGAGGTTAATGCTGATATGGTCCATGGTATACCCCTGGCGCTGCAGTGCGGCAAAATCCCGGCAGGCCCGGTAGAGGACCCACTCTCCGATGGGAACGATCAGCCCCGTCTCTTCGGCCAGCGGGATGAACTGGTCCGGGGAGACGAGGCCGTAGACCGGGCTCTGCCAGCGTATGAGGGCTTCGACACCGTTGACACTGCGCGTCGCCAGGTCGATTTTCGGCTGATAGAGCAGCAGAAACTCGCCGCCGGAGGCGAGGGCGGTTTTAAGCGCCTGGGTCATCTCGGTGCGTTTCAGGAAGACCTCGGAGAGGTGCTCGGAGAAGAAGCTGTAGCTGTTGCGGCCGCGATCTTTGGCGTTGTACATCGCCATATCCGCATGTTTGACCAGGGTAATGCTGTCGATGCCGTCGTCGGGGTAGATGGCGATGCCGATACTGACGGTACTGTTGATTTCGTGATCGAAACATTTGAAGGGCTGCTGAAAATCGGTATGGAGCTTGGAGACGATGGTCTCGAGTGCGACGAGATCACTGATGTTCTCGATAAGAATGTTGAACTCGTCCCCCCCGATTCTCGCCAGGCTATCGGAGTGGCGGAGGCTGCGACGGAGCCTTTTGGCGGCTTCTTGAAGCAGGACGTCTCCCACGTTGTGGCCCAGGGTGTCGTTGACCTGTTTGAACTGGTCGAGGTCGAGAAAGAGCAGGGCGATTTTCGTCCCGTTGCGACCGGCCATATCCATGGCATGCTGGAGCCGCTGGGTGAAAAGCCTGCTGTTCGGGAGTTCCGTCAGGGCGTCGTGGGTAGAGAGGTATTCGAGCTCTTTTTCGCGTTCGTGTACCGCCGTCGCCAGACGGTTGATGTTCCGGGAGACGGCTTCCAGCTCGTCCCCGGTTTTCAGCGGGGAGACTTCGGAGTAGTCATGGGCTTCAATGCGGGCGATCTGACCCATCAGAACGTCAAGCGGGCGGGCAAGCTGCATTCGGAAGAGGTAGCGCAGCAGCAGGAGAATCGAGGTGACGACCATCAGCAGCAGAATGAAAAACTGGTGCCGGTTGGCATCGAGAACACTTTGCAAGGCACTTTTGTCAAGGGCCGCGACAAAGTAGACGGGGCCGTCGTTGGTGGTCATGTCTATGACACCGGT
>JBNKLF010000034.1:0-19188 GCA_050292215.1 Sulfurimonadaceae bacterium | reverse complement strand
TATCGTCGGGCTGATTATTATTCTGGAACGGTGATTTAATGAAAACAAATATACTCCAATGGGTGTGGATTATCGGCGGCGTTGTGCTGATGCTGCAGGGATGCGGCGGCGTGCCCGCGGCCAACGGAGAGGTTCCGGCCTCGGAGCAGATCCTGCAGACGCACCGGGTCCAGAACGAGGAGCTGCGGGGGCTGATGCGCTCGCTCGACGGCATGGTCAACGACACCTCCCGGAGCGAACTCGAACGCGACGACGCCCGGCGGCGCTACGCCTTTGGGCTGGCGGAGAACCTGGAGGCGATCGGCGCGAAGCTCAAGGCGCTTCCCGGTGTCCCGGGAGCCGCGATGAGCCCGGAGGAGGCGGCACGGTTCAGAAGCCATGCCGACGCCCTGCTGGAACGGGGGCGGCGGATCGGCAGCCTGGCGGAAGCCTACGCGACAGAGCGGCTCGAACCCGAAGTGGACGCGATGCTCCGCACCTGTAACGCCTGCCACCGCACGTTCGCTCCCGCCGTTCCCCCCGTAGCGAGGCGATGGTGATGGGAAGGCTTCGCATCGGCCTGTGGCTGCTCCCCCTGGCACTCTGGAATCTTTCCGCGGCGACGGACCCGGCCCTCGAAGAGCTTCGGGCCCTCAAGGCGGCGCACCTGGAGATATTGAAGCGGATCGAGGCGCTGGAGACGAAACTCGAAGCGGAGGGACGGCTTCCGAAGCCGGAGACGGAAACGGCGGCGGCACCCCAACCGCAACCGGCCGTTGAAACGGCCGGGGCGGCGACACCCGCGCCTTCCCCCCGCGGTACGCTGGAACTCGGTAGCGCCTCGACGGTGCTGAGCGTCGGGGGACGCATCCAGCTCGATACGGACATGGGGTGGCCGGAGGGGAGCCACTTCGCGGGAAAAATCCCCCTCTCCAAAGCGGGGGAGGACGGGCAGCTCGGCTTCTCCGCCCGGGAGAGCCGTCTTTGGGTCAAGACCCGGACCCCGTCGCAGTACGGCATGATCCGCGCCCTCATAGAGACCGACTTCAAAGGGAGCTCGGGAACGGAAACGACGACCAACTCCCACGGCATCCGTCTGCGTCACGCCTACGTGCAGATAGGGCCCTGGACCGCGGGGCAGACCAACTCGCTCTTTAACGCCGCCGTCACCATGGACACCCTCTACGACGCCATCGACTACACCCTGGTCCGGCAGCCCCTGCTGAGCTACGGGGGCGGTTCGAAGGCGTGGAGCTGGGCCCTCTCGCTGGAGCAGCCGGAGACGACCCTGCTCGATCCCGACGGCAACCTGATCACCCCCCAAGACGACCGCCTGCCGGATCTTGGCATGCGGTTGCGGTGGTTCCCGAAATGGGGCGAGGGAGGCATCGCCGCCATGGTGCGCTACATCCGGCAGGACCGGGCGCTGCTGGGCAGCGGCATCCGCACCCCCGGCAGCGACGCCGCGACGGGGTGGGGCGTGAACGCCTACGGCGCGATCCGGCTGGGGAGCAGCGACGATCTCCGTTTCGGAGCGGCCTACGGGGAGGGGATCGGGCGCTATCTCGCCTACAATGCCTTCCCCGCCGGAAGCGTCGACGCGACGGGGAAGATCACCCTGCAGGAGAGCTTCGGCGCCCACCTGGGGTACCGCCACTGGTGGCACGACACGCTGCGTTCGACCCTGGCCTTCTCCTACGCCGGGACAAGCAACACCGGCACGGCGACGGAGGTCACCGACCGCAGCCGCTCCCTCCAGGCGAACCTGCTCTGGACCCCGGCGAGCCGGACCCTGGTCGGCATCGAGTACGCCCGGGCCCTGCGCGAGCTTGAAAACGGCGAAGAGGGGGAGATGGAGCTGCTGCGCATGACGCTGCGCTACGAGTTTTAGAGACTAGGTTTCGTCCCGGCTCATCTGCGCCATCTGATCTTCGATGCGGTCGATGAGATGGTGCGCTTCCGCCTCTTCCAGCACCCCCTCATGCTCCATATTCCAGATAAGACTCCGTTCATGGTTGAGCAGCAGCCGTTTGGCCGAACGGGTCTGCAGGGCGGTGACCAGGTCCGGGTAGTGCTCCGCGACGTGCCGGGTAAAGGTGAAGGCCTGGGCGACGTTGAGGTCGAGCATCGCTTCGACCCGGCGGGCGCTTTCGGCGGAGGGGGCGAGCTGCGGGATGTGGCGGCGTATCTCCTCCTGGGCCTCGACGAATCCCCGGGCGACGTCGTAGCCCAGGGAGAGGCGGGTGAAGATCCACTCGTCGACGGAGTAGCCGACCATCGGGATGCGGCGCAGCCACTCCGGGGGAACGGGGATGGTGAAGATGTCGTCGAGGGCGTGGCGGGGTGCGATGAGGGGCTGGTTGTCGAGGGCCTGCTCCACCGCTTCGGAGAGCTGGTGGGCGGCCTGGCGGCCGATGTGCCCCTCCTCGAACTGGCGCCAGTAGTCGCTGCGTTCGATCTCCAGGAGCCGCCGCATGAAAGCGACTTCGATATCTTCGGCGTCGGGCTGCAGTCGGCAGCTGCCGTCGTCGCAGGGGGTTTCGATGAAGCGTTCGAGCCGTTCCATGGAGACCCTGTCGAAAAAGGGGCTGCTGCGGAAGCGCTGAAAAAAACGGTGCATCTGGACATTGATGGCCTCTTTCGCCTTGCTGACCGAGGCCTCCTTGGCGGGGGGAAGGCGGTCGAGTTCGAGGCGGTGGAGCAGCCACTCGATCGTCGAGCCGTTGATGACGATGGTCAGCACCACGATGCCCGCCGTCAGGAAGAGGATGGGATCGCGCAGTTCCGCCGGGACCGATTCGTCCCGGGAGAGGGCGAGTGCCAGGGAGAGGGAGATGGCGCCGCGCAGGCCTCCCCATACCAGAACGGTTCCCTTGGCGCGGCTGAAGCCGACGCCGACACGCTCCAAAATGGGCGCCAGGGACCAGACCGAGACGGCCCGGATGACGAAAAGCAGCAGGTAGAGCGCCCCCAGGACGATCCAGAGCCGGGGAGAGTCGAGGGTGACCTGCAGGGCGATGACGATGCCGACGACCAGGAAGATGAGGGTGTTGGCCACATAGGCCATCATCTCCCAGAACTGGTGCAGGAAGCGGGAGATCTCCGGGGAGATGCGGACCCGTCCCATGGTGGAGAAGGCGAGGGCGAGGGCGACGAGTGCCACGACGCCGGAGACGTGCAGGGACTCGGCGATGAAAAAGGTGACGTAGGCGGCGCCGACGGTAAGACTGATCTCGACCAGGGGCTGGTTGAAGAGCCGGCCGATCACCCCCAGCGTCAGCCACCCCACCGCCAGCCCGATGAGGAGTCCCGCCATGACGACCCAGAGAAAATCGCCGACGATGGGGAGGGGCCGGACTTCGGTCACGGTCCCCAGCGCGAAGCCGTAGAAGAGGGAGAAGAAGACGATGGCGGTGCCGTCGTTGAGAAGGGACTCGCCTTCCACCAGGGCTTCGAGCCGTTTGCGCGAGCTCTTTTCGCGCAGCAGGGCGACCACGGCCACGGGGTCGGTGGCGCTGATGAGGGCCCCGAAAAGCAGGGCGACGCCGAAGCTCCAGGGCAGCAGCCATGTCGCCGCCGCGGCGGTGAGAAGCATGGAGATGAGCAGCCCGGCCACGGCGAGCAGCACGGTCTGGGGAGCGATCCGCAAAAAGAGATGGGGCTCCATGGAGTAGGCGGACTGGAAGATCAGCGTCGGAAGGAAAAGAAAAAGGATCAGGTGGGGATCGACGGCGCCGACGGTGTCGAAAAGCGCGGAGACCGGACCCTGACCGAACCATCCCGCCCGATCCATCGAGGCGAGGGCGATGCCGACGAGAAGCAGTACCACGGTGTGGGGGATCGGCGTGGCGCGCAGCAGCGCCTTGAGCAGCGAACCGGCGGCGAGGGCCGTGATGACGAAAAGGATCAGCAGCACCCCCTCTTGTTCCATGCGGCACCTCCTGTCAACCCATCATAGCATTCGAAACCGTAAAAAAGAAGAAAACCTTTTCCTCCGGCATGATTTATGGGCGGAGAGCCACCGTACCGAATGCGATTGCACGGGGGTGTGCCATGAACCTTAACCCACTTCTAAGTAAAAAATCACTATTATTGCGTGCTAAAATCAATAACGAGGAATGGTAATGAAAAGAACCTACCAACCGCACAATACGCCCCGCAAGCGTACGCACGGCTTCAGAACCCGTATGGCGACCAAAAACGGCCGCAAGATCATCAACGCACGCCGTGCCAAGGGCAGAAGAAAATTGTCCGTCTAAGCGGATTCATGACGCTGAAACACAATCGCGAGTTTCAGTCCGTCTACAAACGGGGCAGAAATGCGCACTCGCGCACGGTCGTCCTGTTTCATCTCCCGGAGACGGGAGTCCTGAAGGTCGGGTTCACGGCCAGCAAGAAGGTAGGCAACGCCGTCACCCGTAACCGGTGCAAACGGCGATTGCGGGCGCTCTTCTCCGAGTTCGCCCCGTCGTTGCAAGACGGCAGCTACGTCTTCGTCGCGAAAGAGTCGATGGACCGCGCCTCATATGATGTGTTGAAACGTGACTGCAGATACGTTTTGACGCGAACGGGTGGAATGGTGGATGATCAAAACGTCGCTTCTTAAACTTTTGGGATTCTACCAGCGTTACCTAACGCTGCTGGGAGGGTATGGCAGCTGCCGCTACTACCCCTCCTGTTCCGAATACGCCCGATGGCAGTTCGAAAACAACCCCCTTCACACCGCATTCTTCCACTCATTCGTCCGAATTCTCCGATGCAACCAGCTTTTCCCCGGCGGCATTGACTACCCGGTGACCCGGCATCTGGCGATAAAACCCGTCCCGGGCCGTGTCGAAGCGGTAAAATACTGGTTCGTCCCCAAAGAAAAGAACCGTTTTTTCATCATCAAAAACTTTCGATTTAAAGGTTTACAATGCTAGAAAATATGTCTCCCAACCAGAGACTGATCGTCGCGATCGCACTCTCACTCGTATTTTTTATCGGTTATACAACCATTTATCCCCCGGAACAGCCCGAAGCCGTTGCCCTGACGGAAACGACCCAGCCGGTCGCTTCCAAAGCGGATGCCGCCGAGAGCGCCGCGGCCGTTTCCGAAGCCGCCGCCGGTCACGAAGTTCGTGCCGACGAGACCCAGGCCGTTGCCAATCCCGACGCCCTGGTCACCGTCGAGGCGCCCGCATTCACCCTGAAGGTCGACACCCTCGGCCGGATCTCCTCGGTCGTGCTCAAACACGAGAAATTCAACAAGGAGGGGAGTGACCACGCGGAACTCATCTCCGAGCTCGGCGCCAAACCGCTCTTCATCCGTTTCGCCGACGCCGCGCTGAACCAGGCCGCTTCCTCGACGGCCTACGGCAGCGAGACGAAAACCCTGACGCTGGGCGAGGGCGAAAGCCGTACGGTCGTACTGACGCAGAAACTTCCGGGCACCACCGTCACGAAGCGCCTTACCTTCTTCGCCGACGGGCACTACGATGCGACCATCTCCCTCTCCGAAGAGAAACGCCACTTCGTCTACCTGGGACAGCGTCCGCAGGTGAGCGATCAGATGATGACGGTCATGGGTGCCATGGTCTACGATGCCGAAGGCATCAACCACGTCTTCGAAGACGGTGATACCGAAGGGCGTACCGTTTACAAAGGGGTCCAGCTCACGTCCGCGTTCGACCAGTATTTCGCCACGATGTTCTTCGGAATCGACAAGGAGATTGAAGTGACGGTCGAACACGACCGCGAAGACAACCCCGTCGTCTACTTCGATGCCCCCAAAAGGACCTCCTTCAAGGGGTACATCGGGCCTAAAGATCACCGCGTCCTCGATGCCATCGACCCGGTTCTTGTCAACGCCATCGAATACGGCTGGTTCACCTTCGCCGCGGCGCCGCTCTTCAAGCTGCTGATGTGGCTGCACGGCATCTTCGGCAACTGGGGATGGGCCATCGTCGCCCTGACGATCATCATCCGTCTCTTCCTCTTCCCGCTCACCCACAAGGGGATGATGGGCATGCAGAAGATCAAGGAGATCGCCCCCAAGGTCAAAGAGCTGCAGACCAAGTACAAAGGCGATCCGCAGCGCATGAACGCCGCGGTAATGGAGCTCTACAAAAAACACGGAGCGAACCCCCTGGGCGGGTGTCTCCCGCTGCTACTGCAGATTCCCGTCTTCTTCGCCATCTACCGCGTTCTGCTCAACGCCGTCGAACTTCAGGGAGCCGAATGGATCCTCTGGATCAACGACCTCTCGCGCATGGACCCCTATTTCGTACTCCCGATCGTCATGGGCGCTTCCATGTACTACCAGCAGAGAATGACGCCCAACAGCTTTACCGATCCGCTGCAGGAGAAGCTCTTCCGGTTCCTGCCGATCATCTTCACCTTCTTCTTCGTCACCTTCCCGGCGGGGCTGGTACTTTACTGGCTGGTTAACAACCTCTTCTCCATCGGTCAGCAGTACATGGTGAACAAGCAGTTCGAAGCTGCCAAAGCCGCACGCCATGCTCAGCACCTGGCGGAGAAAAGTCATGGTAAAGATTGAAGCGTCGACGCTTGAAGATGCCTATGCCCAAGCCGCGAAAGCGCTGAACTGTTCGGTTACCGCGCTTGAGGTGGAGATCGCCCAGCACCCCTCCAAGGGGTTTTTGGGACTCTTCCGCAAACCCGCCATCATCGTAGCCGCCTGCGGCATGAAACGTGCCGCCGCCGTCGAGACGCCGCCGGTGGCCGCTCCCGCGGCTCCCGTTGCCGAGACTCCGGCTCCCGCTCCCGCTCCGACCGTCGAACCGGAAGCCCTTCCGGAGACGGAAGCGGCGGAGGAAACGGCGATTGACGTGGTGCCCGAGAGCGCCATCGACACCGGTTTTTTCGGCGAGAAGACGACCCCGGAAGCGATCGCCGACGAGGTCCGTGAATCTCTCAATACGCTCTTTGCCACCATCTGCTTCGAGATCGATCCCGTACAGGTCTCGGTCTATGACGAAGAGACCCTGTTGGTGGAGTTTACGGGTAAAGACGCCGCACTGCTGATCGGCAAGGAGGGGTACCGCTACAAGGCGCTCTCCTACATGATTTTCAACTGGATCAACGCCCGCTACCAGATGCAGCTGCGCCTGGAGATCGCCGAATTCCTGAAAAACCAGGAGGAGTCGATCAACCGCTACCTCGTCGGGGTCTGCGAAAGCATCGACCGCGACGGGCGGGCCCAGACGAAGATTCTCGACGGGGTCCTGGTACAGATCGCCCTGCGGGAACTGCGCCGCCGCTACCCCGACAAGTACGTCGCCATCCGTTCCACCCGGGACGGTTCGAAGTTTATCATCGTCAACGACTACAACGAGTATTGACGATGAACCGCACCATCGCCGCCGTTGCCACCGCCCACGGCATCGGCTCCATCGCCATCGTCCGCCTCAGCGGCGACGGGGCGGCCTCCATCGCCGCAACGCTGACGCGGCGCGACCTTCCCCCGCCGAGATATGCCGCCCTGACGCCGCTTTATGACCGTGAAGGCGCACTGATCGACGAGGCGATTCTCATCTACTTCAAGGGACCCCGCAGCTTTACCGGCGAGGACATCGTCGAGTTTCAGTGCCACGGCGGGCAGATCGTCGCGCAGCGGCTTCTGGATGCGCTCCTGGTTTCCGGGGCCCGCCTGGCGGAACCGGGCGAGTTCAACAAGCGCGCCTTTCTCAACGGCCGCATCGACCTGACCGAGGCGGAGGCGATCGCCCGGCTCATCGAAGCGAAGAGCGAGGATGCGGCGAAGATTCTCGCCCGGCAGATGAAGGGGGAGCTTCGTGGCTTCGTCGAGGGGGTTCGGGACCGGCTGCTGGAGATCACGGCCTATTCGGAAGTCGCCATCGACTATGCCGAGGAGGACCTGCCCGAGGACCTGGTGGCTCAGATTCGCGAGCGTCTCGAAGGGCTGCGCGGGGAGCTCTCCCGCACCCTGCAGGCGAGCCGGAGCCGGGCGGGATTGATGCAGGGGTTCAAAGTCGCCATCGTCGGCAAGCCCAATGTCGGGAAAAGCTCCCTGCTCAATGTCTTGCTCAACTATAATCGCGCTATCGTCAGCGATATCGCCGGGACGACCCGCGATACCATCGAGGAGGAGGTGCGCATCGGCACCCACCTGATCCGCATCGTCGATACGGCGGGCATTCGCGAGGCGAGCGACGAGATCGAGCGCATCGGCATCGAGCGCTCCGTTGCCGCCATCGAGGAGAGCGACATCGTCGTGGCGCTTTTCGACGGCAGCCGCGACGCCGACGGCGAGGACCGGGCGATGCTGGAGCTGCTTCAGCGCTACGCCGGAACGAAGGAGCGCATCGTCGCCGTCAGCAAATGCGATCTTGACCAGCGTTTCGACCGCAGCCTGCTCGGCGATGCGGCGCTTCTCGAACTCAACTGCAAGGCCGACGTCGGAACGCTGGTGACGCGCCTGCAGTCGATCATGGACGCACGCAACGTCTCCGACGAGGCGATGCTCATCTCCACCCGCCAGACCGAGGCGGTCGCGGCGGCGCTGGAAGATATCCGCGAGGCGCTGGTTCCTCTTGAGGATCAGGAGCTGGAGATCTTCTCCTTCCATCTCAACCGCGCCATCGCATCCATCGCATCCATCAGCCGCCCCTACGAATACGACGAGATGCTCGACAAGATGTTCGGCAGCTTCTGTCTCGGGAAGTAGGGCTTATCATGAAGGTGATCGCCATCGATTTGGGGCTGAAGCGCATCGGTCTGGCCTATACGGCGGACGGAAACATCGTGACGCCGCTGCCCGCCGTGGAGCGGAAGAACCGCAACCAGGCTTCCGCCGCCGTCAAAGCCGTCATTGCGGAGTGGGGGGCGGAGCGGGTGGTCGTCGGCATCCCCATGGGGGGAAGTTCCGAAGATGAGATGCGCCGCCGCGTCGCGCACTTCATGAACCTGGTCGATTTCGACGGCCCCGTCTGCTACCAGGACGAAAGCGACTCTTCCCTGGAGGCCGAAGCGCTGATGAAGGGGGAGATCCGTCACAAAAAAGACGGTCGCATCGACTCCCTCTCCGCGAAGATCATTCTCGAGCGCTGGCTGGCTGCGCAGCGCTGAGATGAAACAGCTCTCCCCCTCCGTTTACGCCAAGGTCGGCGACATCACCCGGGAACGGGTCTGTGCCGTCGTCAATGCCGCCAACGGCTCTTTGCTGGGCGGCGGGGGCGTGGACGGGGCGATCCACCGCGCCGGGGGAAGCGCGATCCTCGAGGCGTGCCGGGAGCTGCGCGCCACCCGCTGCCCTGAAGGGCTGCCCACGGGTGATGCCGTCGCCACGACGGCGGGCATGCTGCCCGCCTCTTACGTCATTCATACCGTCGGGCCCGTCTACGGCCGCTGCGGCGAAGCGTGCGCTGAACTGCTGGCGTCGTGCTACCGAAGCTGCATCGAAAGGGCCGCGGAGCTTGGCTGCACCTCGATCGCTTTCCCCGCGATCTCGACCGGGAGCTACGGCTACCCCAAAGCCGAAGCGGCCCGCATCGCCCTGCGTACGGTCCGGGCGCTGCTGCTGGGACATCGCATGGAAGTGACCTTCGTCTTTCACTCCGACGAGGATTTCCGGATCTTTACAGCGGCCGTCTCAGCGTAGGTCGAGCCGTTTCGCCATCGCCTCCGCGTCCAGCGGCGGGCTGAAGTAGTACCCCTGGATCAGGTAGCACCCCTCCCGCACCAGGAAGTTCAACTCCTCCTCCGTCTCCACCCCCTCTGCCAGTACCCGGATGTTGAGATGCTCGGCGATGGAGATGACCGAGCGGACGATGGTGGCGTTGTCCTCTTTGCGGTGAATGCCGTCGACGAACATACGGTCGATCTTGATCTTGTCGATGGGGAACTTGGAGATGTAGCTCAGGGAGGAGTAGCCGGTCCCGAAGTCGTCGATGGCGGCGTGGATGCGCATCAGCTTCAGCTGGTTCATGAACTCGATGGTGTGCCCCTCGTTGTTGATGGCGGCCCGTTCGATGAACTCGAGTTCAAGGTACTTGGGGTCGAGCGCGGTGTCGTTGATGACGTCGACGAGGTCCATGATGAACCCGGGGTCGGCCAGCTGGGCGGAGGTGACGTTGACCGCGATGTTGACGGGGGCGTATCCCGCATCCTGCCAGGTGCGGTTCTGGCGGCACGCCTCGTAGAGAATCCAGCGGCCGATGTCGAGCATCAGGCCGCTCTCCTCGGCGACGGAGATGAATGCATCCGGAGTCAGGACACCCCGTTCGGGGTGGCGCCACCGGAGCAGGGCCTCGGAGCCCACGACCTGTCCGGTACGGGAGTCGTACTGGGGCTGGTAGAGGAGAAAGAACTCTTCGTTGATGAGGGCGGTTTTGATCTCGTTTTCCAGGGTTTTGAGCGCATTGGCCGCGCTGAGCAGTGCCTCGTCGTAGATGACGAAACGGTTTTTTCCTCCCTCTTTGGCGCTGTACATCGCCAGGTCGCCGCGCCGCAGGAGCGGTTCGATCTCTTCGGCGTGGGTCGGGTAGCGGGCGGCTCCGATGCTCGCTCCGACGTAGGCGTTACCCTCATCGACGAGGATGGGACGCCGTACTTCGGTGATCAGCTGCTGTAGCAGCGCCGAAAGCTCGGCCTCCTCTTCGCAGTCGTAGAGCATCATGACAAACTCGTCGCCCCCCATGCGGAAAAGGTCGGCGGCGGGAAGGAGGGTCTTGATGCGTTTGCTGACGATTTTCAAAACGGTGTCACCGGCTTCGTGGCCGTAGATGTCGTTGACGCTTTTGAAGTTGTCCAGGTCGATGAAGAGCAGCCAGAACCCCTGTTTGCGGGTCAGGATGTTGTCCCGTATGATCTGGTTGAAGGAGCGGCGGTTGAGCATGCCCGTCAACTGGTCGCGGTTGACGGTATGAAGCAGCTGTTCCCGGGACTCTTTCAGCTGGTTGATATGGGGACGAATGATGTAGCGGTAGTGGACGCTCAGGAGCAGGAGAATCAGCAGCAGCGCGACGAAACCGATAACGGCGACGCGTATGAAGATGGCATTGGCTTCTTCGTGGTATGACGCCATGGGAATGCGGACGGAGATCATGCCGCGAATCTCTCCGAGGGTGTAGTTGAACGCCCGTTCTCCGTACAGCGCCACAAGCTTCTCGTAGACCGGTGTCGGTACGTCACTATGGGGAACGCCGTGGCAGTAGAGGCAGTTTTTTTCGATGCGCAGGACTTTGCCGTAGTGCAATTGATCGTTGTCGCCTTCGTGTTCGTGCTGCCATGTTTCGTCGTCATCCGCACCGAAGGAACGCAGCATGGCCTGCTCCTGCGCGTCGGGTGCGTTGGCCGGATTACGGTAGCGAAGGGAGGTCTGTTTGATGTAATAGCCGTATTTGCTGCGCAGTTTCAGGCTGACGGCATTGCCGACCGATGCCGGGGCGGCGGCGAACGGCGAGAGCGTCCCGTCAAGCGTCAGATGGGGCGCGAGATCGGCCATGACGGAACGGGTCGCCAGAAGCTGTGACGCGCTTTTCCTGGCGGAGTCTACGGCCATATCTTCCGAGTACTTTTGCAATGAGCGTTCGGTGACGGCGATAAAAAGCAGGTACATCCCGATAAAGATGAGGATCAGGATAAGATTGAAGAGGTACTGTTTCCCTTCCAGACTCTTTTTCACTGTGCGCTACCTGTTATGTGTCTCTTTTGATCCATTATACATCATTATGATTCGCGATGCCCCGAAGTTTTCGGTTCGATGCGACTGAAGTCGCCGTGAAACCGGTAGGCTTCGCCGAAACCGAAAACCGCCTCCCCCGAGAGCGGCAGCAGTTCGAAGAGGTGAAAATCCTTCATTCCCAGCAGCATCGGCACAATGCCGCCGAAACGCGCTTCGAGCAGGCCGGTACGGCGTGCGAAGGAGGGATCCTCCCGGGGTACGACGGCGGCACGGCACTCCAGAGAGATCCGTTTTCGGGCGAAGATCTGCCCGGCCGTCGCCTCATCTTCGATGAACATGACGGCGCATGCACTGCGGCGCATCAGGTAGCCGCAGTGGCGCGCGGCCTCGCTGATGAGGATGTAGAAGCGTTCGCCCTCCCGGACAAAGGGGGCGTAACTGGCGTGGGGGGTGCCGTGTTCGGAGAGGGTGGCGAGCTGGAGGGTGGCGCAGCGGTCGATGTGTTCGAAGAGCGCAGCGGCGTAGATGGACATGCATGGCCTTGTCGGTAGGGATGATGGTAAGTATAGCGTTTCGTGTTCCCGGGCCGCGAAGCTACATGATTATGTTAAGATATATAAAACATTTGAGGAGCAACCATGGCACTCTGGCAGGGAATCAAACGGCAGCTGCGTTCGGTCATCGAGTGGAACCATCCGAAGGAGAACGAACTCTTCTACCGCTGGTCGGCCAACGGCGACGAGATTAAGAACGCCTCGAAGCTCATCGTCGGACCGGGGCAGGGGTGCATTTTCGTCTACCAGGGCAAAGTGGTCTCCGTCATCGAGGAGGAGGGGATGGTTTCCCTGCTGACGCAGAACATCCCTTTCTGGACGACCATCAAGAAGTTCATGCAGGCCTTCGAGAGCGAACACAAGGTGGGGCTCTACTTCTTCCGGCGCACCCGCATTCTCGATCAGAAGTGGGGAACCCTCTCCCCGGTGAAGTACGACGACCCGAAATACGGCTTTCCCGTAGGCCTGCAGGCGTACGGCAACTACAGCATCCGCATCAGCGATCCGAAGCTTTTCTTCACCCAGGTGGTCGGCGGCGCCGAGCATTTTCTCGTCAGCGACTTCCGGTCCGTGATGACGGACCGGCTCATCCACACTCTCAGCGACTATTTTGCGGAGCAGAAGCTCTCCTACGCCGAGGTGGATGCCCGCCGCGAGGAGGTCGCCGAAGATATGAAAGAGCGCCTCCAGGAAGATTTCAACGGCTTGGGGTTTGAACTGACCGATTTCCGCATCGAGGGGACGGAGTTCGATGACGACACCCTCTCCCGGATCAACAAGATCGCCGACGTGCATGCCGATGTCCATGCGGCCAATGCGGCAGGGGTCTCCTACCGCGAACTGCAGCAGCTCGACGCCCTGCAGAGCGCCGCTTCCAACGAAGCGGGCGCGGCGGGCGTACTGATGGGCATGGGAGCCGGTGAAGGTTTGGCTCGGACGATGAACGAACCCTTTTCGGCACCCACGTCGGCTTCCGGCGACATCGAAGGGCGGCTGCGCCGGTTGAAGGCGCTGTTTGAGGAGGGGCTGATTACCGAAGTGGAGTACGGCGCCAAAAAACAGGCGCTACTCGAAGAGCTCTGAGATGGCAAAATGCACCAGCTGCGGCGCGCCGCTGCCCCCCAGCGGTATCATCTGCGAGTACTGCGGTACCCGTAACGATATCGACCTGCGGGAGAAGGGCCCCTTCTTCATGGACCTTCGGCCCCTTCAGAAACGGACCTGTCCGGTCTGCCACGTCAAGCTGCACACCATCGACGTCGGGGAGGCGGTCCCCTTTCTTGTCGAGCGCTGCGAGAGCTGTTTCGGTATCTTTTTCGATCTGCATGAACTCGAAGAGATGATCGAACGTTCGGTTAAGGGGTCGCGCAACGTCGACATCGCCCGGCTGTCGCAGATCACGGAGCACCCGCGCCACGTCGACATCGTCGTTTACCGCCGCTGTCCAGTCTGCCGCAAAACGATGCAGCGCAAGAACTTCATGAAACGAAGCGGCGTCATCACCGATGTCTGCCCCGAGCATGGGGTGTGGCTCGATTCCGGCGAGCTGCGCCAGATCTTCGAGTGGGTCAAGAGCGGCGGAATGGAACGCGCGGAGGAGGAAGCGGCTTCCGCCCAGGAGGAGACGGAGGTCGAATCGGCGATGGAAACGATTACCCCCTCCCAGCCTCCCTCCCGCCATCATGCCGCAAGGAAAAAGCGTGCCCGCGGCGGACACGGCGATGCAGAGGCGCGCGGGGAAAGTATCATCGATATGCTGACGGAGCTGCTCGGCCCTTTTCGGATGAGATAACTTCAGCTTATGTTTTTGAACGTTTTATAGACAGTGGAAAGGGGAGCGTTCTATAAGCTTATGCTATGATTCTGCATCTTAGGCTCAAGGCGGCGGATGAGAGTTTTCCTGGCACTGCTATGTTTCATGCTGCTCAACGCTTCCGAAGCCCAGAGGAGGGATCTCGCCCCGGAGCGGGTCGAGGCGCTCCTTTCGGCCATCCGGGGCGACGCGGTCGTCCTGGGCAGCGGGCCCAAAGAGATCCACAGCTTCATCGACCCGAAATGCGAGATGTCCCGGCGCTACCTGCAGTTTGTCATGCAGCGCCGCGCAATGCTCGAACGCTATACCTACTACTTCTATCTCCTGGAGCTGAAGCGGCTCGATTCGGCGGACTACATCGGTTATATCCTCGATGCGAAGGACCCGGCCCGGACCCTGCTGACCATCATGGTCGACAACCGGCAGCCTGCCGACGCCGAGGGGCACGTAGCCGCCGAACGGACCGAAGAGCGGATCGAGGCGATCGTCGAAGCGGCGGAAGCCATCGGGGTCTACAAACGCCCCTACATCATCTATAACGGAAAAGCGAAATGATCTACGACAGGGAACGGTTCCGGGGATATTCCAACTGGGTGGTCAGGCGCCGCTGGCCGGTCATCGCGGCAGTGGCGCTCTTCGTGGCCGTGATGTTCGCCGGGTTCGAACCGAAGTTTTCCGGGAGCGATGCGTCGCTCTGGATCTCCGGCAGCAAGGAGGAACAGCGCAACGCCTCCGAGGCGATCACTTCGCTATATACGCTGAAACTGGTTTATGAACTCGACGCCCGCAAAGAGTTTACGGAGCATGTGGCGATGCTGAGGACCCTGCACCGTGACATCGAAAGCGTTGCCGGGGTGCGGGACATCCGGTCGATTCTGACCCTGGGACGTCCTTTCAACCACATCGGGGAGGAAGGGTCGTCGCTGCTTGAGATTGAGAAACTCGGCGACAGCGATCCCGAAACGGTGCGCCGGATTCTCCGCGACTACTACGATCTCTATCGGCCCTACGCCGACCGGGAGCTGGAACACTTCTACATCTATGTCATCGCCGATTCGAAGGAGAGCCTGGAACGGATTCGCTCCTTTGTCAGCGACGCTTACATCGTCGAGAAAGAGACGGTGACCTCCTACCTCTACACGATCTCGCTGATCGTATTGTTGACGGGAGTACTTTTCTGGATGGTTTTCCGACACATCATCCCGGCGCTCCTCTCCGTGACGGTCACCATCGCCACCCTGATCTCCACGCTCTTCCTGGCGCAGCGACTCTTCGGCATCGATCACATCCACCTGGCGGTGACGCTGCTGACCCTGGCGATCGCCCAGATGGACTTTATCTACTTCTACTACCGCTGGCATGTCTCGCAGTTCAAAGTCGAACCCCATGAAGCGCTCCACAAAGCGATCAACCGCAATACGGTCCCGGCGTTTTTGACCTCCGCCGTCACGGCTGCGGGGCTGGGCTCACTGGTACTGGTGGATGTGCCGGTACTCTACCAGATCGGTGTGTTCGCCCTTCTGTCGGCATTTTTCGGCTTCTTCTTCAGCGTGACGCTGCTGCCGGCACTGTTGAGTTTCTTCCGTCTGGAGCGCACCATTGTTCCGTTCGCCCGCTTCTCCACCTATTTCGCCGCTCACGAGATTCACTACAACAAACGTCTGTTGAAGTTGTTCCTGAGCGCCGTGCTGGCCGGCGGGCTCTTAGCGGTAGCGATCTTCGTGACCCATCCGCCGCACATCTTCGACCGCAAAGCCTACAACGACAGCCTGACCCTGGCGATTCCCTTCGAGGAGATCGATGCCGAAGCGCTTGGTGAGCTTCACCGGTTTGAAACGGCCCTCAAGTCACGCTTCTCCGATGTCGAGAAAGTGGAATCGGTTTACGGCACGGTAGCAAGGATGGCGGAGCTTGAGGGGGTCGACAGACTCGATAACGCCACGGCGGGACGCTACCTTTTCTTCATCGAACTCTACGGCGAATCGGAGCGCCTCCTGAGCGGTAACAGGGCGCTGATCCACATCTGGCTGGAGAAGGAGTCCGACGCCAAGGGGGAGATCGTTCAGTGGGCACGGCACTGGTCCGACTCGCAGCGGGAGGTCTACCTGGTCGACCGTGAGAGCCTGGCTTACGCGGCGAAAACCGACGATGCGGTGATTATGGTCGGTTCCATCATTACCGCGCTGATCCTGATCGGAGTGATCATGTTCGTCACGACGCGCAAGTACCAGTTGCTGCTTATCTCCTGGGTGATTAACGTCATTCCCCTGGTCGGCTTCGCTCTCATGATTCTGATATTGCGGATTCCCCTCTCCGTGGAGATCCTGATCGCCATGACCATCATGCTCGGCCTCGCGAGCGATGCGACGATTCACTTCTCCTACAAGTACATGCAAAGCCGTCACTTCTACCACCGGCGCTACAAGGCGCTGGAGAAGGTTTTCTTCTACGCCGGGGTTCCGGTGATCATCGGGAACGTGCTGCTGGCGTCGATCTTCTTTGTCCTCGCGGCGACGGGGGTCGCGGCCCTGGAAAGCATCGGGCTCTTTGCCGGGGCGCTGATTCTGCTCTCTTTGGGGGTTGACCTTTTCGTCATGCCGGTACTGCTGCTCTTCGTCGACCAGAACCACGCCCTGGAGGAGTAGCTCAGCCGATCAGGGTGATGATTTCGTCGACGGAGGGGACCCGGCCGGTAGACTTCACTTCACCGTCGATCACCAGCCCCGGAGTACTCATGACGCCGTAGCCCATGATCTTCTGAAGATCGCCCACCTTCTCGATCTGGACGAACTTGCCGCTTTGGGCGACGGCCTGTTTGACTTTGGCTTCAAGCTCGTTGCATTTGGAACAGCCGGTTCCGAGGATTTCGATTTTCATGTTTTAATTCCTTTGATATTGAATGAATACTCTGCCTCGAAGAGGCAAGCTTTAGTGCCATAGCGGCCAGCGCAGCTTACGGAGCTTTGCTCCGGAAGCGTTCTTATAATATGATATTGAACAAGTAGCCGACGCCGACGATGCCGACGCCGATGATGGCAAAGAAGATCGCGATCAGCCGCACGTGCAGAATCTGTTTGAGGATGATCGCCTCGGGGAGGCTCAGCGCCGTCACCGCCATCATAAACGACAGGGCCGTTCCCAGGAGCATTCCCTTCGCCGTCAGCACCTCTACCAGCGGCATTACTCCCGCTGCCGAAGCGTACATGGGGATGCCCATGAGCGCCGCCACCGGGACCGCGTACCAGGCGTCTCCCCCGGCGTAGTCGGCGATGAACTCCGCCGGGACGAAGCCGTGGAACCACGCCCCGACCCCCACGCCGACCATCACCCAGAGGTAGATCTTGCGGAAGATCTCCGCCGTCGCTTTCCAGGCGTCGCCGACGCGCTGTTTCAGGTTGAGCGTGGTCGTCTCGACGTGGAGGTCGCCCTGCAGTACCGGGACGTCGAGCAGCACATACTGCTCCGCCTTCGTCTGCCCGATCAGCCATCCCCCGAGGATCGCCACGAAGAGCCCGAAGCCGATATAGATGGCCGTGATCTTGAACCCGAAGAGTCCAAAGAGCATCGCGATGGCGATCTCGTTGTTCAGCGGCGCGGAGATGAGGAAGCTGAAGGTGACCCCCACGGGGATGCGCGCCTGCAAAAAGCCCAGAAAAAGCGGGATCGCCGAACAGGTGCAGAAGGGGGTGATGATGCCGAACAGCGCCGCAAGGATGTTGCCCGTAAACTCTTTTTTCCCGGCGAGGTAGGCGCGGACCATCTCGGTGTTCATCCAGGTTCTCAGAAAGGAGACGGCGAAGATGATGGTGATCAGCAGGAACCAGATTTTGAACGTGTCATAGAGGAAAAAGTGCAGGGCATCACCAAGACGGCCTGTTATGCCCAGCGTGTCGAAGATGAAGGTATGGCTTAGATCGTGCCACATGAGGGTGCCTCATTGAATGAATAATGAAAAATGAATAATGAAGAATGGGGGGAGGGGGATTGGTTACTATTTGGCATGGGAGCTCTTTGCTGTTTTGATGCTGGCTACGAGTAGTTTGATCAGCTCTTCAATTTCGGGTTGAATACTGGTGTGCATAGTATCGGTGATGTAGGTTCCGTCTTTGAGTAAAGAGAGCCAGTATTCGGTTTCATTGGCTTCTTTGAGTGCGATACTGAGTTTGTTGATGAAATCGGCTCGGGATTGTGCGAACTCCGATTCCCGAACCAACGCCCCGATGGCCGTTCCCGAGCGGAGTATCTGTTTGCTGAGAACGTACTCTTTTCGCTCGTTCAGAAACTGATTCAACTTGACGATACGCAGTGCAAAGGCATAGCTTTTGGTCCGTAGAATATTCTCTTTCCCCAATTTTTCATTATTCATTTTTCACTCTTCATTACAAAGCTCTGCTTTAACGACGGGCAGTAGTTCAGCTTCGATCAGTTCAAGCGTTTTAACGTACTCCTCCGCCGCTTTGCCGCTGGGGTCGTCGAACCCGACATGGATGGTTTTGACGGCTTTTGGAAACATCGGGCAGGTCTCCTTGGCGTGGTCGCAGACGGTGACGATGAGGTCAAATTCGTTGTTCAAAACGGTTTCGATCACCTTGGAGTGGTACGCCTCGCGCCAGAGCCCTCTGGATTCGAGCAGGGCCTGCGCATGGGGATTGACCGTGCCGCTGGCTTTGACGCCGGAGCTGTAGGCTTCCACGCAGTCGCCGAGTTTGGCGTTGATGAGGGCTTCGGCCATGATGGAGCGGCAGCTGTTACCGGTGCAGAGGATAAGAACGTTCTTTTTCATAGGGTACACCCTCCCGTTTCGGATAGTTTTTGCAGGGGCGGCAGGATGAGGCCGAGATGGCGGATCTCTTCAAGGGCTTCGAGGCGGAAGCGATCAAGCGGGGAGCGGATGGCGTAGTAGGCCCAGGTCCCTTTACGCTCCACCCGGACGAAACCCGCCTCTTTGAGGATCTTCAGGTGCCGCGAAAGCCGGGACTGGATCATCCCCAGGGACGCCTGCAGGTCGCAGACGCAGAGCGGGCCGTGCTGGTCGAGGAAGCGCAGCAGCAGGATGCGCGTTTCGTCGTTGAGAGCGGCGACGCTTTTGAGAAAAATATCCATGGGGCTCCTTTTGAGTGAAAAACTAAAAGTTAAAAACTAAAAGCTGAAAATTGTGGGAGTCTCATTTGACTCCGTTTTTAAAATGGTAACGT
>JBNKLF010000033.1:0-22573 GCA_050292215.1 Sulfurimonadaceae bacterium | reverse complement strand
TTCTATCCGTTCTGTCATGAAATCCGGGCAGGGGGGAGGGCGGAACAGCAACAGCTTGATTTCAAGCTTCCCCGACTATAATTGGCCATTCTGTTTCCACCGCATTCCAAGGAGTCGCATGAGCCTTCCCTACACCCATCTTCACCTCCATACCGAGTACTCGCTGCTCGACGGCGCCAACAAGATCTCCAACCTGGTCAGCCGCGTCAAGGAGCTGGGGATGGATGCGGTGGCGATGACTGACCACGGCAACATGTTCGGGGCCATCGACTTCTACCAGCAGTGCCGGGGTGCCGGGATCAAGCCGCTCATCGGCATGGAAGGGTACATCCACAACGGGGAGAGCCTCGACGACAAAAGCACCAAGCAGCGCTTCCACGTCTGCCTCTTCGCCAAGAACCAGAAGGGGTACGAAAACCTGATGTACCTCTCCTCCAAAGCCTACATCGACGGCTTTTACTACTTCCCCCGCATCAACAAGCAGGAGCTGCGCGATCACGCCGAGGGGCTCATCTGTACCTCCGCCTGCCTCCAGGGGGAGGTGAACTGGCATCTCAACACCGCCAACGAACGCAACGTCCGCAACGGCGCCGAAGGGTACGAAGGGGCCAAACGGGTCGCCCTGGAGTACAAGGAGATGTTCGGCGACGACTTCTACCTCGAGATCATGCGCCACGGCATCGGGGACCAGCTCTTTATCGACGAACCGCTGCTCAAGCTCGCCAAAGAGACTGGTATCAAACTCGTCGCCACCAACGACACCCACTACACCTATCCCGACGACGCCCAGTACCATGAAGCCTTCATGTGCATCGGGATGAATAAACTCTACGACGACCCCAACCGGATGCGCCACTCGGTTCATGAGTTCTATCTCAAATCCCCCGAGCAGATGGCGCGGCTCTTCGCCGACATCCCCGAGGCGATCGCCAACACCCGGGAGATCGTCGACAAATGCCAGCTCGAACTCGACCTCGGCAACCCGACGCCCCCGAACTTCAAGTTCACCAAGGAGTACGCGGCGGCGGAGGGGCTCGACATCGACCACGAAGACGACGCGCCGCTGGCCCCAGACGCCGACGCGGAGGCGAAAAAGGCGTGGCTCGGCGCCGCGGACAAGAACGACGCCGAATACTTCATCCACCGCTGCAAACTCGGTCTCGAGGAGCGGCTGGAGTACGTGCCCGAGGCGCGGCACCAGGAGTACCGCGACCGGCTCGAGTATGAGATGGACGTCATCAACTCCATGAAGTTCCCCGGCTACATGCTCATCGTCTGGGACTTCGTCAAGGTCGCCAAGGAGATGGGCATCGCCGTCGGACCGGGGCGGGGTTCCGCGGCGGGCAGCCTCGTCGCCTACGCCCTGGAGATCACCGACATCGACCCGATGAAGTACGACCTGCTGTTCGAACGGTTCCTCAACCCCGAACGGGTATCGATGCCCGATATCGATATGGACTTCATGCAGGCCCGCCGGGGCGAGATCATCGACTACGTCGTCGAGAAGTACGGCCGGGAGCAGGTGGCGCAGATCATCACCTTCGGCTCCCTGCTGGCCAAAGGGGTCATCCGCGACGTCGCGAGGGTTCTGGACATGCCCCTGGCCCAGGCGGACAAGATGGCCAAACTCATCCCCGAGGAGCTGGGGATCACCCTCAACGGCAAGGGGAAGGAGGGGAGCGACGGCTTCAAACCCGGCGCCTTCCAGAAAGAGCCCAAGATCCGCGAGCTCATCGAGACCGATCCCCAGTCGGCGCGGGTCTGGGAGTTCGCCAAGAAGCTCGAAGGGCTCAAGCGCAACGCCGGGATGCACGCCGCGGGCGTCGTCATCTCCAACGAGGAACTCTGGAAGAAGACCCCCATCTACAAGCCCTCGGGGGAGGAGACCTTCGTCACCCAGTACTCGCTCAACTACCTCGAGGACGTCGACCTGATCAAGTTCGACTTCCTGGGTCTGAAGACCCTCGACGTCATCGACAACGCCCTCAAACTGGTGAAACTGCGCCACGACGTCGACGTTGACTGGCACACCATCGACGTGGACGACCCGGAGGTTTACCGGGTGATTCAGACCGGTGCGACGGTGGGGATGTTCCAGATCGAGAGTTCGGGGATGCAGGATCTGAACAAGCGGCTCAAACCCTCCAGCTTCGAAGACCTGATCGCGGTCCTGGCCCTCTACCGTCCGGGACCGATGGAGTCGGGAATGCTCGACGACTTCATCGAACGCAAGCATGGACGCAAACAGATATTCTACCCCTTCGAAGAGGTCAGTTTCGACGCCCTTGCGGACACCCTGGGGCCCACCTACGGGATGATCGTCTACCAGGAACAGGTCATGCAGATCGTCCAGTACATCGGTGGCTTCAGCCTCGGCTACGCGGACATCATCCGCCGGGCGATGGGTAAGAAAAAAGCCGACCTGATGAAGCAGTACAACCACGAGTTCTCCGAAGGCGCGGCCAAACAGGGGTACGACTACGCCAAGGCCTCGGCGCTTTTCGATCTGATCGAGAAGTTCGCGGGCTACGGCTTTAACAAGTCCCACTCCGCCGCCTACGCCATGGTCACCTTCCAGACGGCGTGGCTCAAAACCTACTACCCCAAGGAGTTCATGGCGGCGCTGCTTACCTCGGAGAAGGACAACACCGACAAGGTGGTCAAGTACATCGACGAGGCGAAACGGATGGGGATCGAACTCGCCCCGCCGGACATCAACAAGTCCTACCTGGAGTTCTCCCCGACCACCGAGGAGGGGAAAGACTACATCCTCTTCGGGCTGGGGGCCATCAAAGGGGTCGGCGGCGCGGCGGTGCAGTCCATCCTGGAAGTGCGCAAAGAGGGGCAGTTCGAGGACATGCGCGACTTCGTCAACCGCATCGAACCCAACAAGGTGAACAAGAAGGTGCTCGAGTGCATCGCCAAATCGGGAGGCTTCGACCGCTTCGAGTTCTCTCGACGTTCCCTGCTCGAACAGCTCGACACCCTGGTCGACGCGGCCAAGAACGCCTCGTCGCTCAAGAAGGAGGCGCAGTTCAGCCTCTTCGGCGACGACGCCGAGGTGACGACGGTCGACCTCAAACTGCAAAACGCCCCGGAATACGACCTCAAGGCGATCCTGGAGTTTGAGAAGGAGACCCTGGGCTTCTATGTCTCGGGCCACCCGCTGGACTCCTACCGCGAACAGCTCGACGCACTGAACTATACGCTTTCGTCGGACATCGAGAACATCGCCGACGGTTCGACGGCGATCTTCATCGGCAAGGTGGAGGAGATCACCAAAAAGATCTCCAAAAAGGGGAACCAGTTCGGCATCGTGAACCTGATGGACTTCCACGGGAACATCGAGGTGATGCTCTTCTCCGACAAGCTCGATGAGCTCGAGGCGATGGACCTGGAAGAGCCGGTCGCCTTCAAGGTGAAGATCACCCATACGGAGATGTTCACCCGTATCAGCGTCATGAAGATACTCACCCTCAAGGACGTCAAGAAGGAGGCGAAGCGGGTCGATACCAAGATCCGGGAACTGCCTCCCGAACCGCTGGAGCTGCGGCTGCATCTCAACAGGAATACGGAGGTGCTCGAGGAGCTCTACCGTCTCGTACGGCGCCACCCGGGCAAGCGTCCTTTGAAGCTGACCATCGTCTCTAAACTGCAAAACATCGTGATCGAATCGGCGATCCGGGTCGACAACAAGGTGCTCGAAGAGCTGCAGAAACTTCACGACGTCGACGTCGCCTGAGTATCGGAAGAAGGAGAGAAGGATGGATAAGATCAGTTTCAACGAAGGGCTTCTGGGCTTTCTCGACGCCTCCCCGACGCCCTATCACGCCGTGCGCAACATGGCGGGTATGCTGGAAAACGCCGGTTTCGTTCGGCTGGAGGAGACCGATGGCTGGTCGCTGGAGCCGGGGAAAAAGTATTTTGTAACGCGCAACGACGCGTCGGTGATCGCCTTTACCCACCCCGGCGGCGACGACTACGTCATCATGGGGGCGCACACCGACTCCCCCAACCTCCGCCTCAAGCCTAACCCCGTCATCAAAAAGGAGGGGCTTGTTCAGCTGGGGGTGCAGACCTACGGCGGGCTGCTGATGAAGCCGTGGTTCGACCGCGACCTCTCCGTGGCCGGGCGCGTCGCCTACCGCAGCGCATCCGGCGAGATCGCCGAAACCCTCATCGACGTCGGGGAGCCGGTCGCCATGATCCCCTCCCTGGCGATCCACCTCAATCCGGAGGTCAACAAAGGGGGCGAAGTCAACCCCCAGACGGAGCTGGTGCCCGTCATCGGGGCGGGGGAGACCTTTGATTTCGAAGCGTGGCTGCTGGAGAGCCTCAAAGAGCACGGCGTCGGCGACGCGGAGAAGATCCTCTCCCATGACCTCTGCCTCTACGACACCCAGAAAGCGGGCATGGTCGGGGTCGGCCGGGAGTTCATCGCCTCGGCGCGGCTGGACAACCTGCTCAGCTGCTACACGGTGCTTCTGGCGCTTTGCAGCGTCGATGCCTCCCGAGCCTTCATGATGGTCTGCAGCGACCACGAAGAGGTCGGCAGCGCTTCGACGACGGGAGCGGCGGGCCCCTTCCTGGAAAACGTGCTCCACCGCATCTGCGGCGACTACGAGGGGTTCAGCCGCCTGACCCGGCGCTCCCTGCTCATCTCCTGCGACAACGCCCATGCGGTGCACCCCAACTATGCCGACAAGCACGACGCGGCCCATGCCCCGCGCATCAACGGCGGGGTCGTCGTCAAGATCAACGCCAACCAGCGCTACGCTTCGAGCACCCGTTCCATCTCCCGGTTCGCCCACGCCGCCGACGCCGCGGGACGGAGCCTCCAGGAGTTCGTCACCCGCAACGACATGGGGTGCGGCTCCACCATCGGCCCCATTACCGCTACCCGGCTGGGCATCGAGACCATCGACGTCGGTCTGCCGACCTTCGCGATGCACTCCATCCGCGAGCATGCGGGGAGCGACGACGCTTTCGACCTCTACGACATCCTGCTGCACCTGGGGCGCTGAGATGTCCGGCGGCAGCATCACCCCCGAAGAGCTTCGCGCCCTTATCGAGCAGACCTACAAGGTCGAGGAGGAGTATAAGGCGCTGCGGGCCTCTTACGACCACCTCCGCGACACCGTCGAGCGGGTAGTGGAGTTTCTCCCCAACGCCATCTGGATCCTCGACGGGGAGGGGAAGGTGTTTTTGCAAAACTCCCGGGCGAAGGAGCTGGGGGAGCTGGTGACGCAGCTGCAGCATGAGAAGGACGACTACGAGCTGGTCTACAAAGAGCGCTCCTACCTGATCAAGTCGAGCCACCACCAGGGAAAATACCTCTTCAGCGCCACGGACATCACCGAACAGAAGCGCAAGGAGAACCTCGCCACCATGGGGCAGATGGCGGCGCACCTCTCCCACGAGATCCGCAACCCCATCGGCTCCATCTCGCTGCTCACCTCGACGCTGAAGAAACGGGTCATCGACGAGAACCTGCCCATCGTCAGCGAGATCGAGAAAGCGGTCTACCGCATCGACCGCATCGTCAAGGCGACGCTGATGTTCTCCAAGGGGGTTCAGGCCTCCCTTTCGCCCATGCGCTGGAGCGAACTGCGGGCGGCGGTCGAAACGGCGGTGGGGTACTACAGCTACGCCAAACCCATCCGCTTCGCCTTCCCCGAGGCCAACTTCATCCTGCTGGGGGACAAGGACCTGCTGGAGATGATGTTCACCAACTTCATCTTCAATGCCATCGACGCCATCGAACTCGATGACGAGGAGGAGGGGTGGGTGGAAGTCGCCTACCTGCCCGACGAGCGCGACCACGTCTTCGTCATCAGCGACAGCGGGGTCCCCATAGAGAACGAGAAGCTCCTTTTCGAGGCCTTCAAAAGCACCAAGGTAAAGGGCAACGGCCTGGGCCTGGTCCTCTCCCTGCAGATCGCCCGGGCCCACGGCGGCGAGGTGACGCTGGCCGAGGGCGGGAAGAAGGGGTTTGAAGTGCGCCTTCGGAAAAGCCCGGAGTAGCGGGTGCAATCACAGCATTCTTTTTAACGTAAAAAAATCATTTATGATAAAATAAGCCATTTCAAGTACAAAGGAGTGGCATGTCGGAGGATCAGACGGCCCTGCCGCTGCGCTCTCAGGTCGAGCAGTACTGGATTCACGATGTGGAGTTCATCGGCACCGAAACCATTACCTATCGCGCCGAAGATATGCGCCTCAACCGCAAGGTGTGGCTGCAGGAGTTTTTCCCCCGGGATCTGGCCCGGCGCCACTTTCGCGACGACGGCACCTACACGGTCTATGCCCACCCTGCTCACAGTGCGGAGTTCGAGGAACAAAAAGAGGTATTCAACGCCCGTATCGAGGGACTAGAGGGAATTGACCATCCGTCGATTCCCGCCCTGGTTCAGCGCTTCGAAAGTTCGGGAAGCGCCTATGTCGCACTCCTCTACAATGATGATTTCCGCTCCCTCTCCGAGTTGTCGCTCTCTGAAGAGAGGATCGCCGCTTTGGGCCGTTCTGCCGTCGAAGCCCTGGAACTGCTGCACAGCAGGAACCTGGAGCCTCCAGTGATGGATATCGATTCGGTGAGGGCAACAGGGGAATCGCAGCTTCTCTTTCCCGGATGGACGGAGTGGCAGGATGCCGCGGAACAGCCCGAAGAGATGCTTGAGAGTCTTGGGAACCTGCTTGCAGGGCTGATGCGGGGGGAGTGCTCGAACGGGGAGGAGGCGTTAGAACCCCTGCAGCCCGATGCACGCTACTCCGCCGCAATCTGCGGAGTGCTCAACCGCATGCGCTCCGCGGAGCCCGAATCGCGTTTTCGCAGCTATCGTGAGGTTCAGGTGCTGCTGCAAAATACGGTACCCGATGAGAAGGCATGTGAACCGCTTGTCTGCGAGCGCCCTCCCAGCATTCTCTCTACCGCTGTGAGACTGGCCGTTATGGGAGTTGTCGCTCTCTTCGCCTACCATGTATTGACCCGTCCCGAGACCGTCACCGGTGCGGAACTCTCCTGGGTCGATGCCAAACGCATCGAAATGATGGCGCATCTGGGGAGTGTTGAAGCGCAGCAGAGTCTGGGACAAATGTTTGAAAAGGGGTATGGCGTCGGGAAAGACGCGCTTCAGGCGAAACGGTGGTATGAAGAGGCTGCTAAACGGGGAAGTCTTGATGCACAGCTACATTTGGGATACCTCTATTTTCAGGGAGAGGAGCTGCCGCGTGACATGCGTCAGTCCGCCTACTGGTACCGTCAGGCGGCGGAGCAGGGGGATATGAAGGCACAGTATTACACGGGCTATTTTTTCGCTGCGGGAGAGGGTGTGAAACTCGACCGGCGCCTGGCGAAAATATGGCTGCAAAGGGCCGTAGATCAGGGGTCCGAACCTGCGCGGGATATGCTGACGGAACTGGTCATGATCGATGCATGGGAAGCTTCAAAAACACGGCTTCAAAAGGGTGAGGCGCCGGAGGAACAGCTTGACCCGCAGGAGCAGTACCGCCGGGCCTACGGCTATTTTACCGGCCAGGGGACCGAGCAGGACTACGATGAGGCGTTCAGACTGGCAAAAATGGCTGCAGAAGCGGGTGAGTCACGGGCTTACTACATCGTCGGCTCTCTTTACAAACTGGGGTACGGTGTCAAAAAAAACAGCCGGGAGGCGGTCCGATGGCTGGAAAAAGACAGCGACTCCGTCAACTCCCCGCGTTCATGGAAACTGTTGGGAGATCTCTACCGTGCGGGAGACGGGATATCCAGGGATTACGCAAAGGCGATGATGTGGTACCGCAAAGCCGCCGAAACCGGAAACGCCGATGCCGAGTACGCTGTGGGACGCATGTACGAACTGGGCGAGGGGGTCGCGGCCAATGCCCGCAAAGCGCTCGAGTGGTACGAGCGGGCAGGGAGTCGCAACCACCCAAAGGCACTCAGGCGGGCCGAAGCCATTTCAAAAAGTTTCGAGAAGGGCAAGGCACAAAAAAAAGAGCCTAAAGATCCGCTCGTGTACGGGGATGTCGAGGCGATCTTTCAAAAAGCGATTTCCGGTGACCCGGCGGCCCTTTACGACATGGGAATGATTTACGAAAAGGGGTATCAAAGGCCGCCGGACCCTTACAAAGCCCGGGACTGGTATCAACAGGCCGCCGGCAAAGGGCACAGGGAAGCACAGTATCGGCTTGGACAAATGTTCCGTTACGGTCTGGGCATCCATGAAAATCTTCCGCAGGCGGCGAAGTGGTATGAAAAAGCGGCACGGCAGGGGCATGCCAAGGCCCAGAACCGTTTGGGGACAATGTATGCCGTGGGAAAAGGGGTGAAGCGCGACGGCAGCATCGCCAAAGAGTGGTTCCTCAAGTCGGCGCGTCAGGGGAATGCCCATGCCCAATACAACCTGGGAAAACTCTACGAAGGGGGAAACATCGGCGTCAAGGCAAATCGTGCAGAAGCCTATCGCTGGTATGCGCGTGCGGTGGAAAACGGCTATGAGAAAGCGCGGGATCGCATGAAATGGCTGGAGCGGTACGCTATCAGGCATTAGGTATAATGCCGGTCATGAATCCGACCCTATTTTTCCTCCGCTCTTCCGAACAGAAGATCGTCACCGACATGCTCCGCTACGCCTGGCGGCTCGATGAGACCGACACGCCGCTCACCGACGACTCCCCGCTGCGCCTTTTCGACCGTTACTACGGTTTGACCCGCCGCGATCTCGGCGTCTACGCCCTCTCCGGCCACGAAGTGGCGGGGGCGGCGTGGGTGCGCCTCTTTTCGGAAGAAGCGGGGGTTCCGGGCTACGTCGACGATGCGACGCCGGTGCTGACCGTCGCCGTCAAGCCTCCCTTTCGCGGCAGCGGTATCGGCCGGGCGCTGATGGAGCAGCTGCTGCTGGAAGCGGGGGCGCTCTACGGTGCCGTCTCCGTCGCGGCGGACGCTTCCAGCCGCGGCTTTTTCGAACGGTTCGGTTTCCTCCCGGCGGAGGGTTCCGAAAGTGTTATGATCACGCAGCTCGAACGTGCCGACGTACCGAACGTTTCCGAAGGGTACGACCCGACCTACTGGATGGATTGACCCGGGTCAACGGAGTTTGCCCGAAGAGACGCTACACTGCGGCATCTTTTGACCGAAGGAGTCTGATGATGCTGACTCAGGAACAGCTGCCCATGGTGGCGATGCCGAGCATGAACGATACCCACCTCGAGGAGCTGCTGCTGATCAACCGCATTCTCGAAGCCGTCGAGGCACGGGACGCGGAAGCGGTCGATGCGCTTTTCGAGGCACTGACGGAACATACGCTGGAACACTTTTCCGGCGAAGAGGCGATGATGCGCGAAAAGCGTTTTCCCCCCTACCTGATGCACAAGAGCGAACACGACCGCGCCCTCAACGAGATGCGGATGGCACTGACCCTGTGGCGGCAGCACCGTGACTTTGAACGCCTGCGCTACTACATCGAAACGACGCTGGTCGACTGGGTCGTCAACCACATTCAGACCATGGACACGGTGACCGCCAACTTTCTCGCCCACGGGGTCTCCCCCTGCGGCGGAGGGGCCTGCTAGCCAAGGCGGCGCACCCGGAAGACGCCGGGCCGGTCGCGGGCGTCGAAAAGCGTTTCGACGCGCTGCTGCCACTGCCGGGCGAAGGCGGCGCACTCCTCTGCGTTTGCCTGGTTCCGCAGGATCTTTCCGACAAGCTCCGGGTCGGCGGGGCGCACTCCGGCATTCTCCGGGAAATACTCCACGGCGATCCGCATCCCCGTGTCGGTGCGGGTCATGACGACCCCGCCGTCTTCCGCCCCGCGAAATCGAAGCAGGCGCTCCCTGGGGTAGAGCCTCCCCATCCCTTTGAACCCCTCTTCCCCCGCCGCGCCGGTAACCAACCCGATGACGCTTCCCGTGACTCCGTGGGTGCCCTCGTCCCGTTTCCCCGGGAGTTCCACGGCAATCTCCCCGCGCCTGGGAAGTGTGTCGCCGTAGAGCGCGTAGAGGCCCTTCATACAGGTGATGTAGGCTCCGGCAACGGTGGGGCAGGAGTGGCCGCAGAGGCGGACGGCGTCGAGGTAGCGGTAGACGAAAGTACCGTCGCTGCTCGCACCGAGCATGTGCGCCAGGGGATCGTACAGCGTCAGTACGGGGAGTCGGCGGAAAAAGTCGGGATGGGGCATGGAGGCTCCTTCGCTCTGTTATAATAGGGCATTATAAAGCGGAGGGACCGGAAATCGGTTGATCCGCGTCAAGAGGGATGAAGATGCAGGAACTTCGGGAGGTCGCACTGTTCAGAACCCTCGACGATGCGGGGTTCGAGGCCCTGTCGCGGGTGGCGATCCGCCGCCGCTTTCGCAAGGAGGAGGTCCTTTTCTTCGAAGGGGACCGTCCCGAGCGTCTTTCGGTGCTGGTACGGGGAGAGCTGAAGCTCTACAAGAGCTCCGAGCAGTACCGCGAGGTGGTACTGCACCGTTTCAGCCCGGTCACGCTGGTTGCCGAGATGGCGCTGCTTAACCGCATTCCCTACCCGGCGACGGCGCGCTTCGAAACGGACGGAGAGGTGCTTCAGATCGATTATGCGGCGTTCGAGAAGCTCTTTCTGGACGACCCGAGATACGCCCGGCTGATGATCCTCTCCCTGACGGAGAAGATCCGGGCCCTGGAGGGGGTGATAGAGCGTAACATGATCATGAGCGCGGAGGAGCGTCTGCTCGATTTTATTGGCCGCACTCCGGAGCGTTTCGGCAGCGTGCCGCAGTACGAGATCGCCCGGGAGCTCAACATGGCTCCCGAGACGCTCTCGCGTACGCTCAAACGTCTCGTCAAAGCGGGACGCCTGCGCAAGGAGGGGGAACGGTACATTCCGGCTCCGCCGGAAGCGGACTAGCGGGCTTCGAGTTCCGCGACCAGCTTCCAGGTCTTGACGACGGAGTCGGGGTTGAGGGAGATGGAGTCGATGCCGTGTTCGACGAGGAACTCGGTGATTTCGGGGTAGTCCGAGGGGGCCTGGCCGCAGATGCCGATGTATTTCCCCGCGCTTTTGCAGGCGTCGATGGCCATGGCGAGCATCCGTTTGACCGCCTCGTTGCGTTCGTCGAAGACGTGGGCGACGAGGTCGCTGTCGCGGTCGACGCCGAGGGTGAGCTGGGTGAGGTCGTTGGAGCCGATGCTGTAGCCGTCGAAAACCTTCAGGAACTCGTCAGCGAGGATGACGTTGGCGGGGATTTCGCACATGGCGTAGACCCGGAGGTCGTTCTCCCCCTGGATCAGACCCTGCGAGGCCATGATCTCGATGACGTTGCGTCCCTCCTGCGGGGTGCGGACGAAGGGGATCATGACGATGAGATTGGTCAGTCCCATGTCGTCGCGGACGTGCTTGAGGGCGCAGCACTCCCATTCGAAGGCTTCGCGGTACCCCTCCGAGTAGTAGCGGCTCGCCCCCCGGTAGCCGATCATGGGATTCTCCTCATCCGGTTCGTAGCGCGCCCCGCCGAGCATGTGTCTGTACTCGTTGGACTTGAAGTCGGAGGTGCGGACGATGACCGGTTTGGGGTAGAAGGCCGCGGCGATCTCGGCGATCCCCCGGGAGAGGCGGTCGACGAAGAAGCTTTTGGGGTCGTCGTACTCCGAGATCAGGGTTTCGATGGCGGCGCGGTCGTCGACGTCGTTCCCCTTGTGGAGGTCGATGAGGGCGTTGGGGTGGGCCTTGATGGCGTTGTTGATGATGAACTCCATCCGCGCCAGCCCGACGCCGTGATTGGGGAGCCGGGAGAAGCCCATCGCCTTGGCGGGGTCGCCGACGTTCATGTAGAGGCGGGTGCGGGGTTCGGGGAGGCTGCCGAGGTCGAGGGTCTCGACGGTGTGTTCCAGCAGCCCCCGGTAGACGTTGCCGGTCTCTCCCTCGGCGCAGGTGACGGTCACTTCCATGCCGTCGCGCAGGATCTCGGTGGCGTTGCCGCATCCCACGATGGCGGGAACGCCGATCTCCCGGGCGACGATGGCGGCGTGACAGGTGCGCCCGCCGCGGTTGGTGATGACGGCGGCGGCTTTTTTCATCACCGGTTCCCAGTCGGGGTCGGTGTTGTCGGTGACGAGGATCTCCCCCGGTTCGAAACGGCGGAAGTCCGCGGTGGAAGTGATCTGCCGGATGCGGCCCGAGGCGACTTTTTCTCCCACGGCGGTGCCGCTAAGGAGCAGTTCGCGCGACTGGCCGGGGAGGATGCGGTGGGTCTCCAGGGTGAGGGCCGGGGCGGCGAGCTTTTTGCTGTGGACGGTTTCGGGGCGGGCCTGGACGATGTAGAGGGTGCCGTCCTCGCCGTCTTTGGCCCACTCGATGTCCATGGGGGTGTAGCGGCCGGCGCGTTTGGAGTAGTGCTCCTCGATGGCTATGCCGTAGCGCGCCAGCGCCATCACTTCGGCTTCGCCGATGCAGAACTGCCGCTGCTTCTCCGGCGCGGTGTCTGTGTTGAGGGTTTCGCCGCTGCGCCCGGAGGCGTAGACCATGGTGAGGGCCTTGCTGCCGAGTTTTCGGCGCAGCAGGGTGGAGAAGCCGGCTTCGAGGGTGGGTTTGAAGACGGTGAACTCGTCGGGGTTGGTTTTGCCGCCGACGATGTTCTCCCCCAGTCCCCAGATGGCGTTGATGACGACCATGCGGTCCGAACCGGTGTCGGGGTCGATGGTGAACATGACGCCGCTGCTGGCGCGGTCGCTGCGGACCATCTTCTGGACCCCGGCGCACAGCGCGATTTTCTTGTGGTCGTAGCCGTGGCTGTGGCGGTAGCTGATGGCCCGGTCGGTGAAGAGCGAAGCGTAGCAGCGCTGGACGTGTTCGACGACGTTTTCCGCGCCGCTGACGTTGAGAAAGGTCTCCTGCTGCCCGGCGAAGCTGGCGTCGGGCAGGTCCTCGGCGGTGGCGGAGGAGCGTACGGCGACGTCGAGGTCGCTCTGGGCGTAACGGTCGCAGAGGCGGTCGTAGGCCTTCATGATCTCCCGGACCAGCATTTCGGGCATGCGGGCGTGAAGGATGGCGTGGCGGATGCGTTCGCCGACGGCGGAGAGCTGGATGAGGTTGGAGGGGTCGAGGTTGGCGGTGAGTTCGTCGACCAGCGGGGCGAGTTCGGAGGTCTCCATGAAGAAGCGGTAGGCGTCGCTGGTGGTGGCGAAACCGAAGGGGACGTTGACCCCTTCGGAAGAGAGGCTCCGAAACATCTCCCCGAGGCTGGCGTTTTTGCCTCCGACGAGGGCGACGTCGTCGTTGCCGACTTCGTCGAAAAAGCGGATGTACTGCAGGTCCATGCCGACTCCTTACAGCGGTAGGTTCATTATGATAGCGTAAACTCCGTCCGGCCGCGCTTTATGCGGGCGCGACGCCGAGCTGTGCCAGCAGGGTTTCGGCCGAGGTTTCGTCGAAGGCTTCGACCATCCCGGCGGTGGGCATGACGAAGGGGAGGGTCTTGTCGGCGGCGGCCTGGACCTTTCTGCCGACGTAGAGTTTGGCCGCCGTTTCGAAGAGGTGCTTGGTGATGGCGGAGCGCATCTGGTCGGGTTTGCCGGGGCGGAAGCGGATGTGGACGATCTCCCGGGTCACTTCGACGTCCCCGATGCGGTTTTGCAGGTGGACGATGTAGAGGGAGGGGTGTTTGAGGCCGTCGTCTCCGGCGAAGAGGCAGGTGGAACCGCTTTTGAAGAGTTCGAGGTGCTCCTGGAGTTCGCTGATGGTGCTGATGTCGTGGCGGACGGGGACGATGGCGGCCTGGCGGCGTTTGAGTTCTTCGGCTTCGGCGAGGATGCGGCGCACCTCCTCCTCGCCGCGCATCTCGTTGAGGAGCTGGCGGAACTTGTCGACGGCTTCTTCGGCGAAGCGAAGGCGGGTTTCGAGGGCGGCGATGCGCTGGCGGCTCTGCCACCACAAAAAGAGGGCGGTGGCGCTCAAAAGGCCGATGACGGGGGTCATCACGGTCATGAAGGCTCTCCTTGTCAGGAACAAAATAGCTGTTGTTAACAGTTTACAGCGAAATGGTAAAAATCACAAAAGAGTTACGCGAAATATCTGTTTTATCGGCTGGGATCTCCTTAATAAGCCGATGATGTGCAAAGTTGCTGGTCTACTTTAACCTCAAACATAAAAGTTTTATTCTCATCCTTGACAAGGTGATAGACATAGATCAACTGACCGCCTTTCTCGTAGAAAAGGTCCCAGGTCGGCAAACCGCATGCTTCTCTTTTGAGTTGCCGGGTCATTTTTGCTTTTTCTGTATCCATATCGTTTACGTCAACGATCATGTCGCTCAACAGGTTCCACTCCAGTTCCCTGTAATAGGATATGGCCGTTCCATTGGCATCGGCACCCGTATGCCGTGTCACCGCATCGAGTTGATGGCTCTCGGAGTTGAGATCCGCCAGATAGGACGCCATCTCCTCTGTCGTCATTTGATGATACATCGCCATCCTCGCGTCGTACCCCTCTTTCGAGTCCTTGTAGACGGAATAGAGGATGCCGATGACGACGGTCAGCACGGAGAGGATGATCATGATGTTGGCAGCATTCCACTCTATGGACGGCGGCATTTGAACGGGGACGCGGGAGTCGGCATTTGCGGAATGATGCCCAATGGCTTCGCGGTTGTCATCCAACCCCTCCAGGAGCGCCTTGACATGTATGGCACGCTCGACGATCCGGCGCATCTGCTTGCCGTCCGTGAGCACATCGTGCTCTTGAAAAATCAGAAGTTTCGAGCCGTTGCTCTCCAGCCACATATCGTTTTGCCGGGAGAAGTAGTTCCTCACTTTTGCGCTGCTGAAGAGTTTTTTGATGTCGTCCGCTTTTCGGCCCTGCAAAAAATACTTTTTCGAAAAGAGTTCATCGTTTCCGAAATTGATGTCTTCCTCTCCGAAGCGGGCCTTCACTTTGTCTTTAAACCATTCCGGCCGGAGTACAAAATGCGGCAGTGTGCTTTCCAGGCTGATGATGGCTGCCGTTTGCTGTTTGCCCGTTTTGGAGCCATCGGCGACGACGTGCAAAAAAAGACCGATCATGTGTCCCCTGTAGACTCCGCTCATGTACTCGTTCGCACTCCGAAACAATCCCATTTTTGCCAGAATGCTGAAGCGTTCCAGTTTTGTCCAGCGCAGGAATTTCCGTTTCGTCGAGGGGGAGAAACCCATTTTTGCATATTCTGCATAACGTTTTTTCTTCATTTTATTGTCGAAGTAGATGGCGAAGGGAAGTACCACAATGGCCAGCAGTAGTAAAATGCCTTCACGTTCTTGAAGCAGATTCATCGTTGAAAGCCTTTAAATAATATCGTTACGCATTGTTACTGCATGGCCACTCTGCCGAGGTGATGTACGGCAATCCGGATGGGAACGTCAACTTCCGGCTTCTTGAGTCTTTTCGCAATCTGCTCGAGTATCTCGGGTACTCTCTCCTCTTTGATTTCACGTCCATCGGCCGTGGAAATCGAATATCCTGTCACTGAGCCGTCCGGGTGCAGGGTCCATGAGATATTGAGTCGTTTTGCCGGCGTTGCGGGTTTGCTGTAGTGCAGACCGAAGTGATGGGCTGCTTCTTGTTGAATGGTTTCGCGTTCCATCATCAGGTAGCGCCGTGCTTTGGGATCAAGCGCCAGGAATGCTTTGTGGTCGTAGAGGGGATAGCTGAGCGGTTTCAGTGCAAAAGTGCCTGATGCTTTGGGCGCTTCGGGCGTTTCCAAATCGATATTGACGGCGACATATCCAACGCGGCCTTGTGCTTTGATCCGAATAGGAGTATCGAGGTGCATATCGGGGCGAAACGGTTTCGCTTTACATAAACGGGTTATGGATGCGGGATCATTCGGATCTTTTCGCCATGTGACCGTATAGGGGGCCTCTTTTTTCTTGCAGGGGCCGAAGAGATACGAAGACCAAAGCTGTTCGATGATATGCTTTTCGCGCATCCCGTCGTACTCAATGGTTAACCTCTTGTAGTCCTCATATATTTTGTTGCCTTTTTCGTCCCACTTTGCAAACAGACCGCAATTGTGGCCATTGTGGATTTCTCCTTTTTCCATAAGGCGGTTCTCTTCGCAGGTGCGGCGTTCGTAACTTCCGTTCTTTCCATCTACGATCGTTGTGCTCCGGACTTCGCATCTGCCATCAAACACATGCCGTGTTTCCCATGTTCCGATAAACAGTTCGTCGGTCCCTTTGACATAGTAGCTGCCCGCCCCGAACTCTGGAGCTTGTTTCAGCGGAGCGTTACCGGCGCAGAGGTCGTTGCGGACTATGATGATGGCTGCTGCGAGAAGAAACAGTGACAGGGTGTTTTTCATGTTGACTCCTAACGTTTAAAATGCGCAGTCAAAAAGCCGCCTGCGGGTTTTTGATTGGTCTCCTTTGGTTTGTTAAACACTTTAGCATGGCCCGACACTGAATGCACTCCCTATGGCATTTGCCAAAGCATTGATGATCTCAGTCGTTACCCTGGCCTTATTGAAAACGATATCGCAAAGAATGGCAAAGATCACGAGGAGATAGACCAGATAGCCAAAGCCGGTGTAATCGTTGTACAAGATGGTGTAAAACCAGTTTTGTTCGAAGAGGTAAAAGTATGAGCTTATAGCAGTCGATAAAAGTAATAATGTTCCGGGAAGAAATAGGTGCTCAGTGGCTTTTGGCTTCAAAAAAGAGGCTATGAACAGCATGATGAACACAAGAGAGTTTATCCCCAAAAATATTCTGACATCCATCGTCAGCTTCTCGACAATCTCCATGTACTTCGCCTGAGTGAAATCAGCCAGTTGTTCTTTGGCTTTTTCCGCCGTGGCAATTTCAAATTTGATATAACCTGTTAAACGTGCTTCCCACTTTTTTCTGCACTCGCAATCCAGATCTCGGACTTTTGCAAGCTGCTCTGCCATCATGGCCGGAACTTCGTTTTTCAACATAAGTTTGTAAGCGGCAAGCTTCTCATCCGCTTTTTGATTTAGTTCTTTGGCTTTGCTGCCCAAAAACTTTTCCAGTGTCTGCGATTGTGGCCATTGGATGGCATCAATCTTTTCATTGACTTCGTTTTTGAGCTTCCACTCGATGAAGCCTGTGGCCGACTTTTCAACGGTATGGGGGTCTGAGAACGTTAACAGGAAGAAGGGAATAAAGAGTAGGCTGCCTGTCAATCCGAAAATGCGGAGCAGATGCTTTTTCATAGGGCCCCTTCGTTGTGCTGAAGGCTCTGCGGAACTGCTTCAAGCGCGGGCCACCCTTTTGTCATTCCGTAAATGATGACGGCTCCAATAACTGTACCGACGGGAAATCCGAAAAGCATCAATGCCGCATTCAAAATTGCAAGGTACCTGGCCCATGTTTTTCTCGCTAAGAGTCCTCTAACCGTAATATAGAGCATGATTGCATTTAAGAAAGTAACAAGTGTACTGGGCATCACGAAAAAGGATAGAACCGGCAATAGACCGTCTTTAGTCTGGATGAATGCATAGGCAATCATGACAGACAGAACGACAAAGGCTATTATGTTCAGCCACATTAGAATTTGCATCAATGCAATAGACCAAGTGAATGATTTATAAGGCATCTATTTCCTTCAATTGACGTTTAAAATGAGCAATCAAAAAGCCGCCCGCGGGTTTTTGATTGGTCTCCTTTGGTTTGTTGTCACTTAGTATTCAAACATTTTCACCAACATATTTGATATTTTTTTTGACACTTTTTCGTCGACGTTGCCGATTTTTTTTATCAATCTTGTTTTGTCGACGGTTCTGATCTGATCCAGCAGCACCAGCCCGTTTTTGTTCTCAAACTTTATCTTCGGCCTGAAGATAAAATCGAATCCTTTGCTGGTCATGGGGGCGACGATAACGGTTTTGAGGACATTCAGCTCGTTGGGAGAAATGACGATGCAGGGGCGTGTTTTTTGGATTTCAGATCCGACCGTTGGATTCAATTTGACCAGGTATATCTCGAATCTTTTAATATCGGCTACCATTCGTAGTCATCCAGATCGCTGTCATCGAGAAGATCTTCCAGGAACGCTTCGTCTGTTTTGCCCTTATTGACCGCCAGAACGGTTTTGATGTTTTCGTCCCATGTCTCTCTCCCAATATTGTTAACTGGTTTGATCAATAAGCCACTGTCCAGAACTTCAAACTCCAAATTTACGTTTTCCAGATGCGCTTGCTTGATGATCGCTTTTGGAAGTCTGATACCTTGCGAATTTCCGATTTTAATTAAAGATGCCATATCGAACTCCTTCTATTTGGTAATTATATTGTAATTACATAATGGTGTCAATTGGAGATGAATGATAACGTTTAAAATGAGCAATCAAAAATCCGCCTGCGGATTTTTGATTGGTCTCCTCTGATTTGTTATAGAACTTATTTAGATGATTTATCATTATTGCTTTCTCCTTGGATTAGAACGAAAGTATTATCTTCGTCACTAATACCACATGAGACCAAAGGGACATCTAGCCTAAACCAGTATTCATCTACATACTCAACCGGAGAACCCGAAAACAGTATATAATCTGAACAACGACCTCCCATTTCCATTGAGCTCGTGTACAATAAGTTAAACATGAAAGGCTTTTTTGACTGCTCATAATCGGGATCTTCAAATAAAAAAGTAATTTCTTGATTCTCTTCCTCAATGTCAATGCCTACTAATGGGTATAAGATTACTTTTTCAGGGTCATTATGTATTAGTTCGATGTCTTTTAAAATGAAGACTTGATACTGCTCTCGTCCTTCTATCCAAGTTTCCATCTTTTCAAGTAAAGATTGTAGTTTCATATAAGTCCTGATCTATAACGTTTAAAATGAGCAATCAAAAAGCCGCCTGCGGGTTTTTGATTGGTCTCCTCTGATTTGTTAGATGTTTAAATGTCCATATTTTTCAAATGTAGCCTCATCTATATATCTTACAAATTCAGCAATATAATTAGGATTCTCATAAGTAGAACCATCTACTAGTTCATAGAAACCTTCTTCAGCTAATTCAAACACATCTTCAATATAGGGCAAGGTTTCTTCTCCTCCATTTTGTTTTTCAACTTGTACAGCATTTTCATTGAACGCTACAACTCGTCCAAAATACACATCTTGCTCTTCTGATCCGTCTTCCGCAATCATGCGTTTTGAGACCAGTATGACTTTATCTTTCAAATCAAGCATCCATTCCTCCATCTAACGTTTGAAATGAGCAATCAAAAAGCCGCACGCGGGTTTTTGATTGGTCTCCTTTGGTTTGTTATAACTGCTTTTCATCATAAGAGCAGAATGTCTTTACTGCAACTCCGCCTACAAAACTAAATTTCTCATTCCTTGGCTCCAATACATTGTAAACCAATGAAACAAGTATATTAGTCATCATTGCATCCCGCTTTGCATACAACTTCTCCGGCAGTTCAATATCCATATGGTTTTTAAGGTAGCTCTCGAACTCTTCATAGCAAAAGGGTTTCGGTATATCATTTAAAAGTTCATTTATTTTTGCCTTGGCCTGTTCCCGAACATCCGGTTCGAACCTCAAAGCAAACTCTACCCGTGATGTAATAGGCTTAGATGGTTTTCTTGTTATGAATTTATCATAATGATCAGGGTTCTTCGCTTTGCATAGTTCAAATATTTTCTGATATTCACCCTCAAGCGGATCACAGAGATTACTGAGAGAATAGCTAAAAAACTTCGTTTTCCTAGGCATTCCATCAAAGTCACAAAACATTTTGTAGACTACCTTGTTCTGACATACATCACCAACTTTTATGTTCTCGAATTCGTGTTCAAAGAATTTTTCAACGTAATAATCTGCTGAACCGTAGACTTGACAGATACCCTTCAAAGTTACGATCCAATCTCCATCCTGAAACCTTGTAATCTTGTCCATTTCTGCTCTTTAGTTATAACGTTTAAAATGAGCAATCAAAAAGCCGCCCACGGGTTTTTGATTGGTCTCCTCTGATTTGTTAGGTGTTTGGATGATTAAAGTCATATTCCGTCCACCACTTGATATTGTATACATCTTCATTCTGAGCTAGCACTTTGTCGAGTGCTTTTTGAATAGTTCCAACCTGCTTTTCTGTTGGAGTTTTTTTGAAAAGGAATTTTCTAACGTAGGGCTTGCTTGGCTCGATGAAGCAGAGGAAACCGTCGGTGTATTCTTCGTAATGTCCACAACCGATCCAAAGTGGAAATGCATCATTGGATACAGGGATAGCCCATCCCCAATCTTCATTGTATGGCTCATTAACTAGAACCCCTTCATGCTTCAACTGTTCGAACAGCGTCATAGCCAATTGTTCTACCGAAGAAAAATGATTAGACCGAAACTCTACGTATGTTTCCATGCTTTTGACACCTAACGTTTAAAATGAGCGATCAAAAAGCCGCTTGCGGGTTTTTGATTGGTCTCCTCTGATTGATTATCAATAATATTGCAACGCATAGTTAGATACTACAAAATATACTGCTATTACAACATAAAGCGAAATGGCGACATAAGGCCATCGCTTGTCATCCTCTCGTTGTCCGTCAAGATACGCGACAATAAATAAGGCCCCGGTTTGGATTAAAAGAACTGTAATGGGTATTTTAAATGTAACATCCTCGATAACTACGCCTATTACCAACAAACTGAAGCCGAGAAGCAAAAAGATAGTCATCATTCTAATCCGAAGACGTGACGTAAGAGCCAACATTTATGAAACCAGATGTTATTCGAGAGTAATACTAAACCGCATACGATGAAGGTATTTTTGTACTTGATTGCCACTGAATTAAATTGTATGACCAGAAATATCAATATGCCGATTAGGATTATGATGCTGTTAGTTAAGAGTGTCTCTTTCAGATACTGCTCATAATAGTCGGCATATTCTAATTGCATGGCAAGCGCTTGTAATATCATTAAGGCCATGATGGTGATCATCACCAAAACTGCAGAGAAAAGATTACTTTTTAATAGCATGGAACACTGCCATGATTTGAATCCTTTTTCATAATTCACCTTGTAGATAACGTTTAAAATGAGCAATCAAAAAGTCGCACGCGGGTTTTTGATTGGTCTCCTTTGATTTGTTATATGGTTTAGAAATAGACATAGGCATAAACCAATCCAAATGTCATAAGGATTAAACCAATAGCAATAAATCCAAAAAAGGTAGTTTTGTGCTCGTTGGATATTTTATTCATTATTATTGACCTGTGTGGAGATTTAGGGTTTACCCAAATATCTACTTCATTCCCAACAGAAAAATCCTTTTGAATTTGCCTTGCCTGCTTCTGAAATATGTAGTGATAATCCAAGTCAATAATCGAAAAGTTTGATGACCGAAATTTTTGATTATCAAACATGTATTCATATTCAATATCAGGATAGTGAGATGTAATACCAAGCGTGTTGAAAGTACCAACAACTACACGTGAACCAATGGATGATTTCACGACAGTTCCTTTGATTTTTTCCCATTGTTGTACACGGATATAAAGAAGGAGACTGAAAAGTGATGGCAACATGGCAAAGAGTCCGAGAAAAGCCACCAATACACCATGTACAACTTTGTGTTCAGGAAATATCCCAAGCGTTATGAAACCTGCTGGAAGAGCAAATAACCAAAAAGCAGTAAACAATTTATCTTTCTTGGAAAACACCCATTGTTTTGTTGGGTCAAATTCAATACTAGGTTTTTTGCTTTTTTGGTAATTCACGATTTCCCTGTCATATAACGTTTAAAATGAGCAATCAAGAATCTGCCTGCGGATTCTTGATTGGTCTCCTTTGGTTTGTTAACATTTAACGGCTTTTGAGATACTCTAAGTAGACATCTTGGAGCATGCCACTACCAACAAATTTACTGGGCGATGCATGAAGTTTTTCATAGCAAAACTTGAGCATGTCATCTACATTTTCGAAGTGTACTTGATTCCCTAAGTCACTCTCCTCATCAAGAGTATAGAACGAATATAAATCAAGATAGTTTTCATCACCGACATCTTCATAGTCACCATACCAACAATAACATCCATCTTTGCGGTCATTATGCAATGTCACATATTTTATAATGAATTTTTCTTCTTTCTTGTAGTTGCCAAGCCATTGCTCAATTGATCTGTTAGCTTTTAGCTGACCGATTATTTGTGATTCAGGAAGATACTTCACTATGTGTTCCTATATATGTTAACGTTTAAAATGAGCAATCAAAAAGCCGCCTGCGGGTTTTTGATTGGTCTCCACTGATTTGTTATGTGTTCGATGTATATTTTTCATGAGTAAAATTTGCAATTTGAGTTGCTAGCCTCTCTGACTCTTTGTTTCTTGCACAAACTATGTATCCAGACCAGTTATCCCATTCCAAACCAATGATAGAGTCATTGAACTTATAATCTTGAAACATCTCATCCAGCCCTTCTTTGGGTTCCCCAATCGGTAGCAAGTTGAAGTATTCGGTCAAGAAGTTAGTGATCTCTTTGTATTGATTTGACTCGATGTCAGGAAAATCAAATGTGAGTCTATCGCTGGCATCTCTGTACTGATTCACGTCTCAACCTTTGTACACATAACGTTTAAAATGAACAATCAAAAAGCCGCC
>JBNKLF010000032.1:0-23328 GCA_050292215.1 Sulfurimonadaceae bacterium | reverse complement strand
ACCCGAGGCCTCTCTGTTTGTGGACGGGAATTATAGGAGAATCCCTCCCGAATGTCAAGTGCTTTTCGCATCTTTTTCAAAGAAATTTCCCACTTCTTCGCATCGTTGTTTTTCATGACATTCCGGTACTGCGAGGCGCCTTTAACCCTATTATAATGATAGCTCCTCAGCGGCTTCCCCCTCCTTTCTCTCTACCCGTCACGTCGTAACATTTCTGTGCATAAAAGTGATTAAAATAGCGTCAGATTTACCGCTTGCGCCGGTGCATTTTTCGTGGTGTCAGAAAAGAGGCATTCAAATCACCGACTGCATTTTATTTAGGCATTTCACGTAATATTTTTCTTTGATTCGGTGTCACAATACACCGTTTAATTTTTCTCTCTACTCGGCAGGAATATAATGGAATACGCTCCAGAAATATTTGAGGGGCCGGATCATCCGGTTTCCGAAGTCATCCGACACGCCGCGGGCAAGGTGAAAGAGGCCAGTTTCGGCGAACTCGCCCGGCGCATGAGATATGAGAAGCAAGGGAATACCAACGTGACAGAAGTACACAACAAACTGCATGAAAAGTTCTGGGAGATCTTCTCCCGGCAGGATCGGGGCAAGGTCAAAGAGTTTCAGACCTACATGGATAAATTCGCGGTCAACTTCAACCTCTACAAAGACGGTGACTTTATCGAACGCGCCCTCCCCTTCGACATCATTCCGCGCATCATCGCCAAAGAGGAGTTCACAACGATCCAGCGGGGTCTCGAGCAGCGCATCACCGCACTCAACCTTTTCCTCGAAGACCTCTATACCGACGCACGGATCGTCAAAGAGGGAATCATCCCGGAAGCCTTCATCCACCAGGCCAAGGGCTACCTGAAGGAGTTCGTCGGGTTCTCCCCCTCGCAGAAAATCCGGACCCATATCAACGGTGTGGACCTGGTCAAAGATACCGTCAGCGGCGACTGGATCATCCTCGAAGACAACCTTCGGGTTCCCAGCGGCGCCAGCTACCCCCTCTCCATCCGGGACACCTACCGCAAAGTCTACCCGGAGTTTTTCGAGTCCCTCTCCATCGAACCGATCAAACAGTACCCGAGCTACCTCGCCGAGGCGATGGAACACGTCAACACCGGCGGCATCAACGTCGTTCTCACCCCGGGACGCTTCAACTCCGCCTACTATGAACACAGCTACCTCGCCGGCCAGATCGGCGCGGAGCTGGTACGCTCCCACGAACTCGTCGTTCAGGACAAAAAACTCTATTACAAGAACTACAACGGGGCATTGATCCGCGTCGGTGCCGTCTACCGCCGTCTCGACGACGACTTCCTCGATCCCAAACACTTCAACCCCGAAAGCCTCATCGGCGTGCCCGACATCGTCGAAGCCTACCTGGCGGGTAACGTCGCCATCATGAACGCCATCGGCAACGGCGTCGCGGACGACAAGGGGATCTACTACTTCGTACCGAAGATGATCGAGTACTACCTCGGCGAAACGCCCCTGATGCACAACGCCCCGACCTACCTCCCCTACTTCGAAGAGGATTACAAGTACATCTTCGACAACATGGAGCGCCTCGTCATCAAGGACGTCGCCGAAGCGGGGGGCTACGGGGTCATGTTCGGCCACAGCATGTCCAAGATCCAGCTCGAGGATCTCAAGACCATCGTGCGGGCCAACCCCCGCCGTTTCATCGCCCAGGAGCTCATCGAGTTCTACGACGAAAAGTGCTACATGAATAACGACCTGACCGATCGCAAAGCCGACTTCCGCGCCTACGTGGTCATGGGCAAGGACGTCAAGGTGTGGGAGTGCGGACTGACGCGCTATGCCATGGAGGCCGGGAACTACCTGGTCAACTCGTCCCAGGGCGGCGGGTTCAAAGACACCTGGGTCATGGAGCTTTAAGATGGAACAGCTGCTTAGCGCCAACGTGGCAATCAATCTCTACTGGTTCGGCCGTCATCTTGAACGGGTTGAAACGACCCTGAACGACGTCATTGCACTCTTCGATCCCATCATCGACACCGACAAAGAGGCGGGCAAACGCTACTTCGCCAATCTCGGTGTCACGCTCTCCTACTCGGGTGCTTCGGAGTTCCTCAACGAGTCGATCTTCGGAGACCACTCCGCCAACCTCGGCATCGTCATGGGCTACGCCCGGGAGAACGCCGTCATCTGCCGCTCGCAGATCGACACCGACGCCTTCGGCGAAGTGATCAAGCTCAACGAACTCTTCGAGAGCGCCATGAAAAGTACCCACCCCATCGACTACCGCTTCTTCGACACGGCCCTCTCCCTCATCAACGAGATCTGGGGCGCCCTCTCCTGCGGCATGGAGCGCCGCCTGAGCGACCACTTCATCCAGCTGGGCAAACTGGTGGAGAAGAGCGACCTGAACCTGCGCCACGGCGAGGCGAAGAAGACCACCCTCTCCTACATGAAAGAGATCGCCTACACGGCACGGCTCCTCGCTTCCGACGTCGAGATCGCCATCGACGAAAGCGATCTGCAGGGCAACATGCCGACGATCAACGGCGTCATCGACCGCATCGTCGTCGAGTAATCCATGACCACCACGGAAATCTTTACCTCCCGTCTCCCCGTCGGGGAGACGCTGCGGATTCAGCGGAGCCGTTTCGAACCGCTCAAGCCGCTCAAGAAGTCAAAACGCATCAGCATTGTCAGCGGTATTCACGGCGATGAGCTGGAGGGGCAGCTGGTCATCTATCTGCTCGCTTCCTGGCTCAAGGCCCATCCCGAAGCGATTCGCGGCACCGTCGACATCTACCCCGCCGTCAACTCCCTGGGGGTCGACACCATCATCCGCGGCTTTCCGCTGTACGAGATCGATCTCAACCGCGCTTTCCCCGGCTCGGGGAACGACTACCTGCCCGCCCAGGTCGTCAACGCCCTGGCCAAAGACGTCGAGGGGAGCGACATCGCCATCGACATCCACTCCTCGAACATCTTCCTGCGCGAAATTCCCCAGATCCGCATCAACAAGGAGTTTTCCGCCGCTACGCTCCCCCTGGCGAAACTCCTCAACTGCGACTTCATCTGGATCCACGACGCCGTCACCGTACTGGAGGCGACCTTCTCCCACACCATGAACTCCCGCGGCACCAAAACCCTGGTCGTCGAGATGGGGGTCGGCATGCGTCTGACCAAGGAGTACGGCCGCCAGCTCCTGGAGGGGATTTTGAACCTGATGCGGAGCGAGGGGATCATCGAAACCGATGAGACCTTCGCGGTTCGCGAGCCCTTCTCCTCGGAGGTTGGCGAAGTCTACTACGTGAACGCACCTGCCAGCGGCCTCTTCGTTCCGAAGCTCGACCACTGCGCAGTGATCGCCGAAGGCGACGTCATCGGCGAAATCGTCGACCCGCTGACCGGCAGCGTCGTCGAGACCCTGAGCGCCCCCGGCAGCGGCATCCTTTTCACCCTGCGCGAATACCCCGTCGTCTACGAAGGATCGCTGATCGCCAGAATCTTCGGAGGTACCCGTGAAGAAGATTGAGATTCTCAAGCTCACCTCGCTGAGCCGCGCCCCGATGATCATCGAAGGCTATCTTTTCGAGGGCAATGACCCCAAGGCCCCCGGTGTAGCCATCGTCGGCGCCATGGAGGGATCGACGATCGTCCCCCTTTACAGCACGTCGCGGCTGGTGGACTTCCTTAAAACCAAGCTCGCCCCGGAAAAAATCCGGGGCAACATTCTCGTCGTGCCGTCGGTCAACCACTACGCCCTGAACATCGACGAGCGCTTCTGGCCGCTGGACAAGACCGACATCAACATGATGTTCCCGGGCTACGGCGAAGGGGAGACGACCCAGCGCATCGCCAAAAAACTTTTCGACGCCCTGCAGGGGTACGACTACGGCCTGATCCTTGAAACCCGGCACGACCTCTCCACCTGCATCCCCTACGCCCGCCTCTTCAAAAGCGGTTACGAGGATATCGAGAGCGCCCGTTCTCTGGGCTACCGCATCGTTCACCACTGCGAGATCGAGTCCATCGATACCGTATCCCTGCAGTACAACTGGCAGCTCTGGGGCACCAAGGCGTGCAGCATCGTCTGCCCCTCGGACACCCAGGTGCAGACCGAGAGCGCCGAGGCGGTGCTGGAGGGGATGGTCAACTTTCTCAGTGCCAACGGCATCATCGAATACGACGTTCTCAAGGGCTACGACTCCACCCTCATCACCCGTGAGCGGATCGAGATCGTCAACACACCCCAGAGCGGCATTTTCATCCCCGTAAAAAAGCCCGGCACCTACGTCACCAAGGACGAGCCTATCGGCAAGATCGTCCACGCGCTGGAGGGGAACATCTCCCACCGTTTTACCGCGCCGTGCGACGGGCTCATCACCTGCTGCTACAAGAACTCCCTCATCTTCGAAAACGCCGTGGCGTTTCGCATCGCCCGCCGGGGCTAATCCTTCCGGCGGACGTCCACCATCACCTCAAGATCGCTCGAACCGCTGCTGCGCACCACCCCTTTGAGCGGGGAGATGTCCGCGTAGTCCCGACCGTAACCCAGCAGGATATGCTGCGTCGAGGGGATCATGTCGTTGGTCGGGTCGAAATCGGCCCAGCCGACGCCGGGGATGTAGAGCGAGAACCATGCGTGCGACGCATCCGCCCCAAAGAGCTTCTCTTTCCCCTTGGGAGGCACCGTTTCGATGTAGCCGCTGACGTAGCGGGCGGGAAAACCGGCGGCCCGGACGGCGGCGATGGCAAAGTGGGCGAAGTCCTGGCAGACCCCCTTCTTCTCGGCGAAAATCTCCCGCACCGGCGTCGAAATGTCACTGAAACCCGGCATAAACTCGAAGTCGGCGAAGATGCGCCGCATCAGCTCCTCCCCCGCCTCGAAAAGCGGGCGCTTGGGGTGAAAGGACTCCTGCACATAGGCGAGAATGCCCGATGAGGCCCGGGGAATCAGCTCCGAATCGAAAAGGAAGCGCTTCGCGGCGATGTCGTCCGCTTCAAACCCCTTCAGACGCTTCCGCGCCGCCTCGCAGGTGATGGCGGCGGCACGCACCGTCGCATTGCGCGTCTCGATGGCTTTGGGGTCCAGGAGTACGGTGGAACGGCCGGTCAGGGCAAGGGTGTTGTGCGACTCGCGGACCAGCAGGTGGTGATTGGTATTGCCGTAGATATCGACGAAGCTGTGCATTTCGGCAGCTTCCGGATCGCTTTCGAGTCGGAAATCGAGCAGCTTCTGACAACAGCCGTCAAAGGGTTTGAGGCGGGCGATGTTGTGACTGAAGGTCACCTCCCCCTGGTAGTGGAATTCAGTCTTGTGGTAGATGTCGTACGTCATGGTCACTCGCCGTAGTGGGAAAAGTAGGTTTTCGTCAATTCGTTGGAGGCCTCCACGAAAAGAGTGGAGAGCTCCGACAGCAGCGCATCGAACCCGGTGTAAACTCCCTCTTCATTTGCCGAATCCAGCAGTGCCTCCAGGTCGGCCAGCCGCAGCAGGGAGTAAGCTTTGAAGACGGGGCGTTCATATCCGGCCAGCTGCTTGGTCGACTTGGGCAGCGCTTCGAAACGTTTGAGCAGGCGGCTCGCCCGGTAGATCAGCGATTTTGGGAACTGGGGATTGAGCAGCATCAGTTCGACGACATTGTCGAGCTGCAGGGAGCTTTTGTAGTGCGCCCGGTAGGCGTTGTAGCTCTCCGATGAGTGCAACACCGCCTCAAGCAGGTCGTACTCCGCCGCTTTTTCATGTTTGAGCGAAAGGAGTGCGCGGGCTTTGGAGATGAAGAGCAGTGCGTTCTCCAGCTCGAATCCGATCTCGTAGATCAGCAACCCCTGCTCCTTGAAGACGCTCTCCTCCACCAGCTCCTTGTAGGCCATGAGGTAGATGTGCAGCCGGTCGAGCTCGTTGATGAGCACCCGGTTATGGCGCAGATGGGAGTGACAGAAGTGGTGCCACTCTCCCTGCATCTTCTCGAAAAGTTTCCACGACTCCATGGCCAGCAGGCTTTTGATCGCGACGTTGGTGTCCGCCAGTCGGGCGATGCTGAAAGAGAGCGATCCCATCCGCGACGCATCCTTGAGTACGGGGACAAGCTCCTTGTGCGGCTGCTGGAAGAGCTTCTCCCCCTGTTCGCTCTCCAGGAAGCCCGGGTAGGTCATCGTCACGTGGGTGACGCTCTGCAGCAGCACCCTGCGGGTCTCGCCGGGAAGCCCCCCCTCCTCCCGGTAGTCGTTGATAAGCTGTTTGAGGGTGTAGCGGATCAGCCGGGTCGTGTCGATAACCCGGGCCAGGTAGCGGCCGTGCCAGTAGAGGTTTTCCGCCCGCAGCGTCGGGATCTCGTCGATGGAAGCGTCGATGCGGGGGAGGTATTTGAAGGGGTTGACGGGGACGCGTTCCTCCTTCTCCGTGACGATCCAGAGGTCCTTGCTCGTTCCCCCCTTCTGGGAAGAGACCAGCAGGGCGTCCTTCGCGGGCGAGACCCGCACCAGACCGCCGTTCATCACCTTATAATCATCCTCTTTGCGCACGGCGAAGGCGCGGACCGCCGCGTTACGCGGTACGACCCTCTCCCCGTCGAAGCTCGGGACCGTGGAAAAGGCGATCTCCTCCTGGGCCGCGAAGAGGTGCGGCGTGCGCAGAATCAGCTTGCGCAGCCGCTCCCGATCCGATAGGGAAAGCTGCCGTCCCACGTAGGTCCGGGTCGTCTCGCTGCGATCGATTTTCTTGATGATGAGCGTATCGAGATGTTCGAGCACGTACTGCAGCTCTTTCTTCTGCCCGCACCACCATGTCGCGATCTGGGGAAGAATCAGCTCCTCGTCAAGGAAAAAACGGCAGACGTGCTCCATGAACGGGTTGAAGCCGACGTTCTCCAGCACCCCGCTGCCGACGGGGTTCATCATGTTCAGATGGTTGTGACGCATCGCCTCCACCAGTCCCGGAACCCCGAGATGGGAGTCGCTGCGCAGCTCCAGCGGGTCGCAGAAACGGTCGTCCACCCGGCGCATCAGCGTGTTGATGCGCCGCAGCCCGCCGAGACTTTTGAGCCAGAGCATGTCATTCTTGACCAGCAGATCGTCGCCCTGCACCATGGCGATGCCCAGCAGGGAGCTGAGATAGGCGTGTTCGAAGTAGGTCTCGTTGCGCGGCCCCGGGGTAAGCAGCGCCGCCGTCGAGAGCTCCTCCCCGGTCAGTTTCTCGATGGTCGCCTTCATGGTATCGATGAACCCGATCAGTTTTCGGGTCTTGACACCGGGGTAGAGGGACTTGGCGATACCGTTCATACAGAGACGGTTCTCAATGGCGTAGCCCAGACCCGAGGGGGCCTGGATGCGGTCGTTGACCACCCACATCTTTCCGTCGGGCCCCCGGGCCATGTCCGCCGCGTAGAAGTAGAGGTTGAACCCCTCTTTCTCACCGAAATCGAATACCTCGGAGATGTACCCTTTATGGGAGAAAAGTACCTCCGCCGGGACGATGTTCTCTTTGAGCAGCCGCTGGGCTCCGTAGAGGTCCCGAAGCATCAGGTCGAAGAGTCGGGCGCGCTGCCGGACTCCCATGCGGATGGTCTCCCACTCCTCCTCGCCGATGACGAACGGGATGGGGTCGAGGTTCCAGCGCCGCTTGTAGTTGCCCTCGGGATCGTTGTAGACGTTGTAGGTGACCCCGTTCTCCTCAAGACTCCAGTCGATCTCCGCCTGCCGGGCTTTCAGCCCTTCGATCCCGACCTTCTCGATCTGCTCGCAGACCTCCCGCCACTCCAGGCGGCAGCCCCCTTCGGCATCGACCATCTCGTCATACACCTCACCCCTGCCGTAAGCGTCGAAAACTCCCATTTAGCGGCGCACCCACTTCCGGCGCATGTCCAGCGTGTGCGGGTACTCCCCGCTGCGGGGCAGCTCCTGGAATTCGAAACGACGCGTGGTGTCGCTGCCTTTGTGGGAAATCGCCCGTACGATGGCGGCCTGCTCCGCAAGGGTCTGTTCGACCACCGGAGCGGGAAGGCGCTCGATCTCGCCCTGGGTGTGATTGAAGTCCCAGAAGCGGTTGATGCGGCGCGACTCCGCCTCGTAGCTGTTGACGGGGAAGGTTTCGTAACTCCGCCCGCCCGGGTGGGAGACGAAATAGGTCATCCCTCCGACGGAGCGTTCGTTCCAGCGGTCGACGACGTCGAAGACCAGCGGGGTGTCGACCCCGATGGTCGGGTGCAGCGCCGACCAGGGCTGCCACGCCTTGTAGCGCACCCCGGCGACGTACTCGCCCTCGACCCCCGTCGGGTTGACGGGGATGGCCACCCCGTTACAGGTGAGCACGTAGCGTTCGGGGATGAAATCGTTGACCTTGACCTGGACCCGCTCCAGCGAGGAGTCGACGTAGCGCGACGTCCCCTGCGACCCGCTCTCCTCCCCCAGGACGTGCCACGGCTCGATGGCGGCGCGCAGTTCGAGGTGAACGTTCTCCACCGTCGTCATGCCATACAGCGGGAAACGGAATTCGAAGAAGGGATCGAACCAGTCGAGCTCGAAGGCGTATCCCTCGGCGTTGAGGAAGTGGACCACGTCGCGGATGTCCTCCTTGACGTAGTGCTCCAGCAGGAACTTGTCGTGCAGCTGGGTCCCCCAGCGCACCAGTTTGTGCCGGTAGGGCTTGCGCCAGAAGAGCGAGACGAGGGTGCGTACCAGCAGCATCTGCATCAGCGCCATCTGCGAATGGGGCGGCATGTCGAAGGCGCGCAGCTCCAGGATCCCCAGCCGTCCCGAACTCGAATCGGGGGAGTAGAGTTTGTCGATGCAGAACTCCGAGCGGTGGGTATTGCCGGTGATGTCGGTGAGCATGTGCCGGAAAAGCCGGTCGGTCAGCCAGAAGGGAACCTCCCCGTTTTCGGGGATCTGCGCAAAGGCGATCTCCAGTTCGTAGAGGTTCTCCAGCCGCCCTTCGTCGACCCGGGGGGCCTGGGACGTCGGCCCGATAAAGCCCCCGGAGAAGAGGTAGCTCAGACCCGGGTGGTGCTGCCAGAAGGTAATCAGACTGCGCAGCAGCTCCGGACGGCGCAGCAGCGGGCTGTCGGAGGGGGTCATCGCCCCGATGGTGACGTGGTTGCCGCCTCCGGTACCGGTGTGCTTGCCATCCACCATGAACTTCTCGGTCCCCAGCCGGGACTGACGGGCATCTTCGTAAAGGGTCAGCAGGTTGTCGCTGAGCTCTTTCCAGCTCTGGGCCGGTTGGATGTTGACTTCGATGACCCCCGGGTCGGGGGTGACCTTGATGCGGTCGATGCGCAGGTCGTGAGCCGGTTCGTACCCCTCGATGACCACTTTGAGATCCAGTGACGCGGCGACCGCCTCGATGGAGGCGATCAGGTCGAGGAAGGCTTCGGTATGGTTCAGCGGCGGCAGGAAGATGCAGAGCTTCCCGTCGCGCACCTCGGCACTGATGGCGGTGCGCACGAAGGCGTCGTAGCGGTTCATTTCCGTCGTCGCGCCGTCCGCCGCCGCGCAGCGGGCCGCAGCGGCGTCGAGGTAGTCGCCCAGAGCCGGGGCGGCGGCGAAGAGGTCGGGTTCGAAGTTCAGCGCCAGTTCGACGTGAGGTTTCTCCGCCAGAGATTCCAGCGGCAGACGCAGCCCCAGGGGAGAATTGCCCGCCTGCAGGTAGAGCCGGCCCCGGCGGAACTCCCAGGCCGAGGTGATCCAACGGCTCTGCCCGTAGTTGATCGGCAGCACGAAACCCGTCGGCTTACCCAGTCCCCGTTCAAGGAGCCGGGCCATGGTCTGACGCTCCAGCGGATCGTCGAGGTCGAACGTCGTCGGGTCGACGTCGACGGGGAGCTCCGCCTCCTTCATGACGTAGTAGACCGGGTCCTCGTAGGCGTCGACAATGTTTTTATCGCTCACTCCCAGGGTCAGCGCGAGGCGTTCGAGGAAGCGGCGGGCGTCGTCGGTGGTGTAGTGATAGGCGGCATTCATGTCGGCGAAGAGATCGGGGTTGCGCCAGATCGGCTTGCCGTCCTTGCGCCAGATCACCGACTTCTGCCACCGCGGCAGCGGTTCGCCCGGGTACCACTTGCCCTGGGCATAGTGAAGCATCCCGCCGTGGCCGAAGGAGCCCAAAAGGCGGCGGGCCAGGGTATCGGCGAGCTGACGCTTGTGTTCGCCGTCGGCCTCGGTATTCCACTGGGGCGACTCCATGTCGTCGATGGAGACGAAGGTGGGTTCGCCCCCCATCGTAAGGCGTACGTCGTTGGCCTCGAGCTCGCGATCCACCTCGAAACCGAGGTTGTAGATCGCCTCCCACTGCTCCTCGCGGTAGGGTTTGGTCACCCGGGGGGATTCGAAGATGCGGGTCACGGTATTGGCGTACTCGAACTCCGTCTCGCACGTGTCGCTGGCCCCTTCGATGGCGTGGGCGCTGTCGTAGTGGGGCGTACAGGCGAGGGGGATGTGCCCCTCACCGGCAAAGAGCCCGCTGGTCGCATCGAGACCAATCCACCCCGCACCGGGGATGTAGACCTCGGTCCAGGCGTGCAGGTCGGTAAAATCCTGCTCGGGACCGCTGGGGCCGTCGAGGGATTTGACGTCGGCGGTCAGCTGAACGAGGTAGCCCGAAACGAAGCGGGCGGCGAGGCCGAGGTGGCGCAGCACCTGCACGAAGAGCCAGGCGTAGTCGCGGCAGCTCCCCAGCTTCCTGCCCAGGGTCACTTCACAGGTCTGCACGCCCGGATCGAGACGAATGGTGTAATTGAGATACTGGTTGATCGCGCTGTTGAGATAGACCAGGAAGTCGATGATGGAGCGCTCGGTCTCAAGGTCGAGGCTCTCCATGAACTTCTTGAGCTTTTTTCCCTTGTCGGTAATCTCGAGGTAGGGGGAGAGCTCTTTTTTCAGGTCTTTTTTGTACTTGAAGGGGAAGTCCTTCGCGTAGTCGTCGACGAAGAAGTCGAAGGGGTTGATGGTGATCATGTCGGCGATGATCTCGACGTCGATGGAGAGCTCCTTCGTCTTCTCCGGGAAAACCAGACGGGCGAGGTAGTTGCCGAAGGGGTCCTGCTGCCAGTTGATGAAGTGGTTTTCGGGTTTGATCTTCAGCGAATACGCCTCGATGGGGGTCCGGGAATGAGGTGCCGGGCGGAGGCGGATGATATGCGGCGACAGGGAGACGCTGCGGTCGTATTTGTAGTGGGTCTTGTGGGAGATGACGACTTTGAGCGACATGATGTTCCTCCGATGTTACGGGGCGTATATGTTAACCATGATTATAACATGTCAGGATGGTGTCGAATCGCTTAAACGTTAAGCATTTTTTGGAAAAGTAACCAGGATGTGATCATTGACATTTTAGCGGGGATGGTGGAGCTGTGGAGAATCGAACTCCAGTCCGAAAACGTGCTACCAGTGGCGTCTACATGCTTAGAGAGATTGTTTGGTTTAATCAGCCTTCACACAACTTGCAAAGCTAGAGCTGACGAGCCTCGGAGGTTCGTACCGCGGAGAGACAGCCGCGGCATATATCAAGATAAGGGTAATACTTCATAATCCTTCGTATCTTGAGTCGGAAGGCGAAGCAGTCCTAAGTTAAGTTAAAACTTACGCTACAGCGTAAGCAGGACGGTAATTAGTGTTGTTTGCGTTTAAGCAAGGCGAGCCGCGTAACCGGAGTGCTCAGCCGGGCATGCAACCAAAGGCGACCCGCTCCCGTCGAAACCAAGTCAGCCCCAAGTCTTGAGGATACCGCCGCGAAAACGGCCGTATATCTAAAAGAAATTATAGCGGATTATTCGTTGATCAGCAATTTGATCGTACGGGCGAGTTCGCAGCAGTAGGAGATCTTCTGCGAATGGTTCAGGTCCTCGCGAAGCAAGATGTTGATGAAAGCCGAACCGACGATGACGCCGTCGACACCCTTGACCTTCTCTTTGGCCGTCTGCTCGTTGACGCCGAACCCGACGTAGACCGGGGTGTCCGTATGGCGCTTGACGGAGGCGACGATGGGTGCGAGGTCCTCGCTCTGCCCCGAACCGGTGATGCCCGCGTAGGCCACCATGTAGATGAACTTCTTCGCATCGGCCACCACCGTGGCGATGCGTTCGTCGGAGTCGGTCGGGGCGACGAAGGCGATGTTGGAGAGTGCGTTGGCCTCAAAGAGCGGTGCGTAGGCCCGTGCCTCTTCATGGGGCAGGTCCGGAATGATCATCCCGCTGATCCCCAGCCGCTTCGCCTCGGGCAGCAGCGCGTCCATGCCGTACTGGTAGAAGGGGTTGAAGTAGCCCATCCAGAGGGTGTCGACACTGGGGGCGATCTGCCCGGTGACTTCAAGCAGGTCGCTAAAACGGAAGCCCTGTTCCAGGGCGAGGAAGTTGGCTTTTTCTATCACCGGACCGTCGGCGACGGGGTCGGAAAAGGGTACGCCCAGCTCCAGGCTGTCGACGCCGCTCTCCCCCAGCGCCAGACCCAAATCGACGCTGAAGGATTTTTCGGGAAAGCCCGAAGTGATGTAGGCGACAAGGTGTTTCAATTACGCTCCAGATCGGGAAGTTTCAAAAGAGTAAATTTGATTTTCGTCAGCTCGTTGTCGAGCTTGAGGTCCTCCTGCCACTGGCCGAAGAGGTCGTTGACCTCCAGCAGCCAGTTGACGACTTCGTCGCTGGCGGGACCGGGGTAGGAGCGCATCTGTTCGAGCGCATCCTCGACGAAGGTGGAGAGACGCACCATCGGTTCCATCTGCAGGAAATTGGAAGCGGATTTGATGTTGTGAAAAATCCGGAACAGCTCGTCCAGACTCCGGTTGTACCGTTCGGCACTTCCCAGATCGATAATCAACGTCTCCATCACTTCGATCATCATCGCGTAGTGGTCGAGGAACTCGTCGACGATCTCGAAGTCGAAGTTGGCTTCCAATTCTCTGCGGACACCCATGTGCGCTACTCCTGTTTCATGGCACATTATAACCACTTTAGGATAATTAATCAAAATTCCGCCCTCGGGAGCGGTGCTTTGTTCCATGCGGGCGATATGGTACCATTTCACCACGATTTTACCCGAAAAGGTCCGACCATGCAGCCATCCCACCCGGCCATCGAAACCCAGCGCTACTTCGACCCCGCGGAGATCGACGCCCATCTCGCCGGCGTCGAGTACATCATCATGGCGACCCCCTCCCCGGAAGAGTTCAAAGAGGCGCCCATCCACTTCACCATCTTCCTCAACACTTCCGACGAATTCCCGGATGGGATTCAGCAGGCGATCTTTCAGAAGTTCTGCGCGCAGTACAACATCACCCGCACCGCCGAGTTCGTCGGGGGCGTCGGCAGCGTCGGTTTCGCCCAGACCAAGCAGGAGACCCCCATGCCGATGTGGCTCATCAAAGACGAAGACCGCCGCGCCATCCCCCATGTTTCCCTCTACGTCATGGACTTTCTCGGCGACTCCGACGCTTTCAAAGAGGTCAAGGAGCAGCTGCTGACCGGGTGGAGCTACAGCTACGCCTGATCGCCACCGGTTCCATACCGCTCTGCCAGACCTTCCATCTCTTCCCTTCTCGGCCCAACTCCTTCGAACTTTAATCCCGGCTATGCTAATATCTATGGTCTTTTTAAGCCATTAAATCACAGGAGCCGTTATGTCCCCGTTTGAAACTCTGATGATCGCCATCGTCGTTGTCGCCATTGTCCTTATCGTCAAGGGTATCAAAATCGTTCCCCAGGCGGAAGCGTGGGTCGTCGAACGACTCGGCCGCTACCATACCACCCTCGAAGGCGGTTTTCATATCATCATTCCCGTCATTGACACCGTCCGGACCACCTTCGTCAAACAGGAACAGTTGATTGACATCGACAAACAATCCGTCATTACCAAGGACAACGTCAATATCCATGTCGACGGCATCGTCTTCGTTCAGGTCGAAGATGCGAGAAAAGCGACCTACGGCATCGTCAACTTCAAAAACGCCATCGCCAATCTTGCCATGACGACTCTTCGGGCGGAGATCGGTCAGATGAATCTCGACGAGACCCTTTCCTCACGGGACGACCTCAACATCAAAATTCTCAGCGTCCTCGATGATGCTTCGCTGAAATGGGGGGTCAAAACGATGCGTGTCGAAATCAGCGACATCTCCGTTCCCCGGGAGATCGAAGAGGCGATGAACATGCAGATGAAAGCCGAACGGGAGAAACGGGCCATCGAGCTCAAAGCGATCGCCAACAAGGAAGCCGTCATCCGCGATGCCGAAGCGCTGAAGCAGAAAACCGTCCTCGAAGCCGAAGCGATCGAACGCATGGCCGATGCGAAACGGTATGAGCAGGAGGAGGTCGCGAAGGGCCAGATGAAAGCCATGGAGATGCTTAACGCGGCCATGGAAACGGATGCCCGTTCCGCTGAATTCATGCTGGCCAAAGACCGGGTCGCCGCATTCGCGAAACTCGCGGCGAACGAGAATAACGACAAGGTCATCGTACCTTACGAAACGACCGAACTCATCGGCAGCCTGAGCATCCTCAAAGAGTTTCTCGGCAACAAAGGAACCGTCCAATGACCGCATTCGATCCGACGACCCTTCTGGCGATCGGTATCGCGCTGATCGCCGTCGAAATCTTCGCGACGTCGTTTTATCTTTTCTGGATGGGGATCGGCTTCATGCTTGCCGCCGGGGTCTCCGCCCTCTACCCCTTCGAGAACGGCATCACCCAGCTCGCCATTGCCCTGAGTGCGGGGACGCTGCTGGTGGTACTGCTGCGGAAAAAAACGGCGGAACTGGCACTCAGAGCCAAAGAGACCCCCGAGGAGAAGAGCCATACCGGGGGCATCGCCGTCATCGACAAGGGCCATGTCAAATTTGACGGCACCTACTGGAAATGCGATGACGATCTTTCGGGGTACCAAGACGGGGACCGGGTGGAGATCACCATCACCGACAATGTCGCCACCGTCGTCGGATCTTCAAAAGGCTGACCCCTCCGCCGTACGGCACATCGCCTCGATCTCTTCCACCGTCTTGGCGATCCCTGCCGAGAGATTTTCGCACCCCTCTTTCGTGACCAGGATATTGTCTTCGATGCGGATGCCGATGCCCCGGTATTTTTTGGGGACCCGTTTGTCGTCGGCGCGGAGGTAGATCCCCGGTTCGACGGTCAGCAGCATGCCCGCTTTGAACACGACATCCTCCCCCTTCGCGTCCGCATAGGGACAGGGGTCGTGGACGTCGAGCCCGAGCCAGTGGCCGATGCCGTGGGGGAAGAACGCCTTATGGGCCTTCTCTTTGACCAGCTTTTTGGGTTTTCCCTTGAGAATCCCCAGCGCGACCATCCCCTCGGCAAGCCAGTGTTCGCTCTGCTCCTGCAGCGCGTTTTTGGTGATGCCGGGGCGAATGGACTCGATGACCTTCAGCTGCACGTCGAGCACCATCTCGTAAAGTTCGCGCTGGGCCGCCGTAAACTTTCCGTCGACGGGGAACGTCCGGGTGATGTCGCTGGCGTACATGCCGTACTCGCTGCCCGCGTCGATGAGAACCAGCTCTTTGGCCTTTAGCGCATCGTTGTTGGTGATGTAGTGCAAGGTGTTAGCGTTATCCCCCCCGGCAACGATGGTCGTATAGGCGTCGCTGTAAGCCCCCTCTTTTTTGAAGGTGTATTCAAAGAGCGCCTGCAGTTGGTACTCCATCATGCCCGGTTCCGCCAGCATCATGGCGCGGTGATGGGCCGTCTCGGTAATCTCCAGCGCCCTGCGGACCAGCGCGATCTCCTCTTTGGACTTGATGAGCCGCATCTCGCGGACCATCTCCGTCAGGTCGACGAAGCTCCGGGGGAAACGCTTGCAGCTGCGGTCGTGCAGCAGCGCCTTGCAGAGTTCCCGGGTCGTTTCGTAGCACGGGTCTTCGCTGAAGAGGTCGAGGTAGAGCGTATCGTGCTCTTTGAGCAGCGTTTTGGTCACCGCTGCGTAATCGGCGATGCTGTGCACCTCATCGACGTCGAAATGCTCCTTCGCCGCGTCGACTCCGAGCCGCTTCCCGGTCCAGAGTTCCATCTGCTCATCTTTGGGCTGGACAAACAGCAGCGTACGCTTCTCCCCTTTGGTCCGGACCAGCACCAGTACCGCGTTATCTTCGGTAAAACCGGTCAGGTAGTAAAAGTCGCTGTTCTGGCGAAAGGGGTATTCGGTGTCGTTGGAACGGGTTTTCCAGCGTGCCGAAGCGAGCACACCGACCCCCGGCTTCATCTTCGAAAGAAGCCGGTCGCGCCGTCTTTTATAGATATTTTCGTTCATGAAAAATATTGTAGCGTAACTCATCGGCCCTCAGGTGTCCGACCGGGAGCGGTACGTGAACGTTTCCAACACTTTTCGCGCCAATCTTAATGTTTTTTAATGACTTTTCATTAAAATATACCCATCACACCCGGAGGCAGCCCATGCATATTGAACCCAACAGCTCCGAGGCGATGGTCCTGATGATGCTCTCGGCGATGCACATGGACGGCAAAGTCGTCTTCAGGGAGCTGGAGCTATACGGCAAAGTCGCCCACGACCTCGGCATCGACGACGAGACCTTCGCCCACCTGGTTGCCGGTGCCGAGCAGGAACCGGCACTCTACAACCGCAAGGCCATCGAAGCCATCACCGACCCGGCCGTGCAGCGCTCCATCTACGCCCTGATGTCCGCCATCGCCCTGATTGACGGGGAGTTTCACACCTTTGAGCAGATCCTCCTGGACCGGCTTCGGAGCATCTGGAAGTTCTAAACCCGTCTCCTGCCTGATCGGCGCCGATGTTATCAGTGCCAGATCCCCGGAATCCTCTCCCCGCAGAATTCACACTGCCCGTAGTCGCTAATGCGGATTGCCCCGCTACCGAACCCGTGACGTTCGATGAGCCGGTTGCCGCAGGTGGAGCAGTGGGTGGAGTGTTCGACGGGAACGTTGCCGACGTAGATGAAGTGCAGCCCCGCCGCCTGACCGATGGCCTTGGCCCGCGCCAGGGTTTCGATCGAGGTGGGACGGGTGTCGAGCATCCGGTAGTCGGGGTGGAAGGCGGAGAGGTGCCAGGGGGTTTCAACCCCCAATTCGGTCGCGATGAACATCGCCATCTTCTCCAGCTCCCCGTCGGAGTCGTTCTCCCCCTCGATGACCAGGGTCGTTACCTCCACCCAGATGCCCGCCGCTTTCATCCGTTTTATCGTCTCCAGTACCCCGTCCAGGTTCCCCTTCAGCACCTTCTTGTAGTACCCGGCATCGTAGGATTTGAGATCGATGTTGGCGGCGATGATGCGCCCCTTCATGTCATCGACCACCTCTTTGGACTCCAGCCCGTTGGAGACGAAGACGGAGCGGATCCCCGCTTCAAGCGCGGCGTCGGCAATGTCGCGGGCGTAGGGCCAGAAGATGGTCGGTTCGTTGTAGGTGAAGGTGATGGTCGCACAGTCGTGCTGCCGCGCGAGCTCCACCATCCGCCCGGGGGTCACGGTGACCGACGTGTCGATGGCGTGGGTCTGGGAGATCTGCCAGTTCTGGCAAAAGGGGCACTGGAAGTTGCATCCCACCGTTCCGAGCGAAAGGCTCCTGGAGCCGGGCAGGACGTGGTAGAGGGGTTTTTTCTCGATGGGATCGACATGAAGCGCGGAGGGGTGGCCGTAGACCAGGTTCTTCAGGGCGCCGTTTTCGTTGGTGTTAACCCCGCAGATCCCGGTCTTGCCGGGTTTTAACGTACAGTAGTGCTGGCAGAGCTGGCAGATGATCGCGTCGCTGCCCTCACCTTTTTTCCGGAAGAGGTTGCTGTTGGCAGACGTCATGGAGCCATCCTGTCGTCTCGTGCAGCGTTTCGTGCACCATGGCGTTAAACGCCCTAACCGCTCCGAAAGCGTCGGCGCTTTCGGTCGGCATCGTTTTGTGGATGTGCCGGTTGGAGATGACCCGGTTGCTGTCCTGGTCCATCAGGACCAGCTCCATGTCCATCGCCGCGTACGCCTTGCCCGAAGCATCGAAATACTGCATGAAGTTGTTGAGCTTCGGTTCGAAGAGCAGGTCGTTGTGGGCCTGCGAATCGTAGGTAATGACGCTCTGGAAGAGTCCGCTCTGCGCCAGGGTCGACTCGAAGAGGTGACGCAGCTGCCGGTCGGGGCTCTCCGCCCAGCGCGAGCGGGTGTAGACGTACTGGACGTAGGCGTCGTCCGCGTAGAGCAGCTGCCGGCTTTTGAACAGGTCCGGGGCCAGCGTCAGGGAGACCCGGAGGGTCTCTTCCCGGCACCCCGTCGCATCGCTGACAGGCCGGACCTCCGGCGCCGTCATGCGGTAGTCGGTGACCGGCGGGGTCACCGTCTGAAGGGAGCAGCCCCCCAGTACCGCCGTCACTATCGTGGCAAAAATCAGGTTACGCCGCATCACTCTTCTCCCGGTCCGATTTTCGGCTCTTCGCTCTTGAAGATCATGTCCGAAGGGGTCTCCTCCGCCAGCATGCGGTTGAGGGTGGCCAGGGTCTGCTGCAGCTCGCGCATGCTCAGCTCGAACTCCTTCATCGGCTGGCCGATGTTGTCCTTGACGCTGTAGTGGCCGTTCTCGTTCTTCTCCTTGAAGACGGCCATCGCCTCGCCGATCCCCTTGTAGGTGTTCATGATGGAGATAAACGATGAGGCGACCGAGTCTTCGAAGGCGACGCTGTTCTCCATCAGGAAACGGACCCGGGGCATCATCTCGTCGAGCTGCCGCGCCGCCGAGGAGGCTGAAGCCAGCGTGCGGTGAAGGTCCGCGATCGCATCGTCGTTGAGCGCTTTTTCCACCTGTCCCATCGTCTTCGCCGCATGATCGAGAATCGCCGCAATACGCTCCTGATTGCCGTGATCGAGGAGCTGCGACGTGCCGTCGAGGGTGCGGGAGAGCTTGGCGGTGACCGTACCGAGGGTCTCGCCGACCCGTTCGAACAGCGAGGGGGCGGAGGGGATGACGGCGACGCTCTCCCCGTCGGCGGGTTTGAGAAGCGGCGCTTCCTTGCTCCCTTCGCTCAGGTCGATGAAGACCAGCCCGGTGATCCCCTGGGCGATCAGCGTCGCCACCGTATCGGTTTTGACCGGGGTGTGGGCGTCGATGGAGATGTTGATCTGGATCTCCTCGTTGTTCTCCGGGTTGATCAGCATCTCCCTGACCTTCCCGACGGTGATCCCCCGGTACTTGACCGGGGCGTCGCGATTAAGCCCCGACACCGATTCGGTGAAGTAGATCTTGTACGCGCGCATCTCCGCTTCGTTCGTCGGGCGCATCAGCCAGTAGACGAAAAAGATGATCAAGATGGAGCTGACAATGACGAAGCCGCCCACCAGGGCGTAGTTTACCCGGCTATTCATGCGCCCCCTTGAAAAAGGTCTCGATAAAATCGTTCCGGACGTTCAGAACCGTCTCCAGGCTCCCCTCCGCCGCGATTTTCCGTGCATCGATGACTACCATGCGGTCAAGTGTACCATAAATCGATTGCAAATCATGAGAAACCATGACGATGGTCAGCCCCAGCATCTCCCGCAGTTTCAGGATCAGCCGGTCGAACTCCCGGGCGGAGATGGGATCCAGCCCCGACGTCGGTTCATCGAGAAAAAGAAGCTTCGGGTCCATCGCCAGAGCCCGGGCCAACGCCGCCTTTTTCCGCATGCCGCCGCTGATCTGGGAGGGGTAGAGCAGCGCATCGCCGGGCTTGAGTCCCACCAGCGAGACCTTGAAAGCGACAATCTCTTCGATCAGTTTCGAAGAGAGCCCCGCATACTCCTTGAGAGGCAGCGCAATGTTCTCCCCGACGGTCAGCGAGGAGAAGAGCGCGCCCTGCTGGAAGAGCACCCCCCACTGCTCCCGCAGCCGCTGCGCGCGCCGATACTCCAAAGAACCGACATCTTCCCCGAGTACGCGGATGGTGCCGCTCGCGTAACGCTCCAGCATCAGCATTTCGCGCATCAGGGTCGTCTTGCCGCAGCCGCTGGGACCGAGAAGCCCGAAGATCTCCCCCTCGTTGACCTGGAACAAGACCCCGTCGTGCACCACCTTCTCTCCGAAGCGGGTGACGACGTTTTCGACCTCCACTGCCCGCTTCATCAGAACTCCAGATTCGTAAAGATAATGGAGAAGATCGCGTCGCAGATGATGACGGCGAAGATCGATTCGACGACGCTCCGGGTCGTGTTGAGCCCGATGCTCTGGGTGTCGTTTTTCACCTGCAGGCCGCGGTAGATGCCGATGGAGGCGATCAGCAGCGCGAAGAAGGGACCTTTGACCACCCCCACCCAGAAGTGGCGGATGTCAATGACGCTGCGGAAGCGCTCGATGAAAAACTGGGGGCTGATCCCCAGTTCGATCTTGGAGATCAGCATCCCGCCGAGCACCCCCATCATGTCGGCGAAAAAGATCAGTACCGGCATCATCAGCATCAGCGCGATCATCCGCGGCAGTACCAAAAATGCGTAGGGATCGAACCCCATGGTCCGCATGGCGTCAAGCTCCTCGGTGATCTTCATCACCCCGATCTGCGCCGCGTAGGCCGAACCGCTCCGACCGGCCACGACGATGGCGACCAGAAGCGGGGAGAGTTCGCGGAAGATGCCGATGCCGAGCATATCGACGATGAAGATGTTGGCCCCGTAAAGCTTCAGCTGAAGCGACGACTGGTAGGCGATGACGATGCCGATAAGAAAGGTGATCAGCCCGATGACCGGCAGCGCCTTGATGGCGCATTCGTGAATCTCGTGCAGGATCTCCCGGTACCGGACGCTTCGCAGCCGCAGAAAGTAGGAGGCCGCGATGGTGCTGGTCATGCCGATGAACTCTGCCAGGCTGGTCATCATATGCAACCGTTTGACCGCCGCTTTCCCCAGAGATTCCAGAAAGGTCTCCGGGGCCGGTGCAACGACTTCCGCCTTCTGCCGCCGCTGTTCGGTCAGTTCGAAGAGGCGCTGCTGGGTCTCCCCCGAGAAGCGGATCTCGCACTCACAGCCGCTTTTTAGAATGCGGTCGCGCAGCGTCAGCAGCATGATGGCGCCGGCGGTATCGAGAGACTCCACGGCGGCGCAGTCAAGAAGGTAACGGAGTCCGTCACAGGTATCGAAACGGGGGGAAAGGTAGGATTCAAGGGGCGCGATCCGCAGAAGGGTCAGCGGACCGGAAAAACGGAGCACGGCCTCCGATGCATCGGTTTTAACGGTAACGGAGGCTTCGGTACCGCGATGCTCCATCCGCCGTCCTAGAAGTCCCGCTTGAGCAGCTTGTTGACTTTCAGGATCGTCAAAATGCGGTCCTCCTGTTTGCCGACCCCTTCGATGAGGCTCTCATCCTGCAGCGTCGTCTCCGGAGCCGGCCCGATCTGGGTCTTCTTCAGGCGAATCGCCTGGGTGAGGCGGTCGATGACGAAACCGGCCACCTGGTCGTCATGCTTCATGACGATAAAGCGGGTTTCATCCGTATGCTTCATGGAAGGGAGGCCGAACTTCAGGCGCAGGTCGATCAGGGGAATGACCGAACCGCGAAGGTTGAAGACGCCCAGCACGTAGTCGGGCACCTGGGGGACCCGGGTCCATTCGATCGGCTTGATGATCTCCTGAATGCTCAGAATCGGCACGCTGAACTCTTCGTCGCCGACGATGAAGCCGACGAGCTGGACGATCTCTTCCAGATGCGTGTCGGGTTCGTTCTGCTTGCTCTGTTTGTTGATGATCTGTTGCAGTTTTTCACTCATGACGTCGGCTCCGGCTAAAACTTGAATTTTGTGTTGCGTTTAACGACGCTCAGCAGATAATCCGGGGAGTAGGGTTTGGTGATGTACTCGACCATTCCCGATTCCACCCCGCGCATGCGGTCCGCTTTGCCCGTCCGCGACGTAACCGCGATGAGCGGCAGGTTTTTGTACTTGTTGTACTTCTTGATTTCGCTGGCCAGGGTGTACCCGTCCATACGCGGCATCTCGATGTCGATCAGCATGGCGTCGAAGAAGTGCTCACCCGACTTGAGGATGGAGAGCGCTTCCTGCCCGTCCGCGGCGTCGACCAGGGTCATGCCGCTCTCTTCGAGGGACTTGCGCATGATCATGCGGTCCGTTTTGGAGTCGTCGACGATCATGACCGTGTAGTCCGACGGGCTCTCTTTCTCCCCGCTGACCGAGCTGCTGTCGCTTTCGCCGATGGTGGACTTGACCGACTTGGCCATCTGCATCATCGCGGCGACGTCGACGATCAGGGTGACGCGGCCGTCGCCGCGGATGGTCGCCCCGGCGATTCCGTCAATGCCCTGGAGGTAATCGCCCATCGACTTGATGACGATCTCCTCCTGCCCGACCAGGGAGTCGACGATCAGGCCGAGTTTGCTCTCCGCCAGGCCGATGACGACGACGTAGGCGTGTTCGCTGTCGTCGAAGACCCGCTCGACCTTGAAGATGTCGCCGATGTGCACCAGCGAGAGGACGTCTTCGCGCAGCCGCATGACCGAACGCCCCTCGACGGTGTAAATCTCGTCCATGCTGATGCGGACGGTCTCCAGAACCGAAGCCAGCGGAATGGCGTAGTACTCTTCCTGAACCCCGACCAGCAGCGCCTGGATGATGGCGAGGGTCAACGGGATTTTCAGCTTGATCGTCGTCTCTTTGCCGACGGTCGAGTCGATGTCGATGATGCCGTTGAGCTTCTCGATGTTCGTCTTGACGACGTCCATGCCGACGCCGCGGCCCGAAACGTTGGTCACCTGGGCGGCGGTGGAGAAGCCGGGGCGGAAGATCAGCGCAAAGGCTTCCTTGTCACTCATCGTGTCGGCCTCTTTTTCGGTGATCACACCCTTTTCGACCGATTTCGCCTTCAGCATCTCCGCATCCAGCCCTTTGCCGTCATCGGTAATCTGAATGACGATCTGGTTCCCCTCGTTGTAGGCTTTGAGGTGGATGGTGCCCGTTTCCGGTTTGCCCGCCGCGACACGGTCGGCGGTCGACTCGATGCCGTGATCACAGGAGTTGCGGATGATATGCACCAGCGGGTCCCCGATCTCTTCGACGATCGATTTGTCCAGCTCCGTCTCTTCCCCGCTGATGTTCAGCTCGATCTTCTTGCCCAGCTCGCGGGAGAGGTCGCGGATCATTCTCGGGAATTTGTTAAAGACCTTGCCGACGGGCAGCATCCGCGTCTTCATGACCGCGATCTGGAGGTCCGTCGTCACGATGGAGACGATGGAAACGACCTGGTTGAGCTCCTCGAGGAACTCTTCGCCCTCGTAGCGCTCTTCGACGTCGTCGTTGATCTTGATCAGGCGGTTCTTGCCCAGAACGAGTTCCCCGATCAGGTTCATCAGGTGGTCAAGGCGCTTGACGTCGACGCGAATCGTCTGTTCGACGGCCGCCGAGGACTTTTTCGCCGCC
>JBNKLF010000031.1:0-24837 GCA_050292215.1 Sulfurimonadaceae bacterium | reverse complement strand
TTGTACAAGACGAGGTGAATTGCGAAGCAAGAGAGGATACCCTGGGGTGCAAAGAAAAAAGGGAACATACGGGTCTACGCATTTAAAACAAAAAAATAAAACAGTGTAAAGAAAGTGAAGAGAGCGTTGAAGTGCGGTTTGCTGCACGCGGGCCTCGCGCTAAGCGAAACACAGCCTCCGGGACGTAGCCCCGAAAGCGTATGAAATCAGAACTGAATCATCCCGTCGGTAGGAGAGGAAGCCGTGGCGTACGGCCGTTTCGCGATCCGCCCCGCGAGGTAGCTCATCCGCCCCGCGATGACCGCATGCTTCATCGCCTGCGCCATCGCGATGGGGTCCTTCGCCTGGGCGATCGCCGTGTTGGTCAAGACGCCGTCGGCGCCGAGTTCCATCGCGTAGGCCGCGTCGGACGCACAGCCGATGCCCGCGTCGACGATGACCGGGACGCTGACCGCTTCGCGGACAAACACGACGTTATAGGGGTTCTGGATGCCCAGACCCGAGCCGATGGGCGCCGCCAGCGGCATGATGGCGTGGGCGCCCGCGTCTTCGAGGCGCTTGGCCATGATCGGGTCGTCGGAGGTGTAGGCCATGATGGTGAAACCGTCCTTGGCCAGGACCTCGCACGCTTTGATGGTCTCGAGCACGTCGGGGTAGAGGGTCTTCTGGGTGTCGCCGATGACCTCCAGCTTGATCAGGTCGATGCCCGTCGCTTCGCGGGTGAGGCGGAAGGTGGTGATCGCCTCTTCGGCGGTGACGCATCCCGCGGAGTTGGGGAGAAACTTGACGTTCGTGCCCGCGAAGGTGTCGCGCAGGTTCTCCTTGTCCGGGTCGGTGATGTTGAGCCGGCGTACCGCGACGGTGATGAGCTCCGAGCCGGAGGCCAGCGTCGCTTTCTTGGTGGTTTCGAAATCCTTGTACTTGCCGCTGCCGACGATGAGGCGGCTGCCGAGTTCGTACTTCCCGATTTTCAAGATATTGTCCATAAAAGGCTCCATGTCCCGGGGGGCGCGGGCCGCCGCCGGATGATATTTAGGCACCCGGGGGACGGGCGCGTCAGAAACATGGGTGTTTTATAGCATAGCGAATCTGTCGGGGGGCTTATTTCCCGGGGGAACCGGGGAGAAATAAGGCAGAGATGTTACCCTTCGAGGAGGTGGCAGACGGCCCGGGGCAGAAGGTCGTGTTCGATGCGGCGGATGGTTTCGCGGAAGCTTTCCAGGGTCTCCTCCGGGGCCTTGACGAAGCCCTCCTGCATGATGACGGCCCCGCCGTCGAGTTCGTCGCTGACCCAGTGAACCGTGACGCCCCCCTCGGGGTCGCCGCTTTCGAAGTTGCGTTCGACGGCGGCAGCCCCCTTGAACTTCGGGAGCAGAGAGGGGTGCAGGTTGATGGCGCGCACCGCGGAGGTGAAGACGGGGGTGAGGATGCGCATGAAACCCGCCAGGACCACCAGGTCCGGGGTGTGGGTGCGGACCCTTTCGGCCAGGGCGGCGTCGAAGGCTTCGCGGGAGTCGAAAAGGGTATGGTCGATCACCTCGACGTTGACGCCGAGCTCACGGGCTTTCGCGATGCCCGGGGCTTCGGGGCGGTTGGTGATGGCGGCCGCGACACGGCAGGTTTTTCCCTGAAGTCTTTCGATCAGGTTGACCATGTTGGTCCCCTCGCCGCTGAAGAGAATGACGATCGTTTTCACGGGGTGCCGGACTCCTGGTGACATTTGAGTGGCCGCATTCTAGCATATTCCCAAACGGGGCCGTTTTTCAGAGTTCGGCGAGGCGGTCGATGAGGTCGAAGGGGGTGAGGGCGTAGTTGTTTCCCTCGAAGGCCGCGGCGGCGGCGGTGTGGGCCAGCGAGGCGTTGATGGCGGCGTCGCGGGGGGTGTAGCCCTGGGCCAGCAGGGCGCCGACCAGGCCGGCGAGGACGTCTCCGCTGCCCCCCTTGGCGAGGACGTTGGAGCCGTGGGGGTTGACGTAGAACGCCCCTTCGGCGGCGATGATCACGTTGGCTCCCTTGAGCATCAACACGGCGTTGGGGTAGGCTTTGGCGAAGGCTTCGACGTAGCCGAAGCGGTCGCGCTGCAGGGTCGCCGCGTCGATCTCCGCGATGCCGCAGCGCTGCAGCAGCAGGGTGAACTCCTTGGGGTGGGGAGTCAGGACGACGTCGGGGCGTTCGAGCAGCGCGGGAAGCATGGGGTGGGCGAAGAGGTCGGCGTCGACGACCAGCGGCAGGTCGTGATCGAGCAGCCGTTCGAGTTCGTGGTGGGCGAACTCCTGTCCCAGACCCATTCCCAGAGCGATCGCCGTCACGGTGGGCGGCAGCAGGTGCGACTGCATCAGCTCGTAGGGGAGCTGGAGCTGTTCGTTGCTCAGCAGCGTCACCAGTCCGGTGCCGAAACGCAGGGCGGCGCTCCCGGCGATGACGGCGGCCCCCTCCTTCTCCCCGCAGAGTACGCCGAGATGGCCGTAACTCCCCTTGTGGGCGTCTTCACGTCCCCGGAAGGGGAGCATCAGCTCCTCTTCGTCGAGCAGTTTCCAGTCGCTGCCGGTCTCGTAGACCTCCCGGGCGACGCCCAGGTCGACGACGCCGATGCGGCCGACGACATCCTTGGCGGCGTCGCTGTAGAGGCAACGTTTGAGGGCTCCCATGGTCAGTGTGACGTCGGCGCGGAAGGTGTCGGGTTCCAGGGTGCCGTCGGGGTGAAGCCCGGAGGGGAGGTCGCAGGCGAGTTTGAAACCCCCCATGCCGTTGAGGCGCCGCATCAGCGTTGCGGCAGTGCCATCGAAAGCGCGGGTGAAGCCGCTGCCGAAGAGGGCGTCGACCAGAACGTCGCAGGGCTGGGGCGTTTCGACACTGCGCACCCCGATCGCCTCGGCCCGTTCCAGCTGGAGGCGGCAGAGCTCCGATTTCGCTCCGTAGGGGAGCATGAGGGTGACGTCGAAGGATTCGTGCAGCAGCCGCGCCAGGACGATGCCGTCGGCCCCGTTGTTGCCGGGTCCGCAGACGATGCAGACCGAGCTGCCCGGTTCGAACTCCGCGGCGATGAAGTCCGCCATCCCGTCGGCGGCGTGCTCCATCAGGATCTCCTCGCTCAGCCGGAACTGCTCGTAGCAGCGCCGGTCGAGGGAGCCGACTTCGGGGTAGAGGTACTGCATGGGCTCAGGGCCGGATCGGCAGCAAGATGCTGTCGAGGATCTCGCGGCTCTTTTCGTGGATGCGCAGGATGTGGTCGTGCAGCCGGATCACCGTGGAGCCGACCGGGCCGGGTTCGAGGCTCTCGAGAAGCTCCCTGGGCAGGGGCCGGGCCAGGCGCAGATCCTCACGCGAGAGAACCTGTCCGGGCTGTACCTTCGCTTCCCAGCCGGGGGGAAGGGTGCCGGTGCGGCGGTACTTTTTCGCCAGTCCCGGCGGGAGGTTGTCGTAGTAGCCCCGGAGGGTCTGGCGCTCGGCTTTGGAGAAGCGGGTGTGCTGCTGTTTCTCGTAGCGGTCGTGCTGCTGTTCTTTCTTGGAGGCTTTGCCGTGGCTCTCGGCGTGGGGCGGTTTGGCCTGGGCCGTCGCTCCCGCGGCAAGGAGGGCGGCGGTAATGAGAAGGGATTTGTACATGGGAACTCCTTTTCATGGACTCTGTACGATTATAGCGCATCCGGACTGACGGATTGACTTTCTTTGAAGCCGGTTTGGTATATAATCGCGACTATGAATAATAATTATAAAGCAATAGCCAAAGAGACGTTGGAGATTGAAGCGAAGACCCTGCTCGACGCTGCGGCCTCACTGGGCGGCGAGATGGACGCCGCGGTGGAGATGATTCTCGGCTGCACGGGAAAACTGATCGTCACCGGCGTAGGCAAGTCGGGCCTCATCGGCGCCAAGATGGCGGCGACCTTTGCCTCGACGGGTACCCCCAGCTTCTTCCTGCACCCCACCGAAGCCCTGCACGGCGACCTGGGGATGATTTCGAAAGGGGACGTGGTGATCGGCATCAGCTACAGCGGCGAGAGCTCGGAGCTCAGCTCCATCCTGCCCCACATCAAGCGGTTCGACATTCCGCTCATCGGCATGACCCGCAACACCCGCTCCACCCTGGGCAGGTTCAGCGACATCGTCATCCCGGTCCCGGTGGAGAAGGAAGCCTGTCCGCTGGACGTGGCGCCGACGAGCTCGACGACCCTGACCCTGGCGCTGGGGGATGCCCTGGCGGTTTGCTTGATGAAGGCGCGCCGCTTCAAGAAAGAGGATTTCGCCTCCTTCCACCCCGGCGGCTCCCTCGGACGTCGGCTCTTCGTGAAGGTCAAGGACCTGATGCGCAGCGAAACCCTTCCCGTCGTCACGGAGGCGACCCCGGTGCGCGACGCCATCGTCGCCATCAGCGAAGGACGCCTGGGAACGGTGCTGGTCGTCGATGACGCCAACCGCCTGCTCGCCGTCGTCAGCGACGGGGACATCCGGCGCGCCCTGATGACGGGGAGCTTCTCCCTCGACGCCCCGGTGCGCGATTACGCCACCTACCATCCCAAGGTGATCACCGACGCGAACATGCTCGCAAGCGACGCGCTGGTGATGATCGAGGAGATGAAGATCCAGCTTCTCGTCGTGACCGACGAAGCGGGCACCGTACAGGGCGTACTGCACCTGCACGCACTGGTGGAGGCGGGCATCTCATGATGCGTCTGAACAAATACATCGCCCACTACTCCACCTACTCCCGCCGTGAGGCGGACCGTGCCATCCAGGACGGGTATGTCCGCATCGACGGGGAGGTGGAGACCAACCCGGCGACCCAGGTCGACGAACGCACCGCCAGGGTCACCGTCAGCGGCAAGCGGATCACCCCGACGGAGCAGTTTACGGTGATCGTCTTCAACAAGCCCAAGGGGACCCTGGTGACCAAGAGCGACCCACAGGGGCGCAAGACCATCTACGACGTCCTTGAGAAGAAGTACCGCCACTACATTCCCGTCGGCCGGCTCGACTACGCGACGGACGGACTGCTGCTGCTCACCGACGCCTCCCGGGTCGCCAACGCCCTGATGCACTCCAAGATGGAGCGGGTCTACAAGGTGAAGATCAAAGGGGAAGTGACGCCGAGAATGGAGCAGGCGATGCAGGGGGGACTGCATCTCGAGGACGCGACGGCGGGTGCCCACGAGAAGAGCGACGTCGGTTCGATGACCTTCGCCCCCTTTTACGCCTACCAGATCCAGAAAAACCAGAAAGACTACTCGGTCCTCAAGATCGCCATCGGCGAGGGGCAGAACCGGGAGATCCGCCGCTTTTTCGCCCATTTCGATGCCGAAGTGGCCGACTTGCGGCGCCTGAGCTTCGGCGGGATCGAGCTCAACAACCTTCCCACAGGGAAAAGCCGCTTCCTGACCCGCAGCGAATATAGCAGTTTGCGGAATTTTCTCGAAGAGACCGAAGAGAACCGCTAAACTGTTGCCATGGCAGATTTTACGCACCTTCTCCGCCCGACCTCCTTTGACGGCATGGTCGGCCAGCCCCATCTGAGCGCACCCGACGCCCCGCTTCGGCGGCTCTGCGAAAGCGATGCCCTGGGGCACACTTTTTTCTACGGTCCCCCCGGCTCCGGGAAGACCACCGTCGCCCGCATCATTGCCGGGGTGATGGGCCTCCCCTTCTACGAGTTCAACGCCACGTCGCTGAAGATCGAGCAGCTGCGCAAGGTGTTCGACCAGTACCGCAACGCGCTGCAGCGCCCCCTGCTCTTCATCGACGAGGTACACCGCCTGGCGAAGAACCAGCAGGAGGTGCTGCTTCCGGTGATGGAGAGCAACGAGGTGCTCGTTATCGGCGCTTCGACGGAGAACCCCTACTTCTCCCTGACCGCGGCGATGCGGTCGCGCTCGATGCTGTTCGAGCTCAAACCCATCGGCGAGGAGGGGCTGAGTGCACTGCTGGAACGTGCCGTGGAAGCCGGAAAACTGAGCGTCGACGACGACGCCCGCGACTACCTGATCCGCTCTTCGGGCGGCGACGCCCGGGCGATGCTGAAGCTGCTGGAGTTCGCTTCGGCCCTGGGCACCCACGTCACCCGGGAAAATCTTGTGTCACTCCGCCCCCACGCTCAGTGTCAGGGGAGCGCGGAGGCGACGGAACATTACGATCTCGCCAGTGCGATGATCAAGTCCATCCGCGGTTCCGACCCCGACGCGGCGGTCTACTACCTCGCCCGTCTTATCGAAGGGGGCGAGCCTCCGGAGTTCATCGCGCGGCGGCTGGTGATTCTCGCCAGTGAAGACGTCGGCAACGCCAATCCCCAGGCGCTCACCCTCTGTACCAGCGCCATGACCTCCGTCAGCCGCATCGGTTACCCCGAAGCGCGCATCATCCTCTCCCAGGCGGTCATCTACCTCTGCGCCTCCCCGAAATCCAACTCCGCCTACAACGCCATCAACGCCGCCCAGCAGGCGGTGCGCGAGGGGGAGATTCTGGAGATCCCGAAAAACATCGTGCAGTGGAAGGAGGGGTACCTCTACCCCCACGATTTCGGCGGTTGGGTGGCTCAGCAGTATTTGAGCAAGCCGCTGCACTTCGTCGAATTCAAGCCGATCGGCTACGAGCAGAAAATGGGGGAGTGGCTGCGGAAGATCCGGGGAGAAACGGAAGAGCGCTGACCCCGCTCACGCCTACAGCGTGTCGGGCAGATGCCCCTTGGTGGCGGAGAGCCAGAGGGAGCGGGGGCGGTTTTGTTGCTGTTCGTCGCTCAGGAAGAGGTCTTCGCCGAGACTGTTGAGCAACCGGATCAGCTGGCGGGTTTCGTTATCGATGCCGAAGAGGTCGATGTAGCGTTCGATGGCGTGCCCGGCCCGCTCCGCATCCTTGCGGGCGAGGTGACGCTTGATCTGCACCTGGTAGGCCATGCGCAGCAGATTGCCCACCTTGTCGCTGCGGGTCGGCAGCATTAGGAGCGGCCCGAGTTCCGATTTGATCGTGACGATGTCGCCCTGCTGTGCCGCCGCTTCACACCGATCCATGATATCGCGCCATCGTTGCTCCGACGTTTTGGCGCAGGGGAGTACCGCAAGATCCGGTGCGATGTCGAGCTGCTCGTAAAAGGCGAACATATCCCCCGCGTCGTAGCGGTGCTGAATCTTTGCGGCTTTCTCGATGAAACGGGAAATCTTGTCGCAGTGGTGGGCGAGATGGGGAATGCGGCGCAGTTCGGCGTTGAGCAGCTCCGCTTTCTCGAACGCCCCCTCTTTTACCGCTTCCATGATCGCTTCGATGTTGGTATCGGCACTCCGGATCGCCTCCTTGTAGGAGGGGGTGTCCCGCAGAATCGGTTCGCGTTCCGTTAACTTTTTCAGAGCGATGTAGTCCCTGGCCTGCAGTGCTTTCGCAAAGGCCACGAGGGTGGCTTTGTTGTGCAGAAGCAGGCGGATGTAGGGGCTCTTTTCCGCCACGGTGAGAAAGTTTCCGAAGCTCTGTCGTGCCTCTTTGTCCAGCCCTTTGAGCGCCAGCTTCTGCGCCGTGGCGTAGGCCTTGTGCCAGGCGGCCTCCATCCCTTTGCAGGCGGGACTTTCCCGCAACGCGGGAAAGCGGCCGCAGAGTCCGTAGGCGGTGGAGTACTTCTGCTCGGAAGCGAGGTGCCTGAGCCGGGGGTAGTGGTCGAAAGCGCTGAAAAGGTCCTGGACCGTTTTGGCTTTCGACGCGGTTTTCATAAAGGGGTGCAGCAGTGACCGGGCATCATCGTTTCTACCGTCGGCCAGGAAACGCTGGGCCCGGGTGTAGTAGAGGCCGAATGCCTCTTCCAGCATCCCGTACCGCTCTCCCGACTTCAGGAACGGATGCCGGTCGCAGAGGGCATACGCCTCGGGGTAGCGCCCCTCGTCGATCAGGTCGGCGAAATCGGTAAAGGGGGAGAGCGGCGCCTCCAGGATATGGCCGGATTCCGTGGCGACCGTTACGGTCGTATCGCTGCCAAGTGCGATAGCCCGTACCGGTTCCGGCGTGGTTATGAAGCGGTTGTCGAGAAGCTCCATTGTCTCGACGTCGACCAGGGCGATATGGTTGAATGCCGAAGCGACCAGCGCGAAGCGGGGGTCGGGAAGCAGCAGCAGGTGCCGGATCGGTCCGACACCGGTCCCGATGCGCTGGGTGCGGTGATGTTCGTCGGTATGGATCAGCATGAGAACGCCGTCTTCGTTTCCTGCGAGCAGCCGCCGCTCATCGAGAAACATCAGCGTGTCGATCCGTGCCCTTCCCGGCTTGATGCGGCGGGTATTGGCGAGGGTCCGGATGTTGGTCACGACAATGGAGCCGCCATAGCCGGTGGTGGCAACGAGATGCTGTTGGAATGCGGCGGCGGAGACGTAGTTCTCCCTGGGAAGGCTCATCAGATGCGGCGTGTATTCGGGGAAGGAGGAGAGGCGCGCCAGCAGACCGCTTCCGTCGGTTCGCCAGAGAAAGACCCTGCCCGTCGAGGTACCGGCAAGCAGGTAGGTGCCAGTAGGGTCAAACGCCAACAGCTCCACAGGGTTCTCCTGGGTACCGTAGGAGCGTATCAGCTCTTTGGTCGCGGTATCGATGATACGGACGGCATACCCGTTCGACACCGCATGGGCAAAGGCGAAACGGCTGCCGTCAGGACTGAAGGCGCTGCCGTGTTCGTGGGGACTCAGCTCTTCGATACGGAACTGGTGCCGGGGTACGGAGGCGTCCGGGGGAAAGACGGTAACGGTTTTGGATGCGGTGACGACCCCCAGGCTATCGTCGTCAAGGTGTTGCATGACGATGATGGGAGCATCGGTTTCGGAGCGCAGCGTGAACTCAGGCATGGGGTGTCCATATGACCGCTTCGACGACCGCTTCGGGGTGCTCTCCGGGGTCGGATGCGAAAAGGCAGGAGAGGTTGGGAAGCCCCGGCAGGCGGCAACGCACTTCGCTATCAAGGCGGCTGCATGCCCCGGCTTCGAAAGCGATCGGGGAGGCGGCCCCGATGACGACTCCCCGGGGAAGGCGGACGTCGGCGGCGTGAACCGTGACGCTGCCGATCTTTTTGCCGTCGGGAGTCGGTGAAACGGTAAATATGGCGCGTCCCCCCCGATTGATGACGAGGATGCTCTGCCCCGCTCCGGCAACGAAAGCGGTATATGCCTGTATGTCAAACCCGGGCATCAGTGCAGAGACGGTTGCCGCATCGAAGGGGGTATCGTTTCGTAAGGGACCGGCCTGATTGCCGGTTACTTCGACTGGATAGGGGAGGGAAGTACCCGGCTCGGAGCATGCGGTCAAGCCCATGATCGTCGCCATACCGAGGGAGAGGCACGTCAAAGCATTCATTTTTCCCATGAAATCTCCACAACCTTCCATCAATGTCCCTCTATTGTACACGCGCTCATCTGAAAATCAACTTCATAACAGCGTGTGAAAATCCCCTGAAAACTCCTGTGGCAGGGTAAAAAGGGGAAAATAGGGAAGAAGATTTTTGTGATCCGCAAATATAAACTTGTTTTTATTTTGACGGGGATATAATTTTTGCCATAACCAACAAGGAGATGCAATGAAAAAAATTGCCGGAATCGCGTTGACTGCTATGGTCGGCCTCGGTATGCTTTCTACGTCCGCTATGGCTGACGTCGCCAAAGGGCAGAAGCTGTACCAGAAAAAATACAAAAGCAAATGTGGCATGACAGGTGCCAAAATGGCCGGTAGCCACACTCAAGACGAGTGGGAAGAGATGAAAGACGAAGGTACCCTTCTGGACTACCTGAACGAAAAATGCGGCGGCGGTGTTGACGAAAAACACATCGAGCATCTCTACGACTTCTTCTACGAATACGGCAGCGATAGCGGCAACGTTCCTTCCTGTTAATCCGGTGAGGGACGCAAACGCGTCCCTTTCCATCCCTCTACCCTGACTATATTTTCCTCTTTACCGTTTCATACCGACTTTTATCAAAGTGTTTAACGTTCTGTATTTTTGCATATGCAATGTCTCTCGATAGGGGGAATCTGTGGTTATGCGGAGAAGTGTGGTGTATCTGGAAGCGTTGTCTTGGAGAGAGGCGGGGCCGAAGCCCTGCCGGGTGTGAGGATTATGCGCGGCCTGCGAGCATGCCGTACATGGTCATCGGTTTGAGCATGTAAACTTTCAGAACCCACCAGATCCAGCGCTCTACAGTCGGGTCGAGCGGGAAGGAAGGCGTCGGTTTTTTGGACCAGTCGAACTCGGCCAGCATGACGGTACCGATGCTGGTGATCAGCGGACAAACGGTGTAGCCGCCGTATTTCGCTTCGAGGGGTTTGCCCTCCATCTGCGCGATGAGGTTGTCACACAGCACTTTGTACTGCTTCCGTGCGGAACCGCCGGTTTTACCCATCGGAACGGCCGCAACGTCGCCCATGGCGAAAACGTTGGGGTATTTGACGTGCTGCAGGGTCTCTTTGGTAACCGGGACCCAGCCCTTGCCGGAACCGACGGGAGAGTTACCGACTTCGTCCGGTGCTTTCATCGGGGGAACGACGTGGATGAAGTCGTACTTCATCTCGACCGGTTCATGCTTGGTGATCATCTCGTACTCTTCGAGATCTTCGTCGTAAGCGCCTTTCTCTTTCCAGTGGTGATCGAAGGTAGCGACTTTGGCTTCCGTGTCGAGTTTCACCAGGTTGTGGGCGTATTTCCATTTGAAGCCGCGGACTTCAAACTGCTTCAGGATCGCTTCGTGGTATTCGGGAACGCCGAACATTGCGGAACCGTTGGGCAGGAACGTCAGTTCGACTTTGTCGCGGACGCCCGCTTCTTCGAGGCGTGCGTGCGTCAGGTACATGATCTTTTTCGGGGCACCGCCACATTTGATCGGGGTGTTCGGGTGGGTGAAGAGTGCCTGGAGTTTTTCCGGACCGGTGTGCGTTTTCGCTTTTTCGATCAGCTCCTGGATCCCGTCCCATGTCGCTGCCGCGCCGTCGCGGAAGTAGAGGGAGTGGGTGCCGTTTTTGCCGACTTTTTCCATCACGACCGCGTTGTCCGCGCCGGAAGAGGTGATTTCGCCGTCAAGACCTTCGATGCCCGCGTAGTTGAGCATCAGACCGGTTGTAACGATCAGGAAGTCGTAGCCGAGCTCTTTGCCGCCGGCAGTAGTGACTTTGTTGTTGTCGGGATCGAATGTGACGACTTTGTCTTTGACAAGCGTGACGCCGTCAGGGAGGTAATCGTCACGGTTGTAGGTGATGTCGGATTTGTCCCAAAGACCGGCGGCGACAAGCGTCTGGCCCGGCTGGTAGGAGACAGAGGTCGGATCCGGCTCGACAACGGTAATGTCGGCATTGGAAAGCATGTTGGTCAGACGGGCTGCCGTGGACATACCGGCGAGGCCACCGCCGACGATCACGATCTTTTTACCCGCTGCATCCGCAGCGGCAGCTTCCGTTGCGCTGCCAGCACCGACAAGCGCTGAAGCTGCCAGCGGTGTTACCGCCATGTACTTCATCGCTTCACGACGGGTCAGTGCACCTTCGTGTTTTTCAATCTCTGAGAAGATCTCTTCGATCAGCTCTTCTTTTTTCATAATTCGTTCCTAGTGATGTGGTGTCTCGTCGATTATACTTTCCCAATTCTTAAACTAATGCCAACTGTGTGTAAAAAGGGCATCAAGAAGCAATGTGATAAGAATTTGAGAAAAAAATTCACATAAATTGTGCCATTTATCTCATCACGTTTTTGTGACAAGTGCCTTGTCACGGGGGTTGGCGAGGGATGTTCTAGTAGTTATTTTTATATCTAAAAATTATCTTAAGAATTAAGTCAGGTTATTCTGAGTAGATGCGTTCGAGCATGAGCTGCAGAGAGACCCGGCCGTTGAATTCGTTTCTGTTAATGGTGTAGCTGCAGGTGATGCGCTCCCTCGGCGTACACTCCAGAATCCTCCGGAATGCAAGCAGCTCATGGGTCTGCCGTTCATGATCAAAGAAGCGGAGGTTCAAACGGCTGTGGGAGCGGTCGCTGCCGAAGCGTTTGACGCCGACGACTTCCGCGTCCCTGACGAGAAAGCGGGGGCGGGGATTGCCCTCGCCATAGGGCTCGAAAGCATCCAGGATGCGGAGCAGCTCAAAGTCGATGGCGCCGCTTTCGAGCTCCCCGATGATCGCTTCGGAGGGGAGAAAATCGTCGGCATCGAGTTTCTTGGCTTCACGGTTGATCGCTTTTTTGAAGGCTTCGAGCGCTTCGGCGTCCAGGGAGAGCCCGGCGGCCATCTTGTGCCCGCCGAATTTCCCGAGGTAGCCGCTTTGCCCTTCGATGAGGCTGTAGATGTCGACGTTACCGATGCTCCGTGCACTTCCCTTGGCGATGCCGTTGTCGATGCCAAGCACGATGGCGGGCCGGCCGTAGCGCTGTACCAGGCGGGCGGCGACGATGCCGACGACCCCTTCGTGCCAGCCCGGCGAGGCGACGACGATGACGGTGTCGTCCTCGTCGACCATGGCGGTCGCCTCGGCGGTGACATCCGCTTCGGTGGCTTTGCGCAGGGTGTTGAGCCGGTCGAGCAGCTCAAACTGGCGAAAGGCGGTCTCTTCATCGTCTGCGGTCAGGAATTTCAGCGCGATGGAGGCGTCTTCGAGGCGTCCGGCGGAGTTGATGCGCGGGGCGATCTGGAAGCCGATATCTTCGGAGGAGAGGGCGGATTTGTCCAGAAACTCGCGGATGATGACCGATGCGGGCCGGCGGCTCTGCATCATCTGCTGAAGCCCCGCCTGGACGATGGCGCGGTTGATGCCCGTCAGCGGCATCACGTCGGCGACTACGGCGAGGGCGAGCAGTTCGAGAAACTGTTTCATGTCGACGGAGGCCCCGATGCGCCGTTTGAGCTCGGCCATCACCAGCCATGCGACCTGGGCGCCGCAGATGTCGGGGAAGGGGTAGGCGCACGCCTCCTGCCGGGGGTTGACGATGGCGTAGGCATCGGGAAGCGTCGCGCCCGGGGTATGGTGGTCGGTGATGATCAGATCGATCCCCCGTTCCCGGCAGATGCAGGCGGCTTCGACGGCGTTGATGCCGTTGTCGACGGTGATGACCAGGTCGGCCTCGATGCGCTCGAGCAGGTGGGCCGAAACGCCGTAGCCGTCGGTGAAGCGGTTGGGGATGACGACGTCGAGGGGGTAGGCAAGTTCCCGGAAAAAGAGGGAGACCAGCGCCGTCGAGACGACGCCGTCGACGTCATAATCGCCGACAAGGGTGATGCGTTCGCCGTTTCGGATCGCCTGGGCGATGCGGTCGGCTGAGCGGGTGGCGTCTTTGAGAAGATCGGGTGCGGGAATGTCGTTCAGACGGCTGAAGCCGCCGTCAAAGCGTTCGCTCAGAAGGCGGTAGAGGGCATCTTTGTCGAGAAGAGGGACCTCAGGCGTTTTCGACATGGTTCAGCGTCGCCTCGACGAATGCGAACACGGAGGGGTTCGGCGTCTGGAGGTGCGAGGTGAACTCCGGGTGAAACTGGACGCCGAGGAACCAGGGGTGGTCGGTGATCTCGACGGCTTCGATCAGGCCGTTGGATTCGCCGGTGACGACCATGCCCGCATTTTCCAGGGCTTCGCGGTACGTCGGATTCGCCTCGTAGCGGTGGCGGTGGCGTTCATGGATCGTCTTGGCGCCGCGGTAAGCCTTGCGCAGCAGCGAGCCCTCTTTGGTGTCACAGGGGTATTCGCCCAGGCGCAGGGTGCCGCCCATGGGGGATTTGTGGGTACGCAGCTCCTGCTCTCCCGCCTGGTTGATGAAGTTGTCGATGAGATAGATCATCGGGTAGGGGGTGTCGGGGTCGAACTCGACGGAGTTGGCGCCCTCGTAGCCCAGGACGTTGCGGGCGTATTCGACGAGGGTCAGCTGCATCCCAAGACAGATGCCGAGGTAGGGAATGCGCTGGGTACGGGCGTACTCGATGGCGAGGATTTTCCCTTCGACGCCCCGGGCTCCGAAGCCGCCGGCGACCAGTACGGAGTCGCAGTCTTTCAGGAGCGCTTCGGCCCCCTTCTCCTCGATCTGCTCACTGTCCACCCAGCAGATGTCGACCTTGGTGTCGAGGTGGGACCCGGAGTGAATCAGCGCTTCGATCAGGGATTTGTAGGACTCCTTGAGCTCCAGGTATTTGCCGACGAAGCCAATGGTGACCCTCTTGGAGGGGGCGACGATCTTCTTGACCAGGGAGTCCCACTGCTCCATGTCCGGTTTGAGTTCTCCGAGTCCGAGCTCCTTGGCGATGGGAGCGAGGATGTTCTGCTGGAGGAAGCTCAGCGGCACGGCGTAGATGGTCGGGGCGTCGAGGGCTTCGATGACGCTGTCCTGGCTGACGTCACAGCTGAAGGCGAGTTTCTTTTTGAAGGTTTTCGGCAGGGGCGCTTCGGAACGGGCGATGATCATCTGCGGGGTGATACCGATGCGGCGCAGTTCCTGAACGGAGTGCTGGGTCGGTTTGCTTTTGTGCTCGCCGGCGGCTTTGATGTAGGGGATGAGGGTGACGTGGATGAAGAAGGTGCCTTCGACGTCGTCGTCGTGTTTCATCTGGCGGACCGCCTCCATAAAGGGCTGTCCCTCGATGTCCCCGACGGTGCCGCCGAGTTCGACGACGAGGATGTCGTGCCCCTCGCCCGCTTTTTTAATGCGGTCGACGATCTCCCCGACGATGTGGGGAATGACCTGGATGGTCTGCCCCAGGTAGCCGCCGGCACGTTCGCGTTCGATGACGGTGCTGTAGACCTGGCCGGTGGTAAAGTTGCTGGTTTTGAGGAAGGAGGTATCGAGGAACCGCTCGTAGTTCCCGATGTCGAGGTCGGTCTCGGCGCCGTCTTTCGTGACGAAGACTTCACCGTGTTCGAGAGGGCTCATGGTACCGGGGTCGACGTTGATGTAGGGGTCGATTTTGAGCATGCCGACATCCTTGCCGGAGTGTTTGAGCAACGTGCCGATGCTGGCTGCCGTGATCCCTTTGCCGAGGCTGCTGAGTACGCCGCCGGTCACGAAAATATACTTGGTCATTTCAGGAGTCCTTCTCGTCTTTGTCATGGTTTGATATTCGGGTTTGCTTGATAATTGCGCTGTGTGTATACGGGATAATATTATATACTACGGTAGATTTTAAAAAGATAAAAAGAGCCTTCGAAACGCTCCTGAAAAAGGCAAATATGGAATCGATTCTTTTTTACGGCGTCGTCACCCTCGGAATCTCCGTGATCGTCAATCTGCTCTTCAAACGGTGGGGGGTGTCACAGATTATCGGTTACATTCTGACGGGGATGATCGCCGTATACGCCTTCGGGTTCGACCATGCCGCCGATTCGGAAGCGCTGGAACTCATCGGGGAGTTCGGCATCGTCTTTTTGATGTTCACCATCGGGTTGGAGATGTCTTTGGCGAAACTGCGCCTGATGAAGAAGCTGGTCTTTCTCAACGGGGCGCTGCAGGTGGGCATCAGCGCCGTCATCTTCTACCTGGCGGCGCACTACGTCTTCGGTATCGGCACCAGCTCGTCGATCATCATCGCCGCGGCGCTTTCGCTCTCCTCGACGGCGGTGGTGCTGACCTACCTGAAGGAGAACAAGGGGATCTACGCCCCCTACGGAAAGCGGGCGACGGGGATTCTCATCTTCCAGGACATCGCGGTCATCCCCATTTTGATCCTTATCGGGTTTCTCTCCGATAACAGCGGCAACCTGGGGCTGGTCCTTCTGGAGACGCTGCTCTCCGCCGTCATCGTCATCGGCCTGCTCTTCGTCGTCGGGAAGCGGGTGATGAGCTGGCTGCTGCACTTCTCGGCGGACAGCAAGCTCGAAGAGCTCTTCATGGGGTCGGTGCTGGTCATCGTCGTCGGGGCGTCGCTGCTGGCGCACTACGCCGGGTTCACCTACTCGCTGGGGGCCTTCGTGGCGGGGATGATCATCGCCGAAACCCGCTACCTGCACAAGGTGGAGTCGGACATCGCCCCCTTCAAGGACCTGCTGCTGGGGGTCTTTTTCGTTACCGTCGGCATGAAGATCAACCTGGCCTTCTTCTTTGATCACATCGGCACGGTATTCGCGCTTTTCATCGGGATTCTTTTCATCAAAGGGGCGGTTATCCACGGGATCATCGGCATGGGTTCGAAGTCGGTCACCGGCTTTAAAACCGCCGTGACGCTGGCCCAGGTCGGGGAGTTCTCCTTCGCCATCTTCGCCCTCGCCGCCGCCAACGACCTGATGCAGCCCGACCTGGTGCAGACGCTGGTGCTGGTCGTTGTCATGTCGATGGTCGCCACGCCGTTCATCCTGGCAAAACGGCGCTGGCTCCAGGACATCATCTTTACCAAGGGGGAGATCGAGCAGCGGGACATGTCCCCTCTGGAGAAGCGGCGCGATCACGTGATTGTCTGCGGTTACGGCATCGTGGGACAGTTCGTGGCGAAACAGCTTCAGGAGCGCGGGACCTCCCACGTGGTCATCGACAACAACTATAAAAACGTCCGGCGGGCCAAGCGTGCCGGCGAGGAGATCTACTACGGGGACATGTCCAAACCGGCCATTTTGCATGCGCTGCATGTCGAAGATGCCGCGGCCGTCATCATCACCCTGGACAACCCCGAGAAGAAGCAGCTCATCTGCGAGGCCCTGGCCCAGTACAGCGACCGGATCAACATCGTCGTCAAGATCGTCAGTCTGGAGGAGCGCGCGAAGCTCAAGGAGCTGCCCATCACCTACATGGTCGACGGCAAGGAGGTGGTGGCGGAGGAGCTGGTCGAGAAGACCATGCTCTGCAACCTGGTGATGCGGAAGGGGAACGGCGCCTAGTCGGCGGAGGGCTGGGAACCTTTCTGTTCGCTGACGAGCCACTGCAGGTAGTTGATGCTCCAGGTCAGATCGGTCAGTGCCTCTTCGATGCCCGGCTGGGGCGTGTCGAGATGCTCCTTGACCTCTCTGAGGCGCTGTTTGAGATACTGCGCCATGCTGTAGTAGAGGTTGAAGGAGTCGTCGTCCTGCGCCTTGATGACGGTCTCTTCGAGGGTCGCGACCAGGGCCTGCTCGTTGGGGAAGATGTTGCCGGCTTTTCGAATGGTGCGCTGCACTTTCTGCAGATGCTCCATATTGACTTCGAAATCGGCCATCTCAATTCCCCCGGGAACCCGGCTTGATCGCCTCGGAACCCTCTTTGCACAACGGGCAGTCGGCCGGATCGTACATTTCGAAGGTGAAGTCTTCGAGGGCGAAGAAGGGCATCCCCTCGGGGAGTTTGCAGTTGGCCTTGCGGGAGACGTCGCTACCCTGGCGGGCGCAGAAACCGCGGTTGGCGAGGGCTGCGAAGGCGACGACCCTGCCCCCGAGAGATTCGACGACGGCGCCTGCTTCCATGGCGGAGCCCCCGGTGGTGATGATGTCTTCGCAGACGAGGACCTTTTCGCCGGGTGTGACGTCGAAACCGCGGCGGATGGTCATGTCGCCGCCCACGCGTTCGGCGAAAATGTAGCGGACGTCAAGCGCCTGGGCCAGGGCGTAGCCGGCGATGAGCCCGCCGAGCGCCGGGGCGCAGACGGTATCGATTTCGATGCCGCTCGCCTTGATCTGCTCCGCCAGCGCCTCGGCGAGCATCCGGGCGGTACGCGGCTGTTCCAGCACCTTGGCAGACTGGAGGTAGTAGCGGGAGTGGTTCCCGGAGCTGAGTTTGAAGTGGCCCTCGAGCAGGGCGTCGGCTTCCATGTAAATCTTTTTGATGTCCATTATCTTTCTCTTCCTTTCGGCAGTCAAAACAGGGCGTGATGTCAGGGGCGGGAGCCGGCTCGGTGCCGGTTCCGACGGGGTGTCGGTCAGACCTTGAGGATCTCTTGCTCTTTCTCTTTGAGAATGGTGTCGATCTCGGCGATGTATTTGTCGGTGATCTTCTGGATCTGGTCCTGGGCGCTTTTGGAGTCGTCCTGGGTGATCTCTTTGTCTTTTTCGAGCTGCTTGACGCGGTCGTTGGCTTTGCGGCGGTCGTTGCGGACGGAGACCTTGGCGTCTTCACCCATGACTTTCATCTTTTTGACCGACTCCTGGCGCTGTTCGACCGTCATCGGCGGGAAGAAGAGTTTGATCTGGTCGCCGTCGTTGTTGGGGTTGACGCCGATGTTGGCTTTGGCAATGGCGCTTTCGATGTCGCCGAGCAGGTTCTTCTCCCACGGGGAGACGGTGATGGTGGTCGCATCGGTCGCCAGAACGCTGCCGACCTGGTCCAGTTGCGTCGGTGTGCCGTAGTAGTCGATTTTGATGCCGTCGAGTACCTGGGTCGTCACCTTGCCGGTGCGCAGGGTTTTGAAACTGTTGCGCATGTGCTCGATGGCACCTTTCATATTCTTTTCACATTCCTGGTAGATTTCATTCAACATCGCTTAGGGCTCCTTTACTAAAATAGTGCTGCTTTGCCGCCTTCCCTCTCGGAGGAAGATGCGGGTACGTTCGAACCTGAGCGGCAGGTCGACGGTGATGTCGATCTGCCCGTCTTTGGCCGTGACCGGATGCCATCCGTGTCCCGAGACGTAGTACTCAAGTCGCGAAATATGTTCCGGAATTGTAGCGTGAATCTTTTTAAGTTTCCCATCGGCGGGCCAGCTTTTGGGTGCGATCCATGTCGTAGTGAGCGTTTTGGTGCGGAGTTTTTGGGCTACGCTGTTCTCCCCGGTCAGGGCGCTCCGGTCAAGATCGAAGGGGTCGCTGGAGGCGTCCACGGCACCGCTGTTTTGGTTGAGGATCAGTTCGAAGCCGAAGGTTTCGACGGCGGAACGGACCCGGGGATTGAACTCCCCGTAGGGGTAGGCGTAGTATTTCGGGGCGCTGCCCAGACGCTGCCCGAAAAGGTCGTAAGCCTTGCGGGTATCGCTGCGGATCGCGTCGTCGGAGAGGGAGACCAGGTGGGGGTGGCCGTAGCTGTGCAGGCCGATTTCCCCGTGTTTCGAAGCTTCCCGGATCTGTTCCCAGCTCATGAAATCGCCGTACCCCTTCTCCGTCGCCTCGACGTAGACGAAGAGTGTGAAGGGGTAGCCGTACTCTTTGAAGAGCGCGAGCCCGTTGTCGTAGAAACTGCGGTAGGCGTCGTCGATGGTCAGCGCGACCCACTTGGGATCGACGGGCGTGCCGTTTTTGAAGGCCGTCGCGAACGCCGAAAGCGGGACGACGGTGTAGCCGTTGTTTTTAAAGTATTCGAACTCGGCGCGAAGGGTTTCGAGGGAGGTGTTGGTCGAAGCGTGTTTGGCGTCGCCGAAACGGTGGTAGACGAAGATGTGGGCATCAGCCCACACCGTCAGGGGCAGCAGCGCAAGAAGGGCGAACCTGCGCAGAAACGACATGCTACTGGGCCGCGGGAGCTTCCGGAGCGGCCGGGGCCGCGACGTTGGTGTCCTCAACGAAGGTGTCGACGACGGATTCATTCCGTTCCTGGGCGTAGAAGTAGCCGAGGGTGATGGTGTTGACAACGAAAAGGAACCCAAGGAAAAAGGTCGCTTTGGCCAGGAAACTGCCGGGGCCCTTGGCGCCGAAAACCGATTCGTTGGAGCCGCTGTAGGCACCCAGCCCGATGCTGGAGCTTTTCTGCAGGAGTACGGCAATGGTCAGGAAGATGACCAGGCCGATCTGTACGAACAGCAAAATGCTTGTCATAATAGTATGTCCTCGGTAGGAATTAAGTGGCGCATTATACCAGATGCTTGCTTAGGGCCTTGTCCGGCTTTTGCAAAAGCGGGGAAAACATCCGCTCTCAAGCCCGGTCTGCCGGAAGCCGGAGCGTTTTCGCACACTCCGGACAGGTCCCTTTGTAGGTAGCGGATTCGATGACGTAACCCGGAAGCGAAGGGTGACGAAAAGAGTCCAGGCACTCGACCCGGTGACACGCGGAGCAGATGAAGTGGGCATGGAGCGTACCGGCAAGTTCGAAGTACCACTTCTTGTCGTCGGATTCGATGCGCCGGATCAGGCCCGAAGCTTCGAAGGTGTGCATATTGCGGTAAAACGTCGTTTTATCCATCGCCAGCTCCTTGATGTCGTCGTAACAGAGCGGCGCACCGGCATCGATCAGGCGCTCTACCAGTGCGATGCGGCTTCGGGTCAGACGAAGATTGTGGGCTTTAAAACGTTCAAAAACCGTATTTTTGCAATTCATTCTCAATTTCTTTAAGTGTAGATGCAACCAGGTTGCAATAAAATGGTAGCGAAAAATCGAGGGACGGCAAAGCCCAAGGAGTAGGAATGATTCGGATGCAGAGCTTTCTGGCGATGGCGGTGATGATTTGCGGCCTGTATGCCGCGGAACGGCCGGGGGTGGTTGTCACGACGTATCCCCTTTACGAAGTGCTCAAGCGCGTCGGGGGGGAGAGCGTGCGGCTTGAAAAGGTGATTCCCTACGGGACGGACATTCACACGTTTCGTCCCACGCCGGCGACCATGGTGGCGCTGAGCCGGGCCGACCTCTTCGTTTACAACGGAGCGGGGCTGGAGCCGTGGAGTGAACAACTGTTAACAAACCTGAAGGCTACGACCCGCAGCGTCGATATGAGCCGCAGCGTGACCCTTCTGGAACATGAAGAACAGGGGCATGACGATCACGACGACCACGATGCGCACGACCATCACCACGGTCCGGTCGACCCCCACTACTGGCTCGATATCGACAACATGATCGCCATGACTCGCCGTACCGAAGGGCTGCTCGCAGAGCTGCTGCCGGAAGCGGCGGAACGGTTCCGTGTCAACGCGGAACGTTTCGTCAAAGAGCTGGAGGCACTCCGACAGGAGTACCGCACCGCTTTGAAGGAGTGCCGACAGGAGCACCTGGTTTCCAATCACGATGCCTTCGCCTACCTGGCCCATGATTACGGTTTCGAGACGCTGGCCGTCACCGGCCTCTCTCCCGACCAGCAGCCCAGCGCCAAAGCGATGGCCGAAGTGCTGCGTCTGGTTCAGGAGAAGGGCATCCGCACGATCTTCTTTGAAGCCTTCGTCAACGACAGCGTCTCCCGTACCCTGGCGAGGGAGACGGGCGCCGCCGTCGCATCCCTCCAGCCGCTGGCGAACCTGAGTGCCGATGAAGCGGCCTCGAATGAAAACTATATTACCATTATGAGGAAAAACCTGGCGAAGATCGCCGAAGCCCTGGAGTGTCATTGAAGTTTCATCCCCCGGTTTTTGAAGCCAAAGGGCTTCAGTACCGTATCAACGGCAATCAGATATTAAAAAATATCAACCTTGTCGTGCAGCGCGGTGCCTACGCCGCGATCATCGGGCCCAACGGGGGAGGCAAAACGACGCTGGTAAAACTGCTGCTCGGGCTGATCCGACCTACGGCGGGGGAGATTCGGCTTTTCGGAAAGGCTTCGGGAAGCTTCCGGGAGTGGCACCGCATCGGGTACGTCCCCCAGCGGGCGTCGCTCATCGACCACCAGTTTCCCGCTACGGTTCACGAAGTGGTGAAGATGGGACGGGTGGTCCGCCGGGGCATCTTCGGCCGGGAGCGTGCCGAGGATGTCGAGGCGGTGGAACACGCCATGGAGAAGATGGGGGTTGCCGACCTTCGCGACCGCCTTATCGGCGAGCTCTCCGGCGGGCAGCGGCAGCGGGTGATGATCGCCCGGGCGCTGGCCTCGGAGCCGGAAGTGCTGATCCTCGACGAGCCCAACACGGGGGTCGATGCCCATTCCCAGCACCGCTTTTACGAACTGCTGCGAACCCTCAACCGCGAAGAGGCGCTGACGATCATCTTCGTCACCCACGACGTCGGGGTCATCGCCGACGATATCCGGCAGCTCTTCTTCATCCATCAGACCCTCTTGAACTGCGATACCCCGGCGATGGCGCTGAGCTGCAGCCGGATGAGCGAACTCTATGGGGTGGACGCCCATGTCGTGCATCACAACCATTAGGCGGGCAGTATAGGATGACGGAAATGTTCGCATATGACTTTATGCTCAGAGCTTTCGGGACCGGGGGCACGTTCTTCTCGAGTAAAATCACATTAGTAGGGCATGGGCCATGGTAGAGATGCTCGAATACGATTTTATGCTCCGGGCCTTTGGGGCCGGTCTCATCATCGCCGTCCTGGCATCGGTGACGGGCTCGTTCATTGTCCTGCGGCGGTACTCGCTGCTGACGGAGACGCTGGCGCATGTTTCCCTTGTCGGCGTCGCCGTCGGTCTTCTGACGGGGAACAATCCCGTGTGGGTAGCGGTCGTCGTGGCGATGATCGCCGCTTGGATCATCGAGTACCTTCGGAGTTATCACAGCCTCTATTCCGATTCGGTGCTGGCCCTGTTCCTTTCGGGTTCGCTGGCGCTTGCCATCGTTATCGTCTCCGTGGCGGGGTCGTTCAATGCATCGCTGTTCAGTTACCTTTTCGGCTCCATTCTTGCCGTCAGTGCGGAGGACCTGTGGGTGATGGGGATCTTCGGTTCCCTGGCGATGGCGGTGCTGCTGGGGCTCTTCAAAGAGTTCTACTTTATCGCGTTCGACGAGGAGGTGGCCCAGGCGAGCGGGCTTCGTGTCAAGCTGCTGAACTTCCTGCTGGTCACCATCGTGGCGGTCATCATCGCCCTCTCCATCCGCGTCGTCGGGACGCTTCTCATCGGCGCCCTGATGGTCATCCCCGCCATCTCCGCCCTGCGCTATCGCCGGGGATTCGCGGTCACAGTCGGCCTTTCGGTACTCTTCGCGCTTGTCTCCGTCGTTGCGGGGATGAGCTTCTCGTACTACTACTCCCTTCCCAGCGGGGCGACGATCGTGCTGGCCGCACTGGTGATCTTTGTGCTCTCCATGGTGCTCAACCGGAAATGAAGGTCCAGACCGAGTTCTCCCGATACGCCGAGGATTACGGCGATTACAACGTCATCCAGCGTCAGGTGGTCGCCAAGCTTCTGAGCGATCTCGGCGATGAGCGCCCGGCGCGCATTCTGGACCTGGGATGTGGCAGCGGCACCCTCTTCCATCAACTGGAGTGGACGCCCGAGCATTTCGTCGGGATCGATTTTGCGCCGAGGATGCTGGAGCTGCACCCCAAATGCGACGGGATCGAGCGCATCTACGGCGACTTCAACGATCCCAATCTCTTCGACCATCTCGCCTTCATGGAGTTCGACCGCATCTTTTCCGGGTCGGCGCTGCAGTGGTCGGAGGATCTCGGCCGGACCTTTGCCATGGTCGCGGGGCTGAACGTTCCGGTCTCCCTGGCCATTTTTACCGCCAACACCTTTGCGACGCTTTTCGAGACCGCGGGCGTGACACCGCTGCTTCGCAGTGCCGAAGCGGTTGCGGAGGCGGCCCGCCCATTCTTCACAGGGGAATTCGAGGTCGTCCGGTACCGTCTGGCGTTCGATTCGACGCGGGAGATGCTGCGCTACATCAAGCGCAGCGGGGTCAGCGGGGGACGAAACGTGCTGGGGGTGACGCAGATGCGCCGCCTGATGGCGCGCTACCCGCTGGAGTATCTGGAGTTCGAGGTGCTCTTCATTCGGACGTGAGCAGGGTCTCTTTTTCCAGGGTGTAGAGATTGTAACGGATGGTTTTGAAGGTCTCGGAGCGGACCGGATCGACGACTTTGTAGATCTCTTCGAGAACCCGTGAAGACTCCTGGGCCCGTTTGTAGTTGGCCGCGAGGATGCTGTCGAGATCGCTGCGTTGCATCTCGCTCTCCACGGTCGGGCGCAGGACGTCGTTGACGCTGTCCCGTGAAGCCAGCAGGTTCTGAAGGTCGTCGATACGGCTTTCGTGGCGCAGGGCTTTCAGGCGGGAAGCGAGGGTTTTGTCGTTGCGAAGATATCGGGCGATATCCTCGATCACGCGAATCCCCTCCTTGAGACGGTTGAGGTTCGCGTCGATGACCCGGTAAAGGTCGGGAGAGAAGGAGTTACTCTTCTCCACCGAAGACGCCGAAGAGCTGCAGCAGGGCAGTAAAGATGTTCAGGAAGTCCAGGTAGAGCGCGACGGCTCCCATGACCGGCGAGTCGATGTTGCCGCGGATGATGTTCTGGGTGTCGAACACGACCAGAATACTGAACAAGAAGACAACCGCCGCCTGGATCATAATATGGACCAGGGAGCTTTCAATCAGGAAGATGTTCAGCAGAGAACCGGCGATGATAACCAGCAGGGCGATCATCAGCGGTTTGCCGTACCCGGTAAAATCCCGGGTGGTCTTGATGGCAAAGAAGCTCATGCCCCCGACGATGAAGGCCGTCATGGCAAAGGCGTTACCGACGATGGCCGCGCCTCCGGACATTCCCAGTATCATGGAGAGCAGCGGTGTCAGCGTAATCCCTGTCATAAAGGTAAAGGCGAACAGGACCACCAGGTTCAGGCCGGGCTTGTGTTTGACGAAGTGCAGGCCGAACAGCAGGCCGAGTTCCAGGGCGAAGAGCGGCCAAATAAATGACTGGATCGCTGCGGCCATCGGCATACCGACGTAGGCACCGACGGCACCGGCGAGCATGGAAGCCGCGAAGAGTTTGTAGGTTTCCTTGACGAACGAGACGAGCTGCGTTTCGCTGCGCTGTGCCGCGCCGTAACCGTACGCACCCTCTCTTGCGTAGTCACGATCATAGAGACTCATGGTTGAATCCTTTTATATATTGATTTTGAAATGACGGGATTATAGCATGAACTCCCGTGATTCCGATTTCACGTAAAACTATATTATGCAAAGTGTGAACAGAGGGTAAACAGGCACTCGGGAACACCGGAACCATAACGGAAGACGAACGGTGCAAATGGGTCAAATACCTGCCGTAAAAAATAGAATAAATACGTTCATCTGCAACATTTTGGCATTTCTTCCAAAAAGATGCGAAAAGCACTTGACATTCGGGAGGGATTCTCCTATAATTCCCGTCCACAAACAGAGAGGCCTCGGGT
>JBNKLF010000030.1:2351-30368 GCA_050292215.1 Sulfurimonadaceae bacterium | reverse complement strand
TCTGGTCCCGAACATGACGGCGCTGGGGATGGCGCACTTCACCACCCACGCCGGGGTCGCCTCGGCCTTTATGGGGAGCATCCAGTTCCTGATCGCGGGGATGGTTTCCATGGGGGTCAGCGCCCTGCACTCCGACGCGCCGGGGGTGCTCGCGGCGGCGATGGCGGCCTGTACGCTCTCGGCCTTCGCCGTCTTCAGGCTGGTCTGCCGCGCTACCGGAGAAGCGGCGCGGGGCTAGGCCCCGGGGCAGTTGCACCAGGCGGTGAACTGCGCCAGGATCTTTTCGCTGCTCTGCTCTTTGAGGGGGGAGGCCGGGGTGATGAGAATCTGCCGGGGAGCGACGACGGCGCCGAGCTTGGTGAACTGGGCGCGCATGGCGTTCATGAGGTCGTGACCGCCGCTGCCGCTGTGGCTGGCGAGCTGGACGAACCTGCCTGAAAAGAGGGCCCGGAAATCCTCTCCGGAACGGGAGATCCAGGCGATCGCACTGGTCAGCACCGGGGGAATGGAGCCGTTGTACTCGGGGGCGACCACGACGTAGCCCTCCGCACGCTCCATACGCCCCATCAGCTCCCGGACCGCTTCGGGAATGCCGTCGCGCTCCTCTTTGATGCTGTCGTACATGGGAATCCCGAGACGGACGAGGTCGACGCATTCGCAGGAGGCCCCCAGGGCTTCAAGCTGTGCTTCGAGACGGCGGGCGAGGCGCATGTTTTCGTTGACGCTGGCAACAAGAATGAGGTACATCTTCGCAGCTCCTTTACGCGCCGGGTTCGGCGAGGAATGTCGTGATGCCTTCGATGAAACGTTCGAAGGCCTCGATATGGGGCATGTGGCCGATGCCCTCCAGCTCCAGCAGCTCGGCCTGGGGAATGGCTGCGGCCGTCTTGCGCCCCAGCTTGGGATAGTCTCCCATCAGGGAACGGGTTTCCGGGGACGCCAGCTCCTTGCCGAGGGCCGTCTTGTCCCGCTGGCCGATGATGAGCAGGACCGGCATCCGCAGCTGGTCGAACTGGTGGCAGACCGGTTCGCTGAAGATCATCTGGGCGATCTTCGCCTGGTTCCAGGCGATGCGGGGGTAGTCGGCTCCCAGGGTGAAACTGGCGAGCATGTCGACCCAGGGCCGGTACTCGGCTTTCCATTTGCCGTCGTAGTAGCTCTGCAGCTGGTAGCGGTAGATCGCCTCGGCGCTTTTCCCCAGTTCGCGTTCGTACCAGTACTCCAGGGAGGGGTTGGGGACGAAGCGCTGCCAGTCCTCGAGCCCGATGGGGTTTTCGAGGATCAGCCGGTCGACCCGTTCGGGGAACATCAGGGCGTACCGCGTTGCCAGCATCCCTCCCATGGAGTGGCCGAGGACGTGGCTTTTTTCGATGCCCAGCGCATCCATCAAAGCGGCGGTGTTGCGGGCGAGCATGGAGAAGCTGTACTGAAGGTGTTCGGGTTTCGAGGATTTCCCGAAGCCGATCTGGTCGGGCATGACGACCCGGTACCCCTTCGCGGCAAGGGCGGCGGCGGTATCGCGCCAGTAGGCCCCGGTGAAGTTTTTCCCGTGAAGCAGCAGGACGCTTTTGCCGTTGGGACGTTCGGGCCGCAGCTCCATGTAGGCCATGCTCAGCGTCTGCTGCTGCAGCCGCAGGCTGATGCGCTTGACTTCGTAGGGGTAGTCGAAGCGCTCGAGATTCGGGCCGTAGTACTCCGCGGCGCTCAGCGGGACGAGGCACCATGTCAGGATGAGCAGCAAAAAGCGCACGGCGACTCCTTGGTATAAGAGGATCTCATATCTTAACACGTTCGGGAGCATTGTCGCGGCGCGAAATGGTAACAAAAGCGCCGGCAGGCTAAAATGTCGGCAAAGAATGATGAACGGAGGAGCTGGCTGTGGATCTGGCGGCGATACGGTACGAACGCGAAAAATGGATGACCTGGAAGAACATCAAACCGCTGCGCGAAGCGCTGGAGGAGCTCCCCGACGTCGCCTGCGAAGTGCTCCTGGGAGATACGGTCGCCCTGGTGACGGGGGACGAGCCGGACATGCAGCGCATCACCGAGACGGCGCAGATGATGAAACCGTGGCGCAAGGGGCCCTTCGAGATCTTCGGGCTCTTCATTGACACCGAGTGGCGCAGCGACAGGAAGTACAACCTGCTGCGCCCCCACTTCAACCTGCAGGAGAAGCGGGTTGCCGACATCGGCTGCAACAACGGCTACTACCTCTTCCGGATGCAGGAGGACGGCCCGAAAAAGCTGGTCGGATTCGACCCCTCCGCCCTCTACAAGACCCAGTTCGACTTCATCAACCGCTACGCCAAAACCGACATCGTTTACGAACTTCTCGGCGTCGAGCATCTGCCGTACTACGAGGAGAAGTTCGACGTGATCTTCTGCCTGGGGGTGCTCTACCACCGCAGCGATCCGGTCGGCATGCTCAAGGACCTGGCGAAGGGGCTCGAACCCGGCGGCGAGGTCTTTCTCGACACCTTTTACATCGAAGGGGAGGAGGCGCTCTGTCTCAGCCCGGCGGGGAGCTATTCGAAAATCCCGAACATCTATTTCGTCCCGACGGTTCCCGCGCTGCGCAACTGGTGCACGAGGGCGGGTTTCGAGGGGTTCGAGGTGCTGGCCAAAACGGTCACGACGCCGGACGAACAGCGCAAAACCGAGTGGATCGACGGGCAGAGCCTTGAAGATTTTCTCGATCCTGCCGATAGTACCCAAACAGTCGAAGGCTACCCCGCCCCCCGGCGGGTCTACGTGAAGCTCACGCGCAGCGGGGCGTAGCCGAACTCTTTCAAGGATGAAACGTGGCAAAGGAAACAGAGAACAGCGAAGCGGTTGACGAGGGGCTCGAAGCCGGGAGGTACGACTCCGACGACGTGATGCTGGAGACGCACCTGATGATCGACCGCACCCTCAGCGGCGATCTGGAACATCTGGCGAAGGGATTTGCGAAGGTGGTGCTGGTGACGACGGAAGACATGCGGGCCGATTCCGTCGGCCTGGTGCACGGCGGCTTCATCTTCAGCGCCGCAGACTTCGCCGCCATGGCGGCGGTCAACGAACCCAACGTCGTGCTTGCGGGTGCGAACTGCCAGTTCCTCGCGCCGGTTCGTGTCGGCGACGAAGTGGTTTTCGAGGCGAAGGTACGCCACAGCGAAGCACGCAAACGCAACGTCGCGGTGACGGCCTACTCCTACGACGTCAAGGTCTTCGAGGCGGAGTTCAAAACCGTCGTGACGGAGAAGCACGTCCTGAAGCTCTCGCTCCTGCACAACATCGAATCGGTCGAGTGACGCGTTAGATACTCCGCAGCCAGTACGGGACGTTGCGCTGTTCGGCGCGGATGGTCGTCGTACCGCCGTGGCCGGGGTAGACCGTTTTGTCGTAGTCGAGTTCCAGGAACTTTTTCAGACTCTTTTTCATCGCTTCGGGACTTGAAGCAGGAAAATCGACTCTTCCGATGGAGCGTTCGAAGATGAAATCCCCGCTGAACATCGCATCCCCGATTTCGATAGTGGAACAGCCGGGGCAGTGGCCGGGAAAGTGGCGGAACCGCACTTCGATGCCTTCGATGTCGAAGCGGGCGTCGCCTTCCACCTCGACGTCGGGGTAGGAGTGGGGCATGTCGGGCATCATGGCGCTGTGGGTAAGCATCGGTACATCCCCCTTGGGAGTGTAGAGGGGGATATTGAAAAGCTCCTTCACCTCCTGGTTGCACCAGACGTGGTCGAAGTGGCCGTGGGTGTTGAGCACCGCGACCGGGTTCGTGACGTTGGCCTTGATCCACTCGGTGGCGCCGACGCCCGGATCGATGATGATCTCCTTGCCGTCGACGGCGACGATGTAGCAGTTGGTCTGGTACATTCCCATGGGGCGTTGTTTGATGGTCATGGCAGGCTCCGTCTAATCCAATTTTTAGCGCAATTTTAGCAAAATTCTCCCATGAACTATTTCGCCACACTCGAAACCATCCTGCAAGCGCCGTCTCCCGATGCGAAGATCGAGGGCTTCAACGCCTTCTACGCCGCCTATAAAAAAGGGGAGTGCACCTTCGAAGCGGCCTATGAACCGGTGGTGTTCGACGCCCCGGCCTACGCCCCCTTCGCCGCCATCGTCGAACCCCATGAGGTGCCCAAGCGCCGGAATCTCACCGACCGGGAGGGGCAGCGGCTGCTGCTGCATGCCATCGCTCACATCGAGTACAGCGCCATCGACCTCGCCCTCGACGCCGCCTACCGTTTCGCGGGGCTCCCCAAAGCCTACTACGACGACTGGCTGGAGGTGGCCGACGACGAGGTGCGCCACTACCGCATGATCGAGGAGCTGCTGCACGAACTCGGCGGAAGCTACGGCGACTTTCCCGTGCACAACGCCCTGTTCGACGCCTCCATGCGGACCCTGACTTTCCTGGACCGCATGGCGGTCGTTCCCCGCTTCCTCGAGGCCAACGGGCTCGACGCGACGCCGGAGATCGTCGACAAACTCGGAAAACTTCCGCGCCGCCGGGAGGACCGGCCGATGATCGAGCGGCTGGTCGCCATGCTGGGAGTCATCGTCGACGAGGAGGTGGACCACGTGCTCAAGGGGGACCGCTGGTTCGCCTACGCCTGCGAACAGGAGGGCGTGGCAAAGTCGGTCTACTTCGAGATCGTCGACCGCTACTATCCCAACAGCTTCCCCCGCAAGAAACATCTGAACGTGGAAGCCCGCAGGGAAGCGGGTTTCAGCTGCAGCGAGCTTAACGCCATCGTCAACGACCGGGTCTGCTGAGATATTTTCTCGAATTATGTTCCGTTGTGTTGCGAATCTGCGTTATAATGCTCTGAATTAATATCCATTTAAGGCAGGCCCCTTGACGAGCAAGTACGAAACCATCGCCGATTTCCTGGTCCGTTTTCTAAAGGACGAAGTGGAGAAAACGGGACTTTCGAACGTCGTCGTCGGCCTGAGCGGCGGCATCGACTCCGCCGTGGTCGCGGTGCTGGCCCACCGGGCGTTCGGCGACCGGCTGCTCTGCGTCAAGATGCCTTCGCACTACTCGTCGCAGAGCAGTCTCGACGATGCGGACGAGCTGGTGGAGAAGTTCGGCATGCGTGCCGTCACCCGCAGTATCGAAGCGCTGCTGAAAGCGTACGAGCACGAGGGGATGGACAACCTGCGCCGGGGGAACTTCTCCGCCCGGATGCGGATGGCGACCCTGTTCGACGTCTCGGCGGAAGAGGGGGCGCTGGTACTGGGGACCAGCAACAAGAGCGAGCTGATGCTGGGCTACGGCACCATCTTCGGAGATCTCGCCAGCGCCGTCAACCCCATCGGGGACCTCTACAAGACCGAGGTTTTCGCCCTGGCCGAACATCTCGGGGTTCCCGCGTCCATCATCGGCAAGCCCCCCTCGGCGGACCTCTGGGCCGGCCAGAGCGACGAGACGGAGCTGGGGTACAGCTATGCGCAGATCGACACGGTGCTGCGGCGCTACGTCGAGGAGCGGGCCTCTCGCGAAGAGCTGGTGCGGGAGAAGTTCGACCCGGCGCTGGTCGACATGATCATCACCCGCATCTACCGCAACCAGTTCAAGCGGAAGATGCCGGTGATCGCGAAACTGACGTCTCGGACAATCAACCACGATTTCAACTACCCAAGGGACATCACCCTGTAAGGAGCAAAGATGAGTATGGAGATCCCATTTTACCGCGCGGACATCGGCGGCGACGAGCGCGAACGCATCGACGAGGTGCTTGACGGAGAGCTGACCACCGCCGTCGAAGATCTGGAATCACAGTTCGAATCCTACGTCGGGGCCTCCTACGCCCTGGCAACGTCCCACGGCACGGCGGCGCTGCACCTGGCGATGCTCGCCATCGACCTCAAGCGCGGCGACAAGGTGCTCTGCTCCGTCAACGCTTTCCCTTCGGTTCCGGAGGTGGTGCGCCATTTCGACGCGGAGCCGACCTTCATCGATGTCGACGAGGAGAGCTTCAACATCGACCTCGACAAGCTCGAAGCCTACCTCGAGGACCACATGTCCAAAAAGCTCAAGGCGGTCATCGTCTCCCACATCGCCGGGCAGCCGATGAACCTCGAACGCCTCTACAACATCGCCCGCATCTACGGCGTCAAGATCGTCGAGGACGCCTCTGACGCCCTGGGCGCCACCTACAAAGGGAAGAAAATCGGTGCGACCGGTGCGGACATCACCTGTTTCAACTTCAACCCCCACCTCAAGAACAACGTCTGCAACGGCGGGATGCTGGTAACGGACGATGAAGAGATCATGGAGCGCGCGAAACTGCTGCGCAACCACGCCATGGTCACCGACGGAGAGAGCCTCGACTACATCTACAACGTCGTCGACATCGGCAATCAGTACACCATGAGCCCCATCGACGCGGCTTTCATCGCCGTACAGCTGGAGAAACAGGACGAGGCGATCGAGCGTCACAAGGCGATCGCCTCGCGCTACAACGAAAAGCTTAAGGGGGCGGCGCACATCAAGTTGCCTGCCGCCAAGGAGGAGCACGCCTACTCCCTCTACATCATCAAGGTGGACAAGAACCGCGACTCCTTCGCCCGCGAACTCATCGACCGGGGCATCGAACCGGGACTGCACTACATCCCGCTGCACCTGCTGAGCTACTACAAGAACAAGTACTCCCTGCGGGTCAACGACTTCCCGGCGGCGCTGCGGAGCTTCCAGCAGGTGCTCTCCATCCCCATCTACGCCTCCATGAGTGACAAAGAGGTGGAGTACATCTGCAGCTCCATCCTGGAGATCACGAAAACCCGCGTGTGAAAACCGCGCTGACCCGCTGGGTCGAGGGGTACTTCTACGCCCCCGGCCCCTTCCAGAAACTCATCTCCCTGATTTTGGCCCCCCTGGGGGCGCTCTACTGCGCGGTGATGCGCCGCCGTTTCGCTTCGGCGCAGCCCGTCACGCCCCCCGTTCCCGTCGTCAGCGTCGGCAACCTGACCGTCGGGGGCAGCGGCAAGACCCCCCTGGTGACGGCGCTGGCGTCGCGCTACGACAATGCCGCGGTGGTGCTTCGGGGCTACGGCCGCCGCAGCCGCGGTTTAAAGGTCGTCAGGGACCGTTCGGGGATCTGCTGCGACGTCTACGAGAGCGGGGACGAGGCGATGATCTACGCCGAGAGCCTGCCCGGGGCCGTCGTCATCGTCAGCGAGGTGCGGGAAGCGGGGATCGCCAAAGCGGCGGAGCTGGGGTGCGGCGTCGTCTTTCTCGACGACGGCTACGGCAAGCACCGCATCGCCAAGCTCGACCTGGTCATCGAGGTGAAGACCCCCAACGGCCGCTGCCTTCCCGCCGGTCCTTTCCGGGAACGTCTCTGGGCGGGAAAAGCCGCCCGAATGGTCCGCGAAGGGAGCGATTTCCACCGCACCACCTCGGTGCGCGACCCGCATCCTTCCATGAGCCTGGTCACGGCCATCGCCCGGCCCGAGCGGCTCGACGCCTTCCTCCCCCCGGTAGTCTCGAAACACTACTTTCCCGACCACCACTTCTTTACGAAAGCGGAGCTTGAGACGGTGCTGCGCGAAACGGGGAGCGACGCGCTGCTCGTAACCTTCAAAGACTATGTTAAAATGCGGCATTTCGAACTTCCCATCGCCGTGCTCGAACTGAGCCTCGAACTCGACGATACGCTGGTGCAGGAAGTTGACGACTATATCCGCAGCCAGAAGGATGCCTCATGATCAAAAAGACAGCCACGGTCAAGACGCTGCTCGAAGCGCTTCCGTTCATCAAAGAGTTTCGCAACCAGGTAGTGGTCATCAAGTACGGCGGCTCCGCCCAGACCTCGCCGGAGCTCAAGGAGCGTTTCGCGCAGGACGTATTGCTGATGTACCTTGTCGGCATCAAGCCCGTCATCGTCCACGGCGGCGGCAAGTCCATCACCGACCTGCTCGAACAGCTGCAGATCCCCACCGAGTTCATCGAGGGACAGCGGGTGACGACCGTCGAGGTGATGCGCATCGTCGAGATGGTGCTCAGCGGCGAGATCAACAGCGAGATCGTCTCATTGCTCAACTCCCACGGCGCCAAGGCGGTCGGCATCAGCGGCAAGGACGCCCACTTCATTATGGCCGAACCCCGGGACTTCTCCAAGTGGCAGTACACCGGCCGCATCACCGAAGTGAAGGCGGAGGTGCTCCAAAACCTGATCAACGAAAAGTTCATCCCCGTCGTCGCTCCCATCGCCGCGGACAAGACCGTCGGCCACAAAGGGTACAACATCAACGCCGACCTCGCCGCCTCGCGCATCGCCAAGGCGATCGGCGCCAGCAAGGTGATCTTCATGACCGACACCCCCGGCGTGCTCGACGGCGAAAAGAATCTCCTCTCCAGCCTCAACCGGCAGCAGATCAAGGATCTCGAAGCCGACGGCACCATCCACGGCGGGATGCTGCCCAAGGTCGAGGCGTGCCTCGAAGCGGTCGACGGCGGCGTCCAGAAAGCGCACATCATCGACGGCCGCGTCGAACACGCCCTGCTGCTCGAACTCTTTACGGAAGAAGGGGTCGGCACGCAGATCACCGCGTCATGATCGTCTACTGCACCGTCCCCTCCGCCGAGGTCGGAACGGAGATCGCCCGGGCCCTGGTCGAAGCGGGGCTCTGCGCCTGCGTCAACCGCATTCCCGGCGTCACCTCCACCTACATCTACGACGGCACGCTCTGCGAAGAGGCCGAAGAACTCCTGATCATCAAAACCCTTCCGTCGCATTTCGAGCGGCTTGAAGCCCGCATTCTCGAACTGCACCCCTACGACCTGCCCGAGATCGTCGCGACGGAGATCACCGCTGGCAGCAGCGCCTACATGCAGTGGCTTTCCGGCGCACTGCGCTAGACGGCACCGCTTCTCCATCCTTCCGAACATCACACACGACATATTTCTATAATTTATACAAACGGTATCAAACAACCACAAGCAAAATATTTGCAACCAAAAAATAACCGATTTAAGGTTGTGAGAAATTTTAAATCACTATAATAGTTTCATGATAACTGAAGCAGACAGCGCAATTCGGACTTTTCTGTTCAAGGAGTTGGGGGAACCCGACGGCTCGGTGATCGACTTCAGCTTCGATCTGCCCAACCGGAAATGGTCCGGGAACAACGCCAACAGCGACACCTGGGTAAACATCTACCTGCTGGAGCTCCGGGAGAACCTGGAGCGGCGCAGAAGCGAGTGGCAGAAGGAGTTTACGCAGGGGAAGGTCGAGCGCACCAAGCCGCCGTTTTATGCTGACCTCTACTTCCTGGTGACCGTTTTTAACAAAGACGGGGACGCCGACAAGGAGCACGAACTGCTCCAGCGCTGCCTCATCGGTCTGCACAACTTTCCCGACCGGGCGGCGGATCACATTGCCGACGGCGAACTTCTCAAGTCGATGAGCCTCGAACTCTTTCCCCGCCCCTACATCGACGACCATCTCGGGTTTCAGCTCTGGAGCGCCATCGATCAGGACGCCCGCCCCTACATCCCCCTGAAAGTGACGCTCCCCATCGCTTCTGCCGTCACCCGGACCGAGGGACGGGTCCTGTCAAAAGCGCTCGGCCTGACACAGCTCGGCGCTTCGCTGACGTCGCTTGAAGGGCGGGTGACCACCGCTTCGGACGACGCGCCCGTCGAAGGCGCGACGGTCCATCTCATACAGGGAGGAGATACGATCATCACTACCGTGACCACCGATGCGCTCGGCATCTACCGGTTCAAACAGGTGCCTGCCGACGCGACGGACGTCGAAGCGTCGGCCGAAGGCCTGCAGACGAAACGGATCGCCCTGCAGCCGCCCTCCAACGAGGACGCGAAGCGGATCCGGCTCGAAACAGTTTAATCCATACCAAGGGAGGCTTTAAATGGCGGAATATCTATCACCCGGTGTTTACATCGAGGAGTTTGAGATGGGGGCGAAACCCATCCAGGGCGTATCGACCAGCACGGTCGGTTTTGTGGGCGTCGCGGAAACGGATACGAATCGTGACGTTCCGACGTTTGTTACCAGTTGGGGCGATTTCGTGAAGGATTACGGCCGCTACGGCACCAAAGATACCTTTTTGGCACCGGCGGTCTACAGCTTTTTCGCCAACGGCGGCAAACGCTGTTACGTCGTCAACGTCAAGGACCATAAAGAGGCGTCGCTTGTCGGGACCGACGACGGCAACGGCAACCGGACCGGTCTGCAGACGCTGGAGACGGTCGACGAGGTGAGCATCGTCTGCATCCCCGGGGAGACCGCCGTCAACGTTCAGAAGGCGATGATCACCCACTGCGAGAAGATGGGGGACCGCTTCTGCATCCTCGATGCCCAGTCCGGCGCCGACCTGGCCGCCATCAAAACCCAGAAGGAGGGGCTGGTCTCCGACAAGGGGGTCGGGGCGCTCTATTACCCCTGGATCACCGCTCCGGTGGAGCTGTTGGTCGACGGCAAGGTGGCGCTGTCCGACAAGAGCGTTCCGCCCAGCGGCGCCGTCGCCGGCATCTACGCCCGCAGCGACGGGGAGCGGGGGGTGCATAAGGCACCGGCCAACGAGATCGTCCGCGGGGTCAGCTCCCTGGAACGCACCATCACCGGAGGCGAACAGGATACGCTGAACCCGCTGGGCATCAACTGCATCCGCGCTTTCAGCGGCCGGGGCATCCGGGTCTGGGGGGCGCGGACCATCGCCCCCACGGGTTCGGAGTGGAACTACGTCAACGTCCGCCGTCTCTTCCTCTTCCTGGAGGAGTCCATCGACGAGTCGACCCAGTGGGTCGTCTTCGAGCCCAACAACGAACAGCTCTGGGCCCGGGTCGCGCAGACGGTGTCGAACTTCCTGCTCGGCGTCTGGAAAAGCGGCGCGCTCATGGGCACGACCCCCGAGGAAGCGTTCTTCGTCAAGTGCGACCGCACGACGATGACCCAGGACGACATCGACAACGGCCGCCTGGTCGTCGTCATCGGCGTCGCCCCGGTCAAGCCCGCGGAATTCGTCATCTTCAGAATCGCCCAGTGGACCGGCAGTTCGAACAATTAAGGAGTAGAGTATGGCAACAGGCAAAAGAAACGACCCCTTCAAAGGCTTCCGCTTCCTGGTGGAGATCGACGGCATCGTCCAGGCGGGCTTCAGCGAAGTCACCATCCCCGACAGCGCCCAGGACCCGGTCGAGTACCGCACCGGGGGAGACCTTCCCACCGTGCGGAAGATTCCGGGACTGGTGAAGTACGGCAACGTCGTGCTCAAGTGGGGCGCGACCGACTCCCTCGAACTCTCCGACTGGCGCTATACGGTGGAGTCCGGAGGCATCGCCTCCGCCCGCAAGAACATGGCGGTCATCGTCCTCGACGACGAGGGGAGTCCGGGTGCGCGCTGGGAGTTCCGCGAAGCGTGGCCGACGAAGTACGACGCCCCGGACCTTAAGGCGACGGGCAACGAGATCGCCGTCGAGACCCTCGAGATCGCCCACGAGGGCATGAGACGCGTCCTCTAGGTCGGTGTGATGGCATTACAGACGGAATTCGCATTCACACTCCCCAAAGGGTACGTCGACGCGGAGGGAACCCTCCACCGCGACGGCACCATGCGGCTGGCGACGGCCAAAGATGAGATTCTTCCCCAGAAGGACCCGAGGGTTCAGGGCAATCCCGCCTACCTCTCGATCATCCTCCTCTCCCGGGTCGTGACCCGGCTGGGGACGCTTGAAGACGTGAGCCCGCAGACTATCGAGGGACTTTTTATCCAGGACCTGGCCTACCTCCAGGAGCTCTATGAGCGGATCAACGGCGACGCCATTGACGTGGAGGTGAAGTGCCCCCACTGCAATGCGGAGTTCGAAGTAAGGTTCGACGCCCCAAAGGGGTGAAAAGCTACCCCGTCGAACAGCTGTTCGAGGAGGTGGCTTTTATCGCCTATCACTTCAACTGGAGCAGTGATGCGGTGATGGAGATGCCCCACTGGGAGCGTCGGCAGTGGTGCGGCGAGATCAGCGGCATCAACCGCAAACGCGGCAGCGAGGAGAACAACAGGGTATCCCTATGGTAAAAGCCTCAATGATCATGACCCGGGAAGTGCCGCGGCGCGGGATGCGCGAAAGCGGCATCCTGGGCTTCGGCATCCGTATCATGGAACGCAGCGGCGGGGCCTTGCGGTCGGGAAAAGCGGCTTCGATGCGCTTCGAAAAGCGGCTGCGTCCGGTCGGCATCAGCCGGTACGAAACGCACCGCGTCCTCTCCTACGAGGATCACCGCCGTTTCGACAATCGCACGGAGCTGCATCTTCATGAAGGCGCAAAGCGCACCCTCACCGAGGCGGCCGACGGCGCGCTTCCGGGAGCGGCGATGCAGCAGCTTCGGGAGCGTTTCGTCGCGAAGCTGAAAAGCGTCGAACGGCTGCTGCAGCCGACGGTGCAGATGCACTATCTGTCCCGTCTCCTGCCGCCGCGCGAAAACGTTCGGGAACGCCATCTCGACATGCAACGGCGGGAAACTTCCGGCGAAACGGCTGCGAAGTACGGGGCGGTTCCCCGTACGGGACTCCGTACCGTCACGATTTTCACGGAGCGCGGCACAACGGCGGCGGAGCGCGAGGCACCCCGGCCTCCCATGGTGCACGTGCCAAAGCCGGAGGCTTCGGAGACGGTGCTGCAACGTGTGGAAGAACGTGTCGTCGAGCGGATTGAGTCGCGTCAGCTGCACCATACGAAAAGCAGCGAAACGACGGAACTGACGCAGCGCGAGGAGCTGCTGCGCAAGGAGCGTGAAACGGTGCGCATGAGCGAACGGGTCTACGCCCTGGTGATGAAACAGTGGGACCGCGAACGGCGGCGAAAGGGGCATTTGTATGGCTGAACTTCCATTGCTGACCTACCGGTTCCGCGTCGAGATCACCGGTCTCATCGCGGCCGGTTTTACCGAAGTCTCGGGCCTGGAACGGGAGATCGAGATCGAGGAGTACAAAGAGGGCGGCACCGATTACGTCCACAAGCTGCCCACGGGCATCAAGTACCCCAACATCGTCCTCAAAACGGGCACCGGGGACGCGGCGCTGCTGCGGGCCTGGTACGAAGCGGTGAGCAAAGTGGTCGGGATCGGCCATCTGCCGCTGCCGAAGATTCCTCTCATCTACATCGCCGTGATGGACGATGCGGGGGAGGAGAAGATGCGGATCATGGTCAAGTCCGCCTACCCGGTCAAGTGGACCGGACCGCAGCTGAACGCTCTGTCGTCGGAGGTGGCCATCGATACGCTTGAACTGGCGCATGAGGGGTTTGTCGTCCTATGAATCTATCCGATATCGCGGCCCGCCTGCAGGGCAAGAAAGCACAATTCGTCATCCTCGAGGGGGAGAACAAAGACCGGGAGATCGATCTGCAGTTCAACCCCTCGGGCTACAGCGTCGAGGAGAGCAACGAGTTCAGCGAGAAGAAACTGATGGGGCTCAAAGGGGTCGTCCACCAGTTCACCGGTAGCAAGAAGGCCGACCTTTCGCTGGAACTGATGTTCGACGGCACCGAAAAGGGGGTCGACGTCCGGGAGCTCATCGCTCCCCTGAAACAGATTTTCGAGATCGACAGCACCCTCCACGCCCCGCCGCCGTGCCAGTTCATCTGGGGAGGCTTCTCTTTCGACGGTTTCGTGACGACCCACAAGAAGGAGTTTACCTACTTCTACCACGACGGGACGCCCGGACGGGTCAAGCTCTCCGTCACCCTCAAACCTTACACCCGCATCGACGAAACGGTGACGGCCCTCGCCCTGGAGTCATCGGACATTACCAAGCAGCGGGTGCTCGTCGAGGGCGATACCCTCTTCGACATGGCCTACCGCGAATACCGGGACCCGGCGGCATGGCGGCGCATCGCCGAGTACAACGGGATCGACGACCCGCTGAACGTCCCTGCGGGCAGTTCATTGGGACTCCCCTCGAAGGACAAAAATGGCTGAACGGCTTTCGGAGAAGTACCGGAACTATCTCGCCCCGGAGGCGGTCGTCTGGATCAACGGACGCAAGCTTTCCGAACGGCAGGTCTACTTTACCGAGCTGACGGTGGAGCAGAGCCTCGACGCGGCGAGCAGTTTCAGCTTTACGGTCTCCGACGCCATCGACATGGAGTTCGAACCCCGGCACTCCGATCTCTTCCGCTTCGGCGATCTGGTGGAGATCCACATCGGCTATGCCGACAGCGCCAGCCCGAAAGGGGAGCTGTCGCTGCTCTTCCGGGGCGTCATCACCGCCGTCAACTGGAACTTCGGCGAAGAGCGCTACCTTGACATCAGCGTCGAGGGTCAGGATCACAGTTTCCTGCTGATGAAGCACAAACACGAGCAGCCGGGATCGGGGGAGGCGTCGTGGAACGACCGCCTCGCCAGCGAGATCGTCGAGGAGATCGTGGCGGGGCGCTACCGGAGCGTCTTTCAGCGGGTGGTGGTCGACGCCACGTCGATCCGCTACCCCCAGACCCGCCACCAGGAGGAGAACGACTACCTCTTCATCCGCTCCCTGGCGGAGAAGGTCGGCTACGAGTTCTTCGCCGACAGCAGCGGCCTCTACTTCCGGGCCCCCTCGGAACAGGAGAGCGCGCTGACCCTGCGCTATGGGCAGGAGATCCTGGGATTCGCTCCCGAACTCAACGCCGACCGGCAGGTGACCAGGGTCCGGGTGGTCGGGACGGAGCTCGACGGGGAGAAAAAACAGATCGTCGGCGAAGCGGAGGCGGAAGCGCCCTCCGATGCCGCTTCCGATGCCACGGGTACGGGAAGCGCCGCGGAGGTGGCGAGCATTCAGCGCCTGCTCAGGAACGTCGAGAACATCACCTACGAGGTGAAAGTTCCCGTCCGCAGCAAAGAGGAGGCGGATCAGCGGGCGCAAATCCTCCTGGAAAGCCTCGGTAGCTCCCTTTTCAAAGGGGAGGTGCGTTCGGTCGGCATCCCCGAACTGAAGCCCGGAACCACCATCACCCTGGAGGGGATGGGGACGCGCTTCAGCCGGGACTACTATGTCGAGAAGGTACGCCACCTCTTCAACGACCAGGGGTACGAGACGGTGGCCAACGTCCGCGGAAGCGTCCTCGCTTTCGCCACCAAAAGTTAAAGGAGCCCCATGCCCGGACCGTTCGAAAGCCCTGAAAAAAGCCGCTGGAACAAGACGGAGACCCCGAACATCACGACGGCGGTGGTCACCAACAACAAAGACAAGGAGGGGCTGGGCCGGGTCAAAGTGCAGTACCCCTGGAGCGGGAAGAACGACGAATCCCACTGGGCCCGCATCGCCACGATGATGGCGGGACCGAAACGGGGGAGCTACTTTCTTCCCGAAGTGGATGACGAGGTGCTGGTAACCTTTATCAACGGCGACGTGGAGTTCCCGGTCATCATCGGGATGCTCTGGAGCAAGGCGGACCTTCCGCCGGAGACCAACGACGACGGCAAGAACAACATCCGGAAGATCCGCTCCCGCAGCGGTCACGAGATCGTTTTCGACGACAGTGCCGAGGCCAAGAGCGAGAAGCTGGAACTCCACAGTGCCGGAGGGCAGAAGATTGTCCTCGATGACAGCAAGGGAAGCGAAAAGATTCTCATCGAGGATCAGGGGGGCGGAAAGATCGAATTCGACAGCACGGCCAAACGCATCTCGATCACAAGCAGTATGGAGATCATTATGGAATCGAACAACATCACCCTCAAGGCCGGCGGCGTTCTGACGCTGCAGGGCGGCCTGGTAAAGATCAACTGATGGGACAGCCTGCGGCACGCCTGGGAGATGCCACGGCCCACGGTTCGCCCCTCTCCCCGGGACCGGGGAGTATGGACGTACTCATCGGCGGGAAACCGGCGTGGCGGGTCGGGGTCGATTTCCACGCCTGCGCGCTGCTCAATCCCGGCGGTGCGCCCCATGTCGGCGGAAGCGTCGCAGTGGGCAGCGCCACGGTGTTTATCAACGGCTCCCCGGCGGCGCGCATGGGCGACCAGATCCCCGAAAGCGGCCCGCCCAACACAGTGATGGCGGGCGAAACCACGGTACTGATAGGATGACACGATGGCAAAAAAGTTTTTAGGAAGCGGCTGGAAGTTCCCGGTACAGCTCGACGACCGCAACGGCGTCGCGCGTTCTTCGGAAGCGGAAGATATTGAAGAGGCAATCCGCATCATCCTCTCGACGGCGCCCGGGGAACGGGTGATGCGTCCCGAATTCGGATGCGGCATCAACGACTACGTTTTTTCCGTCGTCAACACGACGACGTTGACGCAGATTAAAAACGCCGTCGAGCGGGCATTGACGCTCTACGAACCGCGCATCCGCGTCGAGAGCGTGACCGCCGAAGCCGATGACACCCGCCCGGGACATCTTCTCATCGGCATCGACTATACGGTCCGGACGTCGAACAGCCGGTACAACATGGTCTATCCGTTCTACCTGACGGAAAAGGGGTAACCGATGCAGCACAATGAGTTAACGTTCCTGGAACAGATCCGCGCCCTGCAGCCGGTCTTCATGCCCGGCTGGATGCCGGGGCAGGGGGAAGCGGGCTGGGCCGTCGCCCAGACCTTCGCCCCGGTCGTCGACGGTCTCAACCGTCAGCTCGGGGCGTTGCCGGAGAAGCTTTTCATCGCTTACCTGGATGCGCTGGGAACGACCCCGAATCCGGCGCTTTCGGCCCGGGTGCCCGTCACTTTCGCCGTGACGGAGAACTACCGGGGGGAGGTCGCCGTACCGGAGGGAACCCCGGTGGCGACCAAGACGAAAGTTCCCTTTGAGACCGAACGGGCCTTTACCGCGACGTCGGCGAAACTGACGGCAGTGGTGAGCGCCGATCCCGCCGCCGTCAGGGTCTGCGATCACTCCGCGTCCCTGGAAGAGGGCTCGGTGATGACGTGGTTCGACGAGGCCGCCGAGGAGCAGTACCTCTATTTCGGCGACGACCACCTCTTCGACTTCTATCGCAAAGCGACCGATCCCAACGCCGGGATGGAGCTGCGGGTACCGCTGCTGGGCAACGGGACGTGGGAGTTCTACGGACGCGAGGGGGCGGAGGGCGAAACGGAGTGGATCCCTTTCGAAGGGAGCGGGCAGACGCTGAATAAAAAAGGGGTGCACGCCACGGTAAAAACGGAGCGCAACGGCATCGAAAGCTACTGGATCCGCTTCAAACCCCTGCCGGGAAGCGCCATCGTGCCCGCAGCGCTCTTCGGCTTCAACAGCCGCTCCAGTACCGACGCGCTCTACAGCAACGATATGCCCATCAATCCGGAATCATCATCTTTCATGCCTTTCGGTGCCCTGCCTCAGAACAACAGTACCTTTTACATCGCTTCGGGGGAGGCGTTCTCCAAAAAAGGATTTGTCGTCAAAATCGATGTGGAGTACACGGTCTCCGTCACCGATACGGATCTCTCCTGGGAGTATTTCAACGGCAAGGCGTGGAAACCGCTGCCGTTGATCAGGGGGGGAGAGGGGTACCGCTTTAGCGTGCCTTCCGATCTGGCGCCGACGCAGGTCAACGGGGAGGAGAACCTCTGGATCCGCGTCCGGCTGCTTGGCAGCCGCGTGACCTACGAATGCAGTGGAGGGAAACTGGATGTGGTACCGAATGCGCCGGTCATCCGGCATATGGAGATCTACGTCGAACCGAAAAACGCCGTTGCGCAACACGCCCTGCGCTACGCGTTTCGCGTCTTTACTCCGCTGGAGTCCGGGGGTGCCGTCTACCAGGGGCTCTCCCAGCCGAACCAGAGCGTCTACTTCGGTTTCGACCGTCCCCCGGGAGCGGGGCTGATCACGCTCTTCCTGGAGCTGGCCGATTCCGGGGCATCGCCGGGAAGCCCGCTGCTGTGGAGCTACGAGGGGCCCGAGGGCTTCGTCTCGTTCAACGTCGAAGACGGGACGGCGGGTTTGACGAAAAGCGGCATCTGCGCTTTCATCGCTCCTGCCGACGGCGTCGTGAGCGAGCGCTTCGGTACGGCCTGCTGGTGGCTTCGGGCGGAACGCCCCGGCGGCATCGGCGGCCTCGAAGTGCGCGGTCTCCATCTCAATACGGTGATGGCCCGCCAGGCCCGCAGCTATGACGGGGTGCTGCTGGGGTCGAGCGACGGCACGCCGTCGCAATCTTTTACCCTCGCGGAATCCCCGGCGCTGGAGCTGGAGATCCGGGTGCTCGAACCTTCCGCTCCCGAGGGAGCGGACGCGGTTGAGGACACCTACGGCGAAGGGGCGTGGGTTCTCTGGAGCGCGACATCCCGGCTGGAAGGATGCGGCGCGGAGGATCGGGTCTATACTTTCGACCCGGTGAGCGGCCGCATCGGCTTCGGCGACGGCATCCACGGCAAGATTCCTCCCTCCGCCGCCGACGGGGTGCATGCGGCCTACCGCATCGGCGGCGGCGCGGCGGGCAACGTCGCGGCGGAATCCGTCGATTCGCTGGGGCGGACCATCGCCCGCATCGACGGGGTGTCAAATCCCGTTCAGGCGACCGGCGGGGCGGAGATGCAGTCCCTCGAAGCCCTGAAGCGGCTGGCCCCCAAAAGGCTCAAACACGGCTTCCGCAGTGTGACGGGGGAGGACTACCGCATGCTCGCCTTCGAAGCCTCGGAAGACGTTGCGGAAGCTTCGGTGCGTACCGGGCCCGGCAGCGTCGAACTCGCCCTCGTCCCCAAAGGGGAAGGGGCGGCGCCGATGCCCTCCCGGGGGCTGCTCGAACGGGTCGAAGGCTACCTCCGGGAGCGTGCCCCGCTGACCGCTGCGGTCACGGTGCGCGCTCCCGAGTACGTCCGGGTCAGTGTCGGCGTCAGCGTCGCCGTATCGGACTGGGGTGCGGCGGCCATGGTCAAAACGGCCCTGGACGAAGGGCTGGCTGGCTTCCTCCACCCGATGCAGGGAGGTCCGGACGGGAGCGGCTGGCGTTTCGGAACGCTCCCGACCCTGGCGGCGCTTTACCGCCTGGTGGCGGAGACGGAGGGGGTCGCTTACTTCGAGAATCTCACCGTCGGGGTGGAGACGTCTGGGGGGATTCTGGCTTCGCTGGAGCGTCCCGTCGGACCGGAGTGCCTGGTATGCAGCGGCACACACACGATTGAAGTAAGGGGCGCATAATGGGGCTGACGATACCGAATCTAGACCGAAGCGATTTCAAAACCCTGATGGAGGAAGCGATCGCTCGCCTCCCGGCCTATTCCGGGGAGTGGACGGAGTACAACCCCTCCGACCCCGGCATCACGGTTCTGGAACTGCTGGTCTGGCTGGCGGACATCGACGGCTACCGGATCAACCGTCTGACCGAGGCACACTACCGCGCATTCTTGAAGCTGCTCGGAACCGAACTCCGTCCGCCGGTTCCCGCCCGCATGCCGGTGGTCTTCGAAACCTCCGGTGCGTTTCGGACCCTGCCGGCGGGGAGCCGACTGGAAGCTTTGGGACTCCGTTTCCGGACCCTCGAACCGGTACGGGTGCAGCCTGACGGGGGAGGAATCGCGTCGATTGCCGTCGATGACGGCAGCGGCGCGGTCGAGGTCAAGCCCGAAGGGTTCTACCCCTTCGGACGCCACCCCTGCGCGGGGGCGTCATGCGAAGTCCGTTTCGCATCGGCGCTGAAAGAGGGGGTTGACCTCTACTGGCAGGTCGCCTCGGAGGGGAACCGTTTCGCACTGCCCGGTACCCTGCGCTGGTGGGGCCGGAAAGGGGCGCAGAGCGCATGGAAAGAGCTCGGCGCGTCGGATGCGACCGGGGCGTTAAGCGGCAGCGGTCGCGTGTCGCTCACCTTCCCCTCCGCCTGCGACCGGATACGCTGTGTTCTGGAGGCCGACGCCTACGAGACGCCGCCGAAGATCGCCGCGCTCTACGGCAACGCCGTCGATGCCGTGCAGCTCGAACGGGTTGAGACGGAACTCGGAACAAGCAGCGGCTACGCCGCGCAGCGCTTTGCACTTCCCGAGGGCTTTCTGGAAGAGCATCTGGAAGTACGCGTCGGAGACGCTCCCTGGACGGAGGTGCCGTGGCTGGGGGACGCGCTTCCCGATGACGCCGTCTACATGCGCGAGGGCACGGAAATTGTTTTCGGCGACGGCGGTTTCGGTGCCATTCCTCCGCGGGGGGAGGCGGTGAACGTTTCCGTCGATTGCTCCGTCGGGGCGTCGGGAAACCGTCCGGAGGGGTGTGACTGGAACGCGGAGACGCCGCAGGGCGGCGACCCGGCGCTCTACGAAGATCTGTCGGCTTTCAACCCGGTTGCCGCCGCAGGCGGTCGCGATGGAGAAACCGTCGAGAGTGCGTTTGCACGGCTGCGTGCGGAGATGGAAGCCTCCTCCCGCGCGGTGACGGCATCGGACTATGAAGCGCTGGCACTGGAGACTCCGGGGACGGTGCTCGCCCGGGCGAGCGCGGTGGCGGACGCCGTCACGCCCAACCTGGTGCACGTGACGGTGGTCCCCGAAAGCGAGTACACGGCTCCCGAACCCGGGACCGCGACCCTCGAGGCGGTTGCGGCCTATCTTGAATCGCGCCGGCTGCTGACGACCCGGATCGCGGTGCGGGGACCGGAGTACGTTTCCGTCAATGTGCAGGCCAACGTCACGACCCGGCTGGGGAACCCGGAGCTCCTGAGAGCGGAGATCGGCAGATGCATCGACGCCTACCTCCACCCTCTGCACGGCGGTAAAAAAGGAACGGGATGGGCCTTCGGAGCGGATGTCTATCTCTCCGATCTCTACATCCTGCTCGACGGGATCGACGGGGTGGACGCCGTGACGGCTTTGACCCTCAACAATGCGCCGGAGAACGTTGCGATCGCCGACGGACGGCTGCCGGCAGCGGGGACGCATTTCCTGCGCGTCGAGACGGCCACCGTCGATATCTGCGGAGGTGAAGCATGAGCCGAACACGACAGGGGGAGTACCTTCTCAAACGCTACCCGGACGGGATGACGCTGCCGAGCCGGAACTTTTTCGTCATCGACCCCGACGTCCATACCGACAAGGTGAAGGATATGCAGGTCGTAGCGGAACAGTGTGTGACGCTCTGCATGCTCGATGCCGATAACGACTTTTTCCTCTACTACCCCTTCGACCCGGAGCGTACGGCGAAGCGGCAACTCTCGCCGCCGCTCCTGACCGAGGGGGGCATCGAGCCGCTGGCCTTCGCCGACGGAAGCCGCGGAACCTTCGCCTACTGCCGCCGGACCCTCGCCGTTGCCTATCCCGACAGGCTTAAACTCTTCGCCATCGACTCGGATGACGTCATCACCCTGGATGTTCGGGTGAAGATGCTGACGGCGGGCAAGGAGCGTTTCCTGGTCGCGCTTGAAGACGCGCCGCAACTACTCGTCGTGACCGTTGAGGGCAGCGTGATCGGGACCATAGACATTGACGGTGAGCTCGTGGCCATGACAGACGGCGAACAGCCGCATCTGCTGACACGCAAAAACGGTGAACTCTTCTTTGACGGCGAGGCCTGTCCCGCCGTAGAGGTTCCGATTACAGATATTGCTTTACAGGCCGACGGCGGGCTGCTTCTCGGACACAGCGATGCGGAAGCGGGCATCCGGCTCAACGGACCCGAAGCGAAGGAACTGGTCTATAAGATGGCGGTATTGCGGATGGGCATCGATTGCGCAGGGAGCCTCTGGGTGCTTAACGACCGGGGCGAGATGCGCCGTTTTCTGCCCGAACCCTACTACGAACCCTCACTTTCCGAACCGCTGACGCTTCTCTTCGACAGTTTCAAAGCCGACACCCGCTGGTCGACGCTGAAACTTGACTATGAACTGCCCGAGGGGAGCTCCGTGACGGTGCGCATCGAAAGCGCACCCTGCGTCAAACCCGGGTGCGCAACGCCCGGTGACGCACCCGTGGTCCGGGAGTACCGGGACGTGACGGAGATTCTGCTATGCGGGATGTGCGGCGCGACGCTGAAGGTGACGCTGAACCTGCTCAGTGATTCGGTACGGCGGCGCACCCCCGTGCTGCATACGGTGCGGGCGGAGTTCGACGTCAAAAGCTACGTCGATTACCTTCCGGCCTGTTACCGCGACTGCAACGAAGAGAGCCTGGAACGTTATCTGGCGATGTTCCGCTCGGGTATGGAGCGGGTCGAGTCGAAGATCGACAACAGTGCGGAGATGATCGATCCGCTGCGGACCGACGCCTCGCTGCTGGAGTGGCTCTCGGGCTGGCTCGGACTGGCCCGGGACACCCGCTGGCCCGAAGCGAAATGGCGGGTCTTCCTGAAACGGGCGCCGGCGCTCTACGCCGGTCTGGGAACCCCGGCGGCGATGTCGGAGGCGATCGCGATCTATTGCGGGGAGCCTCCGGGAAGCATCGAGGAGAACGTCGTGATCGACGGCGAACTCCGTCCCTTCGGCTTCTGCGTCCGGATGAAGCCGGAGCTGCTGCTCGAGGCCCGGGACATCGAGGTGATCGAGTCGATCATCCGGGCCTTCAAGCCCGCCCATACGCAGGGACGGCTCTACGTCGACCGGCGCTTGAGTGAAAAACGGGAGTTCGTCGTCGGCGAGAGCGTCCTTCCCTACAACACCGAAATCCAATAACCAGAGGAGACTCCATGGCTGCCATAGAATTTGAGAAGGGGTGTGTCCCCAAAACGGATGCGGTACGCAACCGCTACTTCAGCGGGAAGAAGATCGGGGTCGCGGACCTGACCCTGGAACAGTGGTACTACATCGGAAAGATGCGGCAGATGAACGCCCGTACCGCCGGGTGCGGGGTGATCTGCGGCCTGAGTGTCGCTTCCCTGCGGAACGGGGAACGGCTCCTGACCCTCAATGCGGGCAGCGGTATCGACGGCTGCGGCAACCTTCTGATTCTCCACGGAGAAAGTACGTTCGAATTTCCCGAAATGCTGAACGAGGGGGAGTACGTCTACCTCAAATATGTCGACCGTCCCGACCAGAAGGTGGCGACGGGTGACGACGCCAACTGCGGGGAAGCGTGCGAATACAACCGCATCGTCGAGGGGATGGAGATCTATGTCAGTGACCGGCTGATCGTCCCCGAAGCGGTGCCGATCTGTCAGGACGGCCCAAAAACGCCGTGCCCGGTCGGGGCCGAACCGCTGCTGCTTCTGGGACGGTACGTCAGAACCGCCCCCAACCGCTGGGGCATCGATACCTCGGTCCGTCCGGTGCTGCATACGAACGCGGAACTCTCCGCACTGCTGTGCCGGATCGAGAAGAATCACGTCAGCAGTCTGAACGGCCGCCACGGGGATTTGAGCGCCGTGACCTCCGTGAATAACGCCGAACCCGACGCGGACGGGCACCTGAACCTGCAGGGGGGCAACAACATCAGCGTCGAAAGCGACGGCAACACCCTGACCATCTCGGCCCGCAGCGGTTTTTATGCCGAATACCCTGTTTCGCTGGGAGAAGGGGAAAGCTTCGAAATCGCCCATAACTGCGGGCGCTACCCGACGGTTGACGTCTACCGGAAGATTGTCGTGCGCAGTCGCAGAGTCGTCTATATGAAAAAAGAGATCGCCAAAGCGGCAAAGGACATGGGCGTGACGGACAATGAGTTAATGGAGAAGGAGGAGTTTGAAGGGGTCGCCGAACATATGAAAAAAGCGAAGATGAAGGTTTCGGCGAATAAAAAGGTCAGAACCTTCCTGCACGTCCTCGGGGAGAACGTAGACCACTCCCCGGAGGTCACCAAAATATTGGGTCTAGGCGTGGGACGTTTTGCGGATGAGCTCTATTACAAGTATCAGCACGAGTACAAAAAGATCGTCGGCGGCAGCGAGAGCGAACCTAACGTCGCCGTTGTCCATACAGACCGCAACAACGTGCGGCTGGAGTATCTCGGCACTGCCAAAACGATCGACCTGCTGGTGATCGTCAACACCTAGGTCCGACGCAGAGCGATGGTGCACGCGACCGAGGCGCAGCGGCGACCGCCCGAAGCGGTCCCGGACCGGCAGCGGGATGAGGAGCGCGAACACTCCGACAGAGAGCCTGAAGAGGAGGCGCCCGCACACCCCTATCACCCGGGTCTCGGCAACCGCGCCGTAGAGCGGATGGCCGCTGCGGAAGCGGCCGCCCCGGCAGAAGAGCGTGCTCCGGAAACGCAGGCTCCGGCATCCCAAACCGATGCGGATGCGGAGTCGGATGCGGAATCGGGAAGCATCACCTTCGCCGATGCGGAAGAGGAGGTCGACCTCGGACTTCCCGAACCCTCCGCCGCCGTCCCGGACGTCGTGGAAGAGGTGCGTCCGATGGCGCTGGAAGGGAGTTCGGAAGAGGCCCTGGGAAGCTTTTCCGGGGCCTCCGCTTCGGAGGTCGCCGCCACCTATCCCGGGCTCGGCGGCACCATCAGCGGCAAGCTGGAGTCGGAGCAGGCCGAAGAGGCGCAAAACGCCCCGGTACTGGTGGCGCGGACCGACGGAACGGAAGATGCGGCGGTGGAGGACCCGGAACGGGTGGAACTCCCCGACGGGGTTCCCGGAGGCGCGCTTCCCGTCGGGAACGACCCGGGCGAAGCCGAAGCGACCCCCCACGTAGAGGGGGAACCGACGCCCGACAACAGCGAGAGCCGCCGCCTCCTTGAAGGCGACGGCGGAGGCGGGGGATTCCTCAGCTGGTTCAAAGACCGGTTCCGAAGTTTCTTCAGCGGCATTCGCACCAATGATCCGGGGGTCAACACCAGTGCGGGGCCGACCCCGTCGGTACCCCTTCAGGGGGAGTCCAATCCCTCCCGTGCCAATGACGAGAAAGCCCGGGCGGCCTCGACGGTGACGGAGGGGCGCGACACCCTTTCGCAAAGCATCGCCGAACACCCGGGACAGTCGAACATCCAGCCCCGCCACGTCAACGAACCCATGCCGGTCGTGCTCGGCACCGATCTGACGAGCCGGGTCGAGACCTCCGAAGACACCGGCATGGCGGACTACCTGGCGGTGGAGCTTCCCAAAGAGGTGCGGGGTCATGCGGACGAGTTGATGCAGCCGGCGCTGGAGAAGGGGCTCAACGAGCTCGACAAAAAGGCCAAAGAGGCATCGACGAAGAAAGAGACCGACAAGCAGACGGAGATCACCAAGGCCAACACCCAGGCCAAGACCCTCAGCGAGAATGCCGCGAAAGAGCAGAAGGGGATCGTCACGGCCCGGCGCAAAGAGGTGGCCGACGAACAGAAAAAAGGGATCGGCAAGGCGTATGCCGGGGTCTCGGAGTTCAATACCAAGGCGAAGGCGGAGCAGAAGAAGACCCAGGAGAGCATCGACGAGAAGGTCGAAACGGCGGAGGGGGATGCCCAGAAGGAGATCGACAAGGGCGAAAGCGAAGCGGAGGATATCAAGGAGAAGAAAGAGGCCGAGGCGGCGGAGAAGAAGAAAAAGCTCGACGAGGAGCAGGAGAGCAAGAGCTGGTGGGACCGCGCCGTCGACGCCATCAAAAGCGCCGTCAAAGCGTTGACCGAGGCGATCGACTCCATCTTCAACGCCCTGCGCGAACTGGTCAAAAAGGCGATCGAGGCGGCGAAACAGCTGGCGGTGGACCTGATCAACGCCGCACGGAAGTGGGTTATCGAGAAGCTTGAAGCCTTCCGCACCTGGGCGAAGGAGATGGTCGACACCTACGTCAAGGAGTACTTCCCCAACGTCGCCAAGGCGATGAACGCGGCCATCGACACCGTCGTCGACGGGGCGGTCACGGCGGTCAACGCCGTCGCGGACACCATGATCGCCGGGGTGGAGGCCCTCGCTTCCGCGCTCACCGCGGCGCTGGACAAGATCCTTTCGGTCTTCCAGACGGCGCTGAAAGCGGCGGTGCAGATCGCGGGGGCCATCCTGACGGGGGATTTCGCCGAGGCGCTTAAAATCGCCATCCGCGCGGCCTGCGACATCGCCGGGATCGACTCCGCGCCGATCTTCGACTTCTTCGACCGGGCGGGGAAACAGATCATGGCCATTTTGAAGGCCCCGGGGAAATTCTTCGGAAACCTGGTCGAAGCGGTCGGAAACGGGGTACGCAACTTCGTCAAGAACATCAAGAAACACCTGATCAACGGCCTGCTCGGCTGGCTGACGGGGGCGCTCTCCGAGGTGGCGATCACCCTGCCTGAAAAGTTCGATTTCAAGGGGATGCTCTCACTGGTGATGCAGATCCTCGGTCTCACCTACGCCAACGTCAAGGCGCGCATCATCAAGAAAGTGCCCGGCTCCGAAAAGGTGTTCGATCTGGTCGAGAAGGGACTGGAGGTCATCAAGGAGATCGCAGTCCACGGTCCCATCGTTTTGTGGAAGAAGATCAAGGAGTCCCTGGGGAATCTCAAGGAGATGGTGCTGACGAGCATCCGGGAATTCGTGATCTTCACCGTTATCAAGGAGGGGATCACCTGGCTGCTGGGGCTGCTCAACCCCGCCGCGGCCATCGTCAAGATCATCAAACTCCTCTTCGATCTGGTGATGTTCCTGATCCAGCGGTTCAACCAGATCAAGGATTTCGTCCTCTCCGTCTACGGTTCCATCGCCGCCATCGCTTCGGGGAACCTGGCAAGCGCGACCCAGGCGGTGGAGGGGGCGCTGGCGCGGAGCCTCCCCGTCGCCATCAGTCTGCTGGCCTCTCTGGCGGGGCTGGGGGGCATCGGCAAGACGGTGCAGAAGATCATCACCAAGGTGAGCAGCCCGGTCAATTTCGTCATCGACAAGATCGTCGATACCGCCGTGAAGTACGCCAGAAAACTTCTGGGGGGAAAAAAGCAGGGCAAGGGGGCGGAAAAAAAAGCGGCCGGAAAAGGGTCGGCTTCTCTCGATACGGTTCCCGGCGAGACCGTCACCTTCAATGCGGGGGGCGAGGGGCACCGGCTCTGGATTACGCCCCGGGGTAACAGCGTCGAAGTGATGGTGGCCAGCGACGACCCCGGCCCGGTCGATAAAAAACTGGCGGCATGGAAGAAACGCCTGCCGAAGCTTCAGAAGCCGACCCGGGACACCGCCCGGGCCCACATCGCCAAAGCGGAGACGCTCAGCAAGGGAACGCAGCGGGAGGGGGCCGAGGAGCAGCGGCTCATCAAGGAGGTGCTCAAAGACCGTGAGGTCACCCCCGCCGAATCGGCCCGGGCCGACCGGGCGGAGGAGGATACCCTCAAACAGGAGAAGGCGCTCAAAACCGAGTTGGCGGCGCTGTTCGGCATTTTCGGGTTCGATGCGGAGGACCTTGAGACCCTCTATGACGCGCAGATCAAGGCGTCTCACCCCAAAGCCCAGGCGGGAATCCGTGCCGCCATTGCCAAAAAGGCGCAATCGGGACTGAAAGTCGACTCCTGGGAAGCACTGAAACAGGCGCTGCTGGCGCCAAAAAGCCTGCCCACCTCCGCGATGGTGACCCAGCCCCTCTCGACAGAGACCCCATTCGGGCAGGCGATGTACGGTTTCGCGGTGACGACGTTGAAGAAGGTGGCCGAAGGGGAGCGGGAGAAGGCCAAGTGGGAAGCCTTCAAGAACGGCGACAACGACACCAAGGCGGCCCGGAAGTTCATCGACGCGCGCATTGCGGTGGTTCACGGCAAACGCAGCGATCAGGCCAAAGCGCTCTACGAGGCGATGCAGCTCCTCGTCTATGACAAGTCGAAAAATCCCCAGGTCGTAACGGCGATGCAGACCTACCTGCAGGAGAGTCTGGCGGGGAACGGCGCGGCGGAACATACCCGCTATCAGCCGGTCATTCCCGACGGGGGCATCCGAATGCACAGCGGCAAGTTTATGGTCGACTACGGCTATGCGGACGAGACGGGGACCAAAAAACATTTCACGGTGACCTTCGACTTCAACAGCGTCAGCGACAAACAGGAGGTCGTACAGTCGACCCGGGGGAGCAATCTGGCACTCAAAGACCCGGGAAGCCGCGGCAAGACCGCCAGTTCCGGGGAACTGAAGACCTTCGACAACCCCAAGAAACTCACCGGGGACGCCTACATGCGGATGCTGCGTGAAGAGCTGCTGAAACGTTTCATCCGGGATCGCAAAGGGGCCGAAGCCCTGGCTACGGCGCTGCGCAGCGCCCAACCACTGTAAGAGAGCCTCCCCAAC
>JBNKLF010000030.1:0-2344 GCA_050292215.1 Sulfurimonadaceae bacterium | reverse complement strand
CGCCCCCCCCCCTCCCCCCCCCCCCCCCCCCCCCCCCCCCCCCAAGCCGCTGGAAGAGAGTCTCACCAACGCGGAGAAACCGGAGTTCGAGTCCTATTATGCAACGGAATCGGCCAGGTATGCGAGCTATGCGAAGGATGACGGGCCGATGAAACTCGACAGCGCCCACGTGGTGGCGGACTGGTTCGGCGGGTCGGGCTACAAGCAGGCGCTCAATCTGAGTGTGACGAGTGCGGAATACAACCGCGTCGTGATGGGGGGTGCGGAGAAGAACATCGTCAAAACCGTCGAGAGAAAGGACGCCGCGTCGCTTTTCGACCTGACGGTCACGGCGCGCTGGGACTACCTCAGAGACAACGAGATCATCGCCACCGTCAACAAAACCGCCATCTCCCGTCAGTTGAATGTGGCCGAAGGGCAGGCGCGTGATGAGCTGGCCAAGGATGCCGAAGCGGAACTCTCCCGGGTACTGGCGTCCAAACAGGACCCGCGCCGGGTTCTCGGGGTCGATTATGAGGGGAGCATTACCCAGCCGGGTACCGCTCCGCTCAACGAAACGATCGGCTGCGACGTCTGGATGAGCAACGCGTTTGATTTCGACAAGAAAAAGCAGTGTGTCATTTAGGTTCGAAATGATGATAAATAGTGAAATTTAAGCAAAATCAAAACAATCCTACGCGACACTAGAAGTTCCGAAGATACACTGTTGATTGCCTGGAACAAAAGTTATTGTGGATGTTAAGAAAAAGAAGCGAGAGGCTAAAGCGTCCGGCATTAGAATCCGATCAGCCGTTGAATACTCGGTACACGCGAAAGTAAGATTGCCAAAGAACGAATCCTTTTCAGATTGCGGCAGAAACCGACAATGTGACAAGATACGTCGAACCGTCTAGCAGCGAAGAAGGCTGAAGAAAGTCAAGAAACGTTGTAAAAGTATGTGACGCCGTATCAAAAGTCCTCGGAGTCGGTGAAAACCAACGTCAGTGATGCGAAATGTTCCCAAAGCTCATGTCGAACCCGAACGTCCCTGTAATCATGCTATTGCGATATCAACCGTCCTTCGTGAGGGGAGGGGTAACACCCTCCGATATCATCCCTTCGAAATCCTTTTCACTCCATGACTGCCCGATTTTCCTCAACTCTTTTCTGATTCCCGAAGCGATCGTCTCCATTGTCACGCTGTGGCCTCCCTGTGCGGCATCGAACGCGGCGTAGAGCATGACGTTGCGGATGTTGGCGCCGCTGAGTTTGAACCGTTTTGCCAGCCAGGCGGTGTCGATCGACTCCCGGGGGAGGGAAGCGTCCAGCAACCGCCGCCAGATGGTCTCGCGCTGGGCTTCGTTGGGCATGGGGAAGTCGACGACGAAACGGAGCCGCCGCAGGAAGGCGTCGTCGATGTTCTCCTTGAAGTTGCTCGCCAGGATGACCAGGCCGTCGTAGGATTCGATCTTCTGCAGCAGATAGCTCACCTCGATGTTGGCGTAGCGGTCGTGGGCATCCTTGACCTCGGTCCGTTTGCCGAAAACGGCGTCGGCTTCGTCGAAAAAGAGGATGACCCCCGAAGCCTCCGCCGCCTCGAAGATGGCGGAGAGGTTCTTTTCCGTCTCCCCGATGTACTTGCTGACGATCTGGGAGAGTTCGATGCGGTAGAGCTCGAGGTCGAGGGCGCGGGCGAGGATGGATGCAGCCATCGTCTTCCCCGTTCCCGAAGCCCCGGAGAAAAGCACCCCCATGCCCCGGCTCTGGAAGTAGCGGCCGAACCCCCATTCTCCGAAGACCTTGGAACGGTGCCGGTGGTGGGCGATGATGTCGCCGAGCTGCGCCTTCTGTGTTTCGGGCAGCACGATGTCATCGAGGGTGTTGGAGGAGGAGAGATGCTGGGCGTAGCGTCCAAGGTCGCCCCGTACCCGGGTGCGGCAGAGGCGCCAGAGCAGTTCGCGGTCGGGCCGTTCCCCCATGGCGATGCGGGCGCCGAGCAGCCGGGCGACGTCGCCGATGTCGTCGCGGGTAAACCGGAAGAGCGCGGCGAGCTCGGGTGCCGATTCGGCGGCGAGTTCGGGAACAAGGGGGAACAGGGCATCATGCCATGCCGCTGTGAGCGTCTCCTCTTCCATCGGCGCGGCGGCGAGATGGTAGAAGATCTGCGTTTCGGGGAGCCGGGAGGGATGCCAGGGGAGGCGGGTGGAGAAGAAGGTGAGCCAGGCGGTCCTGCCCAGCGTCGCGAAGAGGGCCGTTTCGTCGGAGCGTTCGTTCTGCGCGTACGCCTCGAACCCTTCGAAGTAGAGCAGGGTCCCTCCCAGCAGCGCGTCGCGGCAAAGCGCCGCGACGGACGCGAAGGCTCCGG
>JBNKLF010000029.1:0-34451 GCA_050292215.1 Sulfurimonadaceae bacterium | reverse complement strand
GGCAGCTCCCCGAACCCGCTGAGGCGAAGCCGGGCCGTGATGCGCTGGTGGACGCTGCTGCCGTTGAGGATGTCGTTAAGCGATGCCATAGGTCACCCTTATTCGTTGATTCTTTGCGAATAAGAGTCTACCCGTTTCGAGATTAATATTTAGTTAATTGATGTTCTATAGCGTTAATATATGTAAATCATATCGTTTATACGGGAACGACCGCGACCTTGACCGACTTGAACGCGGCGGTCAGGATCAGTTCGTCCCGTTTGTCCCCGAAGATGGCGTTGATCTTCGACTTGCTGTGGTGGAAGGTGACGAAGAGGGTCTTGGGCTGCACCTTGTCCGTCAGTTTCACCCGCAGCGGCGCCGTCCGACCGTGCTCGGTTTCAAGGATGACGAACTCCGTCGGGAAGTCCGCGGCGTCCGCTTCGCAGACCAGCAGGACGTCCTCGTCGTAGCGTTTGTTGAGCGACTCGCTCCGCTTCGTCTGGGCCGCGTTGTTGTAATGCGCCAGGGTCCGGCCCGTGGTGAGGTGGTAGCCGCTCAGGGAGTTCTCGCGCAGCTCCTTGACCATGCCCCGTTCCTGGTAGCGGTGGTAGTGGAACTGCCCCAGCCCGTCGGGGGTGCGGAAGTCAAGCAGGTGCAGCACCGGGGTGTCCTCGCTGTAGACCGGCCACTGCAGGCCCCGTTTGCGGTGACGTTCCAGCCGCAGGTAGGAGGCTCCGCTGAAACGGCGGTGGGCCGTCTCGCGAACGTCGTCCCACACCTCCGAGCTGTCCTTGTAGGCGAAGTCTCCCCCGAGTTTGTTGGCCAGGGTCTGGATCACCTCCCAGTCGTCGGGCAGGTCTGATTGCACCAGGGGCTGGGAGAGGTGCAGGCGGCGCATCGCGTTGACGTAGACCCCCGTCTTTTCATAGGCGGACTTCACCCCGATGACGACGTCGGCGCGTTCGGCGATGTCGGTCATGAAGAGCTCCTGGACCAGGATGAACTCCAGCTGGTCCATCGCCTTCTCGATCTTGTTGATGTTGGGGTGGATGTGCATGATGTCCTCGCCCATGTTGTGCAGGGACTTGATGGAGCCTCCCAGCATGGCGTCGACGAGTTCGGGGGTCATCAGCCCCACCTCTTTGGGGGCCTGATAGTCGGGGTCGTAATAGGGAAGGCACCCCATGTCGCAGGCCCCCTGGACGTTGTTCTGACCCCGCAGCGGCATCAGCCCGACGCCCTGGCGGCCAATGTTGCCCGTCAGAAGCGCGAGGTGAGTGATGGCCATGACGGCGTAGGAGCCGTCGGTGTGTTCGGTGATCCCCAGCCCCCAGAAGATCATGGAGTTCTTCACCGCGTACTCCCGGGCGATGTTGGGGATGAGCTTGGCGAGGTATTCATACCCCTCAAGCTGTTTGAAATAGTCGGGGTTGGCGTAGGGGTCGTTAAGGATCTTCTCCTTGTACTCCTCGAACCATTTGGTGCGGGTCTCGACGAACTCCCGGTTGTAGAGCTCCTCGTCGATGATGACGAAGGCCATCATGTTCAGTACCAGCAGGTTCGCCTCATGGGGGATGATCGCCTTGTGCTTGGCGAACTTCATCAGCTTGATGTCGCGGACGTCAACGACCGCGAGGTTGTTGTGCTGCTGCGCCGCGTCGACGATGCGGTTGGCGACGATGGGGTGGGCTTCGGTCGTGTTGGAGCCGATGACGAGGATGAACTCCGTCTCGTAGATGTCGTTGTAGGGGTTGGTCGCGGCCCCTTCGCCGATGGTGGTGCGCATCCCCTTGAGGCTGGGGGAGTGGCAGACCCGGGCGCAGTTGTCGACATGGGGGGACTCCAGGACGTGGCGGGTGTACTTCTGGAAGAGGTAGGCGCTCTCGCAGGAGGTGCGCGCCCCGCCCACGGAGCAGAGGCTGTGACGGCCGTACTTCTCCCGGATCTCCAGCATCTTCATCGCCGACGCGGTCGTGGCCCCTTCCAGGTCCGTCGCGTACCAGGTGGCGTCGAGTTCGCGCAGCGACCCGGCGATCGCCTCTTTGATCTCGGGGTTTTTCTCAAGGAAGCGCTTCTTGATCCGCGGTTCGCGGATCCGCTCGTCGGAAGCGACGAAGTCAAAGCCGTACTTCCCCTTGATGCAGAGTTTCCCCTGGGAGACGTAGCCGTCGGGGGAGGCGCCGATTTTGACGATGGTGTTGTTCTCGACCTCGCCGACGATGTCGCATCCGACGCCGCAATAGGTACATACGCTGTCAATCTTTTCTGCCATGGAGTTTGCCTGTATATTGATAATCTTCTGCGCCGCCGCATCCGGTTTCGCACGTCCGGAACGGGGGTGACGATAGGGAAAAGTCTACCGCTTTGTCTCTTAAGGTTTGCCGTAACGGGAGCGGGGGGACGGGGATTAAAACTTCTGTAAGCGGAGGGGGTTCGGAGCGGGAAAACCCGCCCTAGACGATGCGGATCATCACCGGGGTCGCGGTGACGAAATCGAAGCCCTGGAGCATCTCCAGCACCTTCTGGACCTCCCCTTCGCGCGCTTCGTGGGTCGCGAAAAGCAGGTTGGCCGCGCCCTCGCCGACGGGACGCTGCAGCATCGTCTCGACGGAGATGCCGTGGTCGCCGAAGAGGGTGGCGATCTTCGCCAGGACCCCCGGTTTGTCCTCGACTTTGAGGCGGAGGTAGTACTCGGAGATGATGTCGTTCTTGTCCTTGAGCCGCAGTCCCCGTTCGAGGGGCTTGTCGAATCCGAGCATCGGGGAGCGCTTGCCGGAGCGAACGATGTCGATGATGTTCGCGATGACGGCGCTCGCCGTGGCGTCGCCGCCGGCCCCGGGACCGTAGTAGAGCGTCTCGCCGACTTTGTCGCCGACGACGCTGACGCCGTTCATCACCCCGTCGATCTTGGCGATCATGGCATCCTCGCGGATGAGACAGGCGTGCACCCGCATCTCCACCTCGTCGCCGTCGCGCTTGGCGATGCCCAGCAGCTTGATGGCGTAACCGAAGTCTTTGGCGAAGGCGATATCTTCCTGGGTCACCTGCTCGATCCCCTCGATGAGAATCTCTTCGGGCTTGGCGTCGATGCCGTAGGCGATGGAACCGAGGATGAGCAGTTTGTGCGCCGCGTCGAAGCCGCCGATGTCGAAGGTGGGGTCCGCCTCGGCGTAGCCGAGTTCCTGCGCCTCTTTGAGGATGGCGTCGAAGGCGACCCCCTCGTTCATCATCTTGGTCAGCATGTAGTTGCAGGTGCCGTTCATGATCCCCTGGATGGAGATGATGTGGTTGGCGGAAAGGCCGTCGCGCAGGGCGTTGATGATGGGGATGCCCCCGGCGACGCTCGCTTCGAATTCGAACGCGATGTCCTGGGCGATGTCCTGGAGCTCGTAGCGGTGGTAGGCGAGCAGCGCCTTGTTGGCGGTGACGACCGCCTTGCCGTTTTGAAGCGCGCGCTTGACGACCTCGAAGGGCTCTTCGACGCCCCCCATCAGTTCGACGACGATGTCGATTTCGGGGTCGTCCACGATCGCGGAGGGATCGTCATAGAAAGCGATGTCGAGGTCGCGTTTCTTCTCCAGGTTGCGTACGACGCCGCTTTTGACGGAGATCTCGTCTCCCGCGCGCGCCGTGATGATCGCCCGGTTCTCCTTGAGAATCCGGACGACGGAGCTGCCTACCGTACCGACACCGATGACGCCGACACGGGTCACTGCGCCGCCTCTTCTTCGAACTGGGCGAGGAAGCGCTTGATGTTCTTGGCGGCCTGGCGGATGCGGTTCTCGTTTTCAATCAGCGCGATACGGACGTATCCTTCGCCGTACTCGCCGAAGCCGATGCCCGGCGCCACCGCGACCTGGGCCTCGACCAGCAGCCGTTTGCTGAACTCCAGGGAACCGAGGTGCGCGGCGCAATCGGGAATCTTCGCCCAGACGAACATGGAAGCTTGGTTGAGTTTCACCGGCCAGCCCGCGCGGTTGAAGGCTTCGACAAGAACATCCTGGCGTTTCTCGTACTTGGAGACGATGTCCGCGACACACTGCTGGTCGCCGTTAAGGGCCACCGTCGCGGCGACCTGGATGGGCGTGAACATGCCGTAGTCCAGCCAGCTTTTGATCTTCTGCAGGGCGCCGATCAGTTTCTTGTTGCCGACGAAGAAGCCGACGCGCCATCCCGCCATGTTGTAGCTTTTGGAGAGGGTGTAGGACTCGACCGCGACATCTTTCGCCCCCGGAACGGACATGATGGAAGGGGTCTTGTAGCCGCGGAAGGAGATGTCACCGTAGGCGATGTCCGAGATCACGTAGAAGCGCTCCTTCTTCGCCAGGGCGACCAGGCGTACGTAGAACTCCGGGGTCACCGTCGCAGACGAGGGGTTGTGGGGGAAGTTGACCACCAGGTATTTGGGCTTGACGAAGGACTCTTTGAAGGCCGATTCGAGGTTTTTGAAAAACTGATCTTCGTCGACAACGTAGTCTTCGTCATAGGGGAGTTCCATCTTCTGGACGTTCCCCCCGGCCAGAACGAAGCCGTAGGAGTGGATGGGGTAGGTCGGATCCGGGACGACGATAACGTCGCCGGGGTTGGTGATGGCGTAGGCGAGGTGAGCGTATCCCTCTTTGGAACCCATGGTCGCGACCGCTTCGGTCTCGGGGTCGATGTCGACGTCGTAGCGCTCCTTGTACCAGTCGCAGATCGCTTTACGGAGCTTGATGATCCCCTTGGAGTTGGAGTAGCCGTGGGTTTTGGTCTTCTGGGCCGACTCGACCAGTTTCTCGCGAATGTGCTCGGGGGTGTCCCCGTCGGGGTTGCCCATACTGAAGTCGATAACGTCGGCACCGGCGCGGCGCTCGGCCATCTTGAGGTCGTTGACTTCGGCGAAGATGTACTTCGGGAGTCTCTGGATGCGGTCAAACTGAATTTCGTCAAACATAGTGATTACCCATCTTGGTGCGGGACCGGGGGCCCCGGAAATATAATCGCCATTTTAGCACATTCGTTCCGGTTTTGGCGCCGCCTCTTTCGCAAACGCCTGAAATGGAGGGGTTGCGGAGGCTATTTCACCCCGCGCGGGGTGACCCGGAATCCGTCTTTGATGTTGCGGAGGGTGTAGAGGTCGGCGACTTTGACGTAGACCGCGTCCCGGGGCGGCGTAATGGTGACTTCCCAGGTCTTGCGGTCGCGCTGGTAGACCTTCAGCAGCCGCAGCGAGCTGTCGTAGAAAGCGATGTAGGGGTACCAGTTGTTTCCCCGAAGGCTGCTGAGCGTCACCCGGCGGACCCGGGAGACGTCGAGCCAGTGGGCGTCGAGAGAGCGGTTGAAGGTGACCGCCTTGCCGCTTTCGAGGGGCACGAGGTCGAGATGGGCCAGGGACATGTCGATGTTGTAGCTCCACTGCCGGTCGCTTTCGCGTTCGATGTCGATGATGTCGCAGTCGCGTTTGACCAGCTCCTTGCGCAAAATGGAGGGGTCGGTGGCGTACTCGGTGGTCAGCCGGATCTTCCAGATGAAGGCGCTGTTGTCGAGGCGGGACTCCTCGGTGATGTAGCGGTAGTAGCCCATGGAGCGCAGGGTCTCGCCCATAAGGCGGACGAAGAAAAGAGGCGACCCGTTGGTCTTGAAGGTAAGTTCGAGAGACTGGGGCGTTTCGAAAAAGAGGTTCATCAGCCCGTTTTCCCGCAGGGTCTGCACCACTTTGACCACGTCGATGCGGTCGTTCGTGTAGTATTCGGTTTCCGGGGAAAAGATGATCTTGACGAATGCCTGGTTCCGGGAATAAACGTCGTCGCCGACGAGGGAACGCACCTTGTCGAAAAGCGGGGTTTCGGCGACGGCGCTCAAAAAGAGCAGCGCCGTCAGCAGCACGGCTCTTACCAATTCTGCCCCCGGTTGCGCTCTTTGAACTCGGCGCGGGTGATCTCGCGCAGCGTTCCGTCTTCGTAGATGAAACGGAGGCGGTTGGTGCTGTTGTAGTCGAGGATTTCACCGTTGTGTTCGAAGCTGAAGTAGCCGTGGCCGAAGACCATCAGCCAGGAACGGTTCGTATCGACCTCCAGGGTGTCGGTGGTCAGCGCCTGTTCGCGAAGATTGGTTTCCAGGTCGATAAAGCCGACCCAGAGTTTGCTCTTTGGGGTAATGCTCAGGGTTTCGGCCGCTGCCGGAACCTCGACGGCCGTTTCGACGACGGCGGGCTCGGTTGGCACGCTCTGCTGCGGTGCGGGGGTTTCCGGTTCCACGGGCACGGCATACTCCGTCGCGTCCGCTTCGGGGAGGACCTCCGGAACGGGTTCGGGGGCCGATCCGAGCATGTAGAGCGTGATCGCCGCCGCCGCCGCGGCAACGACCAGCAGCAGCCGGATACCGCGGCGCTCCCGCGGCGAGGGGAGATGGCCTGCTTCCTCCTCCGCCTCCACCTCGGCGTGATGCACTTCCCAGTAGGCGAGGAAGTCGTTTTTCAGTCCGGAAAGTTCCAGGCCGTATTCCCGTTCGAGAATGGAGACGAACCCGCTGAACTGTACCGGGTTCATCCCCCCGTAGGAGCGGCTGAAAATCGCCTCGATGTTTTTCCTGGAGATGTGGGTGTCTTCGTGCACCTTCTCTGCGCCCAATGCCTTGAGCGCGTCCAAAGCCTCGTTCATGTCTGTCTCATCCTGTCCATCAAAATAGCACCCGCGACGCTGACATTGAGCGAATCGAAATCGTGTGCCATGACAATACTCACACGGCGGTCCAGTCGTTCCTGGGCCCGTGCCGGTATCCCTTCTGCTTCGTTCCCCAGAATCAGGGCACGGCGCGGCGACATGGGGGTTTCACGGATATCCGTGCCGTCCATGACCGCGCCGTAGAGATCGAAGCCCGCCAGCTTGAGTTCATTTATGACATCGTAGAGATTGTGCTGCACCGTAAACGGGAGGTCGAACAGCGCCCCGGTGCTGCTGCGCATCACCGGTTCGAGGGGGAACTGTTTCAGACCGCAGACGATCAGACCGTCCACCCCGAGGGCAAAAGCGCTGCGCACGATGGCGCCGATGTTACCCACATCGGTCACCCCGCTGAGGATGACGACGAAATCGCCCCGACAGACCGACTTGAGGTCGGCGGGTTCGATGTCATCAACCTCCGCGAGGAAGCCCTGGTGGTTGCCGTTTTTGCTCATCGACTGCGCGGCGTTGGCGGGAATGCGCTTCACCTCGCACCCCAGCCGCATCAACCTGGAGTACTCCTTTTTGTGCACCTCTTTGGCGAGGTAAAGGGTACGCAGTTTCTGCGGATGGCGGTCGATAACGTAATAAACCGGTTGTTTGCCATAAATCAACATGCTAGAGATTCTACCTAAAATATTCTTAAGGTTTTCAAGCTTCCCGAAACGGCGGGCCCGGTGCCGACCTGAGGGAAATTTCGCACTATATCACGTTTCCGACAACGGCGCAAACAAGAACCGTTCGGTGCGGGAAGCTTTTGAAGGAGGATCAGCTTTCGCCGTCACATTCGAGCAGACGCTGGTAGCACGCTTTGGGGTGTTCGCCGGTGATCTTCGCGATCAGTTTGGCGGCGGCTTTTTTGGGAAGATCCAGGGCGAGGACGTCCCGCTCACCGAGGCTGCTGCCGCGGGAAGCGCCCGCCTCGATGACCGCGACCCATTCGCCGCGGATCTCTCCCCCGAGCCGCTCCTGCAGCTCCGAGGCGGTGCCGTGCAGATAGGTCTGGAACTTCTTGGTCAGCTCCTTGGCCAGGAACAACCGGCGCTGCGGAGCTTCCGCGGCGACTTCGCCGAGCAGCTTCGCCAGCCGGTGGGGGGACTCGTAAAGGACGGTCGTGTAGCCGTTGTAGAGCGCTTCCTGCAGCGCCTTGGAGCGCTCCGAACCCTTGTGGGGGAGAAAGCCGAAGAAGAGCATCCGCGTCTCGACGAAGCCGCTGGCGACAAAAGCGGTCAGGGCGGCGTTGGCCCCGGGAAGGACGTCGTAGGCGATGCCGCGGTCGATGCAGTAGCGCACCAGCATCTGCCCCGGGTCGCTGACGCCGGGCATCCCCGCATCGCTGACGTAAACGACGTTGCGTTCGAAGAACTCCGGGTTCAGGTTGTCGACGAAGCGGTGTTCGTTATGCGAATGCAGAGAGATGAATTCGGGATCGGAGGTCACGAGGCCGTGGCGGTCGCGAAGCAGCTGAAGCAGTTTCTTGGTGATTCGGGTATCTTCGCAGAGCAGAACGTCCGCGTGTGAGAGGGTTTCCATGGCCCGCAGCGACATGTCGCCGACGTTGCCGATGGGGGTCGGGACGAGGGTAAGCAAAACCTCTCCCTTCCGGAGCGGCCCTTAGGCCATGTTGTAGCGTTTTTTGAACTTCTCGATACGCCCGGCGGTGTCGACGACTTTCTGAGAACCGGTGTAGAACGGGTGGCACTCGTTACAAATGTCGATGCGGAGCTCCTCTTTGGTGCTCTTGGTCGTAAAGGTGTTGCCGCAGGCGCAGGTGACGTTACAGTCGACGGATGTCGGGTGAATCTCTTTTTTCATGTTTTACCTTGATGATACACGGCTGGGGCCGGAGCCTTGTACGTATATCTATATATTTTTACCCGTATAGGTGCGGGTATTGGAAGGCGCAATTATACCCGAAAATTGCCGAAGATGCAACTGCTCCCTAGATCAGGGGGGTGTCCATCTCCGCGGGGATCTCCAGGTCCATCAGTTTCAGCACCGTCGGGGCGATGTGGTTGAGGCCGCCGGCGTGAACCCGGTCGACCCCCTCGGCCATGACGAAACACCACACCTTTCCGACGGTGTGGTTGGTCAGGGTGTTCCCCTTGGCGTCTTTCATCTCCTCGCAGTTGCCATGGTCGGAGGTGAGGACGACGGCGTACCCCTTCTCCTTCGCGGCGTCGAAGATGCGCCCGAGCTCACGGTCCACCGCCTCGACGGCTTTCAGCCCCGCGTCGTAGACCCCGGTGTGACCGACCATGTCTCCGTTGGCGAAGTTGACGACGATGAAGTCGTATGCCTCATCGACGGCTTTGAGAACGGCGTCTCCCACTTCGGGCGCGCTCATCTGGGGTTTCATGTCGTAGGTTTTGACGTCGGGGCTGGGGATGAGGACCCGGGTCTCGTTCTCGTAGGGCTCCTCGATGCCGCCGTTGAGGAAGAAGGTGACGTGGGCGTACTTCTCCGTCTCGGCGGTATGCAGCTGCCGCAGTCCCGCCCGGCTGATCACCTCGGCGAGGGTGTTTTTCGGGCTCTCCTTGGGAAAGAGCACCGGGTAGGGGAAGCTCTTGTCGTACTCGGTCATGGTCGCCATGTGCACCGGGACCTGTTCGCGCTCGAAGCCGTCGAACTCCCGGCTTCCGATGGCGGTGACGATCTCGCGCATCCGGTCGCTGCGGAAGTTGAAGGTCAGTACGGCGTCGCCCTGCTTCATCCCGTCATAGCCGTCGAAGGCCGCGGGAACGATGAACTCGTCGGTCTCGTCGTCGGCGTAGGAGTTCTCGATGTAGTCGCTGGGGCTGTTGTCGGTTTTGGGCTCGGCGTTGACGATAGCGTCGTACCCTTTTTTCACCCGGTCCCACCGGTTATCCCGGTCCATGGTATAGTAGCGTCCTCCGATGGTGGCAATGCGGATGCGGCTGTTCAGGTGTGCCTGAACCTGCTGCAGGTAGAGCTTCGCCGAGGTGGGGGAGACGTCGCGACCGTCGGTAATGAGGTGCAGCAGCACCTCCTTGCCCGCGTCGGCGGCGATCTCCGCCAGGCCGATCATGTGATCGATGTGGGAGTGGACGCCGCCGTCGCTCATCAGTCCGATGAGATGAAGCCGTTTGCTGGTACCGAGCAGGTCGTTGAGCACCCGGTTCTCCCGGAGCGTGTTCTCCTGGAGCGCCAGGGAGATTTTGACGAGGTCCTGATACAGCACCCGGCCGCTGCCGATGGTCATGTGGCCGACTTCCGAGTTGCCCATCTGCCCTTCGGGAAGGCCGACACTGAGGCCGAAGGTATCCACAAACGCATGGGGCACCTCTTTGAACAGCCGGTCGTAAGTGGGCTTGTTCGCGTGGTAAAACGCGTTGTACTCCGTTTTGGCCGAATAGCCGATGCCGTCGGTAATGATTAAAATCGCTTTGTTCGCCAAAGGTCGTCCTTAATCTAAATATGAAGGCGATTGTATTAAAATGACGCTTTCATACCGATAAACAAAAAAAACTAGAAGCGCACCTTGCGTTACCAGGGCGCTTTTATCGCTCATAAAGGCACCCAGCGCATGCTCTATGCAGTCTTCAAACATTTCCACATCAACCTCTTCCAGTACATTACCGTACGGGCCGGTTTCGCCTTCTTCATCGCCCTGGCGCTGACCCTCTGGCTCATGCCGAAGTTCATCCGCTGGGCCCAGCGCTCCTCGAGCGTGCAGCCCATCAACGAGTGGGCGCCGGAGAGCCACCGCGAAAAGGCGAAAACCCCCACCATGGGCGGGGTCGTCTTCATCGGCGCCACCCTCATCGCCTCACTGCTGACGGTCAAACTCAACAACCATTTCGTCGTAGGCGCCCTGCTGACCCTGGTACTCTTCATGATGATCGGCATCAAGGACGACTGGGCGAAGATCCGTCGGCAGGAGAACCTTGCGGGGCTTTCGGCGCGCATGAAGTTTTTTCTTCAGTCCGTCAGCGCCGTCATCGTCTCCATCTGCCTCCTGGCCTGCGGGGAGTTCAACACCGACCTCTACGTCCCCTTCCTGAAAAACCCCCTCTTCGACATGGGGCCCTTCGCCCTCATCTTCTGGACGCTGCTCATCGTCGGGGTCTCCAACGCCGTCAACCTCACCGACGGCCTCGACGGCCTCGCTACCGTCCCCTCCATCGCCGCGCTCACCTCCTTGAGCGTCATCGTCTACGTGACGGGGAACGCGGTCATCAGCAGCTACTTGCTGCTGCCCAGCGTCCCGGTGGGCGAGGTGACCATCATCGCCAGCGCCCTCATCGGATCGCTGGCGGGCTTCTTGTGGTTCAACTGCCATCCGGCGGAGGTCTTCATGGGCGACAGCGGTTCGCTCACGCTGGGGGCGTTCATCGCCTACATGGGGATCATCTGCAAAAGCGAACTGCTGCTCCTGCTCATCGGGGCGATCTTCGTCGTCGAAACCGTCTCGGTCATCCTGCAGGTCGGCAGCTACCGTCTACGGCAGAAGCGGGTCTTCCTGATGGCTCCCATTCACCATCACTTCGAGATGAAACAGTGGGCGGAGAACAAGATCATCGTCCGTTTCTGGATCATCGCCATCCTCTCCAACCTGATGGCGCTCATCACCCTGAAGATCCGTTGATGCAGCTGCCCGCAAACCGCTACCGCGTCTCGCTGTTCGGCTACGGCATCACCACCAAAGCCATCGCGGCGAAGTTCGGCCCCTGCACCGTCTACGACGACCACGTCAACAAACCCTTCACCGACGACGCGGGGAACCGTTTGCGCCCCGCTTCGGAGTTCGACCCCCGCTACTCGGACCTGGAGATCCCCTCCCCGGGCATCCCGCCGAAACACCCCCTCATCGCCGCGGCACGCCACCTGAAGGGGGAGTATGACTTCTTCGCCGAGATCATGCCCTTCTCGGTCTGGATCAGCGGGACCAACGGGAAAACAACGACCACCCAGATGCTCACCCACCTCCTTGCGGAGCGCGGCGCCGTCGCCGGGGGCAACATCGGCACCCCCCTGGCGGAGCTCGACCCCGCGGCGCCCCTGTGGGTCCTGGAGACGAGCTCGTTTACCCTGCACTACACCGATACGGCCTCCCCCGACCTCTACGCCCTGCTCCCGGTCACCCCGGACCACCTCAGCTGGCACGGCGGCATGGAGGGGTACATCGCCGACAAGCTCAAACCGCTGGCGACCATGAAAGAGGGGGAAGCGGCCCTCATCCCCGAAGCGCTGCTTCCCCACCTCCCCGAGACCGCCGCGTGGGTCGTGGGCTACAAGGACGCCGACGACCTGGCGAAGCGTTTCGGCATCGATACCGCTCGGCTCCGTTTCAAGGGGGGCTTCCTCCTCGACGCGGTCATCGCCATGGCCGTCGACGCCATTCTCTTCGACCGGCGCGACTACGACCGCATCAACGCCTTCGTCATCGAGCCCCACCGCCAGGAGGAGCTGCATGACGCCCTGGGACGGCTTTGGGTCAACGACACCAAGGCGACCAACATCGACGCCGCCCTCGCGGCCATGGCCGCCTACGGCGACCGCCGGGTCCACCTCATCGTCGGCGGCGACGACAAGGGGGTCGACCTCGAACCGCTGCTCGAGGCGCTGAAGGCCTACGACGTCGCCCTCTACGCCATCGGCAGCAACGCCTCGCGCCTTATGGAGGCCGCGGCGAAAGCGCAGATCTCCTGCCGCGAATGCGGGGTGCTCGAAAAGGCGGTGGAGGCGATCGCCGAACGCCACGACGCAGAGGCCGTCGCCCTCCTCTCCCCCGCCGCGGCGAGCCTCGACCAGTTCCGCTCCTACGCCGAACGGGGGAACCTTTTCAAGGAGTACGTCGGCCGCCTCGGAAAGGCCTGAAACGCCGCTTGCGTTTTAAGCTGGATTTCAACAGACGGCCGTTATACTTTCGGCCTCTTTAACAGATGGCCAATTAGCTCAGTTGGTAGAGCAACGGATTGAAAATCCGTGTGTCCTTGGTTCGATTCCGAGATTGGCCACCACTTCTTCAAAACCATCCAAAAAATCAAATTTTTTTAACCTCAATCCGAAAAAGAAACTCTTTTTCCGATGTTCGCACGCTTCAGGAGTCAGCTCCTGCAAAATTTCCTGCATCCGCTCTCGCAATTCCAAATAAAAACACTATACTTCTCTCCTGAAAACCAAACGTTCCTATGGCATGCAACATGCTTTAAAACTTTTACGAAATCACCGATAGTTCTACTATAGGGATAGAAAAAAATATCAAGGAGGATAGGATGGAAGCGCTGCAAAAGTACCGAAGACTCCACCGCGAAAAGTTCGGTGTCGATCCGGTCGTGATCGGGCTCTTCTGGGAAGCGCCCGGGCTCTTTTTGAAACATCTGCGCGAAGCCGTCGAGAACGGTCACGCCTACAATGAACTCGAACTCCTCAGCGACGCCGAGCTCGAAGACTACCGCCAGGGACGCTTCTGCGTCTGAGCCTCCCCGGCAAAAATACACTACGCCTTAGACGTCAGCTCTTCGCCTCCGTCAGCATCCGGTCGAGTACGACGAAGAGCTCCTTGCTCGCCCGTTCCGCCTGGTCGAAGTGGCTGATGACCGCGTTGATGTCCTGGAGACAGACCCCCGTACGAACACACTCAATCGCCGCCCGCGCCCCGTCGTGAACCTCCGCGTGGGGCCGCGTGATCTCGCGGTAGGCCGCCGTATGGCCGAAGACCTCTCTCCCCTCGCCGTCCATCCATTTGCCGAAGCGGCAGCCGTGGTGGTCGGAGAGCTCCGTCTCCTTGTTGTTGAAGACGCCGTTGTAGGCGTTGACCTTGAAGAGGACGTGGTCGAGTTTCGCCAGCGTCGCGAAGAGCTCGTAGGTCGCGTGCTGGGTATCTTTCTCGATGGTCGCGGAGTTCCCGATGAGCTGGTGCAGCGTCGTCTTGAACTGCGCCAGGTTCTCCGTCGAGGCGTTGGCCTCCGTCTCCAGCCGTTCGCTGTCCTCGTGGATGGTGGAGGCATTCTGCTTCAGGGTGCTGATGTTGATCTCCACCTCCGTCGTCGCCTTCTGGGTCCGCTCCGCCAGTTTCCGCACCTCGTCGGCAACGACGGCGAAGCCCCGCCCGTACTCCCCGGCGCGTGCCGCCTCGATGGCGGCATTAAGCGCCAGCAGGTTGGTCTGGTCGGAGATATCCTTGATCAGGCTGATCACCTCGGAGATGTTGACGACGCTGCTGTTGAGCGTGTCGGCATTGTTCCGGAGCTCGTTGGCCATATGGATGATCGCCTCGGAGTTGAAGATCTTGTTGACATTCTCCTCCACCTCCGTGACGATCTCCGCCCCCTCGTTGTTGAGGGTGTTGATCTCGTCGAGGTTCTTGATATTCCCCTCGATCTCCCGCTGGATGAAGGCGATGTTATCCATACAGCCGTTGGTGAGGTTCTGCGTCAATGCATTTTTGAGCTTGTTCTCCTCGACGATGTCACGGCTCTTTTCTTCCACCGCACGGAGGCGTTCGCACTCGCTCTCAAGCTCCCCGATCCGTGCCTCGAGCTCCGCAATACGGTTTCGAAGCGCCTCGTTTTCCCTGTTTGCCGATTCGTGTTTACGACCGAACATAGTGCCCCCGTGTGAGTGAAATATACAACGGGGCATATCCTATTCTAATGCATATTATATTGCAAGCTTATCAATACATTGACTATTTTTTGACACATTTTTTCATCAGAAGTGTGTAGATTTTAAACATATATCATATTTTAGGGGGATTTGCAGGCGATCGCATTGTGAAGAACATAGAGAAATATCAGCTTCGGGGAACTCCGAGCATCATCGCGAGGGCGTTAAACTCCTCATCGCCGAAACTTGAAGCGTACAGCATGACGCGGTGATCACCGCAGATGAGGATGATCGCCCGGGTAAAAAGGTACTGTTTCGTGGTGACGGTGATCTCCTGCCCGACAATCCCCTCGCACACAATGCTCCCTTTCCGGCTGCCGTACTGCAGACGGTTCCCGACCAGCCGTATGAAGTGACCGCTGCGGAAAGGAAGGTAGAGGAGCATCATCACGAGGGTAATCAGCAGCACCTTGGCAATGTAGAACACGACATCCAGCGTCACCCACTGCCGGAACCAGAGCGGCACCAGCAGCATCAACAGCGCCATGTTGGCCAGTATGAAAAGCGTCAGGGTGTGCAGAACGATCTTCCGCCTGCTGTCGTAGATGGTCATGGAGCTCTCTTGCCGTGAAAACGCACGCGCCTTTCGGGAGGACATCGTTTTTATAATGGTAGAGAAAGAGTGTTACATCCAGGTTAAACGGGAGGGTTCCCCGATGCGCTCGCATGCGCGCCGGGAAGTGCTAGAAATATCGCGGAGTGTTCAGTTGCGTTCGATCGCTTCGATGTCGACCGTCATTTTGACCGTGTCGCCGACGACCAGGCCGCCGGTCTCAAGCACACGGTTCCATTCCAGGTCGAAATCGTGACGGTTGATCTCGCCCTCCAGGGAGAAGCCCAAACGCTTTTTGCCCTGAAAGTCGGTGATGAGGCCGCCCATCTCCACATCCATGGTGACCGGTTTGGTCACGCCCCGGATGGTAAGCAGGCCGTCCATCTTGCCACCGTCCGCATCGCCCTTGTACCCGGTCATCTCGAAGGTAATCTGCGGGTGGTTGGCAACGTCGAAGAAATCGGCGCTGCGCAGGTGCGTGTCGCGGCGCTCGTTATCGGTATTGACCGATTCGGCGTCGATGACTCCCTTCAGTTTCGTAAACTGCATCGTCTTTTCGTCAAATTCGATCTCACCTTCGTAAAAATCGAACTTCCCTTTGACTTTACTGACCATCATGTGCTTGACGGAAAAGCCCACCTGGGTGTGGCTCATATCCAGACTGTATGTCCCGGCAAAGAGTGCCAGGGTTCCCAACGCCATCAATGCTGCAATAATCCGTTTCATACACATGTCCTTGTCGAGAGGGATTGTCATCTCAGCGCACATTGTATCACAAAGTCATCACCAAACACTTAACGAAAACCGTCGTTCCCGAAACTTAAGTGGAACTAAGAAAGCGGCCGTCACCACACCCCTCGCCTGCATGGTTTTAAGCATTTTTTCCGTTTAAGAATTCCCGAACGTCTCAAAACCTGATGAGCCCCCATCGCATGCCTCCATGCAGCGCCCATCTTTTTTCGCCGGTTCAGTAAAGATTTATGAAGTTCCTACTATCATTTTGATCTTCATTCGGGGCGTGGCGCAGTTTGGCTAGCGTGCTACCTTGGGGTGGTAGAGGTCGCCCGTTCGAATCGGGTCGCTCCGACCATTGAAGATTTTTTCACCCCGCTTTTTTTCCTGCAGAGTATTACCCATCAATAGAAATTTTTTTTAAGAGAGTTTTCCGCCCTCACGGGGCAGCAGCGCCGTACACTCAGCGTACGACGAACCAGGGATTGAGCAGATCTTCCTTGTTGTATTCCAGGGGCATGTCGCCGCCCATCTCCGCTTCGGCGTCGTAGCGGTAGGTCATTTTGCCGCTTTCGCGCACCACCGCGTCCGCCGCCGCCGTATCCCACTCCATGGTCGGCGCAAGACGGGGGTAGAGGTCCGCCGCCCCTTCGGCGACCATGCAGAGCTTCAGGCTGCTCCCCCGGGAGACCTGTTCGATCCGCTCCGTCGTTTGCGCCACGGCGTCGATGAACGCCTGGGTCTCGGCGGAGAGGTGCGACTTGCTCGCAACGATGTGCAGCGACACTTCGGGGGCTTCATTGGTGCGCAGGGGCAGCCGCGCGCCGTTTTTAAAGGCCCCCTCCCCGCGCTTCGCGCTGTACATCTCTCCCAGCGCCGGGGCGTAAACGACGCCCATCACCGGAACGCCGCGATGGATCAGGGCGATGTTGACCGTGAATTCGTCGTTCTTCTTGATGAACTCCTTGGTCCCGTCGATGGGGTCGACGCACCAGTAGGAGTCCCACCCCTTCCGGGTCTCGTAGGGTACCGACTTGCCCTCTTCCGAGAGGATGGGCAGGCCGTAAGGCTTGAGCGCTGCGACGATGATGGCGTTGGCCGCCAGGTCCGCCTCGGTCAGCGGCGACTGGTCCTCCTTGTATTCGACGGTGAAATCCCGCCGGTAGATCTCCATGATCGCGTCTCCCGCCTCTTTGGCGATGGCGGCGATCGCCGCGGTCTCGATGGTCTCAAGCATGAATGTATCCTTTCGTTTCCAGGTAGGCGACAACCGCTTCTGCGCACGCCCGGACGTCGCAGCTGTCGGTCTTGATGTGAATCTCCGGCGCATCCGGCGCCTCGTAGGGAGAGTCGATGCCGGTAAAGTGGGGAATTTCACCCGCCCGGGCTTTTTTGTAGAGCCCTTTGGGGTCCCGGGACTCGCACACCTCCAGCGGGGTGTCGACGAAGACTTCGAGGAACTCCCCCTCCCCCACCAGGGCGCGGACCCGGTCCCGGTCCTCGCAGAACGGGGAGATGAAGGCGGAGAGCACGATGATCCCCGCGTCGACGAAGAGTTTCGAGACCTCCCCGATGCGGCGGATGTTCTCGATGCGCGCCGCATCGTCGAAACCGAGGTCGCCGTTCAAACCGTGCCGGATGTTGTCGCCGTCAAGCAGGTAGGTCATGTGGCCCCGTTCGAAAAGCAGCCCCTCCACCGCATTGGCGATGGTGGATTTCCCCGAACCGCTCAGGCCGGTGAACCAGAGGATGCAGGGGCGCTGCTCCAGCCGGGAAATGCGCGCCTCTTTGGTGACGTGGTGGTGGTGCCATACGATATGTTCAGCCATCGGTAATGCTCCTCTTAAGGATTTAAAACGGGAAGACCCACGGAATGAGGGTCAGTGCCACGGCGACGTAGCAGAGCGACATCGGCACGCCGATCCGGGCGAAATCTTTGAGCGTGTAGCCGCCGACACTGTAGACCATGAGGTTGGTCTGGTAGCCGAAGGGGCTGATGAAGCTCCCGCTCGCTCCGTAGGCGACGGCCATGATAAAGGGCCAGGGACTCACCCCCAGCGCCTCGGAGGTCGCCAGGGCGATGGGAAAGACCAGGGCCGCTGCGGCGTTGTTGGTCATAAACTCCGTCATCACCAGCGTCAACAGAAACACTCCGACAAAAGCGCCGAAGGCTCCCCCGCCCGCAAAGAGCGCCAGCATGCCGTCGGCGATGTCCGAAGCGAGACCGGTGGTGTAAAGGGTGTGGGCGATCCCCAGGGCCGAGCCGATGATGAGCACCAGGTCGAAGGGAAAGAGGCGCTTGAGCTCGGAGAAGCTGGTGAATTTCAGAACGACGAAGAGGCCCAGCAGTACCAAAAGACCCTTCAGCAGCGGCACAACTCCCGTCGCTGCCAGGAGGATCACCGCGGCGAAGCTCCCCAGGGCGATGCGCCCTTCGGTGACGGAAAGCTGGTTCTTCGTCTCGATGCCCGAGACGATGTAGAAGTTCTTCTTGAGGTTGCTGCGGCGGTAGAAGTCGCGACCCACCGCCAGCACCAGGATGTCGCCGGCTTGAAGAATCTTCTCCCCCAGCTTGCCCGAAAGCTTCTCGTCGCCCCGGCGCATCGCGACGACGGCGGCATCGAACTTCGCACGGAAATCGGCTTCCTTGATGCTCATGCCCAGCAGCGTGGCGTCGTGGGAGAGCACCACTTCGACCAGGTTCTCCTTGAAGGTATGCTTGCGGTCGGAGTGGATGGAGAGTCCCGGGAACTGCTTGAGGCTCTCCATATGGGCAATGTCTCCGGTAAAAATCAGCACGTCACCCGCCTCAATCACCGTGTCGGGAGCGACGGGGGAGATGAGATGCTCCCCGCGCTGCAGCTCCGCGAGAAAAAGGTTGTCGAGGTTGCGCAGCCCATTTTCGAGGATGCTCCGGCCGTGCAGGGGCGACCCCTCGTCCACCCGGGCCTCCAGGAAGTACTCCTGCTGCATGGAGACCTCCCGGGAGATCTCGGGCAGCACCCTCGGGGCGAGGAAGGCGACCAGCAGCGAACCCGAAAGCGCCAGCGCCGCGCCGACAAGGAAAAAGTCGAACATCTTCAGGCTCTCCAGCCCCGCCTCGACGACGAAGCTGTTGACGATCAGGTTGGTAGAGGTTCCCACCAGGGTCATGGTACCGCCGAGAATGGCGAAGTAGGAGAGCGGAAGAAGAAGGCGCGACGGGGCGAGGTTGCGCTGGTTTTTCAGCGCGCCCATCAGCATGGCCACCACCGCGGTGTTGTTCAAAAACGCGGAGAAGACCGTGGTGAATCCCGCCAGCTTCAAAAGGGCGGAGGCGTAGGAGCCCCCCCGGGTCACCATCGGCGCGAAGCGGGCGACGAGGTGCACCTTCTCCATGACGACGGAGACCAGCAGCAGCAGCACCAGCACCATCAGGGATTTGTTCGAAAAGTTCCCGAGAAAGCGCTGGGTTTCGAGGTAGCCCCCGACGTAGTAGAAGCCGAGCAGCCCGGCGAAGAGCAGGACCGGTTTGATCCGGCCGCGTATGAGCAGGACCAGGAACAGAAGCAGCGCGCCGGCGACGACGGTCTTCTCCATCTACGCGTCCGGACCGTCTTCGATGCTGCGGCACTCCCACTCGGGGAAGTGCTCGCGGATGTAGGCGTTGAGCGCTTTTTCCGCTTCGGTGTAGACCCGCTGCCCGGAACCGGCGGCACCGATCTGTGCCGCCCCGAGGATCATCCCCGCGCCGACGGTGTTGTTGGTGTAGCGGTCGATGACGATGAAACTGCCGGTGTAGCGGTTCTCGTTGTAGGGGTCGACGGCGATCTGGCGGTCGAGGGAGAGGGTGCACTCGGCGATGTCATTGAGTTCGAGCATCTCCGTCGGCATCTCCGCGAAGGTGTTGACGTCTTTCTTGTAGGCGATGGACGCGAAGGTTCCGTTGATGACGGAGGTGGCCCGCTTGATGATGTAGTTCGTCCCGGGACGCATCGGCGTCTCGTTCATCCAGACCATCATCACCTCCAGGCGGTTTGAGACTTCGGGGACGGCGTCGGATTTGACGATCATGTCTCCCCGGCTGATGTCGATCTCGTCTTCGAGGGTCACCGTCGCGGCCATCGGGGCGAAAGCGGTTTCGATGCTCTCCACCGTCTCGTCCTTGCCCCTGGGCCGAAGCTCTTTGACCTCATTGGCGACGATGGACTTGATGCGGCTCGTTTTCCGGGAGGGAAGCACCGTGATGGCGTCACCCACGCGGATCTCGCCGCTGGCGATGGTGCCGCAGAAGCCCCGGAAATTGAGATGGGGACGGTTGACGTACTGGACCGGCAAACGGAAGTCGCGGCCCTCGGTTTTCTGGATCGCCACGGTGTCGAGCAGCTCCATCAGCGGCTCGGCGTCGTACCAGGGGCAGCGTTCGGAGTTTGCGACGATGTTGTCGCCGTCGAGGGCCGAGATGGGGATGTAGCGAAACTCGATCTCCTCGTGGTGGGGCAGGTGGGGAATGATACGCTCGTAATCGCTCTTGATCGCCTTGAAGCGCTCCTGCGAGAAGTCGACCAGGTCCATCTTGTTGACGGCCACGACAAGGTTCTTGATCCCCAGCAGGGAGGCGATGTAGGAGTGGCGCTTGGTCTGGGTCAGGACCCCCTGACGGGCATCGATGAGGATGATGGCGAGGTCCGCCGTGGAAGCGCCGGTCGCCATGTTGCGGGTGTACTGTTCATGCCCCGGGGTGTCGGCGATGATGAACTTGCGGCGGTCGGTGGAGAAGAAGCGGTAGGCGACGTCGATGGTGATCCCCTGCTCCCGCTCAGAAGCCAGACCGTCGACCAGCAGGGCCAGGTCGATCTTGCCGCCGGTGGTGCCGCTTTTCTTGCTGTCCTTTTCGATGGAGGCGAGCTGATCCTCGAAGATCATCTTCGAGTCGTACAGCAGCCGCCCGATCAGGGTGCTCTTGCCGTCGTCGACGGAGCCGCAGGTGATGAAGCGGAGGATCTCCTTGTTCTCGTGTTCCTTGAGATACTTCTCGATGTTCTGTGCGATCAGGTCGGACTGGTGTGCCATTAAAAGTACCCCTCTTGCTTTTTCTTCTCCATGCTGGCGTCGCCGTCACTGTCGATAAGACGCCCCTGCCGTTCGCTGGTGGTGGTCAGCAGCATCTCCTGGATGATCTCCGGCAGTGTCGTCGCCTCGGAGTTGATGGCCCCGGTCAGCGGGTAGCACCCCAGGGTGCGGAAACGGACCATCTCCTCTTTCGCCGTGGCGGCAAGCTCGGGGGGCATGCGGTCGTCGTCGACGAGAATCTTGGTTCCCATGTACTCGACCACCGGCCGTTTCTTGGCGAAGTAGAGGGAGGGGATGGGAATGCTCTCGAGGTAGATGTACTGCCAGATGTCCAGCTCCGTCCAGTTGGAGAGGGGGAAGACCCGAATGCTCTCTCCCTGACGGTGACGGCCGTTGTAGACGTTCCAGAGTTCGGGACGCTGGTTTTTCGGGTCCCAGCGGTGGTTCTCGTCACGGAAGGAGTAGATGCGTTCCTTGGCCCGGGACTTCTCCTCGTCCCGGCGCGCCCCGCCGAAAACGGCATCGAACTGCTGCATGTCGAGCATCTGCTTGAGCCCCTCGGTCTTCATGACGTCCGTATGCAGGGCCGAACCGTGCACGAAGGGGGAGATGCCCATCTCTTCGCCCCTGGGGTTGGAGTAGACGATGAGCTCCATGCCGACCTCTTTGGCGCGGCGGTCGCGGAACTCGATCATCTCGCCGAATTTCCACTTCGTGTCGACATGGACCAGGGGAAGCGGCGGCGGGGCCGGGTAGAAGGCTTTTTGCAGCAGGTGGAGCATCACCGAGCTGTCCTTGCCGACGCTGTAGAGCATCGCCGGGTTGGAAAACTCGGCGACGACCTCGCGCATGATGTGGATGGATTCGGCTTCAAGCTGTTTCAGGTGGGTCAATCGTTGGGTATCTATCATCGTATCGCTTCGTCCGGGGTGGGTTTGGTTAGGCATATTGTACTGAAAAAACCTAAAGCAGGCCTCTTACGAAATGAATCCGTCCGCAATCTCACGTTGCGCTATAATAGTAAAAGTCTCCGGGACAATTCCCGAAGGAGCGGTTATGCTTGAGCTTTCCCTCGTCATCGTCGAAGACGAAGCCGTCTTGCTGCAGACCCTGACGCGCATGCTGCGCCGGGAGGTCCGTGAAGTCCGCGCTTTCAGCAACGCTTTCGACGCATTGAAGGCGCTCTCCGAATCTCCCGCCGACGTCGTGCTGAGCGACATCAAAATGCCGGGGATGGACGGGCTGGAGATGATCGGGCAGATCCGTCAGGATGCGCCGGAGCTGCCGATCATCATCGCCTCGGCCTTCAGCGATCCCGCCTATTTCCAGAAAGCGATCCGGCTCCGGGTCCGGCACTTCATCGTCAAACCGATTGACTCCGAAGAGCTTCTGAGGGAACTCTCCCTCGTCGAAGCCGACCTCCGCATGCAGAGAGACTACCGCCTCAAAACCCGCCTGCTCGACGACTATAAAAAGATCGTCGACATCAGCAACATCGTCTCTAAAACAGACCGGCAGGGGCACATCACCTACGTCAACGACAACTTCGTTCAGATCAGCGGCTACAGCGCCGAAGAGCTGCTCGGGCACTCCCACAGCGTCATCCGCCACCCCGACATGCCCGCCTCCCTCTTTACCAAACTCTGGCGGACCATTCTCGGAGGAGACCCATGGCAGGGTACCATCAAAAACCGCCACAAGGACGGCTCCGCCTACTACGTCAAAACGACTATTTCCCCCATCTTCGACGACCGGGGAACGATCATCGAGTTTATCTCCGTCCGTTCCGACGTCACACGACTGATCGAGAGTGTCAGAACCGCCCGCAGCCTGGAGCGTGAGAAGCATGCCTATCTGGAGCTTATCGACAAGAACATCATCACCTCCTCCACCGATCTTGACGGCACCATTACCGAAGTCTCCGCCGCGTTTTGCGCCATCAGCGGCTACAGCGCCGCGGAGCTCATCGGAAAAAACCACCGCATCATCCGCCACCCCGACATGCCCGGTACACTCTACCGTGATCTCTGGGAAACCATCACCCAAGGCGGCACCTGGAAGGGGGAGATCAAGAACCGGACCAAGGAGGGTGCGCACTACTGGGTGCACGCCACCATCGCGCCCAAATACGACAGCCGGAGCAACCACATCGGCTACACGGCGATCCGACAGGACATCACCGACAAGAAACGGGTCGAAGCCCTCTCCGTCACCGACCGTCTGACCGGACTTTACAACCGTCACAAGCTCGACGAACTGCTGGCTTACGAAACCGCCCAGACCCGCCGCTACGGCCTGCCGCTGTGCATCATCCTGCTCGACATCGACCACTTCAAAAGCGTTAACGACCGTTACGGGCATCTCGTCGGCGACCGGGTACTGCAGGAACTGGCGAAAATTCTGCGGAGCAATGCCCGCCAGACCGACACCGTCGGTCGCTGGGGCGGCGAGGAGTTTATGGTGCTCCTGCCCAAGACCGATCTCGAAGGCGCCTTCCGCTATGCGGAAAATCTCCGAAAATGCATCTCGGAACACCGTTTTGAGACCATCGGTGAAAAAACCGCCTCTTTCGGGATCTCCCAATACGTTCCCGACGAAAGCATCGACGCTTTCATAGAACGCTCGGACACGGCGCTCTACCGTGCCAAAGAGCGCGGAAGAAACCGGGTGGAACGATAACCGTGCTTTATGCTATGATAATGAACCAGAAGCTGACAGAGGAGGGCTGAAATGCTCGATCTGCGCCTTATGGTCGTCGAAGATGACCCCATACTGCTCAAACAACTCGAAAAGATCCTGCGCCGCGAAATCCGGGAGGTCTACCCCTTCCCCGAGCCTTCGGCCGCACTTGCCTCACTGGAGGAGGTCGACCCCGACGTTCTCCTGACCGACATCAAGATGCCGGGCATGAACGGTCTGGAGATGGTCGAACGGATGCGCGATCTCGGCAGAGAGATTCCCGTCATCGTCGCCTCAGCCTTCAGCGACCCCGAATATTTCCAGAAAGCGATCAAGCTCAAAGTCGAAAACTTCGTCGTCAAACCCATCGACGTCGAAGCGCTTCTTGAAGAACTCCGGCAGATCGAACAGCGCCAGACCATCGCCATCGGCTACCACATCCGGGGCAAACTGCTCGAAGAGTATAAAAACATCGTCGACAGCAGCAGCCACATCACCAAAACCGACCCCATAGGCATCATTACCTACGTCAACGACAAGTTTGCCCACCTCAGCGGCTACTCCCGCGAAGAGCTCATCGGCAAGCCCCACAACATCGTCCGTCACCCGAAGATGCCGCCCGCTTTTTTCAAACGGCTCTGGAGTACCATCACAAAAAAACAGATCTGGCACGGCACCATCAAAAACCGCGCCAAGTCCGGCGAGACCTATTACGTCGAGACCACCATCGCGCCCATCCTCGATGCCAACGACGACATCATCGAGTACATCTCCATCAAGAACAACGTCACCGACCTGGTCAGCCACAAAAAGCTGCTCCAGGAGCAGATCCTGACCGATCGGCTGACCAACATCCCCAACCGCATCCGTCTCAGCCAGGAGCTGCGCAGCGCCCCCGCCCCGGCGGTGCTGCTTCTGGATATCGACAACTTCAAGGAGGTCAACAACCTCTTCGGACTCTACTTCGGCGACCAGATGCTCATCTACCTGGCCGAGGTATTGACGACGCTTTGCGCTCCCCTGGAATTCTCCTGCTACCGCGTCTCCTCCGATGAGTTCATCGTCATGCAACCCGACGCAACGGACACCGTTGGGCTCATCGATGTCATCGATACCATTAGTATTTACCTGCGGGAGCACCCGTTCGAGTACAATGACATCAGTTTCGACATTGAATTTACCTGCGGTATCGCCAAGAGTTACTCAGATGCATCCAAAAAGACGCTGCTCGCCATGGCCGACTCCGCCCTGAAGCACGCCCGTTCTTCCCACGCTCCCTATGCCGTCTACTCCGAGAGCAGCGATCCGCAGCGCGAATACGAACACAACTTCACCTGGACCCGAAAGCTCAAAGATGCGCTCAACGAGGATCGCATCGACATCTACCTGCAGCCCATCTTCTCCGTCAGGAGCGGCGAGATCAAAAAATACGAATGCCTCATCCGCTTTATCGAAACGGACGGAAGCGTTACGAGCCCCTACGCATTTCTTGACGTGGCGAAACGCTCCCGTCTCTACCCGCAGCTGACCCGGACCGTCATCTCCAAAGCGGTGGCGACGTTTACCGGTCGACCGGAGAAGTTCAGTCTCAACCTCTCCATCGAAGACCTGCTCAACCCGCAGACCATCGACTTTCTTGTTGAGCGCATCGTCGGGGCCGGACTTCAGAAGCAGACCATCGTCGAGATCCTGGAGTCGGAGGGGATCGACAACTTCGGGCCGGTCATCAACGTCATCGAACGGCTCAAGACCCATGGGATCGAAATCGCCATCGACGACTTCGGGACCGGCTACTCCAACTTCGCCTATCTCATCAGCCTCGACATCAACACCCTGAAAATCGACGGTTCCCTCATCAAAGAGATCGACACCAACGGCGCCAGCCGCTCCATCATCCGTTCCATCGTCGGCTTCGCCAGCGAACTGGGCATCAAAACCGTCGCGGAGTTCGTTGCGACCGAAGCCATCTACGAAACGGTGCGCGAACTCGGTATCGACTTTGCCCAGGGGTACCACCTCGGTCCCCCCATGCCAAGAGACCAACTTCCGGAGGCATCCTCATGATAGAAGGTCTGAAACGTCCCTGGATCGTACTCATCATCGGGACCTGTGCCTCTTTGCTGCTCTTCTTCACCGCCTACAACTACAGTCGCCAGAGCCTTTTCGACGCTTACGAGCAGCAGGTCCGCCTCGAGCATGAAGCCATTCTCGACAAGATCCACGACCTGCATACCGACAAACAGGCCTATCTGCAGATGATCACCGGGCACCCCGACGTCATCGGCTACCTGGGACATCCCGATGCTCCCCATCGCGAACGCCTCGAAGACTTCTTCTACCGTGAAACTCTGGGAACGCCCTCCATCATGCAGCTGCGGCTGCTGGACGCATCGGGCAGAGAACGCATCCGCGTCGACCGCCACGAACAGCACGTCTTCAAAGTCGCCCAAACGGAGCTTCAGGACAAATCCCGGCGGGACTACTTTCGTCAGTTCCGGAAACTCGCTCCGGGGTCGCTCGGCTTCTCCCGGCTCGATCTCAATGTCGAGAACGGCGCGGTCGAAATCCCTTTCAAACCGACCCTGAGGGTCGCCATGCCGGTCTACCGCGATGACGCCCTTCAGGGCATCGTCATCATCAACTACGCCATGGCGCAGTGGCTGCGAAACCTGCAGCACATGCCGACGATCAACGTCTACCTTGTCGACCCGGAGGGGCATTTCGTACTTCACCCGGACAATGCCATGAGCTGGTCCGCCTACCGGGTCCCGGCCATCCCGGCCTCTTCCGCCCTGGGAGTCCCCCTCCAACCCTTTCCCGAAAACGCTTTTACCCGGGTCGATGACTTCTTCGCCAACCGCGTCGCACTCTGGAACGGCGAAGAGTACCTGCTGCTCTACGAACCCAAGGTCTCCATCGAAAGCAGCGTCTTCGAACAGACCACCTTCATCGGCATTCTCCTGCTCTCGGGTCTGGTCATCCTGATCCTTCCCTTCGGCAAACTGCTGCTCGAGTACATCCGGAACCTCCGCCGCGCCCAGTCGACCCTTGCCATGAACGAAGCGCGTCTGCAGGCGATTTTCGACAACACCTTCGATGCCATCATCATCATCAACGACCGGGGCATCATTCGAAGCGTCAACCGCGCTGCCGTCGAGACCTTCGGTTATCTTGAGAACGAACTGGTCGGCCAGAACATCAACATCCTCATTCCCGAACCGCACCACGACCTTCACGACGGCTACATTCGCTCGCACGACAAGGCGGTCACCTCCAAGATCATCGGTCAGGAACGCGAACTCTTCGGCCGCCACAGGGAGGGCACGCTCATCCCCGTCAGCCTCGGCGTCACCCAGATGGAGATCGACGGGGAGCTCTTCTTCATCGGGACCATTCGCGACATCAGTCATGAGAAGCAGACCGCCAAGCTCTTCGAACAGGTCTTCAGCCTGGCCCCCCTGGGCATCGCCCTCGTCACCAAAGAGGGAAAATTCTGGCGCTTCAACCGCCGCTTTTGCGACATCGTCGGATACCACGAAGAGGAGCTTCGCGCCCTGACCTTCCAGGAGATCACCCACCCCGACGACCTGGCCGCCGACCTCCGGTACGTCGAACAGGTCGCATCCGGAAGCCTCGAAACCTACAGTATGGAGAAGCGGTACTACCACAAAGAGGGGCACATCGTCTGGATCAACCTCACCGTCTCGGCCATCTTCGCCGACGAAGCGCGGCAGCGGCTTGAATACTTCATCGCCATGATCGAGGACATTACCGAACGCAAAACGATCATCGAAGAGCTCTCCCGGACCAAAGAGCGCCTCGTCGAAGCCGAAACGGTGGCGCAGATCGGCCACTGGGACTGGGACATTCCCAACGATTCGCTCTACTGGTCCGACAGCATGGTACAGCTCTTCGGCGGTACAACCCGCCCTGTACAAAACAATTACGACCGCTTCCTGGGCTTCGTCCACCCCGATGACCGTGAACCCCTGAAAAGACAGGTGGAGGCAGCACTCCGGGATCAGGCTCCTTTGGATATGACCTACCGCATCGTCCTCGACGACGGCACGGAGAAGATCATTCACGCCAAGGCCAGCGTCTCCCGCGAAGACGGGGAGCCGATCCGCCTCTTCGGCACCTGCCAGGACGTCACCCAGATCAAGACCCTGGAAGCCAGGGAGAAGGAGCAGGAGCGGATGCTGATGCAGCAGTCCAAGCTCGTCGCCATGGGAGAGATGGTCGGTGCCATCGCCCACCAGTGGCGCCAGCCCCTCAACACCATCGGCCTGAGCGTTCAGGACCTTCTCTCCGCCTATCGCTACGGGGAACTCGACGAGGAGTACCTCAAAAACTCCCAGTCGGAGATGATGCACCAGCTGAAGTACATGTCCCAGACCATCGACGAGTTCCGCAATTTCTTCACCAAAAGCCGGGCCGTCGACCGCTTCAACCTTCTCGACGCCGCCGGCGACGTCGTCAAACTCTACTGGGCACAGCTCAAGGCCCACGACATCATCTTGCACCTGGAGTGCCCCGACAGCGGCGGGGAGATGGTGTCGTGCTCGGACCTCTCCGACGACGTCCGCAGCCGCTTCGAATTCGTCGGGGCCGTCTCCGAGTTCAAGCAGGTCCTGCTCAACTGCCTCTCCAACGCCAAAGACGCCATCTTGCAGCTCGACGCCCCCGATACGCGGGAACGTACCGTCATCATGATGTTCGAAGCCACCGACACCTTTCTGCGCATCTCCATCCGCGACCTTGCGGGGGGCATGGACGACGCGACGCGCGAACGCATCTTCGAACCCTACTTCACGACACGGGAGATGGGGACCGGGCTGGGGCTTTACATCGTCAGGATGATTACCGAACGCATCCTGCACGGCGGCATCGAATGTCGTGATAACAGGCTGGAGACGGAGGAGAGAAACTATCGGGGCAGCGCCTTCGTACTGACGCTGCCGCTAACGGAGGAGACTCCGGGCGAACCGGTTAGCTGACCAGGCGGTAGCCGACGCCGAAGACGTTTTCGATCGCCCCGGAGGGGAGCTTCTGGCGCAGCCGTTTGATAAGCGCCTTGAGGCCGTCCTCGGTCAGCTCTTTTTCGATCCCCTTGTCCCAGAAGCTGTAGAGGATCTCTTCGAAGGAGAAGGTGTACCCGGAACGCTCGCTGAGGCACTCGAGCAGAATGATCTCCCGTTTGGTCAGCTTCACTTCGTGGTTGTGATGGGTCAGCTTTTTGAGTTTGCGGTCCCAAAGATACCCCTGCCCCAGCGAAAGCAGAACCTCGCCGTCTTGCATCCGGTCAAGCTCGCCGACGGCTTTTTGCAGCGCCTCTTTGAACTCCTGGCGCTTGACCGGCTTGAGAAGGTAACGGGTCAGGCCGAGTTCCATCGCCTGAAGCAGCCGTTCCTGCTCGGCGTGGGCCGTCAGCATCACGACGCGGGTACGGCTGTCCCGTTCGCGCACGCGGGTGCAGAGCTCGAGACCGTCGATCTCGGGCATGTTGATATCGAGCAGGAGGATGTCGGGATGGTGCTCCTGGTAAAGTTCCAGGGCTTCCCTTCCGTCCGAAGCGACGTAGACCCGTTTGAAGCTCTCTTTAAGAAATGCCGTATAGCTCTCCCGCGTCTCCGCCTTGTCCTCAGCGTAAAGAATGGAGTATCTGTGATTCATCATAATGCTGTCCCGTTTGGTAAAATCCTCTGCTGATGCGCCCTCACGGCGCGGCAACACAACATTTTTACGTCCCATTGTAACATGAGTTGACGTAAGACAAAATTGTAGCGGGCAAACATGTCAATGTGATGACATTCACGGAATGCGTGTACTACACCGTCGGCAATTCGACGGTAAAGCGCGCGCCCGTAGCATCGTTCTGCACCCGCAGCACCCCGTTCATGCTGTTTTCGACGATCATCCGGGCCAGGTAGAGTCCCATCCCCGTGCCCTCACGGTTCTCTTTCGTCGAAAAGTAGGGCTCAAAAATCTGCTCGATGGGTTCGGCGGCGATGCCCCCGCCGTTGTCGCTGACGGTAATGGTGAAACGTTCGGGCTTGAGGTCGCAGGCGACGCGGATCCACGGTGTCTCCGTTTCCATTTCATTGAGAACGTCCCGGGCGTTGTTCAGCAGTACCAGCAGCACCTGAATCAACTCTTTCTTATAACCGAGTATCTCGCAACTCCCCCCGGGGCACTGCATTGTAAACGCCGTCTGTATCCCGATCCGGTGACCGGCCATGGGTTCGAAGAGCGCCAAGGCGTCATCGCAAAGCTCCCGAGCGGTAAAGTGCTCCTTCGCCTTGTTGGGATGGGAGTAGTGACGAAAATCCTCAATGGTCTGAGACAGATAGTCGGTCACCCGCTCCATCCGGTCGAGAAGGTCCTGAAGACATGCCGCGTCCAGATTCCCCTTTTCATAGGCCATATCGATCTCGAGAATCATGGAGTTGAGATGGGCGAGGGGCTGGCGCCACTGGTGGGCGATGCTGCTGAGCATCTCGCCCATCTGGGCCATCTTGGACTGCTGAAAAAGCATCTGCTGTTTGCGTTCGTTCTCCATCTGCAGTTCGACACGTTCGGTGACGTCCTGGGTCGTTCCGACGATGCGCAGGGGACGTCCCCCTTCGCCGTAAGTCGTCTCGGCCTGGGACTGGAGGTACTTGATCCGGCCATCAGGCAGCAGCAGCCGGTATCCCATCACGAAGGGCACCCGGTATTCGACCGCGTCACGGAACGCTTTTTTGAACTTCGAGCGGTCTTCGGGGTGAATGGGAGCGACGATGCTCTCGTAGGAGACCTCCCGCTCCGACTGGTCCTTTTCGTAGATGCGGTACATCTCTTCGGACCAAAGCGAACGTTTGCTCAGCAGGTCGTGGTTCCACGAGCCCAGTTTCGCAAGGCGCTGCGCCTCTTTGAGCTGATAGTCCAGGGCGTTGCGTTCGGTCACGTCCTGAACCGTCGCCAGGGTCCGCAGCGGATTGCCGACGGCATCGAAGCGGCTCTCCCCCTCCGCCAGCAGGTACCTGATGCCGCCGTCGCGGGTCAGCAGCCGGTACTCGATGGCAAAGGGGTGACGGTTGCGCACAGCTTCCAGGTAGGCTTCCGCCACCTTGCTCCGGTCCGCTTCGTAGATCTTCAGCATCATCGCTTCGAACGAACTGCGCGGCGCCGCGGGATCGATCTCGTAAATCTCGCACGCCTCTTCGGAGAGCAGCACCGTCTCGCTGTCGTGATCAACGTCGATGAAGCCGAGTTTCGACAACCGCTGCGCCTCTTTGAGCATCGCTTCACGGGTGACGCTGTGCGCGACCGAGTAGACGGTTTGGACGATGCCGTCACCATTTTTAAAACCGCGCTGGGTCACTTTGAAACGCTGGGGTTTGCCGTCACGGGCAAAAACCTCCATCTCGAAAGGCTCCGGAGCGCCCCCTTCAAGCGTTTTGTTAAATGCCCGCCAGACGGCGAAATTGCAGGGATCGGCCGTCAGGATGTTCTCATACCCGCGGATTCCCGTTTCCGCACTCCCCAGAAGGTGCACCCCCGCCTCGCTGATGTAGGTGAAACGCCCCTCCCTGTCCTGACAGAAAAAGAGTGCATGTTCGCCGACCGTCTCCAGAAGTGCCGCCATCAATTCCGCGGGCATCGCGCCCTTCGTGTCCATCCAAGCCATAGCCATGATCGTAACGGAACTTTCATTAAAACTTTCCCGGAGCGCAACCGTTGGTCAATTTTAATGCATCTGCGCCAAAATCGGCCCGCATAATAGGGTAGAATGTCACGAGTTTATCCCCTGTACGATGCGAGTTCCCATGCAGATTCTGTTTATCGACACCGAAAGTTTCCAAACCCGGACCCGGCAAGCCCTGATCGAAGAGCGCCTCGGCTGCCGGACCGACGTCGCATCCACCCTGACCGATCTTCACCTGAAGTTCAAGCCCGGGACCTACGACCTGGTGATCATCGACCATACCATCGAAAACGGGCAGGCCTGTTTCGACCACGTCATCGCCGAAGCCCCCGGACAGCCGCTGCTCGTCGTCAGCAATGCCGTCAAGTGCGTTTTCCGTCGCTGCGCGGATTGTGTCGAGCACCATAACGTCCGGCGCCTGAACAACCCGACGCCCATTCCCAACATCCTGCGGATGGTGACGGATTTCAAAAGCTACGACTGCGACCACTACGACGCGGAGACCGACCGGCTCTCAGAGTGACGCCTGCGCGAGATAATCCGAAAGAATGCGCCCGTGGTCGAAGGCGAGCACGACGTTTTCGAGGGCCTCCGGCGGAACGACCCTGAGATTTTTCGCATCGTCCGCGGCCCGGGGCGTTCCCGACGCCCTGCAGCAAAACACCACGCTGGCCGTATGAAACCTCGGGTCCCGGGAAGGGTCCGAATAGACCCCCTGCAAAGAGACGATCTCGACCTCCAGCGACGTCTCCTCCTTCATCTCCCGCACCAGCGCCGCTTCCACCGTCTCCCCGACATCGACGAAACCGCCGGGAAGCGCCCAGCCGTAGGGCGGGTTTTTCCGTTCGATCAGCACGATCCCGAGCAGACGCTGCGCATCGTCATAAAGTTCGATGATGCCGTCGACGGTGAGGTAGGGGGTCTGTATCATGATCGGCTCCGTTCCAGCAGTGCGCGTGCCGCCACGACCGCGCTGCTGAAAGCCCACTGGAAGTTGTAGCCCCCCAGTTCTCCGGTCACGTCGACCACCTCCCCGATGAAATAGAGTCCGGGCGTGCGCAGGCTCTCCATGGTGTAGGCGTTGAGCGCCTCCGTGTCGACTCCGCCCTTGCTCGCCTCGGCCTTGGTGAACCCGAAGGTTCCCGCCGGGGCGAACTCGTAGCGGTGCAGCTTCGCCAGCCGCTCCAGGGCGTTCGCATCGAGCTGGCGGCCGGGACGGTCCTCGACCCCGACGTGTTCCAGAAAGGCCCGGGCGAAGCGTTTCGGCAGTCCCGTCAGGGTGCTGACCAGCCGCTTCTCGTTCCGGCACGCCCCGACGACATCGCGCCCGGGGGCGAAATCGATGGCGATGGTACCGCGCTGCCAGTAGAGCGAGGCGCTCAGCACCGCCGGACCGCTGATGCCCCGGTGGGCGAAAAGCATCTCCTCGTCGATGATGCGGCCGTCCGCCTCGATGCGAACCGGGAAGCTGATGCCGCTGAGAGCTTTCATCCAGAACTGCTCTTTTTGCAGGGTCAGACCCGCCAGGGCGGGGGCGAAGGGGACGATGCGATGACCGAACTCCCCGGCGATGCGCAGGCCGATGTCGCTGGCACCGATGCCGGGGTAGCTGGCGCCCCCCGTCGCGACCACCACCGCGGCGGCTTCAAAGCTTTCCCGGTCGGTCAGCACTTCGAAACGCTCTCCTTTTTTCAGCCCGAGAATTTGGTGCCGGTAGTGCGTCTCGGTCCCGCTGCATTCGCGTTCCAGCAGCCCGATGATCTCATCGGCGCTCCGGGGGCAGAAGTAGTAGCGCCCCTTGCGGACCACCGGGTTCAGACCCCGTTCCGCCAGAAACGCCAGCAGCGCCTCTTTCGAAAAGGCGTCGAGCACCGCCTCGACGAACTCCGGCTCCCCGAGGTAGTGGCGGGAGCGGACGTCGACGTTGGTGATGTTGCACTTGCCGCCGCCGGAGATCTTCAGCTTGCGGCCGGGCTTGGCGTTCCCCTCGATCAGCGCGACCTTCAGTCCGCTGCCCGCCAGCCGGCCCGCGCACATCAGGCCGCCGGCCCCGGCTCCGAGAATAATCACGTCGTAAATCGGTTTCATGACAAGGATTGTAACGCAATCCCCATGAAAGGGCGCAGCGGTGCGATTAGGGTATAATGGCATCAATACAAAACGGCGCATGACGCGACCGCCGGAACGGGATTTTATGAGTAAAAAACTGCATATCGTATCGCTGGGATGTACGAAGAATCTGGTCGACACCGAAGTGATGCTCGGACGCCTGCGCTTCTACGAGATGACCCAGAACCCCGAAGATGCCGACGTCATCATCGTCAACACCTGCGGCTTCATCGATGCGGCCAAGGAGGAGTCCCTCCAGACGGTGCTGAACCTCCACGAATCGCGCAAGGAGGACTCCGTGCTCGTGATGGCCGGATGCCTCAGCGAACGCTACAAGGAGGAGCTGAGCCGGGAGCTCGACGAGGTGGACATCTTCACCGGCGTCGGCGACTACGACCGCATCGACGAACTCCTCGCCTCCAAGCAGAGCCGCTTCAGCGAAGAGGTCTACCTCATCGACGGGGCAGAACGGGTCGTCACCGGTTCGACTTACCACGCCTACGTCAAGCTCTCCGAAGGGTGCAACCAGGTCTGCAGCTTCTGCGCCATTCCCTCCTTCAAGGGAAAACTTCACTCCCGCACCCTCGACTCCGTCGCCAAAGAGGTGGAGCACCTGGTGGCCCAGGGCTACTACGACTTCAGCTTCGTCTCCCAGGACTCCAGCTCCTACCTGCGCGACCTCGACGTCAAGGACGGGCTCATCCACCTCATCAAACGGATCGAGCTGATCGAGGGGGTCAAGAGCGCGCGCATCCTCTATCTTTATCCCTCGACCACCAGCATGAAGCTCATCGAGACCATCGGCGCCTCATCCCTCTTTCACAACTACTTCGACATGCCGATCCAGCACATCGACGACGAGATGCTGAAAATCATGAAGCGCGGTTTCGGCCGGGAGAAGACGACGGCGCTGCTTGAGGCGATGAAACGCCTTCCGAACAGCTTCGTCCGCACCAGCTTCATCGTCGGCCACCCCGGCGAAACCCCGGAGATGTTCGAAACCCTCTGCGGCTTCGCCGAAACCTTCGGCTTCGACCGCATCAACGTCTTCGGCTACTCCGACGAAGAGAGCACCGCCGCGCACGCCATGCGCGACAAAATCGACGCCGAAACGATTTCGCACCGCGCCCAGACGCTCGGCGAAATCGCCGCGGGATGCGAACGCCGAAGTCTGGAATCGATGATCGGCTCTCAAATCGACCTGGTCATCGACGGCGAAAGCGCCGAGCACGAATACCTCCTAAGCGCCCGCGCGCTGCTCTGGGCCCCGGAGATCGACGGCGAAATTTACGTCAACGACCAGCGCATCGACGAGCCCCTTGCC
>JBNKLF010000028.1:0-36420 GCA_050292215.1 Sulfurimonadaceae bacterium | reverse complement strand
GCGATCATCGTCGCCGCCGCCGCGAAGATGGCGACGAAGATGATCCCGTTGATCGTCCCCGCGCGTTGTGCTTTTGAAAAGGCCACATCGTCTCCTTTTTATCTCCGGGGCGTCTTCCGTTCGCTCCCCGTTTACAGGGAAACTGCGGATATCACCGTCGGATTTTTTTTCGCATTATAGCAGACTAGCCGTCACGCTCCGCCTCGCAGCGCAGATCTTTCAGGTGGGCACGGCTCTTGCGCAGCAGTTTTTTCACCGCATTGTACTCTTTGAGCAGCCGGGTGCGTTTCTCCTCGCTGCCCGCGCTTTCGGAGCGCTTGGAGAGCCGTTCGGCCTTGAGCACCAGCTTGGCGATCATCGCCTCGAGCTTGTCCGCCTTGGCCATCTGTTTCTTCTGAGACTTGTCGAAAAATTTCTTGATCTTTCCCATCAGGCCCATACTCAGCCCTCCTTCTCTTTAAGTTCGATCTCCCGAAGGTCTTCGTCGCGGATCCAGAGGATCGTCGCCGTCTCGACGAGGTGCATGATGATCTCCGCCGCAAAGGAGCTGTCGTTCATGAGCGACGTCGCCATCACCGTATTGATCTGGTCGTTGCGCACCAGTTCGTCGATGCGGTAGTTGATGACGCGGTCCATCTCCTTCACCTCGTCGCGGATCATCTCGATCTGCGTCACGGCCATGATGTCGTTGGGCTTCCGGCGTACCTTTTCGACCTCCCGGAGCAGCATCGCCAGACGTTCGCGTATGCCGTCGTATTCGGCCCGGATGTGCTCGTTCTGGCTGTTCAGGTTGCGCACGATGTTCTTGTTGAGTTCCTTGACGTGTTTCAGTGCCTCGACCATGTTCCGGCAGGCGATCTTGTACTCGTAGACGCGGTGCTGCTGCGCGTCGTTCATATTGTTCTGCGACATCACCGCGTACCGGAGGATCTCGCCGTAGAGCACCTTGATGGAGTCGCGGTAGTAGGCATCGACGTCGATGCTCATGCTCTGGTGCGACTGGGCGACCACCTCGTAGATCGGGCGGTCGGACCAGATGTCGTGACGGTGCAGCATCAATGCGTGGGCCAGCACCTTGACGCTCTTCTTGTAGAGGCGGTCCGTCTCCTTGCCCAGGGCGGCCAGGGCCGGTTCTCCGAGGGCGATAACCGCGTCATCGAGATACTTCGGCCGCCCCTTCTGAATGTTTTGCCGGGTGAAACGCGTTTCGAGGAAACGGACCAGCTTCCCGGTGAAGGGGGAGACGGTCACGACGCCGATCAGGTTGAAGATGGTGTGAAAAAGCGCCAGTTTCATGACGTAATTCTCCGCACCGATCCCCAGCATCCGCGCGAGCACCTCGACGAGGTCGGCCAGCTGGTAGATGAACACCACGGCGATCAGGGCGGTCACGATGTTGAAGATCAGATGCGCCAGCGCCAGCCGTTTGCCGTTGGCGTTGGAGGCCATCGCCCCGAGAATCGCCGTGATGGTGGTGCCGATATTGGCCCCGATGGCCAGGGCCAGAGCGTTCATGTAGACGATCTGCCCGGAAGCGAGCGCCGTGATGATGATCGCCATCGTTGCGCTGCTCGACTGGATGATCACCGTCGCGGCGATGCCCACGGCGATGTAGGCCAGAACCCCGAGCAGCCCCGGAATGGCGAATTGCGCCAGGTCGATCCCCTCCTTGAGGGTATCGAAACCGTCTTTCATGTAGCCGATCCCGAGGAAGACGAACCCCAGTCCCAGCAGGACCAGCCCCAGCCCCATCAGCGATTTGCTCTTGAAAAACCGCAGGATCGCGCCGAAGATGATCATCGGCATCGCGTAATAGGCGATCTTCACCTTCACCCCGAAGGCCGCGACGATCCATGCCGTCGTCGTCGTCCCGATGTTGGAACCGAAGACGATGCCGATCGCCTGTCCCAGCCCGATGAGCTCCGCCGAGAGGAAGGAGATGGCGATCACCGCCACCAGTGACGAGCTCTGGATGATCGACGTGACGAAAAAGCCGCTCAGAATCGCTTTGACCAGCGTGTCCGTCGTCCGCTTCAGAAACGCTTCGAGCACCCCCCCGGCAAACTGTTTGAAGCCATCCTCGAGGAAAACCATCCCCACCAGGAAGATCGCTACGCCCGAGGCGATGATCTTGAAGTCGCTGTTGGCGATGACGAAATAGCCCAGCGCCAGAAGCGCCAGCCACAATCCGCCGTGTTTGGCCCAGGTCAGGACATTAGCGCTTTTCATCGGCATCCCGTTTTTCATCCTCGTCGACCTTCAGGTCCACCTCGTCGATTCCGGCACGTCCGTCGTGCAGCAGCTTCTCGTTGTACTCCGGACTTTTGGTGAACATCAGCTTCAGGTCCGACATGCTGGTCGCGTAGTTGTAGGCCTCCTCCTCGGTGATCTTGTCCGCCAGGCAGAGCTCGAACAGCGCCGTGTTGAAGGTGACCGAGCCGAAACTGTTGCGTTCGGCTTCCATGGCGTCGGGCAGTTCGCTGTCGCGCAGCGTACGAATGAGGTGCTCGGTCCGGGGACTTCTGAACATCATCTCCACGGCGGGGATGAGCCCCCCGCGTTTTCCCTTGATGAGCCGTTGGGACACCACCGCCTGCAGGTTCGAGGCGAGGTTCATCCGCACCCGGTTCTGCTCCATCTCGGGAAAGATCGCGATCAGGCGGTCGATGGTCTCCCGGGCGTCGAGGGTGTGGAGCGTCGAGAAGACCAGGTGACCGGTATTGACCGCCTGCAGCACGCTCTCCGCCGTCTCGACGTCACGCATCTCCCCGACGACGATGATGTCCGGGGACTCCCGCATCGCCGCACGCAGGGCGCTGGCGAAACTCCGGGTGTGCTGCCCGATGCCCCGCTGCTCGATAATGCTCATCTTGTCGGTATGCGTGTACTCCACCGGGTCCTCGATGGTGATGACGTGCTTGCGGCGCTCGGCGTTGATCTTTTCGATGATCGCCGCCAGGGTCGTCGATTTGCCGCTGCCGGTGGTGCCAGTTACCAGCACCAGGCCCCGGTTGAGTTCCGTCAGCCGGCCCAGTGCTCCGGGCAGGTTCAGCTCGTCAAATCCCCGGATGACGTGGGGGATCAGCCGGAACACGATGGCCGTGCCCTCGAGGTGCTTGTAGAGGTTGACCCGAAAGCGGTGCCTGCCGTCGAGTTCGTAGACCGTATCGAACTCCCCGAGCATCTCGAACTCTTCGAGGCGCTCCCCCGTCAGCTCCCGCAGGATCTCCTCCAGGGATTCGGGAAGGATCGCATCCTCACCGAGCACCACCACTTCTCCTTCGATGCGGGCGCGCACGGCAGCCCCGCTTTTGACGTAGAGGTCGCTTCCGCCCTGCTCCACCAGCCGGGAGAGGCAGCGCTGCAAAAAAGGCACCATCGCTTCATTACTGTTTGTACTCACGCTTTCTCCTTCTCAGTGGGCGCCGATGCCCAGCGGAATTTCCACCCGCCCGTCGACGGCTTCTTCCGCCTTCATCGGTTCGGGTGTGCGCAGCTGATCGGCAGGTACTCCTTTACCCAGGAGATACTCCCGAACGGCCGTCCCCCGATCTTGGGCTAGGGCGATCAGCACCTCCGGGGCGATCTGCTGCTGCATTGCAAGATGCTCCATAAGCGCCTGCCGATAGGCGGCATGGTAGGCCGCCTCTTCGGAATGACGCTCCTGAAGCTCCAGGCGAAGCTGCTCCGCTACTTCCGGGGCGAGGGTATCGCCGAGCAGTTTTTCCAGCCGTTTCGCATCGGCCGCCGCATCTCCGGGTTCACGCCCCTCCGCGTAGAGCAGCGCTTCGGCGCGCTGCATGCGCAGCACCGCCCCGTCGCTTGCCGCGTCATAGCGGCCGGCGGCTTCCAGGACAAGCCCCGGGCGCTCGGTCAGTGCCGTCGCCAGCAGGTCCAGGGTCTCGCGCTCCGACGGGGCCAGCCGGCTGCTGCCGCATTCGAAGGAGATGGCCCTGAGGCGTTCCCCTTCGATGCCGAGCATGGAACCGAGGAACCGGAACGGTGCCGTCGCCGCGTTGCTCAGAAGATTGAAAACCGCTTTCCAGACCGCGGCGCCGTATTTGAAATCCGGGTCATCGAGGTTCCCCTGCACCGGCATCTTCACGGCGATGACGCCCTCCCGGTCCTCCAGAAGTGCGACGGCGAGGTCCAGGGGCAACGACACGGCGTCGGGACTCTCCACGGCGTCTCCGAGGGCGACTTTCTGGATTTTCACCCCGTTGCGGCCGTCCAGACCGGCGTTTTCAACCTTGTAATCGAGGTCGAGGAAGAGTCTCCCCCCATCGATCTTCCGGCCGACGAACTTGACGGCGTAGGGGGTGAACCGGCTCATGTCGAGGTTGCGCATCCGCAGCGTCGCCTCCGTGTAGCGTACGGGGCGGGCCGCCTCCAGATCCGCGCTTACCCCCAGGGTGCCGTAGCGGTCGACGACGCCCTCAAGGCTCACCCGGCTCCGTCCCGCAAGATCGGACGAGATCCCGCTGACGCTCCCTTCCAGGCTGCTTAAAGAGGTACTAAAGGGCGGCGTCAGCGTGCTGTCGCTGAGATCGACGCCGTTGTCTTTGAGCACGATCTTCCCGATCTTCGCCGCGAAACTCCGCCCCTTCGTCGCGTTCGCTTCCGGGGCCGGCGGCTCCGGCGCCTGCGACGCTTTGACCAGGGTGGCGACATTCCAGCCGAGCGCATCCGTATGCTTCACGCTGGCATGGAAGCCGTCGATCGTCACCGTGCCGATCTCCAGGGCGTCGGGATCGAGGGTGAACCGGACGGGCTCGGCCCGAACCTCCCGTAAGGAGACGAGTGGCTTGTGATCCCGGGTATCGGTCAGTCGGATATCGTTGAGCGCATGACTGCCGACAACCTCCAGCCTGTTCCCCTCCGGGGTCGCATCGAAGGAGGCGTTCAAGTCCAGCGAGAGGCTCCCCGACTCCAGCAGGGCATAGGTAAACCGTTTCAGGTAGGAGGCTCCCGGTTTGAGGGGAAGATGGTCGATTTTCAGACGGCCGCGATGCTGCAGGGGCGTGTGCCGCAGCGTCCCGTTCCCCTCCAGGCTGCCGCTGCCGTCAAGCCGCATCGTCACGTCATAACGCATCGTACTCCCGGCTTCGCTGCTGATCCCGTCGAGGACGATGCCGATCCTGTCCTGAATGCTGTAAGCGGCTCCGGGAATGTTGAAGTCATGAAACTCCGAGACCCCCGAAGCGACGGTGACCCGTCCCATCTCCAGACGCCACGGCGCGGCGGCCTCCGGTTCGGGCACCGTCGCTTCAACGGCGGCCGGTGTACCGAAGGGCTGTACCCGCGTCACGCTCACCCGCGCTCCCTCCAGCTGCAGCGGTCCCAGGGCGATGCGATGCCCCTCCAGGTCGACTTCCAGACCTTCAAGCCGCGTATCGGGAAGTACCAGCTGATAAAAATAGGCGGCCTCCGCCGACTCGGGTTCCCGGCCCGCCGTTTGTGCGGCGTAACTCCAGCGTCCGTCGCGGAATTGCGCAACGCGAACCTGCACGTTCGAAAGCGTCACCTGACGCACCGTGATACGCTCCCGGCGCAGCTGAAGCGGCTCAATGTCCGCATAGAGTTCTCCCACCTTGAGCAGCTCCAGTCCGTAGGCATCCACCAGGGTGACCCGCTGCAGATGCAGCTCGGCGGTAAACGGATTGAACATGGCGGAGTCGATGCTCACGTGGGCGCCAGGGTACCCCTCGGCGAATTCGGAGACCATCCTCTGATCCAGCTCCAGAAAGCGGGGCAGTACCAGGGAGCCGACAACGGCGTAAAACGCCACGCTTCCCGCTATCACCCACATCACCCGTTTCAGCATAATCGACACCTTGGCATGATGAATTTCTATCGTTTCATTCATTGTAGCACAAACTCTTTTGAAAGCTCCGTAGCGTTTCTAACAGGATGTTTTGCGTAAGTTTTAACGGGTTAGCGGAGGTTTGTCAGGTCGCCTGAAGGCGGCAGAATCGGGTACTTTTCCCGGTGAGTACGGTGTACGAAAAGTTTGCGGGGTGTGAGTTGAAGAGGCGGGCGGGGATGCAAGGTCGGGCGATTGATGTTAAAGCACCCCAAGGGCATTTCCTCGCTTCGCTCAGGGCACCTTCGGCGGTCCTTCGGAGCAGCGCTAAAGCGCACTGCTGAAAATCACTAAATGATTTTCAGTGCATCGCCTACGGTTTTCCCTAAAGGGATTCCCTCCGGTCACGCACGGGCGAACGACACGCAGGTGTCGTTCACCTGGAATACAAGGTTGGACTATTGATGTTAAAGCCTTCGGCGGTCCTTCGGACATCGCCTACGGTTTCGTTCGCCGAAACGCCAAGCAGTTGGCGTTTCTTATGGCGAACTCACATTACAAAAACGTGGGGGACGATGAGGGGGTATTTCTTCATCTTGCGGTAGATGTGTTTGCGGACGACCTGACGCAGGTCGTTCTCCATCGCCTTGGGGTTTTCGATGAGGCCCGGTTTCATGTTGACCAGGAAGTGTTCCAGCACATCCTCCATCTCTTTGGCGAAGGCTTTGTCCTGCTTGTCCGCGACGAGACCGAAGGAGGTGACCCGCGGCTTGGAGATCAGGTGCGAGTCCGCCGCGCTGACCTGGGCGATGATCATCACGACGCCCTCGTTGGCCATCTTCTGGCGGTCGATGACGATGTCGTCATCAATCTGATGGTTGTTCTGGTTGTCGATGTAGGTCTTGCCGGTCTTGACCGTTTTGACCTTGCGCATGAATTTCGGCCCGACTTCGATGCAGTCGCCGTCGCTCATCATCAGGATGTTGCGCTCGGGAACCCCGCACTCGATGCCGGTCTCGCGGTGGCGCATGACGTGGTTGAACTCGCCGTGTACCGGCAGGAAGAACTTCGGCTGCACCAAACGCAGCATCAGTTTTTGCTCCTCGATGCTGGCGTGACCGGAGACGTGAATGTCGCGGTCGCGGGCGACGCGGGCGCCGGAGCGCTCCAGGTAGTTGAGCATCGCCGAGATGGAGCCCTCGTTGCCGGGAATCGCCCGAGAGGAGAGGACGATCAGGTCGTTGGGCTTGATCTTGACGTGGCGGTGTTCCCCGATCGCCATACGGAAGAGCGCGGAGCTCGGTTCGCCCTGGGAACCGGTGGTGACGATCAGCACCTCTTTGTCATTCATGCGGCTGACGTCGTCGGCGTCGACGAAGATCCCCTTGGGCAGTTTGATGTAGTCGTACTGCATCGCCACTTCGAGGTTGCGCTCCATGGAACGGCCGATGACGCAGATCTTGCGGTTGTACTTCAAACCGTACTGAATCGCCTGGTAGACCCGGTGGATGTTGGAGCTGAACGTCGACATGATGATCCGCCCCTCCGCTTTGGAGAAGATGCGGTCGAAGCCCGGTGCAACGCTCAGTTCGCTCGGTGTCATCTCCTTGTTGTAGGAGTTCGTCGAGTCGCTGAGCAGACAAAGCACGCCCTTTTCGCCGTAGGAGGCGAGACGATGAATGTCCGCCGTGTAGCCGTCGACCGGGGTGTGGTCGATCTTGAAGTCGCCGGTGTGAATGATGGTACCGGCCTTGGTCGTGATCGCCAGAGAGGAGGAGTCGATGATGGAGTGGGTCATGTGCATCCACTCGATCTCGAACTCTTCACCGATTTTGTAGACCTTGCGCTTCTCGATCGGGTTGAAGTAGCGGCGGAACTCCTTGAGGTGGTGCTCGTCGAACTTGTTGCCGATCATCGCCAGCGGCAGCGGCGTCCCGTAAATGGGGAACTGCATCTCTTTGAAGAGGTAGGGCATCGCGCCGATGTGGTCCTCGTGGGCGTGGGTGATGACGACCGCGACGATCTTGTTGCGAATCTCGCGAAGGTAGCTGAAATCGGGAACGAGAATGTCGACGCCGTGCATCTCCTCGTCGGGGAAACTCATCCCCACGTCGATGATGATCGCCTCTTTCTCCGTCTCGAAGACGGTGATGTTCCCGCCGATCTCGCCCAGGCCGCCCAGGGGGGTGATGCGGACCTTCTCCTTGCTGTTCATATCCAGCTTGAAGTGCGGGTTCAGGCGCTCCTTGTGGATCTCCTGGTTGCGCTGCACACATTCGAGCAGGCTCTTGTCCGTCGGTGCCGGTGCGTTACGGCGGCCGCGGCTTCTGCTGCCGCCGCCCTGACGGCTGTTACCGCCGTCACCGCGTCCGCCGCTCTTGCCGCGTTCTCCGCCGCTCTTTGGACGTTCACCGCCGTTGGGACGTTCCTGCCCCTGCTTGTTCTCGTTTCCGGAACTTCTGCCGCGGCCTCTGCCGCGGCTGCGGCTGCGGCCGCGTTTCGCCGGGGCGCCGTCCTCTGTTTTATTTGTTTGAGGTTGCTGTGTCGTTTCCTCTGCCATCCAAACTCCTTGGTTCAAAAATCTTGTAGAGTTGGTGATAGTCTCGGGTAGCGACTTGATGAGGCCGAACCGAAGGGTCCAGACCGAGGCTCTCCAGAGCCTTGCGGACTGTCTCCCTTTCATAGCACGATGAGAGGTTTTTCTGCAGTGTTTTTCGGGGCTGGGCAAACGCCGTTTTCAGCATCGCCTCAAAAGCCTCATCACTGCGATTCGCCGTTTTTTCAATAAGCAGTACGGCGGAATCTACCTTGGGCTCCGGCGTGAATGCCGAGGGGGGTACGTCGATCACGACGGAAGCAGTCCCCGCACTCTGGGCAATCACGCTGAGGGCACCGAAGGCTTTCTCTCCGGGTTTGGCAGAAAATTTCTGGGCCACCTCGCGCTGTATCATGACAAGCAGATGTTTACACTGTGGATCTGCGAGGGCTTTGAGGATGATGTTCGTCGCGATATAGTAGGGCAGGTTTGCCACCAGATCGTACGGCTCATCCACAAGCGCGCTCTTCCAACCCTCCAGGACGTCTCCGCAACGCAGAGTCAATCGGGCGGTAGCGATCGCTTCGGAAAACGTGTGATTCAAATGCTTGCACAGATCGGTATCGACCTCAAAAGCGACTACGCTCTTGACATCAACTAAATGCTTAGTCAAATCACCTAATCCAGGCCCGATCTCAACCAGAAGGTTGTCGGTTTCGGGCATCGATTCGACGATCTTTCGCACTACGGTCTGGTCTTTGAGAAAATTCTGACCAAACTGCTTCTTGGCAATCACGCGTTCACTTGACATTCAGGAGTTTACTCCATCTCTGCTTATAAATTACTTTTATGACGAACTCCCCCGGTTCCGTTCATGGCCGTTAATAAGAAATCCGGGGCTTTCGGGAGGGGCACCGGGCACACACCCGGATGCTTTGAATCATAAAAAAAGGAGCGAATAAATGAGAACTCTTCACAGGAGGCTGCAATCTGAAGAGATGACAAAATTTTATACGACCCAAGTAAACCGATCGTAAATATTTTCATTTCCCCTGACGCCCCTTGCGATACTCTTCGAGCATCTGGTCAAGCAGTGTGTAGAGCTGTCCGGAGGCCTCTTCCATCTGTTTGAAGTTTTCGTAGATACGCTTGGGGTGATCTTTTTTCAGGGTATTTTTCGCTTCCACAAACTTCATGTTGGCCAGGACACTGTCATGGACCGCCTTGTGCGGCTCATCCAGCGCAACGAATGCACGGGTCGCACCGAAACGCTCCTTCCCTTCGCTGCCGTACCACTTGCCCATGCGGCAGGTGGTATGGTCGGAGAAACCGGCATTCGCATCTTCGTTCAGCGTCGCCGAGTAGGCCCGGGACTTGAAGACGATGTGATCGACTTTGACCAGGGTCACATAGAGGCGGTTCTGGATCGTTACGGCCGTCTCCGCCGATTTGCGGGCCATTCCCGCAAAATTTTCGAAAGTCGTTTTGAAGTCCTGGATCACCCCGGTAGAGGAATCCGCAATCTCGGAGATCTGCTCGGAGTTGCTCTGAATGTCCGCCGACTCCTGCTGCAGGGTCGAGATGGTGATCTCGATCTCGTTGGTCGCCTTCTGCGTCCGTTCGGCGAGTTTGCGCACCTCGTCGGCCACGACGGCGAAGCCCCGGCCGTGTTCCCCGGCACGGGCCGCTTCGATGGCGGCATTGAGGGCCAGAAGGTTCGTCTGGTCGGCGATATCCTTGATCAGACCCACCACCTCGGAGATCTCCCGGGAGCGGTCGCTGAGGGAGACGATCCCCTCGTGGGAACGGGTGATGAGCTCCGTCAGTTCGGAGAGCTGGTCGCTCACCTCAACAACGCTGCCGAGGCTCTGATCGGACTCGTCGGCGGTCTGCACGGCCGAGGTGACGATGTCATTGGCCGCCTTCTCGCTATTGATGATGTCGCTTTGAATGACGGCAAGGCCCGCCGCCATGCCGCCGCCCAGGCCGCTGAGCTTCTCGGAGAGTTCGCCGCGCACCTTCGTTTCGTACCCTTTGGCGATGGAGCCGATGGCGTCACGCAGCCGCTGGGCCGTCACCTTGAACATGCCGTGCAGCCCCTGAGGATAGGTCGTCCGGTATGTCTCGCCCCGGGACGCCGCCTCGATGGAGGACTGGGCGTCGCGCATAAAGGCTTCAAGCTGATCCAGGGCGTCGTTGACCGCCCAGGCGAGTTCAACCTGCTGGGAATTTTGCGAGACGATGTGCGTCACCCGTTTTTCCAGGTTCCCCTCCGCCGTCGCGACCAGCACCGCCTGAATCTCGTCGCGAAGCCGCTGGTTCAGGTTCCCGGTCTCGGAGGCACCGGGAATCATCAGCGTCACGACCAGCGCCGCGACGGCGATGCCCGCAATGATGTAGCCGCCGCTGAGCAGCGCGGCAACGCCGATCACCAGAAACATCGCCGCGGCGAAGATCAGCCGCTTATCCCTGAATATGGATGATGTACTCGTCATAGTCCGCTCCTTTCTCTGCCAACGTCTGCTTCAGAAGTTTCGTCGACGCTTCGACCCCGCCGCTGCGCTCCGCGTCGCACAGCTGTTTGTAGAGCGGTTTGATGATCTCCAGCGCCTGGGGGTTGGGCTTGCGCCGTACCGAGTAGAAACCGACGATTGATCCCCGGGCGTCCAGGGATGCCGTCACGTTGGCGAATACCCAGTAGTGGTTGCCTTTTTTGGTGGTGTTGACCACATAGGCGAAGATCTCCTTTTTCGCCTGAATGCGCTCCCACAGCAGCTTGAAGATCGCCTTGGGCATATCGGGATGACGCACGATATTGTGGGGTTTGCCCAGCAGTTCGTCCTCCCCGTACTCCGCCAGATCCATAAAGATCTTGTTGACGTAGATGATCCGCCCCTTCGTATCCGTTTTCGAGACGATAAAATCCTCGTCTCCCAGTACCCGTTCCATATCGCACCTTTTCAAGAAGTAGTAATGTGAATCGTTGACCTTGTATTGACACGCTATCCCATAATACTCCAAGTTACAACATGTTATTCTTAAAGAATCCTCCCGGCGCTCTGGTATAATTCGATTCATGAGATGGCGCACGATCAAACAGGGGAAAGCCCCGAAGCACGATGCAGAGAAACCGGTCCCCTATGCACCCTTCCGCTCCCGGGCGATGGCGTTTCTTACCGACATGTTCATGATCGGCATCCCCGTCAGCCTGCTCATCATGATGACCTTCGGGTACGATCAGGTCAAAAGCGCCGGGGCGATGGACGTCATCCTCCATACGGAGAAGGCGACGACCCAGGCGCCGGACCCGACAGCTTCGATCCTGCAGATCCTGCTCTACATGGGCGTCAGCGTCGTCATGTGGCGTTTCAGCGGACAGACGCCGGGCAAAAAGATGGCGCGCATTGCCGTCGTCGACGCCAAAACCCTGCAGCGGGCCTCCTGGCTGAAACTGACGGTGCGCTTCCTAGGCTACCTCGTCTCCGCCGTGAGCCTGGTCGGCTTTTTCACCGGGTTCCTGCGCAAGGACCGCCGTACCCTGCACGATCTGCTTAGCGGGACGGCGGTCATTCGCGAATCCTGACCGATGCCCGTTCTTATCGCCGCCTTCTATTTCTTCTACTTCGCCGTCATCGCCGTCCATATCATCTTCATGCCCAAGGTGCTTGAGGGCGTCGGCTTCTCCCCCTCGGAGATCGGCATCATCTTCGCTTCGGCGCCGCTGGTGCGTTTTGCGCTTCCCTTCGCCTTCATCCGGGGGCTGGAGCTCAACCGCGCCGTCTTCAAAGGGGCTTCGGCGCTGATGGTGCTGAGCGCCTTCGCCTTTTTTCCGGCGCTGCACTCCTTCTGGGGACTGCTCGCCGCCAACATCGGGCTGGGGATCGGGCTGAGCCTCATCCTTCCCTACATCGAAGTGATCGCCCTCTCCCACATCGGGAAAGAGCGCTACGGCAAAATCCGCCTCTACGGCTCCGTCGGCTTCATCGCCGTGGCGCTGCTGCTGGTGCGTTTTCTCACCTCCGCGGAGGTCGCCGTCGGTTTCCTCGCCGCCACCGTCACCACTGCGGCCCTTTTCGGCCTGATGGTCTCCCGGCACGAAACCCGGGTGCAGCGCCCCTCCCATGCGCTCGAAGACGACTCCGCCCCGGTACGGCTCATCGCCCACTGGCCTCTCTGGGTGGGACTGGGGCTCATGCAGGTGAGCTTCGGCGCTTTTTACAACTTCTTCACCATCTACGAAACGGCCCACGGCATCTCCTTGGACATGACCGTCTACCTCTGGTCCTTCGGAGTGATCGTGGAGATTGCCATGCTCTATTTCCAGGGACCGCTGCTGCGCCGGGATCTTTTAGGCCTGCTGCAGTTCGCCACGGCGGCCACCGTCTTGCGCTGGCTGCTGGTCTACCTCTTCCCGGCCAACCTGCCGGTACTCTTCTTCGCCCAATCCATCCACGCCCTCAGCTTCGCCCTCTTTCACACGGCGGCCATCAGCCACCTCTTTCACCTCTACAGCCAGAAAAAGCTGGCCCAGCAGTTCTTTTCGGGAGTCACGTACGGCATGGGGGGATTTATCGGTGCGGTGGGCGCGGGGTATCTCTACGAACTCTGGCCCGAAAAGCTCTTCCTGGTCGCCGCCGGTGTCGCCTTCGCGGCGTTTATCGCGCTGTGGCGCGCCCGCTGCATCGGGCGGGAGCGCTGCTAGGGGTCAGAACTCCCAGAGCAGGGTGCTTTTAAACGCCGTGTCTTTCTTCTTGATGCCCGCGGGCGGACGGCTGTCGTAGGCGTAGTCGGCGCCCAGGCTCAGCTGCAGTGATCCGTAGATGGGGACGATGAGTTCCAGCGAATGGGTCGTCACATAGTCGGAGGCTTCGTCCAGACGGGGCTGGTAGTAACCCACGTAGCTCAGACGCGACGCGTTGGGGAGGCGCTTGGTGTAGGCGACGTAGCTGTTGAGCCGTCCGTGGTCCTCGTCACGGTTCAGGCTTTCGCGGGCATAGGAGACGGTCTCGTACATCGCCCCCAGGCCCGCGTACCCCCGGCCCCATTTCTCCGAATCGAAAAAGCGCCAGCGGAGCCCCGCGCCAAGAAGTGAACGGTTGTTAATGTCCTTGAAATCGTCCTGCTGGGTCTGGGCGAACAGCTCCGCGCACCACGCCTTCTCGGCGTCGAGGGCGTGGATGTAGCGCAGGTGAAGGTAAGCGCTGTCTTCGTTTTTCACCCCTTCGGATTTTCCGTAGTCGTAGGAGAGCACCCCCCAGACAACGAAGTGTTCCCCCTCGTCGTACTGCAGCCGCGCGCCCAGGGAGTACTCATCCTTCTCCGTATTGCCGCTCTTGGAGCTGAAGGAGCCGGAGACGTTGCCGCTGAAGCCGGGTGTTTCGCCGACGTCGACCGGGGCGATGCTCACCAGGGCGTGAAGGGAAGAGGCGATCAGAAGGGCCGAAAGTAGTAAAAAACGCATTGTCCACCTTTACATCACGGCACCTCAAAGGTGCCGAAAAAGTCATAAAAGTGGGGATTATACCGACTTAGTAGTCGATTATCAAAGAGGCCATAAAGGTCTTGTCCGTCGAACTTTTCCCGGGAACGGGCTCGTTGGCGTAGTCGACGCGGTAGCTCACTCCCATGGAGAAGGTGCCGTTGATCTTGTTCTGAATCGACGTCTTGGAGTAGAGGAAATAGTTGCTCACATCCGAGAGGTCGGTACGGATGCTGGCGTCTTCGACGAACTTGAGATTCTCCAGGATCTGCCACTCGTAGAAGAGTCCCGCTTTGAACGAAGCGTACTCGTCCTTGTCCCCCGCGACGGTCTTGTCCTGGGCGTAGAGGATGTTCGCCTGGGTCGTCAGGCTCTGGGTCTCGGTGCGCAGCGTGTTGTGAACCAGACCCGGACCGGTGTAGAACTGGTAGTCGTAGCCCGAAAAGCGGTCGTCTTTGTAGCCGACGAGGTAGTTGAGCGCCAGGGTCTCCGTCAGCGGACGGTCGTAGTTGAGTTCGAAGCCCCACTGGTTCTTGCTCTCCACCCCGTTGTCCTCGGCGTAGTTGGCGTAGGCGTCGGCGCGCAGTACGTAGGTGTCGTACGCCTTGCGTCCTTTGAACGCCATGGCGAAGGAGGAGGAGTCGGTGTTGCCGGAGCTGTTGATGTAGGAGAGTTCCGTGTGGGTTTTAAAAGGCTCTTCGGCGCCCATAAGCAAAGCGGCCGAGGCCAACGTGATGGCAATGATACGTTTCACGATTGATTCCTTTCAGATCGGGGGGTGTGTCGGTTGCCCCTTTCGGGGCGGCGGATGAGAAACTATTCCGCCTTGTCCAGATGGATGTCCATCTGCGGGTACGGGATGGAGATGCCCCGTTCATCGAAGGTCAGCTTCACCTTTTCGATGGTGTCGAAGTGGACGTTCCAGTAATCCTCGGTCTTGACCCAGGAGCGGGTGACGAAGTTGACGCTGCTGTCGCCGAGTTCGGAGACCGCGACGAAGGGTTCGGGGTCTTTGAGAATGCGTTCGTCGCCGTTCAGAATCTCCGTCAGCGTCTCTTTCGCCAGCTTCAGGTCGTCGCCGTAGCCGATGCCGAAGACGAGGTCGACGCGCCGCTTGTCTTTCTTGGAGTAGTTGGTGATGGTGTCGCCGATGATCTTCCCGTTGGGGATGATGATGGTGCGGTTGTCGACGGGGCTGAGCGTCGTGGAAAAGAGGTTGATGTCATCCACCGTGCCGGTCTCTCCCGCCACCGTGACGAAGTCGCCGACCTTGAAGGGGCGGAAGAGGATGATCAGCACCGCCGCGCCCACGTTGGCCAGGGTTCCCTGCAGCGCCAGGCCGATGGCCAGGCCGGCGGCACCGAGGATGGCGACCACCGACGTCGTCTGCACCCCGAGGGTGTTGAGCGCCGCCAGGATGACGACGACCATCAGCATGACGAAGACGAGGCTTTCGGCGAACTCGACGAGGGTCTGGTCGACGTTCCCCTTCTCCATCATCGCCTTGATGAGCTTCGTCAGCCGCCGGGCGATCCATTTCCCGATAATGAAAATCGCCACCGCACCCAGCAGGTTGAAGCTGTACTCCGCCGCGTAGGCGCTGATCATGTCCCAGTATTTCCCGTAGTCGTCCGTTGAAAACTGCATCGCTGCTCCTTTGTCCCGAAGGTATTCCGTCATTTTAGCGCATAAAAAGCATCATATCATCACGGAACCCGAGGCGTGGATGCGCTCGACCTGTCGGCAGACCCTCCGGAACATCGCTGCGTCATCACCTTCGAGCGTCTCCAGCAGCGTCCGGTACTTGAGATAGTTTTTCCAGGGGAGCCCCGAAGCGTGGGGCCGCCCGCGGCGGATCAGCTCGAAGCTGACCGAGGCGTTGATGAGCCCCTTCATCAGGCGCACCTCGTCGCTCGCCTCGAAACGGCGGGGGAACCAGAGGACTTCGAGCACCTCGTGGGCGTCGTAGTAGCGCCGTTCGCGGAGGCACTCCAGGAAGCGTTCGAGGGCCCGGCGCATCACGCCTCCTCCCCGACCGTGAGGGTCTTGCGCCAGTAGCCGCGGCCGCCGCGCAGGGAGATGCAGTGTTTGCCCGGGAACTTCCGGCGAAATTCACCCAGCCGCTCTTTGGTGCCTTTTCCCGTGTCGCAGTAGAAGACGAAGACGCTCCCCTCGGGTTCCTCTTTGAGCAGGTGGGGGTTGTAGACGACCGTGTCGGCCCGTTCGATGGGAGCGAGGATGGTGTCGATGAGGAGCACTTTGACGCCCGCTTTCTCCAGCCGCGCCTTTTCGCGCAGGAACTCCTCCTGCGTCCACTCGTCGGGGAACGTCTCCGCCATGGCCACCTCTTTTTTTCCGCACACTATAGCGCAGCGGGCGTGAGAATCGCAACCCTTTTCGGAGCTGCCCCTCGCGGTAAAGGTTGGCTAAAGTTGCCGCACTCCCCGGAGATGCTGGCGGGGTTTTCAAGATCAATAAGCTATAGTAACGCCATACCAACCCCGCAAAGGTATCCATGGCCGGCAAAAAGAAACTCGCCAAGATCAACCACGCCATCCGCCGCTACTTCGACGACGCCCCCTTCGACGAGGGGATCGAGCGGGTCGAGAAAGCGGCCCTGATTGAGCTGGCCCACTTCCTTGGGGTCCTTCCCGACGCCTGGGACCGCGACAGCCTCATCCGTCTTTTCCGGCGCCTCTGGTCCGACGGGGACCTCTACCTCAGGAAAGAGATCGTCGCCTTCTTCAAGGCCCACGGCACCATCTACCACGGCACCAAGCCGGTCGAACCGAGCATCGAGCGGACCGAGAAGATCGCCGCCATCATCGAAGAGATGGAAGTCACCAAGTCCGAAGCGCTGCTGCTGCACAACGCCTTCATCGACGTCCGTTCCAAGAAGATCACCCGGGAAAAGATGGAGGCGAAGCTCGCCCACATCCGTTTCGATCTCAAACGCAAATCCCTGGAGAAGCAGCTGGAGGGGCAGTTCGACCTCGACGACCGCTTCCTCTTCCACCACCCGTTCGACTACGCCCTCTTCGGCGAACGGTTCCGCAAGATCCAGCCCGTACGCGCCGGCCTCTTCGGCTACGACTACCTGCTCGCCACCGACGAGGCAGACATCCTCACCGCGGTCGAAGCCGCCAAACGCAAACGGGTCGACGAGGTACAGAAGCAGATCGACGCTTTCCTGGCGGCCCTCCCCTCCGAACACTCCTACCTCACGCCCGAAGCGATGGTCGCGGCGCTGAAGTCCTCTCCCCCGTCGGAGAACGTCACCCTCCCCCTGCTGGACGAGTCGCTGATCGCCGGCATCGTCGGGCGGGCCCTGGAACAGTCCGTCGAAGTCGAACCTTCCGGAGACGACCTCGTCATCTCCGTGGAGGCCTCCTTTACACCGCCCCGCGCCGATACCGCCCTGACCTACACCCTGCATGCCGCGCTGGAACGCGACCTGCTGCTCGAGCGCATCTGGCAGGGGACCCCCCTGGAACTTTCCGACTCCTTGCAGGCCTCCCGGGAAGAGCACGAAGCCCATTTCCTCCGGGAGCTTGACGCGCTGCTCGAGGAGTGCCGCCAGAGTTCCCGCCTGCTCCAGCTCGACGAAGCGCGCCTTCACGCCATGGTCTACACCCACCTCATCCCCCTGACGGAGGGGCATCTGGTGATCACCCCGAAAATGGCGCGCAAGGTCCTCTACGCCTTCCACCAGGAGATCCAGCAGGCCCTCATCAAGCGGCAGCGCCAGGAGCTGCTGGGACGGACCATCCGCGACTTCAAGAATCTCTTTCCCGTTGCCCGGGAGATGCGCCGTAAACTCATCTTCCACACCGGGCCGACCAACAGCGGCAAGACCTACCAGGCGATGCAGCAGCTCAAAAGCGCCGACACCGGCTACTACCTGGCACCCCTTCGGCTGCTGGCACTGGAGGGGTACGAGTACCTCAAGGAGCAAGGCGTCGCCGCTTCGCTCATCACCGGGGAGGAGCAGCTCATCGACGAAGAGGCGACCCATGTCAGCTCCACCATCGAGATGCTCAACTTCGACGTCGACGTGGACGTCTGCGTCATCGACGAGGTGCAGATGATCGACGACCGCGACCGGGGATGGGCCTGGGCCAACGCCATCATCGGCGCCCCCGCCCGCACCGTCATCATGACCGGTTCGCCCAACGCCGTGGAAGCGGTACAGGCCCTGGCGGAGTACCTCGATGAACCCCTGGAAGTGATCCGTTTCGAGCGCAAGACTCCCCTGGAGCTGATGCGCGCCGCCACCCCCATCGCCGAGATCAAGTCCGGGACCGCCGTCGTCGCCTTCTCCCGCAAAGAGGTGCTCAACATCAAGCAGCAGCTGGCGCGTTACTTCAAGGTGAGCGTGGTCTACGGCAACCTCAGCCCGGAGGTGCGCCGCGAGGAGGCGCGTCGATTCCGCCACGGCGAGACGGAGGTGCTGGTCGCCACCGACGCCATCGCCATGGGGCTCAACCTCCCCATCGAGACCATCCTCTTCTACCGCGCCGACAAGTTCGACGGCGAGAACCGCCGCCCCCTCTCCCCCTCGGAAGTCCACCAGATCGCCGGGCGGGCGGGGCGTTACGGTCTCTACGAGAAGGGATTCGTCGGGGCGCTCAAGCCCGACGTCCTGCAGGAGGTGCGCAAGCTCTTCCCCAAACCGGCCAAACCGGTAGCCATCCCCTTCAAGGTAAGCGCCAACCTCGAGCATATCAAGCTCGTCGGCGCCATCCTCGAAGAGGAGTCGCTGGAGGAGATTCTCCGCTTCTTCGTCAAGAACATGCAGTTCAACGGTCCCTTCCGCGCCGTCAACCTCGAGAGCATGCTCGAAACGGCGCAGATTGTCGACCGCTACCGCCTCGACCTTGCCAGCAAGTACCACCTCGCCTGTGCCCCCGTCACCATGGGATCACCCTACATCGTTCAGTCCTTCGAACGCTACGTCAGGGCCCTGGAGCAGCACAAACCCGTCGCCTACATCCCCCCGGCCCACCTGGGGAGCCACGCGGTGACGATGGAGCAGCTGCTCGAAGCGGAGGACCGGGTCAAGGAGATCTCCCTCTACCTCTGGCTCAATTACCGGTTTGCGGAGTATTTCGTGGATGAGGCGAAGGCCCGGGAGTACCGCGGCGTGCTCAACCGCTACATCGAGGCGTCGCTGAAGGAGGGGAATTTCACCGCCCGGTGCCGGGAGTGTACCAAGCCGCTACCGCTCAACTCCCCCTACGCCATCTGCCAGAGCTGCTTTCGGCGGCTCAATCAGCAAAAACGGCGGCAGGGCGGGTCGAAACGGCCCGGAGGGTCACGCCAGTAGGTCGGCGTAGTCGAAGCGGGAGGGGTCGAGGTAGCATTTCCCCTCTTTGAGGAGAATCCGTTCGTCCCCCTTCGCCGATTTCTTGAAGCGCTCCTTGATGCGGTCGCGCTCTTTCCCTTTGCACTTTTTCAGTTTGAGGAAGGCTTTCAGGGCGATCCATTCCGGCGCCCGCTCCGGCTCGGAGGTCTCGATCACCTCGGCGGTCACCGCCTCCTCGATAACGCTCTCCATCGTCGCGGCGCTGAGGAACTTCGACGCCACCACCTGCAAGACGCTGCGGAGCTGCTCGTCGCGCTCCTTGTAGATCTGCTCGATCTTCTGGCGCTCCTCGATGAGCATCTGTTCGCGCTGTTCCCGAAGGCCCCGCGTCTCCTGCTCCAGTTCGCCCACCCGCGCCTTGAGGCGTTCGTTCTCTTTCTCGATGTAATCGTAATAGCGGCTGTCGTCGGGTGTCGAGGCCGCACCGCCGGGTTCGCCGACGACGACGTACTTCGTCCCGTGTTCGATGACGCAGTCGATGCTGCCGCGCCGGATCCGGTTGTGAATCGCCTCCTTGGAGACGTTGAAGTGCTGGGCCGCTTCCGCTACCGTCAGTTTCGCCATGCCATCCTCCTCAGCGCATATTTTCGAACACAAGCGGGGCGTCCCACTCCATGCCGCGGATGGTCCGCATCACCAGCTGCAGGTCGTCGATCTGCTTCCCTTTGACCCGGATGCTGTCCCCCTCGATCTGCGCCGTCACCTTCTTGCCGAGGTTCTTGATCTCCGCGACGATCTTCTTCGCTTCCTTGGCCTCGATGTAGTCCACGACTTTAAACGTCGCCTTCCGGGTGCCGCCGCTGGCGTCCTCGACCCGCTGCTCGTCAAGCACCTTGGAACTCAGGTTGTGTTTGACCAGTTTGCCGATGACGATGTCCTTGAGGGCGTCGAGTTTGTTGTCGCTGGAAGCGACGAGGACGAGAGCCTTCTCTTTCTCTTTGTAGGTCACTTCGTAGGGGGTGCCTTTGAAGTCGTAACGGTTGGAGATTTCGCGCTCGACCTGATTGAGGGCGTCTTTGAAATCCTGCATGCTGATCTTCGCCGAGATGTCGAATGAGTGCTCTTTGGCCATGGGGTTCCTCTCGCGGGCGGTGCCGTTTTTAATGCTAACCGATTATAACAAAGCCAAACTTAAGGGTTTTAGCCCGTGAGTCAGTACGATTGCGCGGGTACCGGGAGGAAGCGGTCGAAGAAGGGTTCAAGGGCCACGGAAGGTTTTCGTGGCCTTGGATGAATGGCGCGTCAGGGGAGGTAGGCCCCGCCGCAAACCGGCAGATAGGTTCCCGTCACCTGACCGCTGGCCTCGTCGGCCAGGAAGCTGACGGCGTTCGCCACGTCTTCGGGCCGGGAGATCGTCTGGGTCGGGGTCATCATGCGGATGGTCTCCTTGAAATCCTCAGGCGCCCCTTCGGTCGCATCGGTCAGGACCAGGCCCGGCGCGACGATGTTGGAAGTGATCCCGAAAGCACCAAGTTCCTGGGCGAGGTACTTGCTGAAGGAGTCCAGCGCACCCTTGGCACTGCCGTGGGCGATAAAACCGGGAGCCGGGCTCTCGGAGAGGGTGCTGGAGATGAAGATGAGCCGTCCGAAACCTTTCTCCTTCATCGAGTGTGCCGCATACTGGGCGCAGACGTACGACGCCCGCAGCTCATCGTTGAGCTTCTGGGCGAACTCCTCCCAGCGCTGTTCGGCGAAGGGTTTTTGCGTAAAGTGCATGTTGGCGTTGGAGACGAAAATATCGACGCCGCCATGCCCGGTTTCAATCGTGTCGAACATCGTTTCGATCGCAGCGACGTCGCGGACGTCGGCCTGGATGGCATACGCCTCGCCTCCGGCGGCGTTGATCGTTTCCGCCAGTGCCTCGGCAACGTGAACGCTGTTGACGTAGTTGATAAAGACCCGGTGCCCTTTCCCGGCAAGGGCTTTGGCGACTGCCGCACCAATCCCCCGGGCTCCGCCGGTGATGAGAACATTCTTCTTGGACATGATGTCTCCTTTTGAAATTATTATGCCGTTATTCTATCCGCATGGGGATTTTCAGGTAAGAGCAAAACCTCCGAATAATAGTCAATTTCACGTATTATCAAAAATAATATCCTTGGTTTAAGGGGTATAATTAAGGTTTAATTTTGATAAAATAGCTAAAAGTTCGTATTTGGCATGATGCAACATGCCGTCGCACTTTGAAACGCAGGATGATCCGTGCCGCTTTTAACCATGTCCCAAGCCCTTGAACTCTATAAGCAGATTCATCTCGAAGCACCAACGTTCGGCATGAACGTCCGTGCCGACGACTTCTCTCCCAGTGATATGGTCATTCTCCAGAGCAACACCCGGAAAAAAGAAGGCGTGCCGGTCCGGTGCGACTTCTATACCATGGTCTTCTGTCTCGAGGGGGGTTCGGTACGCTCGGTCAATCAATTCAAGTACGTCATCAACGCCCACTCCCTGCACCTGCTTCCGCCGGAGAGCATCCACTCCTTCAAAGACACCTTCGACACCACCCGCTACTACGTACTGCTGTTTGAAAAAGGGGTCAGTTCCGAGAAAGCGCTTCTGGACTTTCACAACACCCATCTCGAAAGCGTCGATCTGGAACCGCCGCTATTTCACAAAGTCAAGGAGATTTTCGAAGAGATCGAAACAGAGCTTACGGGAGATGCGGAGGATCGGCAACGCTACGCCCGGACCCTGCTCGATCAGCTGCTGCTGATCCTTAAAAGAGAGAAACTTAAGATCCGGCACGATGCACCAAAAACACGGGGCGACGTTATCTGCAACCGGTTTCTGTCGCTTCTCGAAGAGCATTTTGCGACGCTCAAACGCGTTGACGACTACGCGGCACTGATGGACCTGACCCCGAAATACCTCAGCGAAACCCTCAAGGAACACCGGGGGAAGAGTGCCCTGCATTTCATTCACAGCCGCCTCGTCAAAGAGGCGAAATACCTGCTGGTCTATACTGACAGGACGATTTACGACATCGCCCTGAAGCTCAACTTTCAGGATGCCTCGCAGTTTTCCAAGTTCTTCAAACAAAAAGTCGGCACCAGCCCCCGGCAGTTCCGCATCGATCAGGGGTGATTCCCGCAACCCCCTAGAGCGCCTTGGTCAAAATCTCGCGAATGACCGCCACGCCGTAGGTCTCTGCCAGGCCGAAATAGGCGGCGTTCTCGTGGGCGTTTTGGGCGATAACGTCGAGGGCCTCCTCACCAATGCCGAACTGCGACAGACGCGTCGGCGTCCCCACCTTGTCGAACCACGCTTCGAGAGCTTCGATCCCCGCCATGGCGCCGGTTACGCCAAAAACGCGCTGCGCGAACCGTTCGAACTGCGCCGGGTTTTGGGCGACGTACCACTTCATCCATGCAGGCATGATCACCGAAAGTCCGGCCCCGTGAGGAACGTTGTGCAGCGCGGAGAGGGCGTGTTCGATCATATGGTTGGGGTAGCCGAATCCCGCCACTCCGGTATAGGTCGATCCGTTAAGCGCCTGGGTCGCGGCCCAGGCGAATTCGCCCCGGGCATCATAGTCCTCGGGATCCGCCAGAAGCGCTTCGGTGGTCCGGATGACAGCTTTGATGTTGGCCTCGACGTAGTCGGCGATCAACTCGGGCTGGTAAGCGGCGGTGAAGTAGGCCTCGATGGAGTGGGCGATGACGTCCGATGCGGAGTAGACCAGATACTCCTCCGAAACCGTCTTTTGCAGATCGGGGTTGATGATGGAGAGCTTCGGATTGAGCGTAATGGAGCTGATGAAGAACTTCTGCCGCGTCGCGTCGTTGGTGACGACGGCACCGCTGTTCATTTCGCTGCCCGTCGCCGCCAGGGTGATGATGTCGAAGATCGGCAGCGCCTTTTCGATGCTACTTTTAAAGGTAAAGAAGTCCCAGACGTCGCCGTCGTAGAGCGCCCCGGCCGCAATGGCCTTGGAGCTGTCGAGTACCGAGCCGCCCCCGACGGAGAGAATCCCTTCGACCCCCTCTTTTTTAGCCTGCTCGATCCCCTCGTAGACCTTGGAGAGCAGCGGGTTGCTGACGATGCCGCCGAGCGCGACGTAGGCAACGCCCTCCGCTTCGAGGCTGTCAACGACGGTGTCAAAGAGTCCGTCGCGCTTGATGCGGTCGCTGCCGTAGGTCAGCAGCACCTTTTTAATGCCGGCGTCGGCGATCTGCTTGCCGATATCGCGCTCCGTCTCTTTTCCGAACAGGATACGCGTCGGGTTGTAGTAAGTGAAATCTTTCATGGTTTGTCTCCTTTAAGTGCCTCATCGGCGTGTTTAAGTGTTATGGTTCCGGACAGTGTCTGCAGATACTCCGCACCCGATACGGCGTGTCCAAGTTCATACAGGCCACCCGCTTTTCCGAAATCTGCGTAGAACATGACGACGTTCCCCCACGGCGCGTAGTAGGCGAGGGTTCCGGTCTTGGCGTTTGCCAGGGGCGTCTGGGCCGTTTCAAGTTTTTCGGGCGGATAGAAGATCTTTTCGTTGGTGCTGTAGTTCTCGACTTCGACGCGCAGCGGCAGCAGCGCATAGAGCGCTCTGGCCGCCGGAGTGTCGTTGAGTCGAAACCGCACGGTCGCCGTGTCGTTATGTACTTCGATATGCATGGGGGCTCCTTTCGGGGGTGTGTCGGCGGCCTGCGTAACGCTCTGCATCGCCAGAAACAGGCCCAGCAGAGCGCTTTTCAGTGCACGCATCATCGTCTTACCAGCGCTCCCCGAGCAGCATCGCCCGGTAGGCCTGCGCCTGCTCCGCAAGCGCCTCGTCACTCATCATCAGCGCCCCGTAAAGGACAAAGGGGGACGCATACCGCATCCGGGTCATCACCGCCATCGTCTCCAGCGGCTTGAGCACCTCGTCGATGGTCGCATGCATCGCTCCGTCATGTTGATACGCCGCTTCGGCGCCGCCCGCCGTCGTGACGATTCGGAAAGGCTTGTCGGCGAGTTTATCCCCCTGTTTGCCGTAGGCGAAGCCGTACTCCAGCACCCGGTCCTGCCAGTACTTGAAAAGCCCCGGCGTACTGTACCAGTAGAGCGGGAACTGGAAAACGATCCGGTCATGTTCCAGCAGCAGCTGCTGCTCCCGGGCCGCGTCGATGGTGTTGGGATCGGGGTAACTCTCGTAGAGGTCATGGACGGTGATGCCCGCTTCCCCTTCGAGGGTCTCGATCAGCGCCTGGTTGCAGCGCGACTGGCTCAGGTTCGGGTGGGCCAGAAGTATCAGGGTAGTTGTCATGATTCACTCCTTCAATGCAAATGGAATAAGACGGGCTGCTTATGCCCGCTCCGGTACTTCCGTACCGAGCGGTTCGTCCGCCGGATTGCGCGCAAAAGCCACAATGATGACACAGGCGCACACCGCCAGTCCTGCGTAGAAAAGGGCGATGTGAAACAAGTCGGTCACATGGGAGAGCTCTCCGGCGATCAGGCTCGGCACGGCGGCACCCGTATAGGAAGTCGCGTAGATCAGCGACAACACCCCCGCACGCTCCTGCGGGCTGACGTTTCTGAGCAGGGAGCGGATGCTGCCGGTCAGTACGGCGCCCTGTGCCGTCCCCGCCGCCACGCTTGAAGCCAGGAACAGGCTCATCGTCCCGTTTTTCAGCGAGAGCAGAATCCCCATGACCGCCACCGTGTAGAACACCATGCCGACGCGCTGGACGTCGGCGGGGGCGTAGCGCGCCGTCAGGGGCCCGCCCAGAGCGTTGGGCAGCAGATAGGAGGAGAAGACCACCGCAGCCATCAGGGCGCTCTGGGACCCCAGCCGGTCGGCGGCGATGGAGGGACCGAAGGCCTGATAGAACCCGCCCATCGCCCAGGTCGCCACGAACGCGCTCGCCGCGATGGGGAAGACGCGCCGCTCCGCCCTGGGGACCGAGAACTTCGGACGCAGCGATGCGACCATCCCCGGACGTCGCTGCGACGTCTCCGGGCTCAGGGCGACCAGCACCGCACAAAGGGCCAGCGCGCCGAGCACGACCTCATAGGAGAGGGTGCGCGGAAGAGGCCCATACTCGACCAGCGCACCGGACATCAGCGCACCGAGGGTCAGACCGACCATGGGGGAGTTGCTCACCACCGCCGCGGGAACCCAGCGGGGAAGCGACGCGGCACTATCGACCACATAGGTGGCGATGGCGCTCGAGGCGAGGCCGCTGGAGAGGCCCAGCAAAAAACGCCCCAGGATCAGGGGCGCGGCGCTGTCGACATCGAGAAGGATCACCGTCGCCGACGCCGCGAGCGCGAAGGCCGCGAATGCAACGGGCTTGCGCCCCAGATGGTCGGAGATACGTCCGAAAAAGAGCAGCGCCGTCACCGCCCCCGCGAAGTAAACGACGGCCGTCCAGGAGAGGTCGCTGTAACTCACGCCGTCCGCATGGCGGTAGAGGTCATAGAGCGGTACCGGCGCGGCCGAAGCCGCGAAGACCGTCAGAAACGACAGCGTCGCCGCAATAAATCCGATCGTAGCGTGATATCTGCGCATCGTGGGTCGCTCCGTTTTCCTCAAGATGCCGTCACGATTTCCGCGCGGCCGACGTCTCGATCGCATCGAGCAGCGCATGGAGCTGAACCGCGTCGTCGAAACTCGGGGCTTTGCGGGTCCCGTGGCGAATGTCTTCGCCCACCAGGGCGTAGACCCCCGCCACGTTGCGGGGAATCACCGCTTCCGGTCGTCCGGCGTACATCTCCGCGGGCGGCATGAGCGGCTTGAGTTCGCGCTCCTCCCCCCGGGCGCCGGAGATCGTCAGCTGGGTCATCTGTCCGTGTCCGAAATCGCCGGTGACCTGAATGTCGCCTTCGGTACCGTTGATCTCCCAGAGAAAATGGGTCCCCCGGGAGAGCCCTCCCCGGTAGTGGGCGGAAAAGGCCGCGCCGCTCTCAAAGACGCCGTGGACCATGATCTGGTCCTCCGCCGTCGTCGGGAGGGTTTCGCCGGTATCGGCGACATAGACCGTATCGCGCCGCTTGAGCATCCGCGCCGAGACGTCGGAGAGTGCGCCAAGCACGTCGGTCACCCCGGCCATCGTGTGCCCGAAGGGGATGGTGAGCATCGTCGCGCCCTTGGACTTGTCGTTGAGATAGGCGAGATCGGCGACCGTCTCCGCGCCCCATCCCCCGGCATCGGCGACCAGGGTCGTGGAGAGCACCTCGCCGACGTAGCCTTCCGCGACGAGCTGGCGCAGGTAAAGCAGCTCCACCGCCCGGCGCATCTGGGTGCCCACCGTGGCGACGACGCCCCGTTCCTTGGCCAGCTTCGCCAGCGCTTTGGCCTCCTCCGGACCGTTGCCCAGAGGCCACTCGCAGTGGACGTGTTTTCCCGCCTCCAGGGCGGCGGTGACCAGCTCGTAGTGGTAGGGCACCTTGACCGTCACGACGACCAGATCGACGGCGTCGGAGGCGACGAGCTCCTGCGGCGACGCAAAGGCGTGCGGCAGGTTCAGCGCTTCGGCCGTTCGCCGGGAACTTTCGGGCGTCGAGTTGGCGACGCCGACGACTTCAAACATTTCCGAAAGGGAGGCGAGGGCGGGAATATGCGCCGTCGATGCCCAGTGGCTGTCGGGATTCAAACCGATGAATCCAACGCGAATGCGTTGCGTGTCCATGAAAACTCCTTGGTTTTATGCGCGATGGGGTCGGCGACCTGCTCAGCCGCCGACCATCTTTTCGTCCGTGCTCTGGCGCTTCTGCACGACCCCCGAAAGGACCTGCTCCGCCACCGCCGCCTCTTTGGCGCCGACCTTTGCGGCGAGTACGGCGACGAACGCCTGCATCTGCGCCACGCTGAGTCCACTGTTCATCGCGGCACCGAGGTGGAACCAGAGCTGGCCTTCCGTCCCGTGCATGGCGGCCAGAGCCGCGACGGTGGCGAGTTCGCGCTGGCGGTGGCTCAGCACGTCTCGGGCGAAGATGTCGGCGAAGAGGTGCTCCTTGAGGTAGGTGTCCATCACGGGTGTAAAGAGCTGATACCCCTGTGCGGGGGGCTCTTGGGCCCATCCCGCCAACTGCCGTCGCACCGCGGCGCCGTAGGCGTCTCTGTCCATATCTTCGCTCAGGGGAGAAGCGGCTTCGCCGACACGGTCTTCAATCCCTTCGGCTTCGCGGGCCTGCATCACCGCCATGAAGGCGTTGATGGCGTTGAGGCTCCGGGGAAAGCCGCAGTAGGCGTAGAGCTGTACCAGGATCTCCTTGATCTCGTTGACGCTCAGCCCCGATTCGAGACCGGCGACCAGTGCGGGCTTGAGCCGGTCGAGGTCGCCGGAGGCGGTAAAGGCGGCGATGGGAATGATGGCCCGATCCCGGGTCTCGAGGGCCGAGATTTCCGTGGGGGCGATCCGCCCCGTCTCGGCGGCGAAATGGCAGGTAGCGTTGAAGAGTGACAAGAGACAGGCAATGAGTCCGTTTCGCATGGGTTCCTCCTAGTTTCCGGCATACTGCGCGTCGGTGACCGGTTCGAGCCACTCGACGGCCTTGCCGTCCTTGACGCCGGTGACGACCAGATGCGTCATGGCGATGGTCTCCGATGCGCCGTGCCAGTGTTTCACCCCGACGGGGCACCAGACGACGTCGCCGACCTTGACCGTGCGCCGTTCGCCCTCCCAGGTCTGGGTGTATCCCACCCCCGAGGTCACGATCATGTGCTGACCGGCGGGATGGGTATGCCAGTGGGTCCGCGCCCCGGGCTCGAAGGTGACGTAGGCCCCCGAGTGGATCTGCGCATCGGTGGCGGGGTAGAGAAAGTCGATCCGCACCGCTCCGCCGCTGAAGTACTGTTTGAAGTCGGAGTTGCCGACGACCAGTGACGGGCGCGATTCGACCGGCGAGATGCGCTGCTCTTGCTTCGCACCTTCGGCGTGCAGCGTCGCAGCGGCGAGAAGTCCGGCGATCAGCATGGCCGGTACGGGGTTCAGCGGTCTCATGGCCTACCCCTTCAGCCCGTCGTAGAACGCGTCATCGACGGGCTCACACCACTCGTTGCGCGTCTCGGTTCCCGGCACCTCGACGGAGATGTGGCTGAACCAGCTGTTCGCCTTCGCCCCGTGCCAGTGTTTCGCCCCCGTCGGGATGACGACGACGGAACCCTCGCTGAGGCTCACGGGGTCGCTGCCCTCCTGCTGGTACCACCCCTCTCCGGCGGTACAGATCAGGATCTGCCCGCCGCCGGTGGCGGCGTGGTGGATGTGCCAGTGGTTGCGGCACCCCGGTTCGAAGGTGACGTTGGCCAGAAAGAGGGGCGACTCCCCGGGATTGACCAGAAAGTTCAGAAACGACTCCCCCGTAAAGTATTGGGCGAAGTTGTCGTTGGGCACGCCGGTTCCGAACATATTGACGTTTTCAAATGCTTCTTTTTCAGTGTATTTCATCTTCTTTCCCTTAGGTAAAATCGATGCCGCTGAGATCACGGCAGCGCTCAATCAGCCACTTCTGTGCAGCCTCGTCGTCGGCCCCGGGCGCGTAATGCGCTTCTTTCCCGTGAAAGAGGTAGCGGCCGCTGAACGCGGCATCCGCATTCGATGCGAGCCACACCTGGGTTTTGGCGCCCGCTTCAAGGTCGTCCGATGCGCCCGGACCGCCCATCTTCGTGGGGACCCAGCCCGGATCGACCGTATTGACAAAGCACTCCGGCCATTGACGGGCCGCCGCTTTGGCCAGCATCAGCACCAGCAGCTTGGAATCGGCGTAACCCACGCCCCGATCCAATGAGAGATCGGCGACATCGGCGCTCCCCTGCGGATGCATATTGGAGCCGATGTAGATCAGCCTTTCCGGTCGCTCGATCCGTGCGGTCAGGATATAGGGGGCCAGCACGTTGACCGCGAAGATCTCGGGTTTTTCCCCCCGGTAGACCCCCGCGTTGTGGATGATCGCGTCGAAGCGGCCCAACGTATTGACCGCATCGGCCAGCGCTTCGGTCTCTTCGCGGTCCGACAGGTCCGCGACCAGCACCGCTTCGGCTTCGGGCAGCGCCTGTTTCGTCGCGTCCGCCCGCGCCGCACTTCGGGCGTGCGCTACGACCTCGTGACCCTCGGCGACGAGCATCCGGGCCGCGAGCAGTCCCAGCCCGTCGGAGGAGCCGGTGATGAAGACCCGCGCCATCAATCGCCGTTAAAAGGTCGCCGCGTCGATGACGTAGCGGTAGCGGGCCTTCTTGTCGACTACGTTCTCCCACGCCTCGTTGATCTGATCGGCCTTGATGACCTCGATCTGCGGGTAGACCTTGTGGTCGGCGCAGTAGTTGACAACCTCCTGGGTCTCGGGCATCCCGCCGATGAGCGAGGCGTTGAAGTTGACCCGGCTGGCGGCGAGGCCGATGTTGCTCATCATGATCTCGAACCGGTCGGGCATGCCGACATAGGTGAAGGTTCCGAAGGGCTTGACCGTCGCGATGTACGCGCCGATGTTGTGCTGGTAGGGGATGGTGCTGATCATGTAGTCAAGCTGCGGACCGAAGGCGTAGAGCTTGCTGACGTCATCCACCACGATCGCCTCTTTGGCGCCGAAGGCGAGGATGTCTTCGACTTTTTCCGGCGAGGTGGTGAAGGCGTAGACCTCCGCCCCCTTGGAAACGGCGAGTTTGATCGCCATATGCCCCAGGCCGCCGACACCGGCGACGCCGACCTTATCCCCTTTTTTGAGATCGAACTTCATCAGGGGCGAGTAGGTCGTGATCCCGGCGCAGAGCAGCGGCGCGGCCTCCTGGAAGCTGATGTTTTCGGGAATGTGCACGGCGAAGTGCTCCTTGACCACGATGTTGCTGCAGTAGCCCCCCTGGGAGATGCCCGTCGGGGAGCTCTTCTCCGGGTAGCCGTAGGTGAAGACGGTGTCGGGACAGTACTGTTCCTGCCCCTCTTTGAAGTGCGTACACTCGGGGTTGCTGTCGACCATGCAGCCCACACCGGCGCGGTCGCCGACTTTGAATTTGGTGACGTTTTTGCCGACTGCCGAGACGACGCCGACGATCTCGTGACCGGGGACCTGCGGGTACTGCTGCGGGCCCCAGTGCCCTTTCATCTGGTGGATGTCCGAGTGGCAGATGCTGGCGTATTTGACCGTGATCAGCACGTCGTCGTCGCCGACGGGGCGGCGTTCGAATTTCCAGGGTTTGAGTTTGCCCGACGTATCAAACGCCGCGTATCCTTTGGAGGGAATGTTGCCGTTCATGATGGATTCCTTTGCAAATAGGTTCGTGGAGTTAGCGAACACGAGGCTCGCACCTGTGAGTGCCGTCTGCTTCATAAAGTCTCTGCGGGATTTGTCGCTTTTTTGAGGTGCCATCGCCGGCTCCTTGGGTTGTGGTGTATAAGCTGATTGTATATCAATCCCCGTTACCTTGATAGCACGTTTCTTTATATGGATTGCCTGATTCTGCAAATATGATGTATAATGACGGAAAAGGAGCGATCATGAACCCTTCCATCTTCGACGGCCCACGCGACGCGATCAAAAAGATCATCGCCTCCTCCTACCGTGGCGAAAACCTCATTCAAACCGCCATCGATCCGCTGACCTTCTACTACAGCGACGCCCCGACGGAGATGCTCGCCACCGTCTACGAGCCCTCCGTCTGCATCATTGTCCAGGGGGCCAAAGAGGTCGGGGTCGGGGAGGAGCTGATTCCCTACGATCCGGAGATGTACCTCCTTGCATCGGTCCACATGCCCGCCCGGGTCCGCATCGCCGAAGCCTCACCGGAACGCCCCTACATGGGGCTGACCCTTTCCTTTACGATGGAGCAGATCTTCGAGGTCCTCCATGAGATGCCAAAGCCGCCAAAACGCCCGGGCAAATCACAGTCCGGGCTCTACTTCGGACAGATGCAGCCGCGTCTGATGGACCCGGTGACCCGTCTGGTTCGATTGCTTGATTCCCCGCAGGACATTCCCGTCCTCACTCCGCTGATCCTTAAAGAAATTCTCTACTTTTTGATGACGGACGAAGGGGGCGGCATCATTCATCAGTACCTGATGGACGGCAGCGCGACCCAGCGGGTCGTCGAAGCGATCACGAAGATCAAAGAAGCGTTCAAGGAACCGTTAAACGTCAAGGAGCTGGCCCGTTCGGTCAGCATGAGCGAGTCGTCGCTCTACCACAACTTCAAGCAGATCACCGCCATGAGCCCGCTGCAATACCAGAAGCAACTGCGCTTGCAGGAAGCCCGGCGGCTGATGATTGCCGAAGGGCTGGAGGCCTCGGCGGCGGGGTATCGGGTGGGGTATGAAAGCCCGTCGCAGTTCAGCCGGGAGTACGCCCGGATGTTCGGACTGCCCCCCATCGCCGATACTCGGCAGGAGATGGCGGGCGGCAGCCGATAGTGACGTTAAACACGTTGCGTCAGTAGGGAGAAAAACGGCCCGAAATGTTATTAAACTGACTATCTTGCCTGATATGATGCTCTTTCATTAAAATGACCCCGGAGCATCGATGCACACACTCTCCTCACTCAATAAAATCCAGTACGCCAATATTCTCTCGCTTATCATTTTTGTCATTGCTTTGATCATCGAAGTCAGCCTCTACGGTTTCGACCTCATGCGCATCATCAACATCGCGAACTTCGCACTGGCATGGTACATGTTCATCAACATCAAAAAAGTGCAGCACACGGTCCGAAAGCTCTCCACGACGATCGAAAAGGCGCAGGACGGCGCGCTGGACTATCGGCTGGAAAAACTCCGCGACGGCGGCGAACTTCTCGATCTCGGCAACACCCTCAACCATTTCATCGCACAGCTCGAGTATTTTTCCGGGCAGATGGCCAACGCGATCGACCAGGCCAGCCGGAAAGAGAGTTACCCGATGATCGACGAAAAAGGGTTTCACGGCCAGTTTCTCACCAACATCCAGACGACCAACCGCGCCATCGCCAACATGCGCGACGATAATGCCCATATCGCCAACGCCTCTGTCAATGAGGCACTCAGCGCCATCGGAAGCGGCGTGACCGGCGAACTCGAACTTCTGCAGACGGATCTGAACCGTTCCATCGAAAAAATCGATCAGATCGTCGAAAACAGCCACCATACGTCGGACAGCGCCGGGGAGAGCCTGAATGAGATCAATGAGATGTCACAGGGCCTTTACGAGCTTATTGAAGGTGTAACCGACTCCTCCCAAAACATTGATGCCCTCTTCCGGAAAACGGAGGAGATCACCTCCATCGTCGATCTGATCAAGGACATCGCCGAACAGACCAACCTGCTCGCACTCAACGCCGCCATCGAAGCGGCGCGTGCGGGGGAACACGGAAGGGGATTCGCCGTCGTAGCCGACGAAGTGCGGAAGCTGGCGGAACGGACCCAGAAGGCGACCGGCGAAATATCCATCTCCATCCAGACCCTGCAGCAGGATGCGGGGAGCTTGCAGGAAGCCTCCGAATCGATGTCCGCCATCGCCCGCCACTCCAACGAAAACATCGAAGATTTCCGCGAAACGCTTCAAACCTTCAGTGAGAGCGCGAAAGTGACGACCCGCTACGCACGCTCCATCTCCAATATGGTTTCGGTACTGCTGGCAAAAATCGACTACACGGTCTACAAATCAAACGCCTACTCCTCCATCTACCGGCGTGAGGTCCGCGCCGATTTCAAAAGCTACGACGCAAGTGATTTCGGTCTCTGGTACGCCGGAAACGCCCGGGAGTTTTTCGGCCATACTCCGAGCTACGCCAAAATCGACACGCCCCATCGGCGTATTCACCAACTGGTGGAACGCAATATCTCTTTTGTCGCCGACGGCGACAAGGTCGTGGAACATGCGACGGAGCTTATCAATAACTTCAAAGAGATCGAGGCCCAGGGGGAGGCGATGTACCGGCTGATGGAAACGATGCTCGACGAAGCGGATCAGGCACTTTTCGCAAAGTAACCCACGGAAATCATACGCCCGGGTAGCGGTCTAAAACGCCGGAGCGCCGAAATCGGGAAATCCGCCCGCATCAAACCCGCCGCCGAAGCCGCCGGCGAGATTGGGGTCCATATGCCCCATCACGCCGCTTTTGTTGCGCAGCATGACGATGTCCTGTTTGGGGGCGATGTTCTGGGGGCAGACCGGGACGCACTCGTTGCAGAGCGTACAGTCCCACACCCCGTTGCTCTGAATCGTTTCGATCTTCTCGGCAACGTCTTGCTCCCGCACGTCGCTGACGTAGCGCCAGCTCCGCGTCAGGGCGAAGGGGCCCATGAAGTCCGGCTTGGCCTCGAAAACGGGGCAGGCGCTGTAGCACGACCCGCAGAGGATGCAGTCGCTCTGGACTTCGTTGGCTTTTTCGTCCTCGGGAGTGACGGAGATGTTCTCGCAGTTCTCGCTCCCCCAGGCCCGGGCGGCGACGTTGGTGCGCTGGGCGGCGTCGGCGTCGACGACGAGGTCGCGCACCACCGGCATGTTGCGCAGCGGCTCGATGACGTCCCCCTCCTTGGGGTGGTAGGTACAGGCCAGCACTTCGGTGCCGTTGGCCCGCATGGCGCAGCTGCCGCAGACCGCGCTGCGGCACCCGGAGCTGAACGAGAGGGACGGATCGAGGGTCGTTTTGATGTGGGTCAGCGCCTCGAGCAGGGTCGCATTTTCCAGATCGACCTCGTAGTCGATCATCGCCTCTTTCACCTCGGGTTCGGTCGTATAGCGCTTAACGGTCAGTTTCATCAGTCGCACCACTCCCGCTCGTCTTCGTCATCGTCTTCATGCTCGTACCACCCTTCGTCTTCCTCTTCCTCATCATCCCACGCATCATCACGCGCATCGTCGTCGCGCTCCATGATGTCGTCATCCTCTTCGTAACATTTGATCGGTTCAAAGTATCGCATCGGTTACTCCTTATTCGCCACGAAGTCGGCACACAGGACGCCGTCCTCTTTCCACGTAATCGTGTGGGCCATAAACATCTGGTCGTTGCGCTGGGGGGCGTCGCTGCGGTAGTGGGCTCCGCGGCTCTCGACCCGGCTGATGGCGCTCACCAGCACGATCTCGGCGAGCTCGACCAGGTTGCCGAACTCGATGAACTCGACGAGGTTGGTGTTGCACGCCTTGCTCTTGTCCTTCGGCCCCATGAAAGGGAGCTCTTTTTGCATCTGCCGCACCGCGCCGAGCACCGCCTTGAGGCCCATGTCGTCGCGGACCATCCCGGCGTTGTTGTAGAAGATGTTCCCCATAAAAGTGCGCTTCTCGTAGAAGTCGATCTGGTTGGTGAAGTGCTTCACCCCCACGACGAAGTTGCGGTCCTTGGCCAGCTGGTCGCTGGGAGCCTCGACGTCGCGGCTGCACGTCTTCGCCGCTTCGGCGGCACTGCTCCCCGCCTGTTTCCCGAAGACGATGAGCTCCAGCAGGGAGTTGCCCCCCAGACGGTTCGCGCCGTGGACACGGTGGTTGGCGCACTCCCCGGCGGCGTAGAGCCCTTCGACGCAGGTCTGCGAATCGCAATCGACCTCGATGCCCCCCATGGTGTAGTGGGCGACGGGGCGGATGGGCATGGGTTCATGCACCGGGTCGACCCCTTCGTAGAGCTTGGCGAGTTTGCGTTCCTGGGGCAGCTCCTCGTCGATGAACCGCTCTCCCAGATGGCGGATGTCGAGGGTCACCGCGCCGCTCTTTTCGATCTCTTCGAGGATCGCCCGGGCGACGACGTCGCGTGTCCCCTTCTCGTCGGTGAAGCGCTCGCCATGGGCGTTGAGCAGATAGCCCCCCGCCCCCCGGGCGCTTTCGGAGATGAGCACGGCGGAATTTTTGAGCCCCGTGGGGTGAAACTGCACGAACTCCATGTCGCTCAGCCGCACCCCGGCGCGGATGGCCGCGGCGACCCCGTCGCCGGTGGAGCCGACGGCGTTGGTGGAGTGCTTGCCGTAGAGGCGGCTGTAGCCGCCGGTGGCGAGGATGACCGTTTTGGCGCGGTACTCCTCCACCTCGCCGGTGCGGATGTTGAGCACCGTCGCGCCCAGCGCTTCCCGGCCCCCCTTCTCCGTCTCGCGGGTGATCAGGTTGAGCAGAAACCGCTCGTTGAGGAAGGCGATGCCCGCCTTGTTGCAGGTGTCGTAGAGGGTGTGCAGGATCTTCAGCCCCGTGTAGTCCTGGGCGTAGCAGGCCCGGGGGGAGTAGGCGCCGCCGAGGTGACGCTGGGCGATCCGCCCTTCGGGGGTGCGGCTGAAGGGCACCCCGATGCGGTCGAGCCATAGCATCGCGTCGACCGCTTCACCGCAGAGGGTGTCGACCGCCTTTTCACTGGCGAGTCCCTGGGCGGAGCGCAGGGTGTCGGCGACGTGCTGTTCGACGCTGTCGTCGCTGACGTTGCCCATCGCCGCGTTGATGCCGCCCTGGGCCATGCAGGTCTGCGAACGGGTCGGGTAACCCTTGCCCAGAACCGTTACCTCCGCCCCGGCCTCTTTGGCGCTCAGCGCGGCTACCAAACCCGCACCGCCGTTGCCGATAATCAACACATCCGTCATCCGGATCCTTCCCGAGTCGGACACAATTGTCCGAAAAATTTCCAAATTGTACACTATTGCACAGCGCTGCGCATTAAGTGCAATAGCCACTCCAGCCTCCTAAGAATAGGTTACAATGGCGCTATGGGATCACTGATATTTTCCGTGCTGGGCATCTACCTCTTCATCGCCGTCGGCTACATCGCCAAAATGAGCTTCAAAGAGCGCATCGACGAGCGAACCATTACCCTGCTTTCGGTCTATTTCCTGCAGATCTTTCTCACCTTCTGGGGACTGCTCAAGCGCCCCATAGACGGGGAGCTGCTGCTCTCCCCGCTGCTCTACCTCGCCATCGTGCTGCTGACGCTCTTCATCACCCTCCCGGTGGTGCGACGGCTTTTCGACGACCCCAAGGAACGCTCCATCGCCACCGTCGCCGCGCTCATCGGCAACACGGGCAACCTCGGCATCCCCCTGGGGATCGCCATCTTCGGGGAGCAGAGCGTCCCCTACACCACCATCATCAACCTGATGAACGTCTTCTTCGTCTATACCTTCGGGGTCTACTACTATTCCCGGGGGAGCTTCAGCGTCAAAGAGTCCCTGCTCAACGTGGTCAAACTCCCCGTGATCTGGGCCGCCTTCATCGCCATCGGCCTCAACCTCGTCGGCTACGAACCGGGAGAGACCCTCTCCAAAACCCTGCAGATGGGGGCCTACGCTTCCATGGTGATGCAGCTGGTGCTCTTCGGGATCTACCTCTACGATGTCAAGCTCCGCACCATCAACCGCCTGCTCACCCTCTGGGTGGGCGGGGTGAAG
>JBNKLF010000027.1:12207-38215 GCA_050292215.1 Sulfurimonadaceae bacterium | reverse complement strand
CTGTAGGTGTCAAGGCCCGGGATGGAGGGCAGCTCCCCGAACCCGCTGAGGCGAAGCCGGGCCGTGATGCGCTGGTGCACGCTGCTGCCGTTGAGAAGGTTGCTCGATAAAGCCATGCGTTCCCTTTGTGATAAAAAATCATAAGGCAATAAAATTTGTGATTATTCTACCAAAAAAAACTAAATTGAACATAATGGTTCTTGAAAAAGTCAAGGAAAGCGTTAAAAAAGAGCGGGAACGGCTATAATGTTCCCATGACAGAGCGATTGACACAGCATCTGCCCCCATGGCTTCAGGCCGAGGCGGCACGGCAGGGAGAACGGTTCGAGGACGACGCGGCGCGCATGGCGTACGCGGTGGCGCTGGCCCGGCGCAACGTCGAGGAGGGGACGGGCGGCCCCTTCGGTGCGGCGGTTTTCGACCGTGAAAGCGGCGCGCTGGTCGCGGTGGGGACCAACCTCGTGGTGCGTTCGCACTGCTCCCACGCCCACGCGGAGATGGTCGCCCTGGCCCTGGCGGAACAGCGGCTGGAGTGCTTCAGCCTCGGGGAAGTCGCGGGGCGGCGTTTCGAACTCTTCACCAGCTGCGAGCCCTGCGCCATGTGCTTCGGCGCCATTCCCTGGTCCGGCGTGACCCGGGTCGTCTCCGCCGCGACCGACGCCGACGCCCGGAAGATCGGCTTTGAAGAGGGGCCGAAACTCCCCGACTGGGCCGCCGCGCTGCGCGAACGGGGCATCGAAGTGGACCAGGGGGTGCTGCGGGAGGAGGCGGTCGCCGTCTTCGACGCCTACGTCGAAAGCGGCGGCATCATCTATAACGGCTCGCCGCGTTTTTCCGCGAAGTAGCGCTTCGTCTCGCCGCTGACCACTTTGGAGAGCAGCAGCAGGGCGATCAGGTTGGGGATGGCCATGAGGCCGTTGGCGAGGTCCGAGAAGTTCCAGACGAAGGTGAGTTCCGTGACCGCGCCGAGGTAGACGGCGGCGACGAAGAGCAGCTTGTAGAGCCGTACCGAACGCTCCCCGAAAAGAAACTCGAAGGCCCGCTCCCCGTAGTAGCTCCACCCCAGCAGGGTGGAGTAGGCGAAGAGGACCGTCGCCAGGGTGACCACCAGGGCGCCGAAGCTTCCGAGGTGGTGCTGGAAGCTCAGCAGCGTCAGCTCCCCGGCGGAGACCCCCTCCGTCCACTGCGGCGACATCAGGATGATGAGCGCGGTCATGGTACAGACGACAAGGGTGTCGATGAAGGTCTGGGTCATGCTCACCAGCGCCTGTTTGACCGGGTCGTCGGTCTTGGCCGCCGCCGCCGCGATGGGGGCGGAACCCAGACCCGATTCGTTGGAGAAGACCCCCCGGGCGATCCCGTAGCGGATGGCCGCCGCCACCGCCGCCCCGGCGAAGCCGCCGCCCGCGGCGATGGGGTTGAAGGCGTGGTAGAAGATGAGGCCGAAGGCGTCGGCGACGTGGTCGAGGTTCAGGCCGATGATCAGCAGCGCCGTGACGAGGTAGATGCCGATCATGAACGGCACCAGGAAGGCGGTAAAACGGCCGATGGAGCGGATGCCCCCAAGGATGACGACGGCGGTCAGCACCAGCAGCACGACGCCCGTGAGCCATTCGGGCATCCCCGCCTGGGAGGCGAGGGCGTTGGCAACGGCGTTGGACTGGGTCATGTTCCCGATGCCGAAGGAGGCGAGCATGGTAAAGAGGGCGAAGGCGGCGCCGAGTTTCGGGAGGTTCGCCCCGTAGGCGAGGTAGTACATGGGCCCGCCTTTCATGCCGTTTTCCCCCTCCTGACGGTACTTGACCGCCAGCACCGCTTCGGAGTACTTTGTCGCCATCCCGACCAGCCCCGTCACCCACATCCAGAAGACCGCGCCCGGTCCCCCGAAGGTGATGGCCGTCGCCACCCCGACGATGTTGCCGATGCCCACCGTCGCCGCCAGCGCCGTGGTGAGCGCGGCGAAGTGGCTGATCTCTCCTTCGGCCTTCTCTTCGCGGCGGAAGATCATCCGGAAGGCGTGGCCCAGGGCCCAGAACTGCATGCCGCGCAGCAGCACGGTCAGGTAGAGGCCGGTTCCCACCAGCAGAACGAGCATGGGAACGCCCCATACGAACGATGAGGCGGAGGCGATGAGCGAAGCGAGGGTTTCCATGGGCTATATCCTTTTCATTGATGGCGTTGCTGACGTTTGGTCAGTCCCGAGAGTTCGACGCCCGGCGTCTCGCGGGAGGCTTCGAAGGGACGCAGGAATGGGGGCACGTTCCGGCCTTCGATGCGTCCGAAGTCGTCGGCCATGGCGCTGCCGACCGCGTCGGTGCCAAGCCCCCGCACCTCCGTGAGGTAGTCGAAGAGCAGTTTCGCCATCCGGTCGAGGGAGATCTTGTGGGTCGAGGCCGTCTGTGTGTAGACCCAGTCACTGAAGGCGAGGAAGGGGGCGAAGACCTTTGTCTCCTCCCACAACATCCGGACGCTGCGGGGGAAGTTGCCGCTGTTGTAGGTGAGGTCCCAGAAGCGGGCGAAGCGCTTCATGCGCTGGATGTCGGAGAAGGAGACCTTCTCCGTCTGCAGCACGTCGTAGGGCGGGGTGTCGGCGTAGACCATGCCGTGCAGGGCGTCGTGGCGGGAGAGGGTGGTGCCCGAGAGCTTTTTAAGGATGCCGATCTGTATCTCCGAACGGCTCAGGGCGCAGAGTGTGTCGAGGTTGGCGCCGAACTGCTTCAGGCTTTCGCCGGGGAGTCCCACGATCAGGTCGAGGTGGAGGTGGGCGGAGGTCTCTTTCTCAAGAAACTCCAGGTTGCGCCGGATCTTGTCGAGTTTCAGGGGACGGTTGATGCGCTCGGCCACCTCCGCGTCGAGGGTCTGGATGCCCACTTCGAGCTGGAGCGATCCGGCGGGGAACCGCACCAGCCGCTCGCGCAGCGCCTCGGGGAAGTGGTCGGGGATGACCTCGAAGTGGACGAAATAGGGCGGCTCCTTCGCAAGGAAAAAATCCATCAGCGCCGTGGCGTAACGCATGTTCAGGTTGAAGGTGCGGTCGATGAACTTGAAGGTCCGCACCCCCCGCTGCCAGAGCGTCTCGAAGGCTTCGAGCAGCGCATCGAGGGGGAAGTAGCGCACCTTCTCGTCGATGGCGCTGAGGCAGAACTCGCAGAGGAAGGGACAGCCCCGGGAGGACTCGACGTAGATGTAGCGGTGGGCCACGTCGTGGTCGTCGTAGAGGCCGTAGGGGAGGGCGATCTCGTCGAGTTTCGGCAGGGGGGCGTCGATGACGCGGTGCAGGGGCGGCGTTCCTAAAAGCAGGTCGCGGCAGAGTTCGTAGAAGGCGACCTCCCCCTCGCCGCGGATGATGTAGTCGGCGGCGTCGAGGTCGATCCGCAGGGGAAGGTGGCTCGCCTCCGGTCCCCCCAGCACCACGTAGGTCTCCGGGGCGACCTTTTTGAGGATGCCCACCAGCTCGCTGACGTCGGATGCGTTCCAGATGTAGACCCCGATGCCGACGATCTTCGGCCGTGCCTCAAGAATCTGCTCGGCGATGGACTGCACCCCGCTGTTGATGACGAATTCGCGGATGGATGCCGCCTCACGCAGCTCTTTGAGGTTGGCTTTCAGGCAGCGCAGGGCGATGGAGGCGTGGGTGTAGCGGGCGTTGAGCGTGGTCAGGAGAATGGAAGCCATACGCTAGAGCGACGCTCCGTTCTTTTGGAGTTCCTTGGGGAGAAGGACCGTGAAGATGGCCCCAGATTCGCCGTTTTTGACGGCGATTTGGCCGTGAATGTGGTTCTCCATGATGGTTTTGGCCATGTAGAGTCCCAGCCCGGTGCCGTTTTTCGACTTGGTGCTGAAGTAGGGTTCGAAGATCTTCGGCAGCACGTCGTCGGGAATCCCGCCGCCGCTGTCTTCTACGGTGATGCGGACTGCATCCTCCTCTTCGGAACAGGCGATCATGATGTGGCGCACCTTCGGGTCGGTCTCCGCAATGGCGTCGACGGCGTTGTTGACCAGGTTGATCAGGATCTGCACCACTTCGCTGCCGTAGGTTTCGATGGTGACGTGGGTGTTTCCGGTGGTAAAAAGGGCGACGCCGTTCATGCGCATGCGGGTCTTCGTAAAGTGGCCGGCGCGGTCGAGAAGCGTCTGGATCTCGACGATTTCCGGTTTCTTCTGCGGTTCGAAATAGGTCTGGAAGTCGTCGATGGTGTCGGAGAGGTAGAGCAGGGTGTCGGAGATGTCGTCGAACATTTTCATCTCTTTGGGTTCGTTCTCGCCGAACATCGCCTGGATTTTGGCGTTGGTGATCATCAGCGTCATGGTCGCCAGGGGCTGGCGCCACTGGTGGGCGATCATGCTGAGCATCTCCCCCATCGCCGCCAGCCGGGACTGGGCGATGAGCATCTGCTCCTGCGCCTTGACCTTGTCGACTTTCTCCTGGACCTTCGTCTCCAGGTAGGTGTTGAGTTCGCGCAGTTCGGCGGTCTTCTGCTCGACCTTGATCTCCAGGGCGGAGTTGAACGCCTCCAGCAGCTCCTTCTGCCGGGTCATGGTCTGCTCGTACTCCTCGACCTTGCGCTGGTAGAGCCGGGTCAGCAGGCTGAGGATCAGGAGTCCCAGGACGCTGCTGAACATGCCGGCGACGGAGATGTTCAGATCGAAGAGAAAACCGGCTGCCAGGATCAGGGCCATGGCGGTCACGGTGAAGACGATGCCCGTTCGGACGTCGCCGAGGATGTAGGCGACAAAGACCAGGAGGTAGAACCAGATGATGCGGGACTCGTCCTGGGGAACGTAGAAGAGCAACGAGATCGCGGCTATCAGAGAGATGATGAGCAGGCTGCAGGTGACGAACCGGTAGTAGGAGCGGGATCTGCGGAGGATGAAGATCAGCAGCAGGGTCAAAATTGCGTAGATGAAATCGACGGTTGACTGAACGTTCCCGATGGGGTTGATCCCCATCCAGCCCAAGACGGCGAAGAGGGTGGCGGCGACGACGACGATCGCCATGAAACCGTTAAGGACTTTGAACTTGAAGGCCTGGGGTGCTTCCGCCTCCGTGAAACGGTTGCCGCTGGTCAGGTAGTCGTGGGTCCATGAAAAGGGTTTGCTCACATCCCGCCTTGCAAAAAACTGTTTTAAACTATGATTTTACCATAAACGGCGCTTCGACGCCCCAGCGCCGGGGATCGGTACCGTAGAAATCGACGAGGAAGGCGAAAAGTTCGGGGAAATCGGCGTGAAGCCAGCTGGGCACCTGGTAGAAGCGTTCGCTGGCGACGGCGAAAAACTCCGCTTCGTTCTGGGCGGCGTACTCGCCGAAGCCCTCATAAATCTCCAGCGGCACGCCTTCGTCCACCCGGGCGGCGAAGGGGTCGAACACCGTTTCGAGCAGCCGCTGCCACGCTTCCGCCTGGTCGCGGTGCATGGGCGGTACGCCGTCCGCTTCGCCGTCGGCGAAATCGACGGCGTGGGCGAACTCGTGGATGACGACGTTGTCGGGCGTGGGGGTGAACGCTTCGTAGGCGACGTCGGCCCAGGAGAGCACGACGGCGTCGGGGCTGGACTGGCCGTCGAGTTCGAAGGTGCCGCTGCTGACGATGCCGTCGCGCTCGTACTGCTCATCGACGAGGAAGCCGTCGCGGTAGAGCCAGACGGTGTGAACGTGGGCAAGCCATCGGGTGCCCCGGTGAAGGCAGAGCAGGGCGGCGTAGAAGGAGATGACGGTGCGCATCTCCCCGTCGACGTCCATGTCGACGCCCCGGAACTCCAGGGTGTGGTAGAAGCGGAGCATCAGCCGTTCGGCGCGGCGGCGCTCCTCCGGTTCCAGGGCCGGGTAGTGGAGGGTTTTCCCGAGGGCGTTTCGCTGCGTGTCGTCACATTCGGCGGTTTCGAGAAAAGCGTCGAACTGCCTGCGGCGGCGGTAGCGGTACCCCTGGAACAACAGGTAGCCGCCGAAGAGGGCGACGAAGAGGGTCAGCAGCATCAGGTGGTAGGTCACGGCGCGGTCCTAAGGGTCATGCGACAGTATAGCGTCAGGAATCTCTGAGTATACTTTTCCGATAGAAGGAGTCGTTATGAAAATCGCCGTATCCGCCTGTCTGCTGGGAGAGTCGATCCGGTTCGACGGCGGGCACAAACATGACCGTTTCATCACGGACGAGCTGGGACGCTACGCGAAGTTCGTACCGTTCTGCCCCGAAGACCTCGCCTTCGGAACGCCCCGGCCCTCCATTCGCCTGGTCGACACCGCCGGGGGGATCAGCGTACGCACGAACCGCGATGCGACGGAGGTAACGGAGGCCTTGCTGGAAAAGAGCCGAGGGGAGTGCGACGCCGTCGCTTCCGCCGGGGTCCGCGCCGTCATCTTCAAATCCAAATCTCCGAGCTGCGGCCTGGGGAGTGCCAAACGCTACCTCGAAGACGGACGCTCCGAGGGGAAAACCGACGGCGTGTTCGCGGCGATGTGCCGGGAACGTTTCGGGCTGCTTCCCATGGAGGAGGAGGGGAGGCTGCAAGACCCCTGGCTGCGGGAGAACTTCGTGATGCAGCTCTTCGCCTACGACGCCTTCGAACGGTTTCGCGAGGCGGAACCGGGAATGAGGGAACTGGTCGACTTCCACAGCCGGAACAAGTTTCTGCTTCAGGCCAAGGACGAGGGGCGCTACCGCGAACTCGGCCGGATCGTGGGGAACCATGAGGGCATCTCCTTCGAGAGGGTGCTTGCCGCCTATGAAGATGGCTTCAAGCGTGCCATCGCCTGCAAGAGCTCCATCAAACGCAACCGCAACGTCCTCGAACACATGGCAGGCTTTTTCAAGCGGGAGCTGACGCCCGGGGAGAAGCGTACGCTGCACACCCTCATCGCCGACTACAGCGCGAAGATCGTCCCGCTCATCACCCCGCTGAGCACCCTGAAACTCTTTGCGGAGAAGTACGGAACAAAGTACCTGCTGCAGCAGACCTTTCTCGATCCCTACCCGAAGGAGCTGGCGCTGCGTTCGCACATCGGGAGCGGCCGTTGAAGCGGCTGCTCTGGTTCCGCCGCGACCTTCGGGTCGAGGACAACCGGCTGCTCGCCCTGGAAGGGGAGGTGCTTCCCCTCTTCATCTTCGACCCGGCTTTGCTGGAACCGCTCGAATGCGACGACCGCCGTGTCGGCATGATTCTCGAGCGGGTTTTGGCGCTGAAAGCGGCCCTTCGGGAACGGGGGCTTGAACTGGCGCTTTTCCACGGCGACCCGGAACGGGTCATCGCCGCGCTCCAGGCGCGTTACGGGTTCGACGAAGTGGCGGCTTCCGGGGACTACGACGCCCATGCCCGCGATCGGGACTTGCGCGTGTCGCACATTTTGCCGTTTCGGTTTGAACACGACACCTACATCTTCCGCCCCGACGAGGTGCTCAAGAACGACGGCACCCCCTACCTGGTCTTTACTCCCTTCTACAAGCGGGCGAAGACGCTCTTTCGGCGCGCCCACCTCGAAGCGGTGCCGTCGGCACCCCAGCGCCTGCTCGCTTTCGAATACGACGGGCTGCACCGCGTCGGCGGGGAGGGGGAAGGCACGGTGGAACCGACCCTTGAAGCGTTGGGATTCGTTCCCTCGAAAACGCCGCATCGGCTTGACCCGGAAGCGCGTCTCGAAGCGTTCGAAACGCGCATTGCCCGTTACGAGGAACGGCGGGATTTCCCCGCCGAGGCGGCGACCTCCGAACTGGGGCCGGAGCTCCGTTTCGGAACGATCGGGGTCCGCCAGCTGCTGCGCTGGCTGGCGGAACGCAAAAAAGAGGGGGTGGATACGGAACCCTTTTTCCGTCAGCTGATCTTTCGGGATTTTTACGCCTACCTTCTCTACCATCTGCCCCGTCTTGAAACGGAGAACTTCCGCTACCCCTTTTCCGGCGAACCCGACGACGCGCTTTTCGAACGGTTCTGCCGGGGAGAGACGGGGGTGCCGATGGTCGATGCGGGGGTCCGGGAACTGGTGGAAACGGGGAAGATGCACAACCGGGTGCGGATGGTCTGCGCTTCGTTCCTGACCAAGGACCTGCTGCTGCCCTGGCAGTGGGGGGAGCGCTTTTTTGCCCGCCACCTGCTCGACTACGACGCCGCTTCAAATGTCCTCTCCTGGCAGTGGGCCTCGGGGACGGGGGTGGACCCGCAGCCCTATTTCCGCATCTTCAACCCCTGGAAGCAGGGGGAGCGCTTCGACCGCGACGGCGGGTACATCCGGACGTGGGTGAGCGAACTTTCGGAGGTGGAGGCGAAACGGCTGCACGACGAGAAATTTTTCGCTTCCGGCAGGGTGCCGGGCTACCCTCGGCCCGTAGTCGATCACAAAGCGGCGTCGCAACGGGCGCAGGCCTACTTCAAAACCCTTTTGGGGCGCAGCTCCTAGGCGGCGCCGGATTCCTTTTTGGCGGTGTCGCTTTCGAGGCGTTTTTTCTCCTTCGAGGCAAAGTTTTCAACATGGGTGATCATTGTTTCGAAGAAGCTGGCGGAGTAGCCGCAGACGATGGCGATGACCATCAGTACCGGCATGATGCCGCTGTCGAGCGTACCTGTGCTGCTTAACAGGGTCTCGCTGAAAACTTTCATTTTTACAAGTACGATAAAGATGATTGTCCCTGCCCACCCCGTCAGAACCCCCACCAGAGGAGTCAGGAAGAGCGGCGTCCAGGAGAAGCCGTATTCGCTGGGTGCGGAGGGGTCTTTGATGACACTGCGTAGACGGCTTAGCAGGCCGCCGATTCCCCCGGCGATGAGCAGGGAGGGATTGGCACCGGTGAATGCCAGGATCACGATGCACAGCAATGCCGCATAGGTGAGCCAGACACCGCGGTTTTGCCAGTCGGCCAGTAGTTCGTAGTAGTCGTCGCGGTATTCGTAGTAGACCCGCATCCCTTCCTTTAGCAGGCTTCTGTAGAGTTTTTCTTCCGTTTCGGTCGGTTCCGGCGTCGCTTCGTTTCTGAGGCGTTCCGGGTGGGCCAGGGCGTTGGCGATGGCCGCCGCAAGCGCTTTGGCCTCGGGTTTGTCTGAGGTCGAGAGCCCCTCGTGCAGGATGCGGAGGTCTTCCGCAACGCGACGCCCCTCGTCTTTCCCTTTGAGAACGGCATCGATCTCTTCGGCAAGGGCGGTCGCTGCAGGCTTGTCGAGTTTGGCGAGACGGGAACGGACGATATGCAGCTCTTCGCGGATGCGTTCGACGGGGTGCTGCTCGTGGGTGTAGAGCCATACCTCATGCAGCATCCGCCATCCCGAGAGAATCTTTCCGGAACTGACGAGAATCTTGTCGAGCCAGGAGAGCTTCAGGTTATAGTGCTTCAGGTCGTTGAGAATCTGCATCGGCGCTTTGACCGCTTCCGGGTCCGGGTGGTTGCTGAGTTTTGCGTGAAGCATCTGCTGTTCGCTCTGCAGCCTCGCAACGGAGCGGGAGACGATCGCCTTGTAGCGAAACAGAAGAAACAGTAGAAAGTAGAGAACCAGTAACACGAACATGCCGCTGTGCTGCCAGAAACCTTCATCTGTCTGAATCAGTTGGTAGACGGTCGTATTGAGATCATGAGCGTTCATCACGGCTCCTTGTATCGTATTGCGGCGTGTGCTTGCGGTTATTTGTTGACCGCGTCCGCCGTGTCGTACCAGTCGAAGTAGGCTTCGACGCCCTGGCGGCCCGAGGCGATCAGGTCGCGTTTGGTTTCGTCGGAGAGAGTGAATTCCGTCGTTTTAACCCCGAGGGAGTCGATGTAGACCGTCCGCTGCCAGTCGTCGCCGTGAAGGTGGGCGTTCTGCTGGGATTCGAAGATGGTTTCGATGAGCCCCCAGGCGTAGGAGAAGAGGTCGTCGATGGGGTGGTGCACCGGTTCCGCATGGTCGCGGAAGAGAGGCGTCTCCTCCTTGGAATCGAGCCGGAATCCGAGGGTCTCCTTGTTGAACACATAGGGGGAGACGGGGCGGCTGCTTTCGGCTAAAAGGGCATTCTCTTTCTCGTAGTACGTCGTACGCAGCGCGTTCTCGGTGACGTACTTCTCCCGGTCGAAGAGTTTGACGGGATAGTTCTTCAAAACGCCGCCGTCGACGTAGACGTCCTCACGGATGCTCTTGACCGCGGCGAAGAAGAGGGGAATGGACATGGAGATGCGCACGGCGTCGGCAACGCACATCCTCGGAGTGTGCTCGTAGGAGAAAATCTCGGAAAATCGGGTGGAGAGATTGGTCCCGATGAAGTAGAGGTCCCGGAACCCTTTTTGGTCTTTCATGGCGCGGATGTCCGCGAAGGTCGATTCGGAATTTCCGGTTTTGGCGTGAATGAGCTCCCCGATCCATGCCCGGAAAAAGTCTCCCTTGTACCAGCCGTACCGCTCCATGAGGCGCTGGGCGTCTTTGGAAATGCCCCAGGAGTCGTCCATGAAGTTGTTGAAGTCGAGTTCCCAGAGCAGTTCCCGGGTCTCCGCTTCGGAGTAGTTAAGACCGACGAGAATGGCGTTGATGGCCCCGGCCGAGGTGCCTCCGACGCGTTCGATGTTGTCGAGGACGCCTCGTTCACGGAGCGCTTCAAGAGCGCCGACATAGGCGATCCCCTTGACGCCGCCTCCTTCGAATACGAGGTTTCTGAAGAGGTAAGCCATAGCTGTGTGATCCGTTTTCAATTGGTTTAAAATGTTTGAAGGCGTTTTTTAAGTGTAGTCTGCCCCGCCTTCGGTTCCACTTAAAGGGGCGGTGCGGAGGTCAGGAGGGGTTGTAGACGCGGTAGTGGGTTCCCGCCGCTTCTTTGGCGGCGTACATCGCCTGGTCCGCCGCTTTGACCAGGCTTGGCGCATCGGCGGCGTGGTCGGGATAGAGGCTGATACCGATGCTGGTGGAGGGCTCCAGCGTCGTCGCGTCGAGTTCCAGGGGGAGTTCAATGGCCTCGATGACTTTGCGGGCGATGGTGACGGCGTCGTCGAGATGACGGATGTCGGGAAGCACGACGGCAAACTCGTCGCCGCCGAAACGGGCGACGGTGTCCTCTTCGCGCACAGCGCTTTGCAGCCGTTGCGCCACCACTTTGAGAAGCCGGTCACCGACGCCGTGGCCGAGGGTGTCGTTAACCGCCTTGAAGCGGTTGAGATCGAGGAAAAAGAGGGCAACCTTGCTGCCGTTGCGCCGGGCGTGGTGAATGGCCTGTTCGAGGTTGCTGCTGAAGTGGACCCGGTTGGGCAGGGAGGTCAGCGGGTCGTGGGTGGCCATGTGGGCGAGCTTGGCCTCGTTGGCTTTTTGGTCGGAGATATCGGAGAAGACGGAGACGTAGCCGGTGATGGTCCCCTTTTCGTCGCGGATAACGCTGATGCTCTGCAGGGAGGGGAAGACGGTGCCGTTTTTCCGCCGGTTCCAGATCTCTCCGTACCAGATGCCCTCGGTGCCTATGGTGCGCCACAGTGTTTTGAAAAAGGCCGCATCGTGCCGGCCCGACTGCAGAAACCGGGGATTTTTCCCCCGCACTTCATCAAAGCTGTAGCCGGTGATTTCGCTGAAACGGCTGTTGACGCGAACGATGCGGATCCGGGGGTCGGTGATCATGATCCCCTCGTGGGTATTTTCGAAGACCAGCGCCGCTTCGCGGAGAATCTCCTCGTTGCGTTTGAGCTCGCTGATGTCCTCGACGCTCGACCAGATGTAGCGTTTCCCCTCCCGCTCCAGCAGCCGTCCCGAGAGGCGAACCGGGACCCGGTGTCCCTCTTTGTGCAAGTACTCCTTCTCGTAAGGCCCGTAGCTACCGTTTTGCAGTAGCAGTTTAAGCTGTTCGCGCTCCCGGTCGGCGTACTCCTCCGGTGTCACTTCCCAGTAGCTCAGTGTCAGCGTTTCGTCGATCTGCCGCCCGATGATCGCCGCGTAGGCGGGATTGATGTCGATGAACGTGCCGTCGAAGTCGCACAGGGCAAGGCCGATGGGGGATTCGGAGAAGAGCATCCGGTTATAGAGACGGCCCTTTTCCAGGGTTTCGATGAGCGGATGGACGATGCGGACAAAGGCGAAACCGCCGACGGCGATCAGCAGCAGCCCAGCGGCGATCCCGTAGAAACCGGCTTCCAGATAGGGACGGCGGATCTCCTCCAGGTCGATTTTGGCGACGATGCCCCACTGCAGTGACGGAATGGGCTCGTGGGCGGCGAGCACCTCCGCGCCGCGATAGTCGAGCCCTACCAATGTACCCGATGCTCCCCGCAGGGCCCGGCGCATCGGTTCGGCGAGAGACGAGGCCATGGCCACCGTTTTCGTCGGTCCCATGGTTTCGTGGCGGTGACGGAGCAGGAAGCGGATATCGGTGCCGTCGAGACGGGCCAGGGTGAATTCGCCGCTCTCTCCGAAGCCCTCGAATGAGTCGTGGGCCTGCGATACCTTCGACAATACCCGTTCGGCCGCTGCCGTCGCGCTCTCAGCGCCGTGGGAAGCGAGTTCCTGTTCGGCTATCACGCGGATCATGCCCGCACGGCTCTTGACAATCTCGACCAGCCGCTTCTGCTGCTGTTGCAGACCGACGTGATAGAGGCTGATGACGGAGAGGGAGATGACCAGGGTGACGATCAACGCCATGACGGCAACCAGCTGATAGGGGGTCGTCAACAGTTTCCGGTAGGGGTCGCGGCTTTCGCGGGCATATCGTTCCATGGCAGATGCTCCCTCAGATGTATGCCGGTGGTCGTTCCATCGCTAATGCGGACGCATGGTGTGCTATTTGCGACGATTATATCACAGGCCGTCGTCGCCGTCGGTTGTTTTTTCAACGCACCTTGAAGAATTAATCATCAATCACGGTAACCGCCGGCTTCTGCTATGCGCTATAATGTTTGTATGTGGACGAAAGCTTTTGTACGCTTGTCACTGACGCTCTCCTATGTCATCGCCTTTTCCCTATTGGCGATGTGGTCCCTCTTCGCCTATCTGACAATGCACAGCCAGATCAATGAACAGCGCAAATATGCCGAACTCATCAACGTCAGCGGCAAGCAGCGGATGCTTTCGCAGCGAACGGCGCTGCTGGCACAGCTCTATTTCCGCGATCGCGATCCGAACCAGCTGCAGGCGCTTCGGGAACATAAGGAGATGATGCAGCGCGACCACCGCTACCTGATGGATCGCATCTCTTCCGCAACGATGCGCGAGATCTACGACGGAAAGCCTTACGAAGTGCATGCCAGGGCGGACGCTTATTTCGCGCAGATCGATAACTTTCTGTCGGCCCCGGGACGGGAGCATCTGAATGCGTTGACGGAGCAGTCTTCCGCGCTATTGCCGCTGCTTGATCATGCCGTCGAAACTTATGAACGGGAGAGCGCGGAGACGACCGACGCGCTGATGCGGGTTGAAGGGTATATCTTTCTGGGGACGTTGTTGACGCTGATTCTCGAAGCGATCTTCATCATCCGGCCGGTGCTCCGGCGCGCCCGCTGGAACCTCGGGCGTCTCGACAACATGGTCCGCAAGCAGACGGCCGAACTCGAGATTTTCAAGAACATCTACGAAGGGGCGAACGAAGCGATTCTCATTACCGACACGCAAAATCGCATCGTGAGAGTCAACCCTGCGTTTACGCAGATTACCGGGTATGCTTCCGACGAAGCGGTCGGGAACAACCCTTCCATCCTCAGGTCCGGTCACCATGACAGCCGTTTCTACCGGCGTTTCTGGGAGAGGCTGGAACGCTCCGGAGCATGGCACGGCGAGTTCGTGAACCGTAAAAAAGACGGCACCTACTATCACCAGCTCTCCCACATCTTCGCGCTCAAAGACGAGGAGGAGAGGCTTGTCAACCATGTTGCGATCTTCAGCGATATCTCCCAGATTCGAAAAAGCCAGCAGCAGCTCGAATTCATGGCGATGCACGACGACCTGACGCAGTTGCCCAACCGTACCTACCTGATGGAGCAGATCTCTCATGCGATCCATAGCGCCCGGCGCACCGGGGACAAGGTCGCCGTCATTCTGCTCGATCTCGACAACTTCAAGGTGATCAACGACTCTCTGAGCCACCGTGTCGGCGATCTGCTGCTGAAAGCGGTGGGGAAGATGCTTTGCCGGTCGGTCCGCAGGGTCGATACGGTGGCCCGCATCGGGGGCGACGAGTTTGTTTTGCTGGTCGAACACGTCAAGCAGGAGGAGCAGCTTATCGGGTTGCTTGAGAAGGTGCAGCAGGCCATGGCTCAGCCCTACGAGGTCGAGGGATACAAGCTCTCCGTTACCGGCAGTCTCGGGGTGGCGATCTACCCCGACGACGCGGAGAATCCCGACCAGCTGCTGCAGTATGCCGATACGGCGATGTACAGTGCCAAGCAGCAGGGAAAAAACCAGTTCGGCTTCTTCACCGCCGAGCTCAATGCGGCCATTGCCGAGAAGATCGCCATCGAGGGGGAACTCAAAGAGGCGGCGCACCGCGACGAGTTTCACCTTGTCTTCCAGCCCATCGTAAGGCTTGAGGATGAGACGGTCGTCGGGTTTGAAACCCTTCTGCGCTGGAACTCGGAGCGGTTCGGCATGGTGCCTCCCGATCAGTTCATTCCCATCGCGGAATCGACGGGGCTTATCGGGATGGTCGACGGCTGGGTGATGGCGCAACTTGCCGGGGTACTCTCGGATGAAACGTTCGACGGCTACTACTTCACCCTGAACGTCTCGTCACGACAGTTCTCCCGGCAGAACTTCGCCCAGGAACTGATGGGCGTTCTGAACGTGCCGGGCCAGAACCGGCGGGTGGTTCTGGAGGTGACGGAGACGGCGATCATCGATAACATCGAACATACCAAGTCGGTGCTCGAAACCCTGAAAGCGGAAGGGTTCCGCGTTGCCATCGACGACTTCGGCACCGGGTATTCGTCGCTTTACTACCTGAAAAACCTTCCCATCGACTACCTCAAGATCGACAAATCCTTCGTCTCCGACATGGAAGAGGACGAGAACGACCGCATCATCATCGACAGCATCATCTCCATGGCGCGGAAGATGCACCTTTATGTCGTGGCGGAGGGGGTGGAGACGGAGACGCAGAAACACTACCTGCAAGAGCGGCTGTGCCATTTCGGACAGGGGTACCACTTCTCCCGGCCGGTGCCGGCCGATGTGTTGAAAACGCGTTGGGACACGGACGAAAAAGCGTCTACCTGAACCGTTCGAAACGGGCCTTTGTCATACCGGGAGGCATGATCTTTTAACCATTTTAATGAATCTCCGTTTAAAGATCCGCAACGCTGCAAAAAAAGGTATGATATGCCAGATCATTGATGAAGGAGTGGCGATGGCGGTAGGACTGTTCGCGATACTCGATGACGTGGCGGCGCTGCTCGACGACGCGGCCGTGATGAGCAAGGTGGCGGCGAAGAAGACGGCGGGGGTGCTCGGCGACGACCTGGCGGTCAACGCGGAGAAGGCGACGGGGTTCCAGGCCTCCCGGGAACTTCCGGTGCTCTGGGCCATTTCAAAAGGCTCCCTGCTCAACAAGCTGATCATCCTCCCCGTGGCTTTTCTGCTCAGTGCCTACGCATCGTGGCTGATCGTGCCCATTCTGCTGCTCGGCGGGGCCTACCTGAGCTACGAGGGCGTGGAGAAGATCTACGAGATGGTGACGGGGCATCACGAGGCTCCCGTCCCCGCCGAGGAGGCGTCGACTCCCGAAGCCCTTCTCGAACGCGAACGCGGCAAGATCAAGGCCGCGGTACGTACCGACTTCATCCTCTCCATCGAGATCATCGTCATCGCCCTGGGGACGGTGATGGACCAGTCGCTGGCGATGCAGGTCATCGTCGTGAGCGTCGTCGCCCTTCTGGCGACCGTCGGGGTCTACGGGCTGGTGGCGCTGCTGGTGCGCATGGACGATGCCGGGCTGGCCCTCGTCGCCCGCGCTGAGAATGCCGGGGGGTCCGGGCCGCTGCTTCGTAAAACGGGAGAGATGCTGATCGCCGCACTGCCGAAGGTGATCCGCATCCTGGGGTACGTCGGGACCGTCGCCATGCTGCTGGTGGGCGGCGGCATGTTCGTCCACAACATCGAAACCGTCCATTACCTCCTGGCGTTCCTGCCCGCACTCGCGGCCGATCTGGCGGCGGGGCTTGTCGTAGGCGGTGCGGTGCTCGCGGCGATGAAGCTGGCGGGGAAAGCGTAACGGCATAAGTGGTTTGATATGCTCCGCCGGGTAGAATACGGCGTTAAAAAGGATGATAATGGAACAACTACCCAAATGTCCCCAGTGCGGGAGCGAATACACTTATGAAGACGGCGACCTCTACGTCTGCCCCGAATGCGCCCACGAGTGGTCGAAAGAAGCCGCCGGGGACGCGGCCGAGCAGGGTACGGTCGTTCGCGACGCCAACGGGACGGAGCTGAGCGACGGCGATACCGTGACGGTCATCAAGGACCTCAAACTCAAAGGGGCCTCTTCGGACATCAAAGTCGGCACCAAGGTAAAAAACATCAAACTCAATCCCGACAGCGACCACAACATCGACTGCAAGATCCCCGGCGTCGGTGCGATCGGCCTCAAGTCGGAGTTCGTCAAGAAGGCGTAGCCCTCCGCGGGCTCAGGGCTGTACCCGGGTGGTCGTCATGGCAAGGCTTTTCCAGTCGTGCATCCCGCCCCGGTACCATTTGAGTTTCTCCGCCGGGTAGCCCAGCCGCAGCAGCGCCTTGATGGCGTTGGGGGACTGGGTGCACCACGGTCCATTGCAGAACATCACCAACTCGGGAGATTTGGAAAAATCGAATTTTCCCGTTCCCACTTCCGTGGCGTTGACCTTCTCTAAAAACGCCTTGAACTCCTCACTGAAGACATTGTACTTGATCAGCACCTTGTACCAGATATTGACGGCTCCGGGAATGGTTTCGTACTCGAACCACTCCGCCGAGCGGGTATCGATGATGAGCTTGTCGCGGCTGGAGAGGGAGGATTTGAGAAACTGCATCGTTTCGAGTTCGCCGAAGGTCTCGACCCCGTCGGCGACGTGCATCATGGAGACGGTGCCGACGGTGGTGACGAGGGGCTGGACGCAGGCGGGATCGACGTCCTCCCTTTTCCAGATCTCTTCGGGCAGGATGGCAATGTTCCGGCACTCTTTGGGGGCGTATCGGGTGACGACGTAGCTCTTGCCGTCGCCGTGGCGGACGTTGAGTTTCTGCCCCTGAAGCCACTCCAGCCCTCCGCCGTAGAGGAGGGGAACCATAAGTAAGAAGACAAGCCATCGCATGCGGGCTCCTTTGGGATCATCTTTGATCCAACTCTAGCAGGCTTTGCGTGACGGTTGGGCACGATGTTTGGATTGGTTCGGATCTTTAAGCTTCGGAAACAGGGTAGACTTATAGTCAGAAAAACAGCAGGAGGGCAACGATGCATCCCGACCGGGTCGTACGCGAAAAGACGGTGGCACTGACGGACCTTCCCAACGTGGGCCCGTCCATTGCGGGAGACCTTCGCTCCATAGGTATCAAGACCCCCGAAGCGCTTTGCGGCAGGGACCCGCTGGAACTCTACCGCCTGCTCTGCGAACGTCACGGCAAGAGGCTGGACCCCTGCCTGCTTGACGTGCTCATCTCCGTCACCGACTTCATGGACGGGGGCGAACCCCGGGTCTGGTGGGACTACACCGACGGGCGCAAACGCCGTTACGGCGGATTGTAGTACCATGCCACTCGTTTTCAGGGGGCCTTGCAGAGGCCGCTTGAAACGGCGTAGTCCGCACTTTTTCGGGTCCATTCCACGCTGGAGGCTTTGCACTCCTCTTTTTCGCAGGCGGCAAGGTATCTCCTTGCGGATTGGACGAAGTCACAGTCTCGAGTGCGCCACTGTGCCAGGGTCAGGTTGTACCAGACGAATTGGTCATTTTCCCCTAACTCAATGGACTTTTTAAACATCTCCGCCGCTTTTTTGTATTCCTGATAGTGGTAGTAATGGATGAGCCCCAGATAGAGATAACTTTTTTTGTACTCGTATCCGTAGATCAACGAATCACGAAAATCCTTGAATGCCTTGTCCGGTTCACTTCTGTTGTAGTACATTTGACCACGTACGAAGAGCGGGTAGGGATCCATTCGGTCGTTTTCCACGGCACGGTTCAGGTCGGCCATGGCGTGTTCTTTTTGCCCGAGGCGGTCGTAACACATGCCTCTTCCCGCCAGGGCACCGGGAAGTTCCGGATAGAGTTCCAGGACGCGGTTGTAATCTTCGATGGCGTTCTCCCACTCTCCCAGGCATCGGTAGGCCTTGGCGCGATCAAGCCGATAGAGTGGCTGCTCGCCTTTTTTCAGTGCCGTTGAGTAGTAGGCGACGTTTTTACGGCATGTATTGCCGTCGCCGCTTTCGACGCGTCCTGCAAGAAGGTAATCGAGATAGCCGTCAAGCTCCCTGAGCCTTGGGTATTTTTTGGAAAGCTTCGGGAGACTTTTGAGATAGTGCCGGATCGCCTCCATGGAACCTCCCCATCTCGGTTCAAGCGCTCTGAGGTATTCGAAACGTATATGGATGGAACCGGGAGCGGCGGAGAGGCCGCGGTCGTGCCATCTCCTCACACCTTCCCGGTTCCCTGTCGCTTTGCTGATTGAGATCAGGTCCGAATAGGCGGGTAGCATCGTTGGGCAAAGTGCGACCGCTTGTGCCAAAGCGGGAGCGGCGATGTCGAAGTGCGCGTGCATGCGTTCGAACTGTTCCGACGGGGTTTCGCTGACGTAACGGCCGCCTCGCGACATCCAGCCGAGGTTGTGATGGTAGGCTCCGGTTGCCGTCAGTGCGGCGCAGGAGTCGGGCATGGCGCTTCTCCAGTGCCGCAGATGCTCATCGAGTTCGGGGTCGCTGTTCCTGAATGCGTAGTAAGCCCGGACCAGCGCGCGCTCGTCCGTATCGCCTCTTTCGTAAGCCTGCTGCACCTGGCGCAGTTCTTTGTCAAGCAGATCGAAACGCTCCTCTTGAAGGAGCGTGCGTAAATGTGCAGAAGTCGGCGCGGCAAAGAGCAGTGTCTGAAATGCAAGAACGAAGAGGGTAAGCGTGCGGAAAGGAGTCATGCAGCCTTTACGGATGAAGATGGACCGGAAACAGAGGGCGATCATCGTTTCGCTCCCTGGAGGTGCATCCAGTCGCGGTTTTCGCTCCGTCCCAGGCTGAGCCACCCCTCGCGCTCCCACAGCTCCCACCAGGGGTCGAGGTCGGGGTGGGCGAGGCTGGCGCGTGCCGTGTCCCAGGATTGCTGGTTCGCCGAGGGGTACCAGTCGATGGCGATGCCCCAGGCGTGGGTGGACCACGCCTCGCTGCTGCCCCGTTTCTTCCGGCAGTTGTAGCTGCCGCCGTAGCGGTCGAGCCCGTAGCGTCGTATCCCCTCCAGTCCGTAGATCAGGTATGCCGCTTCCAGAATTTCCCCCAGGCTCTCCGCCAGCCGTTCGTGGATGGCAATGCTTTGCGTCCGGGTGGCGAGGTCCCAGTCGAGCCGCAGCTCCCAGGGACAGGGGACGTTCACCAAAGGCACGTCGCAGGGAGGGCCGTAATACTCCCGGAGCGCGGCGTCGGTTTCGACGGGGAAGTCGTGGGGGTTGGCGCGGACGGGGACGATGTCCCCGAAGCTGCGCGGCAGCGTTCTTGCGTCGAGCAGCAGGGCGTACTGCTCCGCGGCGCTCTGCGTCTGGGGACCGTAGAAGCCGTCGACCGGTCCGGCGTCGAGGCCCCGTTCCAGGCAGAGCAGCTGCAGCAGGGCGACGGCTTTGCGTTTGGGCGGCCAGGTTGCCCAGTCACCGGGAAGCGCACTGCGGCGTCCGTTCAGCGCCGCTTCGACGCCGATGTCGGTCAGCGGGCCGCGTTTGCCGTCGATCTCCCCCGCGTAGAGGCCCGCCTCGCCAAGATGGCGCTGGATGCGTTTGATGTCGCTGCGTTTCACGAAATAAGCCTTTTTTGCGCATGGAACGCGCCGGATTCGGTTAATGCCTATTATTCTATAATGTTTTTCCACGTTTTCAAAGAGGAAAGGAGGAACTCCGCATTCAACGGTAACAGTGTGCCTTCAAGGTTCGCACGGACGCCTTTGCCGACGGTTGCGTCGCAACGGCGTGAGAGCGCTTCGAGAACGAACCGCGTATCGGCGGTTCCATTGAGAAGGAAAAGATGATGGCAAAACGATTGGATATCCGGAAAAAATCTGAGATAGAGGTGGTGGTCGAACTCAAGGGCCTCAACAAGGAAGAGGGGTGGCCGAAACTGGCGGTCTACCTCTACGGGCGGACCAAACGCCCTCTGGGCCGCCAGAGCCTGAAACAGGATGCGAGAAGCGCGGCGACGGGCCGTGCGCATTTCACCGTGGCGGCCCGCAAGGAGCGCTTCGTGGTGAGGATCGGGCCGGAGATGCCCGACGGTTCCCTTCCCGACTTCAAACAGACCGTTTCGGGAACGGTCATTGCCGAGCCCGGCGCCAAGGTGAGCCGGAGTTTCGAACTCGACAAAAAAATCTGGTGGTGCTGGCTGCGTTTTCCTTACGTGGTGACCGGCAGCGTGGTGAAGGATGCGGGGGACTTCAACGCGCCCGTCTGCAGCGGCACGGTGGACATCTACGACGTGGATGTCAGCTGCATTTTGCAGCTCGCCCCCTCGGTCATCGAAGATATGCGCGAAGGGATCATCGACCTGGTGCTCGACCCGCCCCGCATCGAGATCCCCGAGAGCTGGGGCACTTGGGATGACGACGACTACTGCGGCAGCGTTCCCCGTCCCCCTTTTCCCCCGAGAGGCTTCGACATCCGTAAAAAGCTCGATGAGCTTCCCCCGGCCTGGTCTTTCGCCTCGAAGCGCTACGACGCCCTCAAAGGGGCCGCCAAGCGGATGGACGTGCACCTCTCCGGCATGGAGCTGAGGACGCGGCAGAGCTTTCTGAAGAACGACGCTTTCGAGGGGGTGCCGGTCTCGAAGATCCTCTACACGACCACCGAAGCGTTTCGTACGCTCCTGGTGGAACGTTTCCCCGCTTTCCGCTTCGCGCTCTGCCGCTACCCCTGGATCTACTGGCTCTGGTGGCCCTACTGCGACTACACCCTGGAAAAGATCGGGAGCGCCGAGTTGCAGCCTGACGGCAGTTTCAGCGAAACGGTCTGGGTCTCGGTCTGCGACAAGGACGTTCCGGATCTTTGGTTCGTGGTGCGCCAGAACATCGGCGGCACGGAGCGGACGGTCTACAAACGCTATCCCGTCGTCTGCAACACCTACTGGAACCATCCCGGCGGCACTCCGGTCCGGCTGATCGTGACCGACTCCAAGGCGGTCGCCTGCAGCGACGACCCGGCGACGGATCTTGATCCTGCGGGGCTGTGGGTCGTTCCACTGGCGGTCGGCAACTACTCGCTTAAGCGGGTCTACGGTACGGGGGCCGGGACGCTGCCCGCCTCCAACGCCGCACCCCTGACCGGCCGGTACGAATCCATCGGGACCGGGCTCTCCGGGTCGCTGGGGAGCTTCTACGAGGGGCCGTTCGGCGGCCGCATCGGCCTGCGGCTGCTCTTTTCGACGGCGCTGGAAGACGCGGGCGTGCGCTACTACCGCATCAAGTACCGGGTCAACGGAGCCGGGGACTGGACGGCGCTGACGGAGCGGGTGGTACGGCACTACTCGGATTATGATTCGGTGACGGATACGCTGAACTTCCCGGCCTACGATCTCGGGCCCCGTCCCGTCGGTACGGAGTCGGCGCTCTTCGAGATTCCCCCCATCGATCCGCCCAACCTGGCGGGGGACCCGACCGCCCACTGGGTTGTCATCAACGCGAAGGTGGACCTGATGAACGGCTACCTCGATACGGAAGATCTGTCCCACGGTTACGTCGACTTCAAACTGGAGTTCTTTGACGACGGCGGGGTGCGGGTCGACCCGGCTTCCTTTGGCGGGGGCATCGCCTTCAAGCTTCCCGCCAACAACGACATCTGGAATACGGTGACGACGGCGGACCCGGCGTCGGTCAATCCCGACCTGCTGGTCGCCGACCCGGAGCTGCCGGCCTTTCAGACCTTCATGTTCCGCTTGACGGTCGATAACCGCCAGCCGACTGCGGATATCGCCGAGCCGGTGGCCATGGGCAGCGGCAACGGTACGGACGAATGCGGTATGACCCGTTACGAGGTGACGGACACCCATGTGCGGATGGAGTACACCGCCCGCCATCCGATGCGTTTCGCCAACTACCGGTTCCGCATCTACAAGGCGGCGTCGCTGCTGCATACGGAGACGGGGCAGGTGAGTAGTTCCGGCACCTTTACCGCCGATGCGGCGGCCAGCCTGTTGAGCAACCTGATGGACGGCTGTCCCGAAGCGGCGTTCAGCGAAAATCTCTACATCTGGAACATGGCCTTCAACGGCTGGAGCCGGGTCGGTCCGGATGCTTCGACCACCCGCGCCTTTGCCCTGACACCGCCCCGCACCTAGGGGCTTTCCGCGTCCGCCGCTTCGGCGGGCCGCTACGCGCCGTGCATGAAGCGGTACATGAGGATGGACGCGGCGGTGCCGACGTTCAGACTCGGTACGCCGGGAGCCATTTCGATGGCGACGGTTTCGTCGCACAGCGCCAGCACTTCGGCCGAGAGGCCGTCCCCCTCGTTCCCCATCAGCAGCACCCATTTTTCCGAAACCGCAACGGCGTGCAGCGGCGTCGACGTTTCGGTCACTTCGGCGGCGAAGATGCGGTAGCCCCGCTCTTTGAGGGCGGCTAGGGTCGCGGCGATGTCGTTGTAGCCGCAGAGGAGGAGTTTGCTGGCGTGTCCCATGGAGACCCGCAGGGCCCGGCGGCCGAAGGGGTGGGGGCCGTTGTGGGGAAAGAGGAGCGAACCGACCCCGAGCGCCGCGGCGCTGCGAACCATGGAGCCGACGTTTTCCGTCTTGGAGATAAGGTCGAGCATGAGCACCCCGTCGCCCAGTTCGTCAAGGGTCTGCAGGGCGGGGCGCACCCCGTGCATCATGACGTTGTTGTGGATCTTGTGCCCGACGATCTGCTCCATCAGTTTGCGGTCGGCGACGTAGAGGACGGGCTGCTCCCCCCGGGCTTCGACGAGGTGGCCGAACTCCTTGTAGTAGGCTTCCGTAGCGAGGATGCTCCGGACTTCGATGCCGGTTTGCAGCAGCACGTTGACGACCTTGGGGCTGTCGGCGATGAAGCTGTTGTCGGCGGTGCAGGCGTTGTCGCGCAGGGTGCGGTAGATCTGGAGTTCGGGGATGTCGAGGGTGGTGATGGGCGTAAATGTCATGGGGTATTATAACGGTTTAATGTGATGCCCTGGGTGGGCCCTGCCTTTCAAGCGTTTGGAGAAAATCGTGCGAGGGTTTGGAGTTTTGTTCAGCCAGCAGGTAGTTGAGTCTGTAGTTTTGAAGACGTTGGAACAGTTGGTTGCGTTCGCCGGGTGTCAAGCGCTGCACAATGAGATCCGCATACGCCTCTGAATGGCCTTTGACGGGTTTGATCCGGTGGTTTTCCACGTATTCCCCCGCGAAATTCCGGGAGCCGGAGAGCTTGATGGAACTTTGTGGGTCAATGCCGTAATAGTCGATTTTGTCAACACAAAACGTACAGGCACGATACATGAAGGGTATTTCCATGTAAGTCAGGGTGTACTCGCAGTTGAACACGCCTCCGAGCATGGAAGATGATTTGGATGTGATCATCTCCTGCCGGGAGAATGGTGCGTCTGCCAGAGGCTGGAGCAGAGTAGGCACCGTTCGTGACAGGATGACGACGTTCAGAGCAGCGAAGAGGGCGAAGCTCAATCCTGAGAGAAGAAATGAGAGAAGCGGGATTTCCTTACGCTTTTCCAGCGAGAGGAAGAGCGGGAGAAAGAGCAGGGTTATGGATGCGCCGATGATATAGGGAAGAAAGCGAAGCAATGCTCCGTAACCGGAGGAGGGGATGAAATTGATGGTGGACGCCATCCCGGCAACTGCCAAAACTGCGAATACCGCGATGGTCCAGAGATAGTGTGAGAATGTCAACTGTTTTGGCATGTTCATTCCTTTGAAAATTCAACCCCTGGGGGGAATGAGGGTATTTTTTACTCGTGATAGTGTTCTTGAACTATTTGTATCTTGCCATCTGCAGAATGTGTTTTCCAAACCCTGGCTTTAACAAAAGTGATTTCCAACTCCTTATCGGATCTCCAATTTATGATCGGGGCATAAACGTGGTAGAACGAATCTTTGGTATGTTGAATCCCTATTGAATGACAGTCAGCAAGATAAACTACATTCTCAAATTTGTAAGCAATGTAATCGGGAGTACCCGCCGGTACGACAGAAATGATATTGGTACAATACGGAGAAATACCGCCGCCACCAGCTGCACTGAAAACAACTGCTTTATTCTTTTTATCCGGTGAATATATCGATTGACCGTGTTGTTCTTTTGCATAATCGTCACGAGAATGATCAATAATCATTTTCCACACTATGACAGTCAAGACAAGTGGAATGATTTTTATCGACCAATGCTTCATTCTTTCACCTTGGCATTGAAAATATAGGGAAATTGTTTCCTAATGCATATGTCTAACGTTGGAGATTCAACCCCTGGGGGGTAACAATGCGATTCGTCTTATTCATGCATGTCCACATATCTGGCCCGGTGGTAAGAGTATCTTTTTCCGTCGAATTCAATGGGTTTGACGAAAGGGCTGTAAAAAGAGATGATTGAATATTCGCTATGACCCAATTCTTTTGCTTTTTCATAGGCGTTGCATGCCGACCAGAGCAAAAAGAGTTGGAACAATGCAAAGAGTACGACCAATGTTAGCAACAAGCTCTTCAGGACTGTGCCAAGTCTGCTTTTCATATAAAAAAGATGCGTCTCCCGATAAGCGTTGTTTTTACTGTTGACAAGCAGTTTTATGGAGAGCATGATTGTAAACAGAAGAAATGAGCCGGAGAAAAATAAAATTTCAAAAACATAACCGAACCTCTCATCTCCGTTCGGATAGATTGACATGCTTAGCAATAGTACGCTGATGATACTCAGAAGCATATTTGCCAGAACGATGAAGTATTTTAAAAATATGCGTTTGTCGTTTATGAAAAACATCCCGGCAGAAAATATCGCAACGGCAAGCGGCATATAAACGAAAATCAAAATCCATACGTAGTTAAGAAAGGTTTTCATGAGAGCCTTATTTCCTTGAATGTCTTTAATCTATTGGTATGAGAGGGGATAACGTTTAAAATGAGCAATCAAAAAGCCGCCCGCGGGTTTTTGATTGGCCTCCGATGTATTGTTAGATTGCATTCAATAACTTCCTCTTTGATTCATCTAAAATGATGAACGTTGAATTGAAACAACCCAGTTCTTTTGCCTCCTGATACGTAAAAGGAGGACGTTTATTTGATATCGGCATTGGATCGCCCATTTTCCTGAGTCCCAAGAACTGTTTTGAATATGGAGTTTCAATCACCCCAATCTTCGACCAAGGAAAATGTTTGGAAATGTATTGTTCCATTTCTTGTCCAGTGAGCAAATACATTGATCCATCCTTTGTTTGGATAATGTAGGAGGGACCTTCGTCCTCAAGCTCTTCTACTTCTTCTATTGATTCTGGTTCTAGGATTGAAATCGAAACATTTCCATCAGCTAAGTCTCTGCGGATCTTTGCTCTTAGATTAGGACCGCCTGTCCAATGGGATGAACGAAAATACAACCAGATTGCAAGTGCTACTGTAGGAAATATCCATAGTGGCCGTCCTTGCCAAACTAGGTGCTGCAACCAATGGAAAAATATCCCAATTAATAAGACGGAGATACTAAATAGCAACACACGGATAGCTTGGGTAGAAAGGCTTATGATTCCTTCTAACTCTTCACGTTGCTGTTTAGTAAGTGGCTCTTCAATCGTTTTCATGTAACTTTGGTATACCTAACGTTTAAAATGAGCAATCAAAAAGCCGCTCGCGGGTTTTTGATTGCTCTCCTGAGATTTGTTAACTATTAATTGAATAATCCTTGGACTTTATCGTCAAAATACCATGTATTCAGCAGCCATGTATCCTGTGGTTTATAGAAAATAAAAC
>JBNKLF010000027.1:0-12109 GCA_050292215.1 Sulfurimonadaceae bacterium | reverse complement strand
CGCCATACCATTGCATGTTTTTCAAACTTTTGAATGTAGACATATTGCATTATGGCATTTCCCGCTTCTTTGATTTCAATAAAGTCATAACCAATTGCCTTTCCAAACCGTTGAGTAATCATTGGCATTTGCATGTCTAATTGGCTAAACTGAATATTGAATTCAGATTCTGGAATGATTGAATAGGGTCGAAGTCTTTCTAAACCTTCTTTCATTTTATTGTTTGCTACATCGTTCATGACAGATTCACATAGCTTTTGGGCCGCCTCTTTATTTGGTAATGTTTCAAGAGCAACTAATGAACTTAACATCATCATCAAGATGAATAGGGTTTTCATTTTTTTTCCTTTGTAGTTAACGTTTAAAATGAGCAATCAAAAAGCCGCCCGCGGGTTTTTGATTGGTCTCCTTTGATTTGTTATGTCTCAACATTTGCAAAAAATGAGATGACCTTTCGCACAGCAGGTTTAGTAATGCGGAATGATGGCACTATGTAGGAAAATATATTCATATTATCAGCTAGATATTGCAATGTGTCTTCAAGATCTTTCTCTTGGCCATTTTCAATTTCATCGTAAACGGATTTTCTTGTTTCACTTACAATCAAAATGAGAAAAACAAATTTATATCGTAGACGGTACAGGTGGCCTTGTCCAATCGCATCTTTTAGTCCAGCATATGTGATATATTTCAATTCAATAGCTATTCCATTTTCGTCTAATGTCATATCTGGGCGATGTTTTTTACCAAAACAATAAACGCTTTGTACTGTTGTTTCCTTGTCGATTTGGGTAATAACATCACAATTGTAGTTTTTCTTGGTCGCCATTAATGTTGTTGCAAAGCCTCGTTCAAAAGCTGCCTCATTGTCTCCAGTAGTCTGGAAAGGAAAATCAAGAATTGTTTCATGAAGTGTTAAGGCGTCTTCCCACACTCGTCCTCTTCGTCGTACATTTTCAAAACCCATATAACTCTCCTCCTAGCAATGAGACATAACGTCCGTGCTGAGCGCCACTCAGTCGGACTTCAGAAAATCCCGAAGGGTTTTCTGGAAACCGGCTTAGTGTGTGACTCCAGGCGATTGTTGGTCGTAGCGCAGCGGAGAACGGCAATCGATCTGGTGGCACGTTCAGTGCTCGGCACGGACGTTGCTCGTTTCCGCTGGGCGGAAACGAGCAACTATTTATTGGTACACATTTTATACGACTAAGTCTTAAAACGGTACTTATTCGAACTCGTGAAAAGATATGAAAACAAGCGGAATAAGCGCAAAATACCGGATATTCGGTGATGATTTGAACAAAAAGCGAAGCAGCAGAAGAAATCTTGAAGTGTAATAAGTACCGAAAACGGACTTATTTGAACCAAAGTGAGTGACTAAGTCCGGAAATCGGTACTTGGTCAACTTCGGGCCGTCCCGGCCGGAAAAAGCGAAACCGCGCTATTTCGCGATCTTGGCGACCAGGGCGAAGGGGGAGACGCCGTTGTTGCGGGCCACCTCGGAGAGGGTGCTCCCTTTGGAAATGTCGATGCCGTCGCTTTGAAGCCGTTCGGTCGCCGCGGCGGCGTCGGTCCCCAAAAGGGGCAGCGAGAGTTCCAGCGGCGCCTCGAGCGCCTTGTCGATGAGCAGGTGTTTGGGGTTCGGACCGCTCTCGGCGTTGCCGATGAAGAGGGCGGAGACGACGGCGATGACCGCGAAGGCGCCCAGGAAGGTCTTTTTCGGGAAGTAGCGGCGCATCGCGCCCCAGTTGGCGTAGACGTGCAGCACGGCCGCCGCGACGAAGAGCAGACCGAGAATTTCGTGCAGCTCCTTGGTATAGGCGTCGAAGAGGTGAAAATACATCAGTACGCCGGTCGTTCCGACGACCAGGAAGACCAGGGCGGTTAAAGAGGTAGCGCTGATGCGGATAAAGGGTTTCATGGCATCCTCCGGGGAGACTATTTGTCTTTCCAGTAAGATACTATAGATGAACTGAAAACTATCTTTCCGGAAAGATTTACATTTCAGGATCGCTCCGTTATGATGGCTATATGGAAACGACAACATACGACGAACAGTTGAAACGGCTGCGGGAACTTCTGCCCTCGGCGATGGGCGAAACGGCGGCGATCACCATCCCCTTTTACCTCTTTCACCGCCGGATGTTTACGGCGATGAACGAAGGGCTGCGGCGGCACGACCTCTCCGGCAGCGAGATCGACGTCCTCGGAAGCCTGGTGACGGCGGAGGGGGAGACCCTCTCGCCGACCCTGCTTTACCGGCGGCTGCTCTTCTCCTCGGGAGGGATGACCAAGGTACTCAAACGTCTTGAGGAGAAGGGGCTGATCGCACGGGTCGAGAACCTGGAGGACCGCCGCAGCATGCTGGTGCGCCTGACGGCTTCGGGCCGCGACACGCTCATGGAGGGGATGCAAACGGCGCTGGAGACGGAAGCGGCGATGCTCGAAAGTCTGAATGCGCAAGAGCGGGAGACGTTTCGCCGACTGCTGGACCGGCTGGTCCGGGGGTAGCGCGGGCGCTACTCTCCGAAGAGGCGTTCGAACCAGCCAGAGGGTTTGCGGTCGAAGTGGTAGATGGTGCTGTCGGGGACGGGCTGTTTATCTTTCAGGCTCAGGTAGGAGCTCTTGAGGTGGGTGCCCTCTTCGCTGATTTCGTGGATGATCCGGTGGACGTGATCCTCGTCGGAGCGGCAGACGTCGTTGTTCATGTCGCACTCGAAAACGATGCGCGTCGGGGTGCTCTCCTCGAGGTTGGCGACGAACTCCGGCTGGTTGAGCTTGATGCAGTAGTGGGTCGCCTTGAGGGTGGTGCATTCGAGGTCTTTGCAGTGGTACATGGTGACCATCCGCTTCGGCGTGTCGGGCAGCAGGTCCTCCTGGACGGTGCTGTCGCGGCCGATCCGCTTGAAGGAGATGCCCACGGCGTTCGTACCGACGAGGGGAAGGACGTCGGGATGGCGCCAGGAGTCGGTTCCCGACTGCTTTTCCCCGGGGGAGAGGACCCACTCCCCTTCAAGGTCGGCGATCCAGTCGTAGAGATCGAAAGGGTCCGCCGGTTCGGCACACGCCGGCCATACGGCGAGGCAGGCGGAGAGCAGCAGCGCGGCGAGGGGAGCGAAAGGGTTCATTTGAGGACGCTCGAAGCGATCCAGTAGCCGCCACCCGCCATCAAAACCGTTCCAAAGGTGTTGAGGGCCATGTTGGCCAGGGCGAGAGTGATGTGGCCGCCTTGGAGCAGCAGCACGCTCTCGATGGCGAAGGTGGAGTAGGTGGTCAGCGCCCCGAGGATGCCCGTGGAGAGAAAGGACTTCGCGGAGACGGAGAAGAGGGTGGTGTACATGAAGTAGGCGACCAGCACTCCCATGACGAAGCTGCCGACGAGGTTGACCCCCAGGGTCCCGAAGGGGAGGTCGTGGGGAACCCGGTGGGAGATGAAGCCGTTGAGCCAGACCCGCATGACGGCCCCGATAAAACCGCCGCAGCCGACTGCCAGGATGGTCTGAAAACTCATGAACGCTCCTGATGGATCTCTGCGAGCTTGTCGTCATAGACGGACTGCATGGAGGTATGGAGCCGTTCGAGCCACTCCTTGTCGCCCTTCTCGGCGACGAAGGGGTCGAGGAAGATGGCGTGCACCGTTCCCGGACGGAAATGTTTGCGTTTGATGTCGAAATGCTCCGCCGTCTCCAGCAGCACCACCGGCTGAACCCGAAGGGCGAACTTGTCGGCGAGCAGTTTGGCTCCCGGCTTGAACGAGCGCATCCGGCCCGTCGTCGAGCGGGTTCCCTCGGGGAACATGCAGATGACGCGGCCGTCATCGAGACGGTCTTTGGCGTCTTTGAGCAGTTTCAGAAGGGAGGATTTGCTCTCCCGTTCGACGGGGATGTCCTTGGAGAGGCGTACCGCGAGACCGAAGAAGGGAACCTCGAAAAGCTCTTTTTTGGCGACCCACGCCAGATCGCGATGGGTCAGGGTCTCCATCACCCCGATGTCGAGGTCGCTTTGATGGTTGATGAGAAAGAGCTGCGTATCGTGGTCGATGGCGCTGCCGTGGACCCTGACGGGGGAGAAGATGAGGTAGCGGATGAACCAGGAGGCGATCTTGGAAGCGTAGGGGCGCTTGACCAGTTTGTAAAGCACGATCTTGATGGTCAGCCCCGTCAGAATGACGAGGGTGGCGTAGAGCCAGCTAACGAAGGCAAAGATCTTCATTTCTGATCCATCCTATTTTACTGTTTTCGAGTTTCACCTTCGTGAAGCCGTCGACATGCCCCTGAACCTCCATCAGCATGCGCTTTTCCGTCATTTCAAAGGTCGTGCCGTTCTCCATGGGGAGGAGGTAGATCGGGCTGCCGGACTTGATGCAGGCGTACTCGATGGGCACCGCCGCATAGGCGATGTAGAGGGCGGGCAGGGCGACGAAGACGAGGTAGAGGTACTTGCGCCGGAAGATGAAGAGAATGAGCGCCAGGGCCCCGACGACGGCGGCGACGGCGATCTTGATCCGGGTGTGCTTGTGCTCCGTCGGTTTGAGGTCGCTCTGGGTGGAGACGCTGTCGTCTTCGACGATGATCGGGATCAGCACCTCCTTGAAGCGTTCGGTCTTCAGGTTAAAGTAGCTGAACCGGAAGTTCTCGTACTTGGAGGGGATGATGGCGTAGTAGGTGATCTGCGACATATCCGGAGAGGGCTGGACCGATTCGATCCCCTGTTTTTCAACCTTGCCGAGCTTCAGGGTCTCGATGTCGCAGCGTTTCGCGGCGGCGCTGAAGACGACGATGTTCGAACTGCGGTTGTAGCGGGTGGTCTTGTAGTCGGTGATCTCGAACTGCTCGGCGAGAACGTTGGCGTAATCCGCGGGGGGGTTGAGGGTGATGACCTCGAGCTTTTTCCCCGCGAGGGTGGTCGGGCTGGTCGCATGGAAGTCGCTGTACTTCAGCGAGGCCGTCAGCGTCGGGGTGACGAGGGTGGCACCGGTGGCGACGCAGTAGAAGGTGTCGTAGAAGTAGTGCCCCTCTTCGCGCCGCTGTGGGGTCTCGTCGAGAAGCCGGTAGCCCGAACCGTTTTCAAAGGCATAGGCGATATCCTCGAAGTGGTCCTCGGTGGAGAGCACCCGGACGGTGATGGGGAAAATTTCGCCCCGGATCACCCGTTCGGGAAGGGAGACGTAGCTGAGGTAGAGGACTTTCTGGGTCACTTCCGGCTCGTCGCTGTAGAGGGCGTCCCCGTCGCTGTAGGTATCGGCGGCGGGTTCCTCCTGCGCCGCATTGTCGGCGCGGGAAGGGAGGTCGGTGAAGAAGGCCGACGGTTCGGCCCAAAGAAGACCGAAACCCAGCGCGAGGAGCAGAAGAGTCCGCATCAGGCGCTCAGGAACCCTTCGAGCATTCTGCGCCCGTCGTCGGAACCGAGCAGCGCTTCCATGGCCCGTTCGGGGTGGGGCATCAGTCCGAAGACGTTTTTCTGCGCGTTGCAGATGCCCGCGATGGCGTCGACGGAACCGTTGGGGTTGCTGGCGTTGCCTTCTTCGTCGCAGTAGGTCACCAGGACCTGGTCGTTGGCGTAGAGCGCTTCGAGACCTTCGGGGTCGATGTAGAAGTTGCCGTCGTGGTGGGCGATGGGAATATTGACGACCTCACCCTTTTCGCAGCGGTTCAGGAACGCGTTGTCGGTGCCGACCACCTTGAGGTGGTGGTGGCGGGAGATGAAGTGGAGGCTGTCGTTGCGTTTGAGCGCGCCGGGAAGCAGGTGCGATTCGGTCAGCACCTGGAAGCCGTTGCAGATCCCCAGTACTTTGCCGCCGTTGTCGGCGTAGCGTTTGACCGCTTCCATCACGGGGCTGAAGCGGGCGATGGCGCCGCTGCGCAGGTAGTCGCCGTAGCTGAAGCCCCCGGCGATGACCAGCAGGTCCGTGTCGGCGGGGACTGCGTTCTCCTTGTGCCAGAGAATCTGCGTGTCGCAGCCGAGCGCTTTGAACGCGTACTCGGTATCGTACTCGCAGTTCGTTCCCGGGAACTGTACAATCGAAACTTTCATACTTTATTGTCCTTCGTCCTCAGGCGGGTGGTGTCGCCTGAAAGATATTTTGGTGCCTTGAAGGCGGGTGCGGGCGAGGGGACGGCGTCCCCGGCCCTTCGAAACTACTGGATGATCTCGATGTCGTAATCTTCGATGACCGTGTTGGCCAGAAGGGATTCGCACATCTCGGTGACCTCTTTGCGGGCGGAGGCTTCGTCCGCCGCGGAGAGCTGCATGACGATCTGTTTGCCGACGCGGACGTCTTCGACCCCTTCGAACTTCAGGGCATCGAGGGCGTGGTGGACCGCTTTGCCCTGGGAGTCCAGGACGCCGGCTTTGAGAGAGATATTGACGATTGCTTTCATTGTCTTCCTTGGTGAGTGTTAGTTCAAAATACGGTTGAGGACTTCTTCGTAAGCCACTTTAAGGCCGCCCATACCCTGGCGGAACCGGTCCTTGTCCATCTTTTCGCCGGTCTCCATGTCCCAGAAACGGCAGTTGTCGGGGCTGATCTCGTCGGCCAGGATGATGGTGCCGCTCTTGTCCTTGCCGAATTCGAGTTTGAAGTCGACCAGGTTGAGGCCCTTTTCCGCGAAGTAGGGGCGCAGGATGTCGTTGACCTGGCGCGCCTTCGCCCGCAGCTCGTCGAGCTCCGCTTCGTTGTCGACGAGGCCCAGGATGAGGCAGTGCTGGTCGTTGAGCTTCGGGTCGCCCAGGGCGTCGTTCTTGTAGTCGAATTCGACCAGGGTGAAGGGCAGTACCGTGCCGTCCTTGATGCCGAGGTTTTTGCTCAGGCTGCCCGTGGCGATGTTGCGGACGATCACCTCGATGAGGATGACGTCGACGCGTTTGTGAAGCATGTGGTTGTCGTCGAGCATCTGCACGAAGTGGGTCGGCACGCCTCTGGATTCGAGGAGTTTGAAGAGCTCCGTGGAGATCTTGTTGTTCAGGGCCCCTTTGCCGGCTTCGCTGGACTTTTTGGCCCCGTTGAAAGCGGTCAGGTCGTCTTTGAACTCGGAGATCAGAAGATCCGGGTCCTCGGTCGTAAAGAGTTTTTTCGCTTTGCCTTCGTAGAGCAGTTCACGTTTTTCCATGGTGGGATTACTTTCCTTTCATTATGATCAGAGCTTTGATGATGTCGACCGCCTCTTTGAGCTGGATGTCCTTGTGCAGCTCGGAGAGGGAGATCATCTCTTTTTCATCGGCGACGGCCGGTTTCTTGGCGTCGTCGTTACCGTTGACTTTTTCCAGTTCGCTTTTAAGATGCTTCTTCAGGTCCGCCTCTTTGATGGCGAACGCGTCCTCCTCGTGGTTGGTCACCTCACCGGCGCGGACGGTGATGTCCGGTTCGACGCCGACGGCCTGGATGGTGCGGCCGCTGGGGAGGTAGTAGCGGGCCACGGTCAGCTTGATCGCTTCGTTGTCGGTGATGGGGAGGATTACCTGGACGCTCCCTTTGCCGAAGGTGTTCTCGCCGACGATGACGGCGCGCTTGTGATCCTGCAGGGCGCCGCTGACGATTTCGGAGGCGCTGGCGCTGCCGCCGTTGACCAGCACCACCAGGGGGGCATCGGTGACGGTGGCGGCTTCGGTGGCGCGGTAGTAGCGGTTCTCATCCTCTTCGCGCCCTTTCTGGGAGACGATGTCGCCGCTGTCGACGAAGAGGTCGACGAGGTCGACCGCCTGGTCGAGCAGGCCGCCGGGGTTGTTGCGGAGGTCGAGGATGATGCCGCGGTCGTGGTCGAGGTGTTTCTTCAGCTCCCGCTTGACGTCGTCGACCACTTTCGCGTCGAAACTGGTGATGCGGACGTAGAGGATGTCCTCACCGATCTGCTTGGCGTAGACGGACTGGATCTTGATGATGTCGCGGATGATGTGGATGGAGAGGGGGTCGGGGCTCCCTTTGCGTACCACGGTGAGGTCGATGGGCGTCTTCGGCGCGCCGCGCATCCGGCTGACCGCTTCGTCGATGGTCATGTTCAGCGTGGACTCGTCGTTGATCTTCAGGATGATGTCGCCGGACTTCATGCCCGCCTTGTCCGCCGGGGTCCCCTCGATGGGGGCGATGACGGTCAGCGCGCCGTCTTTGATGCCGACGGTGATGCCCAGACCGCCGAACTCGCCGCTGGTCTGGACCTTCATCTGTTCGAAACTCTTTTCGTTCAGGTAGGTGGAGTGGGCGTCGAGGTTGGAGAGCATCCCCTGCATCGCCTTGTCCATAAGCTCTTCGATGCTCAGCTCGTCGACGTTGTAGCGTTCGACGATGCTGAGGACTTTGGAGAATTTTGCCAGCGACTGCAGCCGCGACGCTTCGACGGAAGGGGCCCCCTCTTCGGTCTGGGCGAACAGCGACGGCGTAAAGGCGAACGTGACCGCCGCCAGAGCGCTGAAGAAGCCGAGGAGAATGAATCGTTTGTTGTGCATCATGGTCGGAAACCTGGTATCGGGTTTAAAAGGGGGATAGTATAGCCAATCGAGGGTTAATTGGCAATTAACACGATGTCGATTTGAGGGGTGCGGGGATGATGAAACCTATAAAATCTTTTCGACGCCCCGTTTCTTCCCTTTTTTTCCGGTAGCCATCAAAATAGTTGACACTGATAGACTCAATTAGCTATAATACATTCAACTAAAGGTTAGGAGAAGATCCGATGCAAAACATTTTTGAAAAACTGACCCATCAGATGACCGAGGCGATCGAATCCGCGATCTCCCTCGCCCTTCACAACCAGAATAACGAGGTGGAGGCGGTTCACTTCCTCTGGGCCCAGCTGACGAATTCCAATTCGGTGCTGAACCAGACGCTGACGAAGATGCACGTCGACAAAACGGCGATCGAACTCGACGTCAAAAGCATGACGGAGAAACTTCCGAAGAGCTCCGCCGTCTCGAAAGAGAACATGAAGCTCTCCCGCGCCTTCGTCCAGTCCCTGGAGCGCGGCGTCGGCGAGATGACCCGCAACGGCGACAGCTACCTCGCCGTCGACACCTACCTGAGCGCCAACCTGAACGAAGCGCCCTTCAAGGCGCTGTTGTCGAAGTACCTCGACACCGTCGATCTCAAAAAAACCCTCGAAGCCGCCCGGGGCGGTCAGAAGATCGCGTCCCAGACCGCCGACGAGACCCTGGAGAGCCTGGAAAAATACGGCATCGACCTGACGGCCCAGGCCGCCGAAGGGAAACTCTCCCCGGTCATCGGCCGGGACGAGGAGATCGGGCGGATGATGCAGATCCTCATCCGCAAGACCAAGAACAACCCGATTCTTCTCGGGGAACCCGGGGTCGGCAAGACCGCGCTGGTCGAAGGGCTGGCGCAGCGCATCTACAATAAAGAGGTCCCGCTGAGCCTGCAGAACAAACGGGTCGTGGCGCTGGACATGAGCGCGCTCATTGCCGGGGCGAAGTACCGCGGCGAGTTTGAGGACCGGCTCAAGGCGGTCATCGACGAGGTGAAGCAAAGCGGCAACGTCATCCTCTTCGTCGACGAGATCCACACCATCGTGGGTGCGGGTGCGAGCGAGGGGAGCATGGACGCGGCCAACATCCTCAAACCGGCCCTGGCCCGGGGCGAGCTGCACACCATCGGGGCGACGACGCTGAAGGAGTACCGCAAGTACTTCGAGAAAGACGCGGCTTTGCAGCGCCGTTTCCAGCCCGTCAGCGTGGACGAACCCAGCGTCAACCAGTCCCTGCAGATCCTGCGCGGTCTCAAGGAGCGTCTCGAGGCGTTCCACAACGTCACCATCCAGGACTCCGCGCTGGTCGCCGCGGCGAAGCTCTCCGAACGCTACATCGCCGACCGTTTCCTGCCGGACAAGGCGATCGACCTGATCGACGAGGCGGCGGCGGAGCTCAAAATGCAGATCGAGTCCGAGCCCAACGTGCTGGCCCAGGTGAAGCGCAAAAGCGCCGAACTCCATGTGGAGAAAGAGGCGCTGAAGATGGAGGAGACCCCCGCCAACCTGAAGCGGATCGGGGAGATCGAAAAAGAGCTTGCCGACGTCCAGGAGGAGCAGCGCCGTCTGGCGGCGCAGTTCGACCACGAGAAGGAGGTCTTCAACCGCATCGCCGCCATCAAGGGGGAGATCGAGTCGAAACGCCGGGAGGCGGAGCAGGCCAAGAGCGCCGGCGAATATGAAAAGGCCGCGTCCATCGAGTACGGCGACATCCCCAGGCTCAACCAGGAAGAGGCGGCCCTGCAGGAGCAGTGGAAACAGATGCAGGAGCAGGGGACGCTGCTCAAAAACAGCGTCGACGAGGAGTCCATCGCCAGCATCGTCAGCCGCTGGACCCGCATTCCCGTCACCAAGATGCTCAAAAGCGAGAAGGAGAAGATCCTTCACGTCGAGGAGGAGCTCAACCAAGACGTCGTCGGCCAGGAGAAAGCGACCCACGCCGTGGCCCGTGCCATCAAGCGGAACAAGGCGGGACTGTCGCAAAAGAGCCGCCCCATCGGAAGTTTTCTCTTCCTCGGCCCCACCGGGGTCGGGAAGACCCAGACCGCCAAAACCCTGGCGAAGTTCCTCTTCGACTCCGAAGAGGCGATCGTGCGTCTGGACATGAGCGAGTACATGGAGAAACACGCGGTCTCCCGCCTGGTCGGCGCGCCTCCGGGCTACGTCGGCTACGACGAGGGGGGGCAGCTCACCGAGGCGGTGCGGCGCAAACCCTACAGCGTGGTCCTTTTCGACGAGGTGGAGAAGGCGCACCCCGACGTCTTCAACATGCTGCTGCAGGTGCTCGACGACGGGCGTCTGACGGACAACAAAGGGGTGACGGTGGACTTTACCAACACCATCATCATCATGACCTCCAACATCGCTTCGGACAAGATCATGGCCCATGCGGGGGACCCGGAGATGGAGCGGATGGTGATGGAGGATCTCAAGCTTCACTTCAAGCCGGAGTTCCTCAACCGCCTGGATGACATCGTCGTCTTCAACCCGCTGGGTCAGGCGCAGATTCTCGCCATCGTCGACCTCTTCTTCGCCGAGATCCAGGCGAAAGTGGCCGAGCGCGACATCGTGCTCGAACTCACCCCGGCGGCCAAGGCGCACATCGCCGAGGCGGGCTTCGACCCGGTCTTCGGCGCCCGGCCTTTGAAACGGGCCCTTTACGAGATCGTGGAGGACCGCCTGGCGGACCTCATTCTCGAAGAACAGGTCACCGACGGCTCCCGTGTCACCTTCGATGCCGAAGGGGGCGACATTACCGTTGCCGTCGCCTGAGCGACGGTAAACGCAGGACTACGTTCGCAACTGCTATAATGCCGCCATGAGAATCGCACTTTTCCTGACATTCGCCTACCTGTGGGCCTGGGGCTGTACCGGCGACTGCCTGACCTGCCATCCCAACCTCGTTCCCACCATCGAAACGGACCTGCGGCACAAGCCGATGACGGGCTGTATCGCGTGCCACAGCGCCGATCCCGACTCCATGGCCGACTGCGGCAGCGACTGTTTCGCCTGCCACCCCGTCGAGAAGATCGAGAAGGTTCCGGTGGAAGCGCACCGCGTCATCCGGGGCTGCCGGGACTGCCATATGGAGCTCAAAGAGGCGCTCTTCGGCAGCCGTCCCGAGACGGGCCAGTCCCGCGTGAAGCCCCTCAAGGAGTTCCTGCTTCAGTGAGGCGGTTCGAACTGTAGTATAATGGTGGAACCATATCCATCCCGAGGAACCGTCATGAAAGAGTGCGCCACCCTAGAAGAGCTCCGGGAAGAGGTCGACCGTCTCGACGACCGCATCGTCGACCTGATCGCGGAGCGTAACCGCTACATCCATCAGGCCTCGAAGTTCAAGCAGTCCGTGGAGGAGATCAAAGCGGATGACCGGATCGACGCAGTCATCAACCGGGTCCGGCATCGCGCCCTGACCGCCGGTCTCTCCCCCAATATGATCACCGATCTCTACCGGATGATGATCGACGAGATGGTTGAGGCGGAGATCGCCGAGTTCCGCAACACCCACCCCGAGCCGCGGTTCCGCCACCACGGCTTCTTCGGCCAGCACTACAACGACACCCAGCCGCGCATGTACTGCGGCCCGTGGCACTGGGAGGGCCAGCTGTTCGAACACCAGAAGCGCGGCGACTGGG
>JBNKLF010000026.1:0-38608 GCA_050292215.1 Sulfurimonadaceae bacterium | reverse complement strand
GTTAACGTAGTCAAATGGGCTTTTGCTCGTTTGGCGTGTTAAATGTCACAAAGTGGTGTCCCGTGCTGGATTCGAACCAGCGACCACCTGATTAAAAGTCAGATGCTCTACCAACTGAGCTAACGAGACCTGCTCTAAAACGACAGCGCGTCGTTTATGAGGCCGAAATTATAGGCAAAAGCGGCTGATTTGTCAAGAGAATTCACGAGAAGATCGCAGCGCATGCCGCGGGGGGCGGAAGCGGCTGTGCAGGGGGGAGGGCTCAGCCCTCGAAAAAGCTCTTTTTATCCAGTAAAAGGAGCATTTTGACCGCGTGCAGCAGGCTCTGTTCCTGGATGTAGTTGCGGTCGCCGTTGAGCTGCAGCCGTTCGACGCGGTGCGCCGTCTTGGAACGCACCCCGACGTAGACGGTACCCACGGGCTTGTACTCGCTTCCCCCGTCGGGGCCGGCGACGCCGCTGACGGCGATGGCGTAGTCGGCGTAGCTGACGTTGAGCGCCCCCTCCGTCATCTCCTCGACCACTTCGGCGCTGACGGCCCCGAGCTGTTCGAGTTTCAGGTCGCTGACGGCGAGCCAGTTGGACTTGAGGGCGTTGGAGTAGGTGACGAGGGAGCCTTCGAAGACGTTCGACGCCCCGCTCTCTTTCGTGAAGTAGGAGGCGATCAGCCCGCCGGTGCAGCTTTCGGCGAAGGTGATCTTGCGGCGGTGGTGCTGCAGCACTTCGATGATGTAGAGCGCGACGTTGGAGGCGGCGATCACTTTGAGGGGGAGCAGCTGCCGGACGGACTGGATGAAGTGGGCGATGTTGCCGTGGCGGCGGCTGAGGATGTGCAGCTGCAGCCAGCCGTCGACGATGCGGGTGATGTGGAGCCGCACGTCGTGGGTCTGGGCGAGGGGGTCGAGCATCACCCGGGCGCTCTCCTCATCCTCTTCGAAGAGCTGGATCAGGGCGCTGCGCTGCTCCTCCTCGATGAGGATCTTGGGCAGCTCCTCCCCCTCGGCGGCCATGAGGACGTTGGCGACGGTATCGCCGTGGCGGATCAGGTAGCTGTGATCTTCGTAGACCTGGGTCTGGGAGGGGATGAGCATGTTGTCTTTGAGAATCTGGTTGTCGGCGGTCACGGTGCTGATGAGTTTCCCGATGACGGCAAAGCTGTTTTTCGTCGTGACGATGATGAGGGTACGCCCCTCCAGAAACTCCTTTTCAAGGTGCAGAAAGAGGGTGTTGTCCGACTCCTGGAAGAAGTGGACGGCGTCGGGCTGCCCGATCTTCTGCTCCACCTCGCGCAGGATGTAGCGCTGCAGCGGCTTGTTGGCCATGAACTTGTCGCCGACGAAAAGAAGCTGTTTTTTCAAAGGTTTTTCCTTGGGGAGCCGCATCCCGACTCCGTCGTTAGGGGGATAGTATAGCACAGCATCAGCACATTTTAATGGCGCGAAAGGTATAATGCACCAATTTTTATAACCCCGCAAACGCGGCGGTTTTTCCGACAGCTTTTGCCGAAACGACTATCAACTATCGAGGTATCTATGGATTACAAAGAGACACTGCTTCTGCCAAAGACCGACTTCCCTATGCGCGGGAACCTGGTCCAGAACGAACCCGCACGCTACGGCGCGTGGGACGAAGCCGGGGTATACGACGCGATGAAACGCCGCCGGGAAGGGGCGCCGTCGTTCACCCTGCACGACGGACCTCCCTACGCCAACGGCCATACCCACATCGGCCACGCACTCAACAAGATCCTCAAAGACATCATCGTCAAATACCACTACTTCGACGGCAAGTCCGTCCGTTTCACCCCGGGCTGGGACTGCCACGGTCTGCCCATCGAGCAGCAGGTGGAGAAAAAACTCGGCGGCAAACAGAAGAAAGAGCAGCTCGGCGCGGGCGAAATCCGGAAGCTCTGCCGGGAGCACGCGGCGAAGTTCGTCGACATCCAGCGCGACGAGTTCAAACAACTCGGCGTCATCGCGGACTGGAACCACCCCTACCTGACCATGGACTACAAATTCGAGGCCAACATCTACCGCACGCTGTGCGAGGTGGCTTCCAAGGGACTGCTGATCGAACGCTCCAAACCGGTCTACTGGAGCTGGGCGGAGCGCACGGCCCTGGCGGAAGCGGAGGTGGAGTACGAGGACAAGGAGTCCCCCTCCATCTACGTCGCCTTCGAACTGAGCGACGAGTCCAAGGTCCGCCTGGGCATCGAGGGCAAGGCCGCTCCGGTCATCTGGACCACGACGCCCTGGACCCTGCCCGCCAACACCGGCATCTCCATGAACCCCGAGGAGACCTACGTCCGCACGGCCGATGGCTACATCGTCGCCAAGGCGCTTTACGGGAAGCTGCTTGAGCAGCAGGTCGTCACAGGGGAAGTGGTGCAGCAGTTCGAAGCCAAAGTGTTCGAGAACCTTTACGCCGTCAACCCCCTCAACGGCCGCAGCTCCCAGATCGTTCTGGGCGAACACGTCGTGATGGAGAGCGGTACGGGGTGCGTCCATACGGCGCCGGGCCACGGCGAGGACGACTACCGCATCGGCCTGAAGTACAACCTCGACGTCATCATGCCCGTCGACGAGACCGGCTGCTACGACGCGACGGTGGTACGCGAAAAGCTGCTTCCCGACGCGGAAAGCTTCGTCGGCATGCACATCTTCAAAGCCAACGAGCCCATCCTTGAACTCCTCGGCGAGAGCCTGCTGAAGATGACGAAGATGACCCACTCCTACCCCCACTGCTGGCGCTCCCACACACCGCTGATCTTCCGGGCGACGAAACAGTGGTTCATCTCCGTCGACGGTACGCCCGAAGGCGAGAGCAAGACCCTGCGCGAGATCGCCCTGGGCGAGGTCGAAAAGACGACCTTCTACCCCGAGACGGGGCGCAAGCGCCTCAACGCCATGGTGGAGAACCGTCCCGACTGGTGTATCTCCCGCCAGCGCGACTGGGGGGTGCCCATCGCCTTCTTCCGCGTCAAGGCGACGGGAGAGGTGATCCTCGACGAGAAGGTGCTCAACTTCATCGCCATGATCTTCGAGATGCACGGTTCCGACGCCTGGTACACGATGACGATCGAAGAGCTGCTCTACCCGGGCTGCGCGCACAAGGCCGAGGAACTTGAAAAGGTCGACGACATCCTTGACGTCTGGTTCGACAGCGGCTCCACCTGGAACGCCGTCATGCAGTCGCGCAACTACGACGCGGGCAGCTACCCGGCCGATCTCTACCTCGAAGGGAGCGACCAGCACCGCGGCTGGTTCCAGAGCTCGCTCTTCCTCAGCGCCGCCGTCCGTCACCATGCGCCCTACAAGGCGCTCATCACCCACGGCTTCACGATGGACGGCAAGGGCGAGAAGATGTCCAAGTCCAAGGGCAACGTCCTCGCCCCGGACAAGGTGCTCAAGCAGTACGGTTCGGAGATCCTGCGTCTGTGGGTGGCGATGACCGACTACCAGAACGACCAGAAGATCTCCGACGCGATTCTGAAGCAGACCGCCGAGCAGTACCGCAAGCTGCGCAACACCTTCCGGTTCCTGCTGGCGAACATCGACGACCTCGACGCGATTCTCCCCTACGAAGAGCTCGGCGTCCTCGACCAGTGGATCGTCGGGAAGGCGCAGATGGTGTTCGATACGGTCCACACCCTCTTCGGCGAGTACAACTTCGTCCAGGGGATGAGTCAGCTCAACAACTTCATCGTCAACGAACTCAGCGGCATCTACCTCGACATCACCAAGGACCGTCTCTACTGCGACGCGGCGAACGACCCGCACCGCCGCGCCAGCCAGAGCGCGATGGCGCTGATCACCCGTTCTCTGGTGACGCTGATCGCTCCGGTGCTCACCTACACCGCCGACGAGATCGTCGAAAACGCTCCGGCGGTCGTGACGGGCGGGGCCAAAAACATCTTCGAGATGGAGCATGAGTCCGTCGACAGCGTCGCCAGCCTCTTTAAAGAGCCCTACATGGTCAAGGCCCGCGAAGGGTTCTTCGAAGTCGTCGACGCTCTGAAAAAGGAGAAGACGATCAAAAGCACCCTGGAACTCGCCGTCGCGACCTCCTCGAAGGTGGTTGCCGCTCTGGAGAGCGTCGAGGCGGAAGACTGGTTCACGGTCTCCCAGGTGGGCGATTTCCAGCCCTCCGAGGTACTGGGAAGCTTCGAGGTGGAGGGGGACCGTTTCGTCATCACCCGCGCCCTCAAGGCCAAATGCCCCCGCTGCTGGAAGTTCCACGCCGAAAGCGAAGAGGTGTGCTGCCCCCGCTGTGCGGAGGTTTTGAATGCCTGAGCTTTCCCAGAGCGTTCCCTTCAGCTTCATCGTCGAGACCATCCTCCTCATCTTCGCGGTGATCGGGATCGGCATCGCCGCCGTCGTCCGGGCAAAAAAACGAAAGGAACATGCGTGATCACGTTAAAAGAAGCTTTGCAACTCTCCAAAGAAGAGCTCGCGGCGCTGCGCGACGAACTCCGCACCAAGATCGAAGCGGCTCCGGAACTCAACGCCTACGTCGGGCTTGACACCGCGGGCGAGGGCGTTCCCGTCGCGCTCAAGGACAACATCCAGGTCCGCGACTGGTCCGTCACTTCGGGTTCGAACATCCTGCAGGGCTACATCGCCCCCTACAACGCCACCGTCGTCGAGAAGATGCTCGCCGCCGGACTGAGTCCCTTTGGGCGAACCAACATGGACGAGTTCGCCATGGGCTCCACCACCGAGTCGAGCTTCTACGGCAAGACCCTCAACCCCCACGACGCCAACCGGGTCCCCGGCGGCAGCTCCGGCGGTTCGGCGGCGGCAGTCGCGGCGGGCCTCGCCGTCGCGGCCCTGGGCTCCGACACCGGCGGTTCCATCCGCCAGCCCGCGGCGTTCTGCGGCATCGTCGGCATGAAGCCGACCTACGGCCGCGTCAGCCGCTACGGCCTGGGGGCCTACGCCAGCTCCCTCGACCAGATCGGACCCATGACGCAAAACGTCGAGGATGCGGCGATCCTCTACGACATCATCAGCGGTTATGATCCGAAAGACTCCACCAGCGTCGACATGGGTGAGGGCCGTGTCAGCGACAAGCTGAATCCGGAGCGCAAGCTGACGATCGCCATCCTCCCCGAGTACGTCAAGGACGCCTCCGAGGAGATTCGCAACGCCTACGCCAAGACCATCGAGACCCTCAAGGCGGCGGGACACACCATCGTCGAGAAGTCCCTTATGGACGCCAAGTACGATATCTCCGCCTACTACATCACCGCCACGGCGGAGGCGTCGACGAACCTCGCCCGCTACGACGGCATCCGCTACGGCAACCGCAAAGAGGGGGAGAACCTCCTCGACACCTACATCAAGACCCGTTCCGAAGGGTTCGGCGAAGAGGTGAAGCGCCGCATCCTGCTGGGGAACTTCGTGCTCTCCAGCGGCTACTACGACGCCTACTACGTCAAGGCCCAGAAAGTGCGCCGCCTCATCAAGGAGGAGTACGAGAAGCTTTTCGAAGAGGTCGACCTGATCCTCAGCCCCGTCGCGCCGAGCACCGCCTACGAGTTCGGGGCGCTGGCCGACCCGCTGGAGATGTACCTGAGCGACCTCTACACCATCTCCGTCAACCTCGCCGGCCTGCCGGCGATCTCGCTGCCGGTCGATACCGCGGACAACGGCATGCCCGTCGGTCTGCAGTTCATCGCCAAACCCTTCGACGAGCAGACCCTCTTCGACGGTGCCCTCGGCCTGGAAAAAGCCGTCGGCTACGGGGCGTAATGCCCCTGAATCATGATAAAATAACACCATCTTTTTAAGGAAAACCCATGAATATCCGTAAACGCGCCCTCACATTCGAAGATGTCCTTCTGGTTCCCAAGTACTCCGAAGTGCTCCCCAAAGAGGTGAGCCTGGAGACCAAGCTGACCCGCAACATCACCCTTAACATTCCGATGGTTTCCGCGGCGATGGATACGGTTACCGAATACCGCGCGGCCATTGCGATGGCACATTTGGGCGGGATCGGCATCATTCACAAGAACATGGATATCGAGACCCAGGCGAAGATGGTCCGCAAGGTCAAGAAATCCGAAAGCGGCGTCATCATCGACCCGGTCTACGTCTACCCCGAGGCGACCCTGGCGGAGGCCGAGGAGATCATGTCCGAGTTCAAGATCTCCGGCGTACCGGTCATCGACGAGCACAACAAACTGCTGGGCATCCTGACCAACCGCGACATGCGTTTCGAAAAAGACCTCTCCAAAAAGGTCGGCGACGTCATGACGCCGATGCCGCTGGTCACGACCACGGAGGGAACCTCCCTGCAAGAAGCCGCGCACATCATGCACGAGCACAAGATCGAGAAGCTTCCCATCGTCGACGGCGAGAACAACCTCAAGGGGCTCTTCACCATCAAGGACATCAAGAAGTGCATCGCCTACCCCAACGCCAACAAGGACGACTTCGGCCGTCTGCGCGTCGGCGCGGCGATCGGCGTGGGTCAGATGGACCGGGCCAAGGCGCTGGTCGAAGCGGGGGTCGACGTTCTGGTACTCGACTCCGCCCACGGCCACTCCAAAGGGATTCTCGACACCGTAAGAGCGATCAAGGCGGAGCTCTCCATCGACGTCGTCGCCGGTAACGTCGCGACGGCGGAAGCGGTCGAAGCCCTCATCGAAGCGGGCGCTGACGGCGTCAAGGTCGGTATCGGGCCGGGCTCCATCTGTACGACGCGCATCGTCGCCGGTGTCGGCGTTCCGCAGATCTCCGCCATCGACGAGTGCTCCCAGGCGGGCAGAAAGCACGGGGTGCCCATCATCGCCGACGGCGGCATCAAGTACTCCGGCGACATCGCCAAGGCCCTGGCCGTCGGCGCGAGCTGCATCATGGCAGGCTCCCTTCTCGCCGGTACGGAAGAGTCTCCGGGCGATCTCATCAACTACCAGGGGCGCCAGTACAAGGCGTACCGCGGCATGGGCTCCATCGGCGCGATGACCAAAGGCTCCACCGACCGCTACTTCCAGGAAGGCACCGCGGCGGACAAACTGGTTCCCGAGGGGATCGAGGGACGGGTTCCCTACCGCGGCTCCATCGCGGGGATCGTGCACCAGATGATGGGGGGCCTGCGCTCCTCCATGGGCTACTGCGGTTCCAAGGACATCCCGACCTTCCAGGAGAAGGCAGAGTTCGTCGAGATCACCAGCGCGGGTCTCAAAGAGTCCCACGTTCACGACGTGCAAATCACGGCGGAAGCGCCGAATTACCACGTCTGATTCCGCAGACGTGCCAATCCTGACTGAAGCTGCAGCTTTCCGGTCGATAGCGAGGTAACGGATGAGAGATGACGAGGTCGTATACGCGGGATTCTGGGTCCGCTTCGTCGCTTCGTTTCTCGACACCCTGTTTCTCGCGGTGCCGATCGGCATCGTGATTTACTGGCTCAGCGGGGGTCAGTGGTTCGATTTTACCGCCTATATGGAAAATATACGGTATGCTATGCATGGGAATGCGTCCCGCGCTTTGACGCAGATGCCGCAGACCCAACTGCAGTGGGAACTGATTTTCGAGGCGGCGGTGATGGTCGTCGTCATCGTTTTCTGGCGCCGCTGGCGGGGTGCCACGCCCGGAAAACGGGCGGTCGGGATCACCGTGGTCGACGCGAAGAGCTTCGGCGAGATCGACAACCGCCAGGCGGTAATCCGCTCCATCGGCTATATCGCCTCTACTCTAATGCTACTGATGGGTTTTATCATGGTGGCATTTCGTAGAGACAAACGGGCCCTGCACGACCTGATGGCGGATACCGCCGTCATCTACGACCGGGCCGAAGAGACGACAGATTCCTGAATTTCACGATTGAGGCGATGCAGCCTTGAACTGCAATACGACTCAATACAGTAAGGACTACCATGCAATTTCAGACACAGGCGCTTCACGCAGGATACGAGAAGGACGCCCAGGGAACGATGGCGGTGCCCATTTACCAGAGCACGGCCTACGAGTTTCGCGATGTCGAACATGCGGCGAACCTGTTCGCCCTCAAAGAGCTGGGGAACATCTATACCCGGCTGAACAACCCGACGACCGACGTCTTCGAGAAGCGCTTCGCGGCGCTTGAAGGGGGCGCGGCGGGGCTGGCCACCTCCAGCGGTATGGCGGCGATCTTCTACGCCATCGCCAATGCGGCCGAGGCGGGAGACAACATCGTCTGCGCCTCCCAGCTTTACGGCGGAACGCTGACGCAGACGGCCCATACCCTCAAGCGGTTCGGGATCGAGGCGCGCTTTTTCGACGTGCACACTCCCGAGGCGATGGAAGCGCTCATCGACGCGAAGACCAAGGTGGTCTTTTTCGAGACGCTGACCAACCCGAGCATCGACGTGGCGGACATTGACGCCATCACGGCGATCGCCGACAAGCACGGCGTGCTGACCGTCGTCGACAACACCGTGGCGACCCCGGCGCTCTGCCGCCCGCTGAGCCACGGCGTCGACGTGGTCGTACACAGCGCGAGCAAGTACACGACGGGACAGGGACTGGCCATCGGCGGCATCATGGTCGAACGCGAGGGGCTTGTGGACAAGATTCGGGACAACACCCGCTACCCGCAGTTCAACGAACCCGACGCCTCCTACCACGGGCTGGTCTACGTCGACGTGCCGCTGCCGGTCTATACCCTGCGGGCCCGCCTTTCGCTGCTGCGCGATCTCGGTGCGGCGCTGTCGCCCTTCAACTCCTGGCTCTTCATCCAGGGGATGGAGACGCTGGCGCTTCGGATGAAGGAGCACTCCCACAACGCCCTTGTGGTGGCGGAGTTCCTCGAAGCGCACCCGAAGGTGACCCGGGTCAACTACCCGGGGCTCAAGTCGAACAAGAATTACGCCAACGCGCAGCGCTACTTCGAAGCGGGACGCGCCAGCGGCCTGCTGAGCTTCGAAGTCGCCGGTTTCGACGAAGCGAAGCAGCTCGTCGACGCCACGAAGATCTTCTCCCTGGTGGTCAACATCGGGGACTCGAAGTCCATCATCACCCATCCGGCGTCGACGACGCACATGCAGCTGACACCCTCCGAGATGGAAGCCTGCGGCGTCGCCCCGGGCCTGGTGCGCCTGAGCATCGGCCTGGAGAATGCGGCGGACCTGATCGAAGATCTCAAACAGGCACTCGAGGCGTAACCATAGAAACCGTCAACCTCCACACCGCGACCGAACACTTTACGAATCCGCTCTACCTTGAGAGCGGGCGGATTCTCGAACCCTACGACATCGTCTACGAAACCTACGGGGAGCTTAACGAAGCCAAGGACAACGTCGTCGTGGTGTGCCACGCCCTGACGGGGTCGCACCATGCGGCGGGGTTTTACGAGGGGGATCGGAAACCGGGGTGGTGGAACGACCTGATCGGACCGGGGAAGGGGATCGACACCGACCGCTTCTTCGTCATCTGCTCCAACGTCATCGGCAGCTGTTTCGGCTCGACGGGCCCCATGAGCGACCGCTACCCGGCGCTGGAGCCCTACCGCTACAAGTTCCCCGTCGTCACCATCAAAGATATGGTCAAGGCGCAGCGCATCCTCTTCGACCGGCTGGGGATCCACCGGGTTCACGCCATCGTCGGCGGTTCCATGGGCGGCATGCAGGCGCTGCAGTTCGCGGTGCACTACCCCAACTTCGCCAAAAAGGTCATCGCCATGGCGACGACCTACGCCACCCAGCCCTGGGCCATCGCCTTCAACAAGATCTCCCAGGAGGCGATCCTCAAAGACCCCGCCTTCAAACAGGGGTACTACGACCCCGAGGCGATCCGGGAAGAGGGGCTTCCGGGAATGGCGGTCGGTCGGATGGCCGGACACATCAGCTTCCTCTCCATGGACTCCATGAACCGCAAATTCGGCCGGGACTACAAGCGCGACGACGGTCTCTACGAGCTCTTCGGGAAGTTCCAGGTGGAGTCCTACCTGGAGTACAACGGCTACAACTTCACCAAATGGTTCGACCCGCTCTCCTACCTCTACATCACCAAGGCGATCAACATCTACGATCTCGGCCGGGGCTTCGACTCCCTGGAGGAGGCACTGATGCAGGTGGAGACGGAACTCCATCTCGTCGGCTTCTCCAGCGACATGCTCTTCAGTCCGAAGGAGATGGCGCACGTCGACGCCCTCTTCAAGGAGATGCGAAAGCCCAACTGCCACTACCTGGAGGTGGAGAGCGACTACGGTCACGACGCCTTCTTGGTGGAGGTGGAGAAATTCGAAGCGTATGTCAGGGAGGTGCTCAATGACTGAGAACGACGATTTCGAAGCGCGGCTCGAACGGGCCAAGGCGATCCTCGAGACGCTGATGGACCCGGAGATCACCCTGGAGGCGAGCGTCCAGGCCTACGCTGAGGGGATGGCCGAGCTCAAGGCGGCCCAGGAGATGCTGGAGAAGGCGCAGCTGCGCATCGAAGCGATCAAGAACGGGGGAGAACCTGCGTGAAGGCCGCCGTACTGCAGCTGCCTTCCATCGGCATGTCGACGACGAAGCTCTACCACTTCGTCCGCATCGCCCACAAAAACGGCGTGCGTCTCATCCTGCTCGGGGAGTACCTCTTCAACTCCTTCTTCAAGGAGATCGAAACCACCCCCATCCCGATGCTGCGCGAACAGAGCGAACACCACCTGCGGATTCTCCGGGACCTCTCGGCCCAGTACGGCATCACCTTCGTCGCCCCCCTGGTCGTCGTGCGCAAGGGGCTTCCCTACAAGAGCATCGTCAAGGTGTCGCCGGCGTCGACGGCCTACTACGATCAGCAGCTCCTCATCAACTACGCCCACTGGAACGAAGAGAAGTTTTTCGCCAACCCCGTCGCGCCCCTGCGCGCTCCCATGACGTTCCGGATCGACGGCATACGGTTCGCCGTCATGGGCGGCTTCGAACTCCATTTCGATCCCCTCTGGGAAGAGGTGATGCGCAAGAACGTCGACTGCGTGCTGCTGCCGACCATTTCCACTTTCGAATCCCACCAGCGCTGGCGCGACCTGATCCGCTCCCGCGCCTTTACCCACCACAGCTACATCCTGCGGGCCAACCGCGTCGGCGAATACCGCGACGGGGATTACCGCTGGAAGTTCTACGGCGACTCGCTGCTGATGAATCCGCAGGGGGAACTGGAGATGATGCTGGGGGACACCGAGGAGCTGATGATCGTCGACCTGCATCACACCGAAGTGCTTCGCGCCCGACGGGACTGGGGCTTTAAAGACGCCCTGGGAAGACGGAGCTGATCGATGGGAATCCGGGGCGCGGTGCAGACTTTTTTCATCCTGCTGCTCCTTGCCGTCGGCGCCCAGGGCGTCGAGCCGCTCCGTCTCGACAACAGCGAGTCCTACTGGCTCAGCACCTCCAGCGAGTATTACGAGGACCGGGGCGGCAAGCTGACCCTGGAAGAGGTACGCACCCGAAGTTTCGTGCAGGACGCCCAGACCGATTTCAACTTCGGCTTCACCTCCTCGGCCTACTGGTTCAAGACGACGATCATTCCCGGCGAATACGGCACGGAGCACGAGTGGTGGCTGCGCATCTACTACCCGCTGCTCGACGACATTACGGTTTACGGCGTCGATACGGAGAACGGAGCGCAGCTCTTCCGCAAACACAGCGGCGACCTGCTCCCCTTTTCGCAGCGCGAAGTCGACCATCTCAACTTCTTTTTCCGGGTGCCCCTCGAATCGCGTCCGGTGACCCTCTACGTCCGTGTCGAGACCGAGAGCGCCATGCAGGTGCCCATGGTGCTGCAGACGGCCAAGAACGCCATCTCCGAAGATCAGCACACGGTGCTTTTCACCGGGCTTTATTACGGGCTCTTCATCGTCATTTTCCTCTACAACATGGTACTGTACTACTACACGAGGGAGCAGACGTATATGCTCTACCTCTTCTTCATTACCAGTTTCGTACTGTGGCAGATGACGCTCAACGGGATCGCCTACGAATACCTCTGGCCCGACTGGGAGTTGTTCCGAACCCACGGGGCCCCCTTCCTGACGGCGGTCGCTTCGGTGAGCGCCATCGTCTTCAGCCGCCACTTCCTGCAGACCGCGCGCTACATTCCCAACATGGACACCCTGCTCAAGACGGTGCTGCTTTACAGCGGCGGGGTGGTGGTGCTCTCTATTTTCCTGAGCTACCGGACGGCGATGCTCATGAGCGTCGGGCTGGCGGTGACGGTCCCGGTGCTACTGATCATCAGCGGCATCCTTGTCTGGGGCCGTCACTATCGTCCGGCCCGTTTCTACGTCCTGGGGTGGAGCAGTTTTCTCCTGGGGACCCTGGTGATCGCCATGAACAAGTACGGTATCATCAGCGGCTACGTCTTTTTCAACCACGCCCAGCAGATCGGCAGCGGCCTGGAGATGATCTTCCTCTCCTGGGCCCTCGCCGACCGTATCAAGCTGATGCAGGACGAGTACGTCGCCAAGCTGAGCCGGCTCAACATCACCTTGCAGCAGAAGGTGGCGGCGAGCCTGGAGAAAGAGCGGGAGAAAGACCGCATGCTGATCAAGCAGTCTCGTCTGGCGGCGATGGGGGAGATGATCGAGCAGATCGCCCACCAGTGGCGTCAGCCGCTGAACACCATGGCGCTGATCATGCAGGATCTCTTCGTGAAGTTCCGTCTCAACGCCCTGGATGCCGCGGCGATGGAGAAGGCGAACGACCAGATCAACGAGACGCTGCAGTACATGTCCAAGACCATCGATGATTTCCGCAACTTCCACCAGCTCGACAAGGACAGCGATCTCATCGCGGTGGAGGAGGTGATCCGCATGGCGCGCACCCTCAACGACGCCTCGCTGAAGTACGCCAACATCGAGTGCCGTCTGCACAGCAGCATGCCCCATATGGCGGTGATCATGAAAAACGAACTGGTCCAGGTCTTCATGAACCTGATCAAAAACGCCCGGGACGCCGTGATCGAGCGGGGCGTGGAGAAGGGCGAGATCGACATCGTCGTCGACGAGGAGGGGCCGCATGTGGTCGTCACCGTCGAGGACAACGCGGGGGGGATTCCCGAGACGGTCCTGCCGCACATTTTCGACCCCTATTTTACGACGAAAGAGAGCTCCAGGGGGACGGGCCTGGGACTCTACATGTCCCGGGGCATCGTCGAAGAGAGCATGGGGGGCAGCCTTGAAGCCGAAAACGGCGAACGGGGGGCCCGCTTTACCGTCAGATTGCCAAAAGAACCGGAAGTATTATGAGCAGAAGAAGACGCACGAAACCACAAAGATCCGACAAGGAAACGACCATTTTCAAGATGAGCGACGACATCGCCAACCTCGACCACGGCGACATCGGGGATAACCTCCTCTATTACGATTACAGCATCAAGCACCTGATGGGCCTGCACCGCAAGGGGATGACGGAGGAGGACCCGGCGTTTCTGAGCGCCTACCGCTCTTTCGAAGGAGAGGTGTTCGAGAACTTCATCTACGAGAAGCTGCTGCGCTACGCCAGGGAACACGACGCGGTGGAGAAGTTCATCGTCAAGGGACCGCACAAGAAGCGGACCAAGGCGCTTTCGAGCACCCTCTCGGTCAACTGGAAGGGGCAGATCGTCTACCGTACCCGTCAGAAGGAGATCGGGGAGTTCGACAGCCTCATCTTCACCAAGACGGAGCTCTACTTCGTGGAGATGACGCTGGTGAAGTCGGTCACCAACCTCAAAAAGCGGCTGCGGAAGAAGAAAGCGCTGCTGGAGACCATTTTCCCCGATTACGACGTCAAGGCGCTGCTGGTGTTGAACGAAGGGGTGACGGGCACCTCCCAGCTCCCCGACTACTGTACGGTCTGGATCACCCGGGACTTCTGCGCGAAGAAGGTCTTCGAGTGGCTGGTGAAAAAAGATCAGGACCGACGCCGCCCCTTCTACCGCATCAACCACCACAAGGTGGTCGGTACGGCCGGGCTGAACGTGCGCTACTTCAAGTACTACAGCACCCTGGGATGGATATTGCGCAAGGTGCGTGCCAAGCGGGAGGGGGTCATTGACCTCGATTTCCTCAAAAGCCCGACGGTCTCGCGCTACCACAACCTCTACACCAAGATCTACATCGGCTACATGGAACCCGACGAGTTTCGCCGGATGTTCCCGAAAGTGCCGGCGTCGCAGGCGGACAAAGTCTTTGTCGCCCTGGAGAAGGAGCACTCCGACGAGCTGACGCTGACTTACTTCATGCGCCACAGCCGCAAGCACCTCGACAACATCACGACCAACAAGAAGGGCGAGGTCTCCATCGCCAAGAAGGACCCCTTCGGCATCACCGTCACCGAGGTCGCCCACATCTCGAAGATGCTCAATCCCTCCTTCCGCCTCACGTCGGATCAGATTGCCACGATCGAAGAACGCCTCGACGGTTTCCGCGTATAATCTCTTCCTATCATTAAGTTTCGCTGTGATTTTTTTTCTCGCGGCGGAGTTAATGGCCGCACCATCGTTTTTAGACTATAACTACGCAAAACTTTCGAGGAACAAAATATGTCTACCAACCAATGGCTCCGCATCGCATCCCTGATGGAAGGACTTTCGTGGCTGACGCTGCTCTTTATCGCCATGCCCCTGAAGTACATGTTGGGGGAGCCCAAAGCGGTCACCATCGTGGGGATGGCCCACGGCATGCTCTTTATCACGCTGATTCTCTTTCTGGCTCACTCGCTCAACCAGAAGCGCATCAACGGCGCCCTGGGCGTCCGCGTCTTCGCCGCCTCTTTCATCCCCTTCGGTTTCGCCTTCGTCGACGGCCGCATCAAGCGCGCCTAGGCTACGCCTCCTCCCGGCACTCCGTCGCCTCCATGGGGAGGCGGATGGAGAAGCAGGCTCCCGTTTTCCCGTTGCATACCGAGATGGTGCCGCCGAACTTCTGTTCGATGATCTGCCGGGTCATGTAGAGCCCCAGGCCGGTTCCCTGGCTTTTGTGCCGGGTCGTGAAGTAGGGCTCGAAGATCTTGTCGACGATGGCCCCGTCGATCCCCCCGCCGTTGTCTTCCACCTCGATGACGTACTCCGCTCCCTCAACAAAGCCCCGGCTGACGATTTTGCCCTGCCGGGGGTGACGTTCCGCGATGGCATTATTGGCGTTGGCATAGAGGTTGATGAGTGCCTGTTTGAGGTTGTTTTTATAGCCCCTGAGCAGGGCTTTAGAGAAGGTCATCTCGAAGACGATGTGGCTGTGCAGCAGCGAGTGCTTGACCAGGTGTTCGAGGGAGAGGGCGAGTTCCCGGGTGCAGAAGGTATTGGAACTGCCGTCTTCGCGGTAGAAGAACCGGAAGTCGTCGATGGTTTCGGAGAGGTACTGGATGATCTCCCCGCAGCGGTCGCTGAACCCTTCGTAGCGGCACGCTTCGGCGGTCTCGGGATGCTGCATCATTTTGAAGGTGAGGTCGGTGAGAAGCAGCCCCAGGGTGTTCAGCGGCTGACGCCACTGGTGGGCAATGTTGCTGATCATCTCTCCCATGGCGGCGAGCTTCTGCTGCTGGAAGAGCATCCGCTCCTGCTCCCGGCTCTGTTCCAGGGCCGCTTCAACCCGTTTTTCCAGGCTGCGGTTGACTGCTTCGAGCTGCCGTTTTGCCTCCAGTTTCTCCGTCATGTCGAGGCTCAGGCCGACGAGGCCGCTGGAGCGTTTTTCAGCGTCGGTGATGCGGGTCTTGATGACCAGCAGTTCATGCTCCCTGCCGTCGGCGAAGGGCATCTTCAGATAGCTGACGTGGGGACGGTCCCGCTCCAGGCAGCTTCTGTCGGAGGCGCGAAAGGCTTCGGCGACCTCCGCGTCGAAGAGGGTTTCGAACCGTTCGACGGAGAGGAAGCGCGTTTCGGGGATGCCGACAGCGTCGCAGAAGGCGCGGTTGATGAACTGGAGCCTTCCCGAGCCGTCAAGGGACCAGATGCCGATGGGAGCGGTATCGAGAATGGCGCGGAAGGAGCGCTGCTCATGGAGCGGGAATGTTTGCTGTTGAGTTTCGGGGAGCGGTGTACAGCGGTAGACCAGATGTCCGCTTTCGAGCCGGTAGACGTACCCTTCGCTCCGCCCTGTCGCATAACTTTCGAAGGGGAGGGTGAAGCGGCGGGGAACCCCGTCGGTATGAACGTGCAGCAAAAGCGGCAGCAGGGCGTCGAAACCGTCGCCCGGCAGGGCACCGCATGCGGTCAGACCGCAGAGGCACTGGGCTGCGGGATTCTGGTAGACGGCCCGAAAGGCTCCAGGTTCTGTGCCGGGCTCGTAAACGATGATGCCGATGTCGAGCTGCCGGAACAGCGCTTCGAAGTCAAATGGTGTCATATAAAGATATCTTATCAGAAAAGAGATTGGTGTCACTTTAGTGACGCCGCGGCTTTTTGAAGCGCACAGCTTTCCGACAGAATGGAATCAGAGTAGGGGTAAAGGCAAAAATGTCCGAAAAATCAGCAATTTGTGATTGTTTTATACAATTTATAATGTACAATTAAGATATTTAAAGTTAAATTGTGTTAAATCACAAAGGAGTGATATCATGAGACTTTTCAGATTTCTCCTGGCAATGATGACGGCGGCTGCGCTGCTTCAGGGAGCGGAGTGCGGTAGCGAACCGGCCATGCAGCGCCATCAGCTCAAATCCGCCGTCGCCCAACGGCTCGATATCTCCGACGCGGACGTCTTCAGTCTGAAAGAGGTGCGTACCAGCGGCGGCTATGCCTTCTTATTCTACGTGCGCCTTCCCGGGGACGACACCCATGCCCATTCGATGCTGGTAACCCTCGACGGCGACTGCAACATCCACTACATGCAGCCCGAACCGAGAAAAAGCGACCTGCTGCTGCTGACGTCGAACTGATCTTCTCTTCTTCGATGACGTTTCTAAAGATTTTGGAGATGTGTGAGGAGTCTGTGTGACGATGCCGCTTCACGCGGCATCCCGGCGGGAGCATTTTCGCTCCCTGCGATGGCTTCTGGTCCCAGGCGGTGCGGAGGACACCTTGCAAGACGCCGTTACTCGAAGGGGCATAGCCTGTCAATGTCGCCAGACCTTCACGAGGCGCGACGGTTTCAGGTTCTGAAAGGGAGGCTGCCCGGCCTCTTGTCTGCAAGCACCAGGAAAACCCGCGGTCGCATCAGTGCGGCCACGCGCTTTGCGTGCCGCGGCGCAGAACGACTGCACAGACCCGGTTCATGGGACTTACAGATGGAATCTTGCGTTCATACCCGATCCGGACCCCGCATTCCGATTCATATCCCTTTGGTTTTCGGGAACTGCTTCATGAGGGGATTCCGAACCCAAAGCCATCCAAAACATCGTGTGTTTCATCGGCTTCCTTTTCGGTACCTTTTTTAAAGATCCTGTACGTACATATCACCATGATAACGACGGAAAGATAAAGAAACTCTTAACCGCAATCTGCGAAATCGAAAAATCCGAACCGTTCCGTTTACACCCGTTCACACTCCTTTAAAAGAGTGTTTCTCGCCGTCGCGTAAGCTTCTTCCATACCATCTTCAAGGAGAGAACCATGAAACCCATTACCCTTGCCGGCGCCGCCTGCGTCTTGCTGCTTCTGACGGGCTGCGTCACGACGCAGACCCATGAAGCGACCCTCCAGGAGCTGGAGACGACCCGCAGCTCGCTCAGCGCCGCTGAAAAGACCATCGCCGACCAGGCGGGGGAGATCGAACGCAACCGCGAGGCGATCGACCTGAGCCGGGCGGAGCTTGAGGCGCTCGAACAGAAGAAGAGCGCCCTGCAGTCGGAGCTCGACGCCGCGGAGGTGCACCTGCGGGCTTCCCAGCAGGATTTCGACACCATCCGGGTGCAGATGCAGACCCTCAAGCAGATCGAGGAGGAGACGAAGCGGCGCAACGCCATCTACGCCAGTTTCGTCGAGAAGCTTCGGAAGATGATCGACGGGGGCCGTCTGACGGTGAGCATCGAGAACGGCCGCATCGTCATCAACCTTCCCGAAAGCGTACTCTTCGCCAGCGGCAGCGCGGAGCTCAACGAAGAGGGAAGTGCGGCGATCAAGGAGATCGCCGGGGTGCTGGGAGACTTTTCAGACCGCCGCTTCCAGGTGGAGGGCCATACGGACAACATCCCCATCAAGTCCAGCAACGGCTACACCAACTGGGAACTCTCCAGCGACCGCGCCCTGAGCGTGGTGCACCTCATGAGCGCCTCGGGCGTGGAACCGAAAAATCTCTCCGCGGCGGGGTACGGCGAGTTCCAGCCCCGTGCGGACAATACGACTTCAGAGGGACGTGCCCAGAACCGGCGCATCGAGATCGTGATGCTGCCCAACCTGGAGGTGCTGTCCGACGAGCTGCCGAAACTGGAAGAGTAGGGGAGAACGGGGGGAGGTTACTCCGCCCCCTCGCCGAAGGTGTTGTAGATGTATGAAGCCATCGCGGCGTCGTCGATGTCGCCTTCGCGGGCTTCGATGGTCTTGAGGTTGTCGCGCATGACGGAGTGGTAGCTGTCGACGTCGAACCCTTTGGCGCGGAAGTCGATGAGCTTGCGGTGCAGCTCCTCCTTGCCCAGGTGGTCAAGGGCCGGACCGTGAACGTTGGGCTGCTGCTGGGAGGAGACGCCGAGCATCTCCGCCTTTTCCGGTTTGACCCCGGGCATCTCTTTCATCATGGAAACCCCGTCGGCCTTGACGCCGTGGCATTTGGCGCAGCGGCTCTGGTAGACTTCGCCCATTTCGGCGGGCGTCTGGGCCATGCCGAAGGTCGAGAGGGCCAGGGGCAGCATCCACACCATCCATTTCTGTCGTTTCATCGGTACTCCTTTTGGGAAAACGTTTCTCAATGGTAGTTCCAACATCATTAAACTATTCTTATTGTATTTATCACATATGTGTGATAATAGGTCCGAAAGTGCCCTTGGCGGGCAGTTTCCGCTTAAAAGCGGCGGTCGGAAAAAATGCATCAGAATAGAGGATTTTTTCTGCCGGCTCATGTCGTTTTCGCAACGGGTAAACGTCACTTTTTGACTCACTTTTTACTCTTAATCTATATTTATAACTTATATTAGTAGGACTTAACAATGCCATTAAACCCCCTTTTGTACGGGCCTTTCAGCTGCCTTTGGCAATTTTTCCAATGGAAAGGTGACGATTTAATCTTAAAATTTTCCAAAATATTATTTTTAATTATGTCGATTAAATTGCAGGTTTAGCTGTCATGGTTAGCATGGCGAGACTCAGATTTGTAAAGGAGGATTGTCATGGAAATCGTTGCAATGATCTACGGTACGGTTGCTGTCGTCGGCGGAAGCGTCTGGTTCTACTTCAACAGCGGCAGCCGCTCCCACTAAGCACGGGGCAACAAGAGGGGCTCCCCTCTTCGGCTGACGTTTCTCCTCTTTTTCATCACCCCTCTTTCTATCTATTCCCCGGAAACGGATTTGCCGCTATAATGACACCATACACTTTACCGTCCGTTCCATCGTAACGGCGGGTACCAGGAGCATCACCATGCATTCCAAACGACTCATTCTCTCGGCGGCGGCCGCGGCCCTGCTGGGAACGGCGCCGCTGCAGGCGGGCTTTTTCGACGATCTCGGCAAGCAGTTGGGCGACGCGGTGACCAACACGCAGAGCAGTTCGACGGCTTCCACGGCGGCGAGCGGCGTCTCCTCGCTGAGCGACGCGGAGGTCGACGGCGGTCTGCGCGAAGCCCTCAAGGTCGGCACGAAGCTGGCCATCGATCAGCTGGGCAAGGAGAACGGCTACTTCGGCAACGCGGCGGTGAAGATCCCGGTTCCCGAGCAGCTCCAGCTCATCGCGACGGGGCTGCAGAAGGTGGGGATGGGGAGCTACGTCGACGACTTTGTTCTCTCCCTCAACCGCGCGGCGGAGAAGGCGGTGCCCGAGACGGCGGCCATCTTCGGCAAGGCGATCACCGGCATGAGCCTCGACGACGCCCGGAAGATTCTTTCCGGTCCCGACGACGCGGCGACGGAGTACTTCCGTGAGAAGTCGACGCCGGAGCTCAAGGCGGCCTTCCTCCCCATCGTCCAGAAGTACACCCAGGAGGCGCAGGTGACCACCTACTACAAGGCGATGGTGGCTGCCTACGACAGCTACGCGGCTCCCATGGTCGAAAAAAGCGGCCTGGGCGGTCTGGCGGGGATGGTGACGGGGGGCAGCTCGGAGCAGCAGAGCGACTACTCCGCCCGCGATCTCGACGGCTACATCACGGGCAAGGGGCTCGACGGCCTCTTCACCATGGTCGCCGACGAGGAGAAGAAGATCCGCGAAAACCCCGCGGCCCGCACGACGGACCTCCTCTCCAAAGTCTTCGGGGCACTCTAACCCCCCGCCGACTCCCCCTCCCAACCTCCAGTTTTCAGTTTTTAGTTTTTAGTTTTTAGTTTCCGCCATAGCATTCTGCAATATTACGTAAAAAATATTCGAATGCGTTATATGGTGTTCTTCTATGCTTTTTCAGCAAAGGAGCGACCATGAAACGGATCGACCAGCTTTACGACGGGGATCGGCCACGGGAGAAGCTTGTAAAGAAGGGGGCGGGCGCCCTGAAGGATTACGAGCTGATGGCGGTGCTTCTGGGGAGCGGGACGCAGCACAAGGATGTCCTGCAGCTCTCCCGGGAGGTGTGCGGAGTGCTGGAGGGGCGGTGCGACGCCCTGGTGCTCAACGACCTGACGGAGATCTACGGGCTGGGGAGGGCGAAGGCGGCGCAGGTGCTTTCGGCTTTGGAGCTGGCCCGGCGCTACTTGGTGACTGCGGGGGAGAAGGTCGACGGGGCGGAGGATGTCTACGCACTGCTGCGGGAGTACGCGGAGCGGAAGCAGGAGTACCTGCTGTCGGTGACGCTTGATGGTGCGTCGCGGGTCATCGAGAAGCGGGTGGTGGGGATCGGGACCCTGAACCAGAGCCTGGTACACCCCCGGGAGGTTTTCGCCGACGCCATCGCCGACCGGGCGGCGGGGATCATCATCGCCCACAACCACCCCAGCGGGGTGCTGGAGCCGAGCATGGCGGACCGGCAGGTGACCCGGAGACTGAAGGAGGTGAGCGAGCTGGTGGGGATCGAGCTGCTCGATCATGTCATTCTTTCCAAGAACGGGTTTCTGAGTCTTCGGGAGGAGGGGTTGGTGTGAAAACGAATAGTGAAAAGCTAAAAACTAAAAGTTCATCAATCGTACATCGGAGCGTAAATATATCCAATAAGATATTTATTATATCCAATAAGGCATAATAATGGGATGGAAGGTTGAGTTTTATACCGATGCGACCGGTCATAAGCCGGTGGAAGCGTGGCTTTTGGAGCTGGATGGGCGTGCCCGTGCGGCGATCGTACGGAACCTCGATTTGCTGGAGCGTCTTGGGCTCGGCATTCGGGAGCCGTATGTGAAGCATTTGGAAGCGAAGTTATACGAGGTGCGAGCAAAAGACCGTGACGGGATCTACCGTATTGTTTATTTCGCCCATTCGGGGCAGCGGTTTGTCTTGCTGCACGGTTTTGTCAAAAAGACGCAGAAGACGCCGCGCAAAGAGATTGCGCTGGCCAGGAAGCGCATGGAGGAGTTACGAGATGAGTGAGTTTCAGAGGTTTTTGAAAGAGCAGCTGAAGGATGAGGCGTTCAAGGCGGAGTGGGAGAGACTGGAACTCCGTTACAAGGTGATTGAGCAGATTCTGAAGCTGCGCATCGCTTACGATCTGACGCAGAAGCAGTTCGCCGAGAGGGTTGGCACGACCCAGGCGGTGATTTCGCGCATCGAGAACGGGAATGTCAATGTCGGGATCGATTTCCTTGAGCGGGTTGCGAAGGCGTTTGGAAAAAAAGTGGAATTGAGTCTGGTATGATCGAGATTTCCGACACCATTTCCCTGGACGAGAGCGAGGTGGAGATCACGGCCATTCGTGCCCAGGGTTCGGGCGGGCAGAAGGTGAACAAGACGTCTGCGGCGGTGCATCTGCGGTTCGACGTCGCGGCGGCGTCGCTGCCGGAGCACATCAAAGAGCGGTTGCTGGAGTTGAAGGACTCACGCATCACGAAAGAGGGGGTGGTGGTCATCAAGTCTCAGCAGCACCGGGGACGGGAGCAGAACGTCGAGGAGGCGTACGCGCGTCTTTGCGAGCTCATCCGCAGCGTGCTGAAGAAGAAAAAGCACCGGGTGGCGACGAAGCCGACGAAGTCGTCGGTGAAGAAGCGTTTGAGTTCGAAGAAGAAGCAGGGGGAGAAGAAGCAGATGCGGAAGAGGGTCGACGCGGAGTGATCAAAGTACGAGGGTAATTTCGTCCAAGTTATCGGTTTGTTAAGGCGGGCGTGTTACCATTGTCTACTTTGATGAGAGGAAGTGATGTTGCAGAAGAAGATGCTGTTATGGGTTCTGGGGATTGCGGTGGCCATCCAGTTCATACGGCCCGATTTCCACAATCATGCGGTGGATGCGTCGGTGGCGCTGCGTGCGGACGCGGAGGTGACGGAGGTGCTTGTCAAGGCTTGTTACGACTGCCATTCGGACAGCACGAGTTACCCGTGGTACAGCAACATCGCGCCGCTGTCGTGGGTCATGGCGAACCACATCAACCGGGGGCGGATGGCGCTGAACTTTTCCGAGTGGGAGAAGATCGACCCGAAGGTCCGCCTGGAGCGGCTGGAGCGGGCGGGGCACCTGCTCCACATCGGCCGGATGCCTGTGGGGAGTTACGTGCTCATGCACGAACGGGCGGACCTGACGGAAGCGCAGAAAGACATTTTGAGGAAGTTTTTCAGTGAGCAGATGGAGGCTTTGAAGGCGGAGGAAGTGAAGAGCGTTGCGAAGCGGTAGGCCGTCAAAGTATGGGGCCATATGGCGTTGGAACGCACAAGTGCGGATGAGGTGAGACGGTTCGAGGTGGTATAATTCCACCAAAGTAAAGGATACCCCATGGCAAAGTCGAACACTTCCAGCGTCAGAATGGACAGCGGCCTCAAGCTTGGCTACATGGCAAACGCGCTGCAGAAGAGAGAGCAGGGCTATAGCAGCCAGCAGCAGAGCGAAAAGGGCGAGGTCAACGCTTCCAAGGCTCCTAAGTCAGCGGCTCAGAAGGCGAAGGCGAAAGCCAAGGCCAAAAAGGCGAAGCAATCGCGCAAGAAGAACAAGTAACCCTCCCCGAACCGGCGATGCATGCAAAGTGACGATGCATCGTCGAACTCCTCTTCCATAATATGACTAAACCCCCATTCTTCTAATGCCACTTTTTAGAAAAAGTAGCTTGTCCCCTTTTCTCTTGGAGGTTCAACCCTTGGGGCTCTAGTTTATGTCACGTAGTTTGGTGTGGGTCTATGGACATCTTCTTTCTAAAATAGGTATTGTATACCCGCATTTCTCGCATTCAGATGTTTTAGAGGTGGATGTGTGTGAATTTTTTAGATAGTTTAATAAGTAACTTTGATTATAATAGTGTTAATTTGTTATCAAGGCTATAGTGATGAAACAAAAACTCAACAACGATATGATCTTACTTCTAATCTTGTATGCTGACAATCAAAGTAAAATCATCGGTAGGACAAGACTTCAAAAGTTAGTTTTCTTGTATGAAAAAGAATTCCCATATAAATTACATCAAGACCGGTCATCAGGGTTATTTAACTACTTCGCATATGACTATGGTCCATTTTCAAAAGATCTCTACAAGCATATAAAAAACTTGAAAGCATTAGATATGACCTTAGTTGAAAATGAGAAAGAGCTAGATCAGTATGCTGATACGATAGACAGAGAAACTGAATATAGTATTACACAGGATGGAATCGAATGTGTCGTTGAAGAGCTTATTCAGAAGGGCAGAATTGATGAATTTGAAATGGAAGCTATGGACAATTTTAAAAGAGACTATAATGACATGGAGTTAAATAAATTAGTTAAATTTGTATATGAAAAATATCCTGAGTATACAAAAAACTCTAAAATTAAAGACAAGGTATTTGGAGCTGTAATTGAGTGAACACGAGCTGGTTAAAAATGTACTTCCATTTTTCAAAAAATACTATATTCACAAGGAAGTAAAAATTTTCACTCGTTCAATAGATATTGTGCTCCGAAACAGTGATAATAAATTAATTGCAATCGAGTTTAAATTAAAGGATTACAAAAAAGCCTTTGAACAACTCTCTGATTATCAAATGGTTACTGATTATGCTTATTTATGTATTCCAAAAAGAAATGTAAGTTTACACATTTTAAAAACCTTACAAGACAGAGGAATTGGCTTATACATGTATGATCACTCATCTCGTTCATTGGAAGAAACGATAAAACCAAAACTTAGCAGTTTTCAAATCCCTTTTTATAGGAACTATTTGTCTGATAAATTGGTACAAAAAGAAGAGGTATAGCAATGAATACATTACAGCACTACTTAAGATATGGAGCTTCGACCGACAAAAAGTATTTTCAACAGTATCAAGCGCATGCATCTACAATCGTATTTAATGCCAATACAATTTGCCATCATTCTAAAGATACTGCTGAATTATTGCATATTGACTTGAGTACGCAAGAATTCATTATTGATCCAAAAACCTATGCTTATCAAATGGATATCAAATATCTTGCGAAAAGTAAGGGTGAAGGGATAAAACAAACATATCAAGACTTGCTATCAAACTATAATTTGTCAGCTTCACTTTTGGAAAATGATAAACCAATAAATCAACAAAATATTCAAGTTTTAGATGATGATCATTTTGTCGAGAGTGTATTGAACTTCCAAGAAAATTATTTGTTTGATAGCCTTGAAGATGATATGAAAATTATGGTTAAACGAAGTAAAAAAATCAAAAGACCAAAGTTTTTGATAGCCCCATATTTTTTGTTGAATGATAACCTAAGCTTCTGGCTTGATGTAAATATTAAAATGCTAGAGAAAAGTTTGAAAGCAAAAGAAAAATACAATAAAAATGTATATGCAATATTGCTGATAAGTAAAGAAGTCCTTATCAATGAAAAACTCACCTCTAAAATCATAGATGCCTATTCGAAGGCTGATGGTTTAATCTTCTGGATTAACGACTATAAAGAGCATGAAGTAAATGAAGAAGCGATAGAAGCATTAATACAACTGATTACAACTTATAAGCAGAAAAATCCCCATAAAGAAATCATCTCTTTATATGGTGGATATTTTTCACAATTATTATATCATCTAGGCTTAGATGGAGTTTGTCATAATGTAATATATGGTGAAAGTCGAAGTTTAAATCCTGCTGGATCTGCACCAACTCATAAATATTATTTACCACCCATCAAACAAAAAATTGATCCTTTTGATATGTTGAATATTTTAAAAAATCATCAACTCAAATCCAAAGAAGAATTTTATGAAAAAATTTGTGACTGTGCTGTATGTAAAAAGAACATCGATACTGACCAAATAGAAGAGAAGTTTATCGTTTACTTACATGATAAAGATACAGATAAAAAAATGGAATTAAGTCGAGACAATTGTGCGCATCATTATTTAGAATGCAAAATAAAAGAGTTTGAAGAAATTCCAATGCAAAGTCTTCAAACGTTGATTACAGGCTTAGAGCAGACATACAAAACCTACAAAGAAAAATCTTATTTGCAGAATACTAGTAAAGTGTATATTGAATGTATTAAAAGATGGTGTAGTGTATTAAAGAATCACTTCTAATTTTGACGCGGAAATTGGTATCAGGTGGCACTATATACTCACCGCAATAAAGCGGCGAAGCAGGTTAAGCTCCCCAACCTCCAATTGGAAAAAGAGAAAAAGGGGACAGGCTACTTTTTCTTCTCTTATATCCATTTGAGTATAGATCAAATAAATCGCGCTTATGAACCCATGCAGAAGAAAGAAACGGGTGGGGGCTATAAAGCAAAAAGGCCCGGGCCAATGCCCGAGCCTTAAAGCCGACCGCGAATCCGCAATCCATGAAAGCAGTATAGAGAAGATCTAGTAACCTGTCAAGATTTGAATATCTCCGAAGGCATCCCCACCGGAATCGGGTGATGCAAATGCACCCGGATGTACTCTTGCCCCTCGGCGCGGTAGAGCTGGTAGGGGATGTAGAGCAGTCGTGCGGAGAGTTTTTCGTGGGCGCTCGCGCGTTCTTCGACGTGGATGCGGATGCCTTCGGGGACGGCGGGGCCGTAGTTTTCCGGGATGGTGACCCGGGCGAGGAGGGCGGCGGCCTTGATCTCACCGTGGGCCGCTTCGGCTTTGAGGGCCTGGTGGAGCAGGTCGTAGCGCCGTTCCGTGTCCGGCTCGTCGAGGTAGAGCGGACGGTGGGTGTCGTCCGCTTCGAGGATCATCGCGAAGGGATCGAGCCGTTCGCCTTTTTCCAGGACCGCCACCGCGTCCGCCACATAAATTTCCAACATTTCAAAGAGTTTTTCGTCATTCATAGGGAAAATGATAACACTTTGAGCTGAGGTGTTTCCCAAAAGCGACAAAAAACAGATATAATGATCGTTGATGAAAGATGAGGCTAGAGTTCATCTTTGGAAGTGTGATTACCGCTCGACCGATAGACTCCCCGATTTCTGACTCCGCTGGACAGGGCTTACCCCCTGAAAAGTGCATATTCCCATAAGGTACAAACATGGCAGAACTGCTCAATGGAACCGTAAAATGGTTCAATGACGAAAAAGGCTACGGATTTATCCAACAAGAAAACGGCGGCAAGGACATCTTCGTTCACTTCCGTCAAGTTAACCGCACCGGTGCGGGTCGCGTCTCCCTTGCAGAAGGTCAGAAAGTGACATTCGAAGTCGGTGAAGGTCAAAAAGGTCCCCAGGCCGAAAACGTTACACCGCTCTAAACCGGGAACCGCCTCCGCGGTTGCCGCCCCTCGGACGCCTTCGGGCCGTCCTTAAACCCCCATTTGCTACAATACCGGAAAAATTACAGAAAGAACCGGCAATGAAACACTCAGAAGAACTCTACAAACTCCTCTCCGAAACCGTCATCCCCGAAGTCGAAGCCTTCATGAAATCGATGAACCAGTTCCTCGAACAGAACGAAGCGACCGAAGAGCTCCTCCAGGACCAGCAGGGCATCCGCGCCATCCACCAGAACTTCCTCGACATCATGTTCGCCATCGAAGAAGGAGACATCGAAGAAGAGAACTGCGCCAAACTCATCGAAGAGATCACCATGCTCCGCACCATGGGCAACCAGGCGGGCGTCGCCGAATAGCCGTAGGCTATTCGAATGAATAGTGAAGAGTGAAAAATGAATAATATGAAAGGCATGAACCCCGAACGCATTCCAGGGTGACGGCTATCCCCAATTATTCATTATTCACTATTCATTTTTCATTCGCCATCATCTCCCCCAGCGTCCCCTTGACGCACTCCCCGAGCGCGGCGAGGTCGTAACCCCCCTCCAGGAAAAAGATCTTCGGTACCTCCGAACACTCCATGATGCATCTTACGATGCGCCGTACCCCCTCCGTCGAAACGTACAGCGAGGCCAGCGGGTCGCTCTCGTGCAGGTCGTACCCCGCCGAGACCAGGATGAGGTCCGGTTCGAAGGCCGCAACCGCTTCGGGCAGTGCTTCCTCGTAGACCGGCAGGATCGCCTCGTCCCCCGTTTCCGGGAAGAGGGGGAAGTTGAGGGTGAAGCCTTCCCCCGCGCCGCTGCCCGTCTCCGGGGTGTCGCCGCTGCCGGGGTAGGCGGGGTACTGGTGGGAGCTGAAGTAGAAAACCGTCGGATCGTCGTAGAAGATCCCCTGGGTGCCGTTGCCGTGGTGGACGTCGAAATCGACGATGAAAATTTTTCGGTAGCCGACCGACCGGGCGTAGCGGGCGGCGACGGCGATGTTGTTGAAAAGGCAGAACCCCATGGCCCGCTCCCGGGTCGCATGGTGCCCCGGGGGACGCACGGCGCAAAAGGCCGAAGCCGCTTTCCCCGAACGCACCGCGTCCACGGCGGCGACGCCCGCCCCCGCGGCTTTGAGGGCCGCTTCATAGGAGTGCGTAGAGGTGGGGGTGTCCGCGTCAAAAACAAGCCCCGCCGCGGCGTAGCGCGCCACGTCGTCGATGTGTTCGGGAGTGTGGACGCGCAGCAGCTGTTCGCGGGTCGCCTCGGGCGGGGAGAGGAGCAGCAGACGCTCAGAGAGGGGGGCGACGGCGTTCAGGAGCGACTCCAGCCGCCGGGGGGTTTCCGGGTGGTGCGCCCCGGTGTCGTGTTCGAGGAAGATCGGGTCGTAGAGAAACGCGACCATGGTGGCTCCTGGAAGGGGGTGAACTAAAAACTAAGAACTAAAAGTTAAAAGTTGGAAGATGGAAGGTGGAACTTGGCCGTCATCCTGAACTCATTTCAGGATCTACGCCTTTCGCATCTCAACTTTTAGTTTTTCACTTTTAACTTTTAGTTTTCTCTTCCGTCGTGAGGTCCACCAGTTCGATGCGGCTGCATTTCCCCTTGAGGAGCTTTTTCACTCGGGCGTCCTCCTCGGCGAGGCTCAGGGCGTCGGCGAAGTCGTCCTTGGCGATGACGAAGGTGTGGAGCGCCTTCTCCTTCGAGAGGCTCACTTTTCCCCCGGCCTGGGAGGGATCGAGCAGGAGGTTGCGCGCCCCCTTGGCGTACTCGTTCTTGATGAGCCGGGCAATCTTCTCGTTGGCCAGCAGCTCCTGGATGTCGATGTCGAGTTGGATGTCGTCGTCGCAGAGAATGACGTAGGAGACGGTGATGTTACCTTCCAAATTTCGCTCCTTGCTTTCTGTTATGGTAACAGCTTTTCGCCCCGGAGCCAAATCCGGAGGCTATTCGCCCAGTTTTTCCACGAGCGCGTCGTGGATCTTCGCGTTGGTCGCGACGATGATGTGCTCTCCGATGGCGTAGGGGGAGCCGTCCTCTTTGGTGACCCGTCCCCCCGCCTCCTCGACGATGATCCACCCCGCCGCGACGTCCCAGGGTTTGAGGTTGACCTCGTAGAACCCCTCGAAGGTTCCCTTGGCGACGTAGCAGAGATCGACCGAGGCCGATCCCAGCCGCCGGATGTCCCGGGTGAGGGGCAGCAGGCGGCGCATGGCGCGCATGACCCATTCGAAATCCTTCCCCTGGTCGACCTTGGTATAGGGAAAGCCCGTCGCCATGAGACTCTTCTCCAGGGTCTCGGCAGTTCCGACGTGCAGCGGCTCGCCGTTGCAAAACGCCCCGCCCCCCGCCTCGGCCCGGTAGAGTTCGTCGAGGATGGGAAGGTAGACCACCCCCGCCACCGGACGCCCATGCTCCACCACCCCGACGGAGATGGCGCAGAAGGGGATGCCGTGAACGAAGTTGGTGGTGCCGTCGATGGGGTCGATGTAGATCGCTTTCTCGGGACGCTGCGCCGCGTCGCTGGTCTCCTCCCCGACGAGGGTGTGTTCGGGGAAGGCGTCGGCGAGGCGCTCCTTGAGAAGGAGTTCGACCTGGAGGTCGTACTGGGTCACGAGGTCGACGCTTCCTTTGAAGGTGATTTCCTTGGAGGCGTAGTATCCTTCTTTGAAGAGGGTGCCGGCTTCCCGGGCGATGCGACTGAGGGTTTCTGTCACGGGGGGCTCCTTGTATTTGAAGATTATAGCGTAGGAAGGGGTTTTGAAAATGCTTTTTCTTAAATACAATAGACCCCAATGTTCCCTTTTTCTTTGCTTGTGCAAAGAAAACCCGAACCGGAAAAAGAAAGCACAAAGCGGCTTTGGCTAGTTTGTAGCGCTCATAAACAGAGTAGAGAACAGCCACAATCTGTCAAGGCTTGGCTCTCTATTTCGGCTTTGCCGAAATCAATCCATTCCAAATACGATACCTTGTAGCTTCTTGCCGTGCTTTGGGTGGCCGGGTTTCGTGATGATTCAAGCGTTAAGAAAACGCATCTGTTTGAGCGTAGCGAGTTTTGCGTTTTTAGCTTGAAGCAGCACGCAACACGGGAACTTGCAGTAGCAAGCCACCCAACTGACGCGGCGCGGTTTTCTTGGTTCGTTCTTTTGACAAGACAAAAGAATGAACATGGTTCTAAAAACAAAGAAAAAAACCGACTATTCCGGTAGGAATAGGCCCACTTTCATGGAGCGAATGTTATAGTATCCGCAGAAAAACCCCGCACCCGCGATCAAGGAGCATACCATGAGCCACGACACCATGATGGAGTATTTCCACCGGCAGGTGCAGCTCTGGGGCGAGGAGACGCAGCGGAGCCTGCAAGACAAACGCGTCGCCATCGTCGGGAGCGGGGGACTGGGATCGTCTTTGGCCTTTGCGCTGGGAGCCTCCGGGGTGGGGACCATCCACATGATCGACTTCGACGAAGTGAGCGTCCACAACATTCACCGCCAGATCGCTTTCAAAATCGGAGACGAGGGGAAGAACAAGGCCGTCGTCAACGCCCGGGTCATCCGCGAGCGCTGCCCCTACGTCGAGGCGATCGCCCACGAGTGCGATTTCGACGGCTTCGTCGCCAAGGGGATCGAGGTGGACCTGATCGTCGACGCGACGGACAACCTTCCCTCCCGGGGAAAGATCAACGACTACGCCCGCTCCGTCGGGACGCCGTGGGTCTACGGTTCCGTCGAAGCCTTCAACGGGCAGGTCTGCTTTTTCGAGAAAGCCTCCTTCGTCGAGCTCTTCAAGATCACCTCCAAGACCCCCGCGGGGATCGCCGCGCCCATCGTCATGCACATCGCCTCCCTGCAGGCGAACCTCGCCCTGCGCTACCTGGCGGGACTGCGCGTCAAAAAGGATTTTCTCTACTATCTCTTCTTCAACGAGGAGGGGGAACTGGTGACACAGAAATTCGGGATGCCGGTCTGAAGGTTTTGCAGTAAGCTTTTAGCTTTTAACTTTTAGTTTTTAGTCCCACAACGGGGGAGCCCCCGCCGGGTCTGCCGTCAGAGGCTGCTGATGTGGTCGGCGAGGGCGTCCATGTCGGCGTCGCTGAGGGCCTTGACCTGCCCCTGCATCATCCCTTTCATCGCCGCGCCGTAGCTGCCGTCTTTGTAGCCGTGGAGCGCTTCGAGCAGTTTCGCCTTGTCCCAGCCCGCGATGATCTGCGACGCGTTGAGGGCTTTCTTCTCCGCCGACTGGCCGTGACAGGTGGCGCACTTCTGTTTGAAGAGCATCGCGCCGTCTACGGCCATCGGAGCTTCGGCGGCCGCGGCGACTTCCGCCTCGACGGCTTGCGCCGCCGTTTCGACTTCGGTTTTGACCGCTTCTGCCGCGGCCTCCACGCTCTCGGCCGGGGCCGCTGCCGCTTCCGGGGCGGCTTCGGTTACGGGAGCCGGGGTTTCGGCGGGCGCTGTTTGGGCAGGTGCGGCCGGGGCAGCCGGGGCGGCTTTTTCAACCGGTGCAGCGGGTGCGGTTTCGCTTTTGGAGCGGTCGTCGCCGCTGCAGCCGAGCAGGAGAAGGGCAGTCAGGGTAGAAAGCATAATTTTCACAGGTGAACTCCGTTCAGGTAGATTTTCTTTGAGGGTCTCGAATGCGCGTAAAAACGAGATTGTAGCACCATCGGAGTGAGATTTGGTTAAAGGCTTTTGGGAGTGTGTGATGGCAAGGTTCGGTTAAGAATGGCCGGGTCACTGCCCGGCGTTGAGCCACTCGCGCACCGCGTCGCCGTCGAAGCGGCCGACCACCGCCCAGCGGAGCAGATTGAGACTGATCCAGAGGAAGAGGAGGGGGAGCAGCAGGTTGAGGGTGACGAAGATGGTGATGAGATGGAGCATCTCCATCTGGGCCTTCTCCAGCCCCGCCTTCAGAGCCGCGATGCGCGCTTCCACGTCGAAGAAACGCTTCATGCGGTCGTAGGAGCCGCTGAGGGTGTCGAGCAGCCCCTCCTCCTTGACCTCGGCCTCCCTGCGGCTCTGGGCGGCGATGGCGTCGAGTTCGCTCTGGGTGCCGTGGAGCAGAGCCACGGAGGCGTCGTACTGGGAGCGCATGAGGGAGTCGTAGATAAGGTTGCCGGTGTGGACGAAGCCCATCGCTCCGAAACGGAGCACCAGCAGCACCACCGCGAGGCGCAGCAACACGCCGACGGGGAGGCGGCGCTGAAGGGGAGGGTGCCACACCGAGGCGAGCAGCACGCCCCCGACGCCGCCGAGGAGGAGTTTGATCCAGGTGATCTCGCCGACGCTCAGCAGCAGCTTCTGCACCCCCAGCGAGACGGAGGATGCGAGCATGATCCAGGAGAAGCGCTCGACCATGTCGTTCATGGGGTCGAGGATCTCGCCGACGGTGAAGGTGACGCCGACTCCCGCCGGGGTGGCGCTGAACTCGGTCCCCTGAAGCAGCGAGATCACCGCGTTGAGTCCCTTGGCGATGGCGAAGGCCCCGACGGAGCGCTCCAGCGCCGCGTCGTGAATGCGGACCGCCTCCGAATCGAGGGGGGCGAAGAAGGCCGCCGCGACGACGGCGAGAAGGATCAGGGTCACGAGGGTACGGCGCTGCACGGAGGCTCCTTTTGGCGTTGGTATCTGTCAGTATAGCCAAAGAGCGGGGGAGTGTGGAAAGTAGCAAGCTTTCAGTTTTCAGTTTTTAGTTTTTAGTTTTTAGTTTTTAGTTTTTAGTTTTTAGTTTTTAGTTTTTAGTCGCCCCCCTCCCGGGGAGGGCAAAGGGGCGTGTTAGCCAAAAGGGTGTATAATCGCGTCTACTAAGATCTGACAGGAACCGAATGCGTTTTCAACCCTATCCCTTCGAAAAACTGGCGGCGCTGCTGGAGGACATCACCCCCTCCGAGGCGTACGCCCCCGTCGCGCTGACCATCGGCGAACCGCAGTTCGAGACTCCCGAGTTCATCCAGGAGATGCTCAGAGAGAGCTCCCCGCTGCTGCGCCGCTACCCCAAGACCTCCGGCGAGGAGTACCTGCGCGCGGCGATGCGCGGGTTCGTCGGCAAGCGTTTCGGCGTGACCCTGGAGGACGCCCAGATCATCCCGACCTTCGGGACCCGGGAAGTGCTTTTCAACTTCCCCCAGTACCTCCTTTTCGACAAAGCCGAACCAGTCATGGCCTTCACCAACCCCTTCTACCAGATCTACGAAGGGGCCGCCATCGCCAGCCGGGCGAAGATGGTGCTGATGAACCTCGACGCCGCCAACGGCTTCCGCCCCGAACTCGACGTCGCGACGATGCAAGCGTGCGACCTGGTCATCCTCAACTTCCCCAACAACCCCACCGCCGCCAACATGGACGTCGCGGAGCTGGGACGCTGGGTGGAGCTTGCCCTGGAGCATGATTTCGTGCTGATCAACGACGAGTGCTACAGCGAGATCTACACCGGCACGCCGCCGCCGTCGCTGCTGGAAGCCTCGGTGCACGTGGGCAACCGCGACTTCAAAAACGTCCTCGTGGTCAACTCCATCTCCAAGCGCTCCTCGGCGCCGGGGCTCCGTTCGGGCTTCATCGCCGGGGATGCCGCCATTTTGGAGGGGTACCTGCAGTACCGCTCCTACATCGGCTGCGCCTCCCCGCTGCCCCTGCAGGCCGCCGCGGCCGCCGCCTGGAAAGAGGAGTCCCACGTCGCCGACGCCCGCCGTGTCTACGCCCGTAACTTCGAACTGGCCCGGGAGATCCTCGGAACGCCGGTCCCCGAAGCGACCTTCTACGTCTGGCTGGAGGTCGGCGACGCCCCGGCGTTCACCCGCGACCTCTACGCGCGCTACAACGTCAAAGTGCTTCCCGGCGAGTTCCTCGCCCGCGACGACGCCCGGGGGGAGAACCCCGGCAAGGGGTTTGTGCGCATCGCGCTGGTGGAGAGCGAAGCGCGGACCAAAGAGGCGCTTGAGCGCATCAAACAATGCCTGGCCGAACGCGCCTGAAACGACACACGAAAGAGAGTGAAACGATGAGCAACGAAACGGAACTCCTGAAAGAGAAGATCCTGAAGGCGCAGGAGGCCGGCAGCGTCGCCGGACTCTTCGTGCTGGAACAGGAGGCGAACGAGCGCTTCGACGAGGAGCTGCTGTTGAAGTACTACGCGAACATCCTTGAACTCGCCCTGGAGCGGCTGACCGACGCCCTGGAGAGCGCCCGCCGGATGGAGATGTCCGACGTGGAGGATTTCGCGACGGTCCGGGCCCTTTACGAGTACGCCGTCGAACACTACAGCGCCGGAAAACCCATCGACGCGGCGGCGCTTTTCGAGATCATCGGCGGGCTCACCACCGACGCGAAACTCTCCGAAGCGATGGCGGTTCACCGCGAAGCGGCTAAAGCCGGGATGAGTTTGGACGATTTTATCAACAACGTCGCCGACATCGACGCGACCCAGGCGGCGGGAAGTTTCTACGTCTGCGCCTTCACCGACGCGGCACGGGATTTGCTGAAGGATGAACAATCGTGATTTCGGCGGAAAACAGCGCCTTCGGGCGCGTGGGCACTCTGCTAAAGAGAACCCGGTGTCAACGTAGCTGCAGGGGCTTTGCTCCTGCAGCGTTTCAAGGAACGCTATGAACATTCACTTTATCGGCATCGGCGGTATCGGCATCTCCGGCCTGGCCAAGTACATGAAACACATCGGCCATACCGTCAGCGGCTCGGACATCAGCGAGACGGTCATCACCCGCAAACTCCGCGACATGGGCATCGACGTCACCGTGCCCCACAGCGCCGACGCGATCGCCGACCAGGACCTGGTGGTCCATTCGGCCATCATCCGCCCCGACAACCCGGAGATCGTCGCCGCCAACGCCAAAGGGATCGAAGTCCTCGCCCGCCGCGAAGCGCTGCTGAAGATCCTCGGGGGGCTGGAGGTCTACTCCGTCGCCGGGGCCCACGGCAAGAGCACCACGACGGCCATCCTCGCCGCCATCATGGAGGGCTCCGCCATCATCGGTGCCGAGTCCAAGGCCTTCGGGGACAACGTCCGCTGCGACGACGCCTCCAAACGGATGATCTTCGAAGCCGACGAGAGCGACGGCAGCTTCCTCAACACCCACCCCTTCTGCGCCATCGTCATCAACGCCGAACCGGAGCACATGGAGTACTACGACTACAACTACGAGCGCTTCTACGACTCCTACCGCCAGTTCATCGCCTCGGCTCCCCTGCGGGTCATCAACGCCGAAGACCCCTTCCTCTCCACCCTGGAGATGGAGGCGATCCGCCTCTACCCCAGCCGCGACATCCGCGACATCGAGTACGTCCTCATCGACGACGAGCCCCACACCCGCTTCCGCCTGCTGGACCTGGGAGTCTTCGACGTCTGGGGCTTCGGCGAGCACATCGCCCTCGACGCCGCTCTCGCCATTCTCGCCGCCGCCCAGACCATGGACATCGAAGCCATCCGCACCAACATCCTGGGCTTCAAGGGGATCAAGAAGCGTTTCGACATCATCAACAACGAGCGCGAGGCCGTTTTCATCGACGACTACGGCCACCACCCCACCGAGATCCGCGCCACCTTGCAGTCGGTCAAAGAGTACGCCCGCCTCAAGGGGTTCGAGAAGATCACCGCCATCTGGCAGCCCCACAAGTACTCCCGCACCATCGACAACCTCCCCGAGTTCATCGAGTGTTTCGAGGGGGCGGAGGAGCTCATCATCCTGCCGGTCTGGTCCGCGGGCGAGACGGAACGCCCCATCGACTTCGAAGGGAAGTTCGAACGCTACAAACCCATGATGGCCGACCGCCTCAAGCGCGACGCCGACCGCATCGACATCCTCAAAGACGACGCGGTGCTCAAAAGCCTCGACAAGGGGCTGGTCGTCGGCTTCGGCGCCGGTGACATCACCTACCAGCTCAGAGGAGTGAAGTAATGGCTTATCTCTTCGGTCTCGTCGTCGTCGCCCTCTTTTTCATGGCGCTGCACTACTTTACCGAGCTCGGCGGCAAGGAGAAAGCGATGGTCACCGCCGTCGTCTTCCTCATCATCGGTGGGGCCGTCGCCTACAACGCCTACACCGACGCCCAGCGGACGAAGATCGGCGAGATCGAGCGCCGCTTCAACCAGGGCAAGACCCTGGAGTGCAACGGCATCTCGGTCAGCAACGCGACCTTCACCTACAGCGTCGGGACCCAGACCTTCATCGGTAACGAGGGGAGCGAACACTACCAGACCATGATCAGCGCCCTCGAATGTCGCTAGAGCGTTTCGAAGAGCTGTACGACCGGCTCGACCTCACGGCCCACGTCGCTTCCCTGCAGGGCTTTTTCAGCCGCGAAAAGCCCCTCCCCATGGAGGGGGACCAGGAGCGCCACTACCGCCACATCGAAGCCCTCGACGCCCTGGAGTTCAAAGCGCCCCCCAAGGTCGCCGACCTCTCCGGCGCCCGCGCCCACCTGAGTAAAAGCGGGGTGCTCCGTTTCGAGCAGATCTTCGAGATATTGAAGATCGTCCGCTACTTCCGCACGCTGAAAAACCGCGAGTTCGTAGGAGTCATCGGGGAGTGGATGGGGAAGATCGTCATCCCCGAAGCGTTCGGGGAGGTGGACCCTTTCTTCGACGAAACGGGGGGCTTCAACGAGGAGCGCGACGAGGAGCTGCGGCGGCTCGGGGAGCGCATCAAAACCCTTAAAAGCGACATCGCCTCCCAGCTGCGCCGGATGCTGCACACCCAGAAACTCACCCCCTACCTGGTCGACACCCAGGTCCACTTCCTCAACGAAGAGGAGTGCCTGCTGGTGCGCGGCGGCTTCAACCACGTCCTCAAAGGGAGCGTCATCGGCCGCTCCAGCGGCGGTTTCTTCTACGTCTCCCCCGATGCCATCGCCAACACCAAGGCGCAGATCAAGGCCGTCGAGAGCGAGCGCGAAGCGCGCTTCTACGAGTACGCCAAGGGGTTCTCCGCCGTGCTGAAGGAGCTGCTCCCCTTCATCGGCTTCGCCGACCGGGAGTTCGACCGTTTCGACCACTACCAGGCCCGGGTGCTCTTCGCCCGTTCGAAGAACCTCGCCATCCTTCGGGCCGAGCCCCACAGCAGCGCCATCGTCCTGGAGGGGTTCGAACACCCGGCCCTGCACAACCCCAAGCCCGTCAGCGTCGACTTCTCCCGGGCGGTGCTGATGATCACCGGGGTCAACGCGGGGGGCAAGACGATGCTGCTCAAGTCCATCCTCAGCGCCGCGGTGATGGCCAAATACCTCGTCCCCATGAAGATCAACCCCCACCGCTCGACCCTGGGGAGTTTCAAGCAGATCGAGGCGGTCATCGACGACCCGCAGAACGTCGGCAACGACATCTCCACCTTCGCCGGGCGGATGCTGCAGTTCTCCAAGCTCTTCGCCCACCGTTCGGCCCTCATCGGGGTGGACGAGATCGAGCTGGGAACCGACAGCGACGAGGCGGCGGCGCTCTTCAAGGTGATGCTCGACGATCTCATTTCCCGGGGGCAGAAGATCGTCGTCACCACCCACCACAAGCGCCTGGCGGCCCTTATGGCCGACCGCGACGACGTGGAACTCATGGCGGCGGTCTACGACGAGGAGCGCCGGGTCCCGACCTACGAGTTTTTGCAGGGGATCATCGGCAAGAGCTACGCCTTCGAAACCGCCCTGCGCTACGGGATCAACGCCGGGATTGTCGATCGGGCCAAAACGGTCTACGGCGAGCAGCATGAGAAGCTCAACCTCCTGATCGAGCGGGGCAGCGAGCTCGAACGGGAGCTGACCCGCAAGAACGAGGAGCTTGATGCGCGGCTGGAGTCGGTCGCGCGCAAGGAGCAGGAGCTGCAAGACGCCAAAGACCGCGTCACCGTGGAGCTGAGCATGCACAAGCAGAAGCTGCGCCACGAGTACGAAGAAGCGATCAAAGAGGCCCGCGACGCCGCCAAGGGCAAAGATACCGCCGCCATCCACCGGGCGATGAACAAGGCGAAGGAGAAGCTTCCCAAAGAGGAGCCCAAGCTCAAAGAGGCCGCCAGCTACACCTTCGAGGAGGGGCAGACGGTCAAGTACCGCCGCCAGCACGGCACCATCGTCTCCCTGAAGGCCAAGGAGGCGATGATCGAGGTGGAGGGGATGCGTCTGCGGGTGAAACTGAGCGAACTCAAACCCTCCGAAGCCCTCCCCAAAAAGCCCGCCAAGGCCGACGTCCGGGTCAACCGCGACACCAAAAGCGGTCTCAAGCTCGACCTCCACGGCAAGCGCGCCGACGAGGCGGAGGAGATGCTCGACAAGTTCCTCTCCGACGCCCTGGTACAGGGGTGGGACGAGGTGATCGTCTACCACGGGATCGGTACCGGGAAACTCGCCTATGCGGTGAAGGAGTTTCTGAAGAAGCATCCGAAGGTGAAGAAGTTTGAGGATGCGCCGCCGCATATGGGGGGATATGGGGCGAAGTTGGTGACGTTGTAGTCTGGCTCCCAAGCTCCAGCTTGGGAGTCTAAGTGATAGATATTTCCCTGACCATGCCCTTGTTCATTTTTTTGTCTTGTCAAAAAAACGAACCAAAAAAACCGCGCCGCTTGGTTGCGCAGCCTGCTGGCTGCAAGTGCCTTCGCGGCTTACTCTTTTTTCCTAAAAATGCAAAACTCGCTACGCTCAAACAGTTGCATTTTCTTAACGGAAAAAAGAGCAATCCACTCAGCTGCGCAAAGAGCGGCAGGGAACTAACCGGGAACGCATCAAGAATTGGATTGAGTTTCGCTAGAGCGAAACTGCTGCCTTTCCAACTCAAATGGCAGTTCTAGTAAGTAATGCTGCCCTATAACCCGCTACGTCACAACCACAAGCGCGGGGCCC
>JBNKLF010000025.1:0-40279 GCA_050292215.1 Sulfurimonadaceae bacterium | reverse complement strand
CCCGCTCTTTCGATTCGGCGATGGCGGTGTTGGCCATACCGACGATGGTGAAGGATGGAAGCCCCTTCGTCAGGGTCGATTCGACGGTGACGCACTGGGCTTCGATGCCTTCGTAGGTGGCACAGAGAAGCTGTTTCATGATCGATTCCCGTAACGGTTTTGATTATGATAACAGAAAATAGTTAAGAATAAATATATTATAACAATTGAAGTCTATCACTTCAGAATCCCTCAAACCGGATCTCCAGCCCGAAAAGGATCTTCTCGACCCCGATGAGCCCCGTACGTGCGGCGGCACTGTTCAGATTGACGACGACCATGGTTTTCAGAAAGACGTTTTCGGAGAGGGGGATGTTCAGCGTCTGATCGAGCGAGAGCGCGAGTTCGCCGCGCTCCTCCCACGCCGCGCGGTCAAAGCGGCGCAGGGAGGTGTCGTAGCTTCGGTTGCTGTCGAACATCTCCCGAAAGCCTTCCGAGGGAGGGGCATCATCGGGGGGTGCGGCCGAGAGGGTCAGCAGCGAAAAGAGTACGGCAAGAAGTAGACGCATGGGAACGCTCCGCCCGTTTTTACGATTGTAACCGATTTTCGGTCAACGGGTCAGGCGCTGGTCTTTTTCTGCTTCTGAACCTTCTTGTACTCTTTTTCGAATTTTTTGCGGCGGGAGTAGGAGAGCTTTTCGATGAAGAGGCGGCCGTTGAGATGATCCAGCTCGTGCTGAATCGCCACGGCGAGAAGGCCGTCGGCATCGATGGTATGGCGTTCGCCGTGGCGGTCCCGGTACTCCAGCGTCACCGTCTCGGAGCGTTCGACGTCCTCGTAAAACCCGGGAACGCTGAGGCACCCCTCCTGGTAGAAGGTGCTGCCGTCGGCCCGGGTGATGACGGGGTTGATGATCTCCAGGAGATCCTCTTTGTGCTGAACCCCCTCCTCGTCGGTGAGGTTGATGATGAGGGCCCGGATGGGCATCGCTACCTGGATGGCGGCGAGGCCGATGCCGTTGGAGGAGATCATCGTTTCGTACATGTCGTCGAGGAATGCATGCAGCTTGGCATCGAAGGCGGTGACTTCCCGGGAGAGCTCTTTGAGGCGTTTGTCGGGGTAGGTGACAACAGGGAGAATCATGGGGTCTCTTTCGTCTCCTCGGCCGGGGCTTCCGGCTCTTGGTGGAGGACATACCCCTTGTTGCTCTTGTCGGCCGCCGCCATGGCGTCGATGGCGTGGATGACCTGCTCCTCGACGCCCTGGGAGGGCATGATGCCCTTGATGCCGACGCTGATGCGGAGGTTGATCTCCCGTTCGGCCAGGAAGAAGTTGCTTGAGGCGACGAGATCGCAGAGGCGCTCGCTCGCTTTCTGGGCGCTGGGGAGGTCGGTATGCTTGAGGATCATCGCGAAGACGCCGTTGCCGTAATGGGCGACCAGGTCGCTGCGGCGGGAGGTTTTCATCAAAAGACGCGCGATCGTGCGGATCATCAAGACCACCGCTTTTTCGTTGTCGATGTCGGCAACCAGGGATTTGGAGAGTTCGATCATGATCAGGGAGCTCTGATGCTTGAACTCCTTGACGAGGCTGATCTCCTGTTCCAGCTTCTGCAGCATGTAGCGTTTGTTGTAGACGCCGTAGCGGTTGTCGAAGATGGTATCCTGGTCGACGCTTTTGACCATCTCGGCGGTCTGGTCGTAGTGTCCCTTCATCTGGTCGATCTGTTTCTTGAGGATGCTGTTGAGTTTGTTGACGTCGTCTTCGAGGCCGTTGATGACGTTGCGGACCATCTGCTCGTTGGGGTTGTTCCCCAGTTCCGCTTTCCGCTTCTCAAGGATCTTGCTCATCAGCGCCATGTTCTTGTAGAGGCTGGCGGAGACCTGAAGCAGGTTTTTGATGGAGGAGAAGCCCTGTTTGAGGTTTTTCTCCAGGGCGATGGTCTTCTCGGCGTCATTGTCGTCTTCGAGTTCGAGAATCCCGGTGATCTGCTTGCGGAGGTTCTCGCTCTTCTCCTCCATCAGCCGGTCGAAGTAGAGGGAGAAGTTGTTGGGGGTGGGAGGAAGGTTGTCGTTGATCAGGGTGGTCAATACCTCCTTGGCATAGACCTCCATCTCGCTGGCCGGATCGTCCATGGCGCCGCCAAAGGGAGCGGTGTCGGCTGCCGCTCCCGCCATCGATGTGATGTTTCGGCGTTTCCTTATCGATCCTGCCATCGCTTCCTCACTCTTTTTCGTTTTTCGTTAATACTTCGTCAATGATACCATATTCTTTGGCTTCTGCGGCACTCATGAAGTTGTCGCGGTCGGTATCTTTTTCGACCTGTTCGACGTTCTGGCCCGTCTGTTTGGCGAGGATGGCGTTGAGCTCCTCTTTCATGCGCAGAATCTCTTTGGCCTGGATGGCGATGTCCGTCGCCTGTCCCTGCGCGCCGCCGAGGGGCTGGTGGATCATGATGCGTGCATGGGGCAGGGCGTAGCGTTTGCCGGGGGTGCCGGAGCTGAGCAGGAAAGCGCCCATGGAGGCCGCCTGCCCGATACAGATGGTGACGATGTTGGGACGGATGTAGTTCATCGTGTCGTAGATCGCCATCCCCGCGGTGATGACGCCGCCGGGGGAGTTGATGTAGAGGTAGATGTCCTTTTCCGGATCTTCCGCCTCGAGGAAGAGCAGCTGGGCGACGATGCTTGCTGCTACCTGGTCGTGGACCTCGCCGCTAAGCATGATGATGCGGTCTTTGAGCAGGCGCGAATAGATGTCATAGGAACGTTCGCCGCGCCCGCTCTTTTCGATAACGTAAGGAACGTAGTTCATTGTTTATGCCTCTTTGATTTTGTCGTTGAGGAGTTTGCTCAGCAGCTTGTCCTCGAGCATCGCCATCTGGATGGCCGGGAGGTACCCCGCGTTTTTGTACTGTTCGTAGGCCTGCATCGGGTCCTGACCCATCTGCATCGCTTCGAAGTAGATGGTCTGCATGACCTCCTGCTCCGGGACTTCGACGGACTCCGCTTTGGCCAGTGCGTCGATGATGAAGGTCGCTTTGACGCTGCGTGAAGCGTCTTCGCGGAAGGTTTCGCGAAGCTCTTGAACCTTCTCTTCGTTCTCTCTGAGCTCGTTGAGCTCCTCTTCGCTCAGTTCGCGCGCTTTTTTGTTCAGCGCCATGTCCATCTCCTGGTCGACGACGAACTCCGGAAGGTCGAATGTGAAGCTCTCGACGAACTTCTCGAGAAGTTTCGGTTTGAGCTCTTCGTTGTAGAGTTTGCTCAACGCTTCGTTCTCCATCTGGGTTTTGACTTTCTCTTTGAGTGTCTCAAGGGTGGCACCCTCTTCGCCCGGGAGCATCTTTTTCGCCAGTTCGTCGTCGAGGACGACGTCGCCTTTGGTCTGGATGGCGTTTACTTTGACTTTGAACTGGACCGGTTTACCGGCGAGCTTTTCGCTGCCGTAGTTCTCCGGGAAGGTGACGTCGATGGTTTTCTCTTCCTCTTTCTTCATGCCGATCACCTGGTCTTCGAAGCCGGGGATGAACTGGCCGCTGCCGAGTTTCAGGGAGAAACCTTCCGCCTTGCCGCCTTCGAAAGGTTCGCCGTCGAGGAATCCTTCGAAATCGATGAGCGCCGTGTCGCCTTCAACCAGGGCGCGGTCCTCTTCGACTTCGACGAAAGGCGCCTGGGCCTGGCCCAGTTCTTCGATGCGTTTGGTCACCTCTTCGTTGGAGATGGCCGGTTTTTCGAAGGTCTCGACCAGGGCGGCGTAGTCACCCAGTTCGATGGCCGGACGCATGGCGATTTTGACCATGACGTCGATGATGTCCTCTTTCTTGTCGAACTTGGCGATCTGCGGTTCGCCGATGAGGGCGTCGTTGGCGATCTCCATCATTTCGAGGCCTTTGGCGAGCAGCTCGCGGAGCGCTTCGGCTTCGGCGTCCTGTACCAGGCGCTCACCGTACTGTTTTTTGACGGCGGATACCGGCACTTTGCCCTTCCGGAAACCGGGAACCTTGGCGCTTTTTGTCAGCTCTTTGGCGATTTTATCCAGGTTGGCGTCGACGGTGGCGCGTGTAATGGCCGCGTTAATCTCCGCATTGGCACTGTTGATTTTGTTGACTTTGATCTCCATTGGGTCCCTTTGTTTCAAAAGTACTGCCGGGGCTTTTCGGCGCCCTTGGCATATAAGAAAATTTGGGCAATATTATCGAAAAAGGGCTAATAAGTCCATTAGGAGGCGCTTGCGTCTGCACGCTACGGTGATTATGTCATCCTCAGCTAAGTCGTGCTAAGGTGTTGCAAACAGATCAGGCAAGGTAAGATGGACGAAAAAACGCAACAGCAGATTCGTTTCGAAGCGGCGGTGAAGACGATGATCGCGGGTGTCGGGGAGGACCCGGAACGCGAGGGGCTGCTGAAGACTCCCGAACGGGTATTCAAGGCCTACGAATTCATGTTCGGCGGCTACAACGAGAGCGCGGAGTCGATCCTCAAATCCGCCCTCTTCACCAGCTCCAACGACGAGATGGTGCTGATCAAGGACATCGAGTTCTACTCCACCTGCGAACACCATCTGCTCCCCATCATCGGGCGGGCCCACGTCGCTTACATTCCCGACGGGAAGGTGGTCGGGCTCTCGAAGATTCCGAGGGTCGTCGACGTCTTCGCCCGCCGGATGCAGATCCAGGAGCAGCTGACCGAGCAGATCGCCGACGCGATCATGGAGACCATCGAACCCAAAGGGGTGGCCGTGGTGCTGCAGGCCCGTCATATGTGCATGGAGATGCGCGGGGTCGAAAAGATCAACTCCACCACCACCTCCAGCGCCCTGCGCGGCCTCTTTAAGAGCGATCAGAAGACCCGCCTGGAGTTTTTCAACCTGATCAACTCGCCGGCGGGTACCCGCTACTAGAGGTTCGTATGCCCTTCAAGACCCTCAAGGAACGCATCGCCTCCCAGAAACTCTCCGTCCCCTTCGGCAGCGTCGTACGCATCAGCGCGACGGTCATCGTCGTCGAGGGGCTGCAGGCGAGCATCGGCGATACCGTCACCATCGTCTCCCAGGTGACCGGCGACGAGACCCTGGGGATGGTCACCGAGATCGAGGGGCGGCGCTTCTTCGTCACGCCGTTTCGGTTCATCGAGGGGTTTCGTACCGGGGACAAGGTCTACCTGAATCAAAACGGCATGACCATCCCCGTCGGCGACGCCTTGCTGGGCCGGGTGGTCGACCCCTTCATGCGCCCCGTCGACGACCGGGGCCCCATTCTCTGCAGCGGTACCGCCCCCATCATGAAAGAGCCCATCGCGGCGATGAAGCGGGGGATGATCGACGAGGTTTTCGGTGTCGGGGTGAAGAGCATCGACGGGCTGCTCACCTGTGGCAAAGGACAGAAGCTCGGCATCTTCGCCGGCAGCGGCGTCGGGAAGTCGACCTTGATGGGGATGATCGTCCGCGGCGCGCAGGCCCCGGTAAAAGTGGTGGCGCTCATCGGGGAACGGGGGCGCGAGGTGCCGGAGTTCATCGAGAAAAACCTCGGGGGCAACCTGGAGAACACGGTCATCGTGGTAGCGACCAGCGACGACTCCCCGCTGATGCGGAAGTACGGCGCTTTCGCCGCAATGAGCGTCGCCGAGCACTTCAAGGCTCAGAACAAGGACGTGCTTTTCATTATGGACTCGGTGACCCGTTTCGCCATGGCGCAGCGCGAAATCGGCCTGGCCCTGGGGGAGCCCCCGACCTCAAAAGGGTACCCGCCTTCGGCGCTGACCCTGCTGCCGCAACTGATGGAGCGTGCGGGCAAGGAAGAGGGGCAGGGTTCCATTACCGCCTTCTTTACCGTACTGGTGGAGGGGGACGACCTGAGCGATCCCATCGCCGACCAGTCCCGCTCCATCCTCGACGGCCACATCGTCCTCTCCCGGGAGCTGACCGACTTCGGCATCTACCCGCCGGTGCACATCCTCAACTCCGCCTCGCGGGTGATGAACGACATCATCACGCCCGAACACTTCGAGGCGGCGAAGAAGTTCCGGCGGCTCTATACCCTTCTTAAAGAGAACGAGATGCTCATCCGCATCGGGGCCTACGTCAAGGGAAGCGACGCGGAGCTCGACGAGGCGATCGACAAGAAAGGGGCCATGGAACGCTTCCTCAGCCAGGGGGCGACCTTTATCTCCAGCTTCGACGATGCCGTTGCCGAAATGGGAGAGATGATGGGCGTCCGATCCAACCTTAAACCCTCTTAAACCTTATAAAGCTTTAAGCATACTCTAACATCACTTCAATTATGATCACACTACGCAAAAGAGGACAAAAATTGTCCGCTTTCAAGAAAGCACCGCGCCAGGGCGGGAAAAGCCTTGCGGATACGGTGCGGCCGGAGGGGGGTGCGACCCCGTCCGGAGACTTCTAATACAGAGGGACAAACATGCAAGTATATATGGACAACAACGCCACGACGATGGTCGACCCCCAGGTCGTCGAAGCGATGCTGCCGTTCTTTTCGGAGCTCTACGGGAACCCCAACTCCCTGCACCGGTTCGGCACCGCCACCCACCCGGCACTCGCCCGGGCGATCGACCAGGTCTACGCCGGCATCAACGCGGGGGACAACGACGACGTCGTCTTCACCTCCTGCGCCACGGAGTCGAACAACTGGGTACTCAAATCGGTCTGGGTCGACCGCATTCTCAACGGCGACAAGAACCACATCGTCACGACGGAAGTGGAACACCCCTCCATCCTCTCCACCTGTAAATTCCTGGAGGAGCAAGGGGTCAAGGTGACCTACCTCCCCGTGAACGACCAGGGGGTCGTCGAAGCGCATACCGTCAAAAGCTTCATCACCGAAAAGACCGCACTGGTCTCGGTGATGTGGGCCAATAATGAAACGGGGATGATCTTCCCCATCAAGGAGATCGGCGAGATCTGTAAAGAGAAGGGCGTGCTCTTCCATACCGACGGCGTTCAGGCCGTCGGTAAGATCCCGGTGGACATGCAGGACGTTCACGTCGACTTCATGTCGATGTCGGCCCACAAGTTCCACGGCCCCAAGGGGATCGGCGCGCTCTACATCAAGAACTCCGAGGAACTGACCCCGCTGCTGCACGGTGGCGAGCATATGGGCGGCCGCCGCTCGGGCACACTGAACGTGGCGAGTATCGTCGGCATGGGCAAAGCGATGGAGCTGGCGACGGCGGAGATCGAGGCCAAAATGGCCTCCATCCGCGCCAAACGCGACCGTCTCGAAGAGGCGCTGCTTTCCGCCATCCCCGACACCTTTACCGTCGGCGACCGCGAGCAGCGCACCCCCAACACCATCCTCATTTCCATCCGCGGCGTTGAGGGCGAAGGGATGCTCTGGGACCTGAACAACGCTCTCATCGGCGCATCGACCGGTTCGGCCTGTGCGAGCGAGGACCTCGAAGCCAACACCGTCATGCTGGCCATCGGCGCAGACCACGAGCTGGCCCACACGGGTATCCGTCTGAGTCTCAGCCGTTTCACGACGGACGAAGAGGTCGATTACGTCATCGATCATTTTAAGGGCGCGGTCAACCGCCTGCGTGCGATTTCAAGTTCCTATGCGAAAGTGAAACCCACCCCCGGCGGCGAAACCAAAGCGTGCGAACTGCACCATTAAGCGATAAGAGTATATAAAGGATCTACTATGGCTAAAAATGATTTGCTGGGCGGTTCCCTCTGGGACCAGTACTCCAATAAAGTCACCACCCGCATGAACAACCCGCTCCACCAGGGCGAGATCAGCGAAGAGGAAGCCGAGGCCCGAGGCAACAAGCTCATCGTCGCCGACTTCGGCGCCGAGAGCTGCGGCGACGCGGTCCGTCTCTACTGGGAAGTCAACCCCGAGACCGACGTCATCGTCGACTCCAAGTTTAAAAGCTTCGGCTGCGGCACGGCGATCGCCTCCTCGGACGTCATGACGGAGCTCTGTGTCGGCAAAACGGTACAGGACGCGGTCAAGATCACCAACATCGACGTGGAAAAAGCGCTGCGCGACGACCCGGATACCCCGGCGGTACCGCCGCAGAAGATGCACTGTTCGGTTATGGCCTACGACGTCATCAAAAAAGCCGCCGGCCTCTACCTCGGCGTCGAGGCGGAGAGCTTCGAAGAGGAGATCATCGTCTGTGAATGTGCCCGGGTCTCCCTGGGGACCCTGCGCGAGGTGATCAAGCTCAACGACCTCAAGACCATCGAAGAGGTGACCGACTACACCAAGGCGGGGGGCTTCTGTAAGTCCTGTATCAAACCCGGCGGCCACGAAGAGCGGGAGTACTACCTCGTCGACATCCTGGCCGACGTCCGCAAGGAGATGGATGCCGAGAAGATGGCCGCGGCGGCGGATGCCGGCATCTCCGGCGATTTCGAGACGATGACGCTGGTGCAGAAGATCAAGGCGATCGACACGGTCATCGACGAGAGCGTGCGCCAGTTCCTGGTCATGGACGGCGGCAACATGGAGGTCATCGACATCAAGGATTCCGGCGAGTACATCGACGTCTACATCCGCTACCTAGGTGCGTGTTCGGGGTGTGCCAGCTCCACGACGGGCACTCTCTACGCCATCGAGTCGACGCTCAAAGAGAAGCTGTCGCAGAAGATTCGGGTGTTGCCGATTTAATTTGATACGGGAGATGAGCAAAGCCCATCTCCCTACGCTACCGCTGTGGTCGCTTCAGCAGCGGGCTCTCGCGCCATCGCGCTCTTGGGGCGCTGGTGACGAACACTTTTCGCTTTTTCTTCCCCGATAAATTTTTTTCTGTCATCGTGAAATTCTCTGAGAAACATCGCTTCGCTCGTTTTTGTTGGGAGGTGAAGGTTTGTGCCGGTAGCCGCCTCAAAAGAGGCGGGATGTTGCGGGTGCGGGTTAGAGGTTCTTGTCGAACCAGTTCGCGATTTCGCTGCGGATGGTGTGGCGGAGCTGGATGCCGGCGATGAAGTCGCTGTGGGTCGCTTTGTTGAGCATGGTGACCAGGGCGTTGCGACGCTTGGAGAGGAAGGGGTGGTCGATCTGGTTGGGGTCGCCCATGAGAACCAGCCGGGTCTCTTCGCCCATCCGGGTTCCGATGAGTTTAAGCGTGGCGTTGGTCATGTTCTGCGCCTCGTCGATGATGACGAACTTCCGGGAGATGGTGGTACCGCGCATGTGGGCGATGTCCATCGCCTCGATGTTGTGTTTCGCCATGAAGAGCTCCGTGGCGTTCTCCCGTTTGGTGGAGTTGATGTTGCCGGTGTATTCCACCTGGGATTCGATGGAGTTCTTGGTCTGGTGCTCGATGGTGAAGTTGATGGCGGAGTAGAGCGGGTACATGAAGTATCCCAGCTTCTGCTCCTGGTCCCCTTTTCGGAAGCCGAGTTCCGCCTGCGGGTCGGAGGCGGTGACGGTGTTACGGGCGTAGACGATCCCCTCCACGACCCCCTCTTTGAAGAGTTCCAGTCCCGCCTGAAGGGCGATGAGCGTTTTGCCCGACCCGGTGGAACCGGCGACTACGGTGACGTAGTTTTGCGGGTGGGTGAGCAGGGTATAGTAGAATTTCTGCTCCAGGTTGATGGGCCGCACCAGTTCTTCGTCGAAGAACTCGCCGAAGCGGCGGTCGAAATCGCACCACTCCAGCTGGGCGTTCTGGGTGATCGCGTAGCGCTGACGCCCCGTTTCGTAGATCTCGTGACTTTCGCTCTGCGCCTCTTCGATGAAGGTGATCTGTTCGAAGGTGTGGTGCTCGATATCGTCGTCGATCTCGGGGGTCTCGTGGTAGTGGTAGGTGTGGGCGAACTCGATCTCGTCGGGCCGCTCCACGCTGGCGTTGCGGATGGACTCCGTCGCGATCTGCTCCACCTGGGCGGCGATCTTGAAGGAGATGTCGTTGGTCAGCAGCTTCAGACCGTAGTCTTTCGCCACTTCCCCGATCTTGGCATCGTTGAGCCCTTTGGTCCCGTGGAAGTTGTCGCTGACGCGGTAGTACTCCCGGAAGATGATGTAGAGGTCGATGGGCTCGATTTCGCCGCCGTAGAGCGACGAGTCGAAGGGGAGCGAGAGGCGGTAATACTTGTCGTTGTCGCAGTGGCCCATGGCCATGCAGCTTCGCATACAGGCAGGAAGTTCGGCCAGTTCGACCGTGGCCCCCTGACTGACGTCGGCGAGGCGGAAAAACTCCCGGGCCTGGAAGCCCGCTTCGGAACGCATGTCGTCTTTTTTACCGTTCATCTCGGCCAGTACGACGTTGGTGATAACGACGACGTTCTGGTTGTTGTCCGAGATTTTCAGAATGTTGGTGGGATCATCAAGGATGACGGAGGTATCGAGAAGGTAACAGGTTTGGTCCTTACCCATTGGAGCATGTCCTTTGCTGATAGGATTCATCCATTATAGCGACAAAAGAGGCGCGATTTTCCTTAAGCCTGGTCACTCGGTAACCAGGCGGTAGCGGCGGGGCTCAATCCCCGCAGTAGTTGGCGTCGCAGCCGGGTACAACGCCGGAGTCCTTGGCGTTTTTCGAAAGGAATTCGAAGAGGTACTCCTTGCGGGTCTGGTAGTAAGAGCGTCCGAAGACTTCCATCCCCTCGGCGCTCCCTTCGTGCGCCGCACGGAGCTTGGCCTCGTTGTCGGCGAACATCGCCTCCCACTCATACCCTTTGAGCATGGCAGCCCCCCGGAAGGAGCTGCCGTGGCACTCTTTGCAGAGCTTCTTGTAGGTTTTAAGCCCGCGTTCGTTGTAGGGGGCGGCCCAGAGGGCGGCCCCGGCCAGAAGTACAAAAATCAGTAGCGGTTTCATCGGGTTTCCTTTATCTTTTTAAGGCGTTTGTCGACATCGTTGAGGATGAGGTTGAAATCGGTCGTATCCCAGAAGCCCCGGGCAAAGTCGATCACCGTGCCGTCGGGAAGCAGGAAGTAGCACATCGGTACGACGGGCGCTTCGAGATGGGCCGGGTAGGCGTCGCGGTCCCGGGTGACGTGGACCGACGCGTAGGCGCCGTTGAGCCGTTCGGCGACGGCGGGGTCGGAGAAGGTGAACGCTTCGAGCTTGCGGCACCAGCGGCAATCTTCGGTGGAGATGAAGACGAAGAGGTTTTTCCCCTCCTTCTGGGCCGAAGCGGCGGCGGCGGCGTAGTCGGGCTGCCAGGCAGGTGATGCGGCGTGGAGCAGGCCGAAAAGAGCGATAAGCATGACCGGTAAAAATCGCATGCGGAACCTTGTATCAGAAAATCTTATCCGAGTATAGGCATCCGCCGCTGAACGAAGGGTAAAGGAATCAGGGGGAGAAGCCCCCTTAAGGAAGGGGTAACTATTGGGCGTAGTAGCGTTTGAGCCCTTCGGCGGTGCGTCCCATGTTGAGCAGCAGCAGGTCAGCGACGACCAGGGCGGCCATCGCCTCGGCGACCACGGAACCCCTGGGGGCGACGCAGGGGTCGTGACGCCCTTTGAGAGCGACGTCGCATTCATGGTTGTGCACGTCGACGCTCTGTTGGGTTTTGAAGATGGAAGGGGTCGGTTTGAAGTAGACGTTCACCAGCACCTCTTCCCCGTTGCTGATGCCCCCGAGGATGCCCCCGGAGTGGTTGGAAGCGAAGCCGTCGGCGCGGATGGGGTCGTTGTTCTCCGATCCTTTGCGCGCGACGCTCTCGAAACCGTCTCCGATCTCGACGGCTTTGACGGCGTTGATCCCCATCATCGCGTCGGCCAGCAGGGCGTCGAGTTTGTAGTAGAGCGGTTCGCCCAGACCCGCGGGCATACCGCTGATTTTCACCGCGGCCACGCCGCCGACGGAGTCGTGGGCCTCCTTGGCTTCGGAGATGGCCGCCTTCTGGGCGGTTTCGGCCGCGGGGTCGAGGGCGTAGATTTCGCTGGAGGGGGCGTAATCGAAATCCAGCGTTGCCGCCTTGATGCCGGCGACTTCGCGGATGCCGCCCTGGACGGTGATGCCCAGTTCGCGCAGCATCAGTTTCGCCACGGCGCCCGCCGCGACCCGCGCCGCGGTTTCCCGGGCGCTGGAACGTCCGCCGCCGCGGTAGTCACGGATGCCGTACTTGTGCCAGTAGGTGTAGTCGGCGTGGCCGGGACGGAAGAGATCTTTGACGTTTGAGTAGTCCCCGGACTTCTGGTTGGTGTTGTAGATGACCATGGCGATGGGCGTGCCGGTGCTGCGCCCCTCGAAGATCCCGCTGAGGATCTCGACGGCGTCGGGCTCCTTGCGGGCGGTCTCGAACTTGTTTTTGCCCGGGCGGCGGCGGTCGAGTTCGGCCTGGATGAAGGCTTCGTCGATTGCCAGCCCTGCCGGGACGCCGTCGACGACGCAGCCGATCGCTTTGTCGTGGGACTCGCCGAAGGTGGTGAAGGTGAAACGGATGCCGAAACGGTTCATGAAAGCTCCTTTTTGAGCAGTTCGATCGCCAGACCGGCGGCCTCCTGCTGGGCGACTTTTTTGCTTTTGCCGACGGAACGGCCGTACTCTTTGTCCTCGATCAAAACGGCGACTTCGAACTCTTTTTTATGGTCGGGTCCCCGGGAGCCGACCAGGCGGTATTCGGGGGTGGTGCCGAAGTGGGCCTGGGTGAGCTCCTGCAGGGTCGTCTTATAGTCTTTGAAGAGGGTGTCGAGGGACATGTCGGGATGGACCGTCTCGAGGAGGGCGACGGTGATCACCCGTGCCTGTTCCAGGCCCGCTTCGAGGTAGATCGCTCCGACGACCGCCTCGTAGGCGTTGGAGAGGAGGGAGGGCTTTTCCCTCCCGCCGTTGTTCTCCTCGGCGTTGGAGAGGAAGATGTAGCGCCCCAGTCCGATGTGGTTGGCCAGGCGGGTAAACCCCTCTTCGTTGACCAAAGAGGCGCGAAGCTTCGAGAGTTTTCCCTCGTCGAATTTCGGGAACTGTTCGAAGAGGTACTCTCCGACAATGAGGTCCAGGACCGCATCCCCGAGGAACTCAAGACGCTCATTATTGTAGGGCTGCTTGTAGCTTTTGTGCGTCAGCGCTTCAATAAGGAGCTGCTTGTTTTCAAAGCGGTAATCGAGTGCCGTTTCCAGCGGTGAAAGTTCTTCCAATGGTTTCTTTCCTTATTATGTGTTCGGTTTTGGGATCATGATGTCCCGTTAAGAGCCTTTTTCTGGCGTTCCGCTTCTTCCTTGGCGATGACGTCGCACCGCTCGTTCTCTTCGTGGCCGTCGTGTCCCCGGACCCAGATGGCATGGATGCGGTGGGGGGCCGCCGCTTCGAGGTAGGCCTTCCAGAGATCGGGGTTTTTCACCTTGGCGAAGTTGCGGCGCACCCACCCCGCCAGCCACTCGTTGATCCCCTTGACGACGTAGGAGGAGTCGGAGACGATCTCCACCTCGCAGGGCTCCTTGAGGGCCCGGAGCCCCTCGATGACGCCGCGGAGCTCCATGCGGTTGTTGGTCGTGTGCGGCTCCCCGCCGCTGACGATGCGCTCGCGGCCGTTGTAGCGTAAAATGGTGCCGAAACCGCCGGGGCCGGGATTGCCCAGGGCGGAGCCGTCACTGAAAAGAGAGATCTTTTTCAAAATACTCCTTCGTCAGGATCGGTTCGCTCCAGACCGAGTCGATGGCGTTGCAGTTCGGACAGCGGTGAAACGCGAAGGGGAGGACCTGTTTGCAGTGGCGGCAGAGGTACTCGAAGGAGAGCGTCGCTCCCGAGTGGCCGCCCTTGTGAAGCTTGATCAAAACATCGAGTTCGAACTTCTCGCTGTTTTGAGCATGATCCACGTAGCCCTTCGCGGTAAAAAGTTCCCGCAGGTAACCGTTCTTCGAAATTATATCCAAATTACACTGATGGGCTTCGAGGCGCCATAGAATGTCGCTGATGCGCTCCGCCTGGGACTGGTCGAAACATTTCCACGCTTTTCGGGGGGAGTGGCGGAAGAGGTACTCGAAAACGAGGTAGTCCAGGCAGTGGTGCGTGTCGTAAAAGGTGATGAGCCGGTCCGTTTTTTCGTCAATGCCGAGATCGGGATCGTGGAGCAAGGCGATGCACTCCAGGTAGCGGCGCTCCTTCCGGGAGTCGGCGCCGAGTTCGTTGAGGGGTTCGAGGACGTCCAGAGCGCTTTTGTAGTCGCTGAGGCGTTCGTAAACGAGGAGCAGGTAGTGCAGCGCCTGGGGGGTTCGGGGGTGATCTTTGAGCAGCTGCAGCAGGATCTCCTTGGAGCGTTCCAAAAATCCTGCCTTGAAGTAGGTCTGCCCCAGGAGGAAGAGGGTGTCGCGACGGGCGGCAGGGTCTTTTTGGCGGGCCATCATGAGCTGATAAATCTCGATGCTCTTTTCGTAGTCGCCGTTCTGGGTGTAGCCGTGCGCCAGCAGCAGCCACGACTTCTCCGAAAGGGTGCCGCTGCCGATGAGCGATTCGAGCTCAGTCCTGGAGGGGAGGGCATGAAATTTTTTCAGGAAGCGGTCGAGGTTGCGCTGATCCTCGTGTTTCTTGTAGCGTCCCCACCAGTAGCTGAAAAAGGCGATGACGAAGATAAGGACGAAAAAGACGATGACGCCGAAGAGCGGATCGCGGAATTCGATAAACAGACCGTCCATACGCCTCTCTCCCCCTGATGCTTTCCCGGCGCTCCGGGCCCTTTTTAGGGCCCGGAGTATTGCAGGTGTTGGTCAGATTATAGCCAATCGCAACTAAATCCGAAAGTGCTTCTGATAAGAAAGTTAATCAAATGTGATAAAAAAATGACGAGAAAATATCGTTTCACTCTTGACTTAAAGCGTCAATTAGTGTTAGAATGACGATGAAACTAAAATAAAAGTGGGGGTTTGATCGTTATGACCATCAGTTATATCCGCCCCGACAAGTCGTTCAAGGGAGTCTACGAACAGCTGAAACATGTCAATGCCTACATCGAGCATGAAGGGATTGATGTCGACAAGGAGTTTATCGACCAGACGTCGCAAAACCGGCGATGCGAAGAACGTCCGGAAGTTCTGGGCCTTTTCCGGCCCCAGCGCGACGGGATTATCATCGTCTACGATATTTGGGTGTTAAGTTCCTATATCGACGATGTCATTCAGATGATCAGCTGCCTATTGAAGAACGGGATGCAGATCCATTTCGTCAAGCCTTCGGTCGTCATCGATCGCCATAGTGACGTCATGGTGGTGCTGGGTCTGATCGACCAGCTGCGTCAAATTCTTCAAGAGGGTGAGAAAAAGGCGATTGGACGGCCCAAGGGGAGTCGGTCCGCTTCAAAGTTCGATCAGTTTCATGACGATATAATCCACCATTTGCGAGCGCATAAAAGCGTCAGCGAAATGGCGCGGATTTTCGGCGTCAGCCGCAGTTCACTCAAAGACTACATTGAGTCCCGGGAGCTTCGCGAAGTTGCTTTCGGGATGCACCCGGTCTTAAGCAGGGACGGCGCGGCGGACGTCATCAATACGATAAAATGCCCGGTCGACGGGGCACCCAATTCACCAAGGAGCATTAAATGAGCGAAGAAGTTACAAGCGGCCAAGCCGTTAAAAAAGAGAGCGAATGGCGCATCTGGCGCTATTGGTTTTACGGGTTAATCACCCTGTTGGCATTGGGGGCGCCGTGGATTCGTGTCAATGAAAATCACATCTTCCTGCTGAGTTTCGACAAGCTGAAGCTGCACCTGATGTTTGTTCAGTTTGATATGCAGGAGATGTATCTCATGCCGTTCCTGCTGATTATCATGTTCGTCGGCGTCTTCGGCATCACCGTCTTCGGCGGCCGGGTCTTCTGTGGATGGATGTGTCCCCAGACCATCTTCCGCGTCATCTATCGCGACCTGATCGAGACCAAATTGCTCGGACTGCGCAAGCGCATCAAGAACAAACAGCAGGACCCGGACATGTCCAAAGCGAGCAACAAGCTCAAAAAAGTGCTTGCGCTCGCCATCTGGACCGTTCTGGCGGCCGTAGCGGCGGCGGACTTCCTCTGGTACTTCGTTCCGCCGGAGGATTTCTTCGCCTACATCCAGAACCCGGGTGACCACATGGTGCTGGTGACGACGATGCTGATCATCGTCGGCTTCCTGCTCTATGACGTCGTAATGCTCAAGGAGAACTTCTGTGTCTACGTCTGCCCCTACTCCCGGATTCAGTCGGTCCTGTACGATGACGATACCGTTATGGCGATCTACGACGAACACCGTGGCGGCGTTATCTACAACAACGACAAAGAGAAGATGTACACCAAGCAGAAAGATCTGCAGGCGGTCGAACCCAACGCCGAGTGTACGGCATGTGAAAGCTGTGTGACGGTCTGTCCGACCCACATCGACATCCGTCAGGGTCTGCAGCTCGAGTGTATCAACTGTCTGGAGTGTGTCGACGCCTGTACGACGGTCATGGGCAAACTGGGCAAAGAGAGCCTGGTGCGCTGGTCGAGCGAACGTGAGGTGATCAACCGCGAAGGGAAAACCCGTTACTTCCGTCCGAAGATCCTCGGCTACATCGCGGTCATCATCATCGTTTCGATCCTGCTCGGCGTCATGGGCAGCAAGAAAGAGCACATGCTTCTCAATATCAACAAAGAGAACCGTCTCTACGACCTGACCCGCATGGAAGACGGCAACGTCAAAGTCGACAACGCCTACATCTTCCTGCTGCAGAATACGCAGAACGTCGATCACAAGTACTACTTCGACGTCATTGCTCCGGCAGGCATGGAAGGCAAGATCAAAATCGCCAAGCCGAAAGAGGCGTTCAGAGCGAGCCCGGGTGTCAAGAAGAAAAAGATCGTCATCCTCTACACCGATGAGGTACTGGTCAAAGACTCGACCAAAGATACGGTCATCCCGATCACGATCCGCGCCTATGCGATCGATGACAAAGAGAACATCATCGTCGACCGCAAGTCGACCTTCACCTTCCCGCGCTACGACGTCTACGAAGCCGCCAAGTAGCCCTTCCGGGCCTTCGGGCCCGGTGGTCTCAGACCACCCTTTTCTTTTTTCCTAATTTGTGTCCAGGTACCGGGAGGCCAACCCCGGTGCCGCGTTTCTCCCCCTTTTTTTACAAACCACTATTTTGTTCCGGATCGCAGGCGTGATGCCATAGTGTGAAAAACCTTGCCGGCCGGTTGTACCGAATGGTGATGTCGTGGCGTGAAGAGGGAATGAAAAAAGTGTGATGAGGGCCGCTCCCCGAAGCATTGGGGAGGGGAAGGAAAAAGGTTAGACGAGGACCGCCTCGCGTGTGCCGGTTTCGATGGCGCCGATAACATAGCCGTCGGTGTTCGCCAGGACGGCGTCGGCATCTTCGGGGCGAACGACGAGCACCATGCCCACGCCCATGTTAAAGGCGCGGAACATCTCGGAGCGCTCGACGTGCTGACCGATCAGGTCGAAGATGGGAAGGGTTCTGACGCTGCTCTCGGTGATGACCGCGCGGAGTCCTTCGGGGAGAACGCGGGGAAGGTTCTCCACCAGGCCGCCGCCGGTGATGTGGGCGAGGGCCTGGATCTTCTCTTTGTTCGCCTTGAAGGTCTTGACGTAGATGCGGGTCGGTTCGAGCAGGGTTTCGATGAGGGGTTTGCCGTTGAAGTCGTCGTCGAACTTCATGCCCATTTTTTCGAAAAGGACCTTGCGGGCGAGGGAGAATCCGTTGGAGTGGATGCCCGAGCTCGGCAGGGCGATCAGTACGTCGCCCGCCTTCACCTTCGCGGTGCGGTCGAGCTCGTTTTTTTCGGCAATGCCGACGGCGAAGCCCGCCAGGTCGTAGTCGTCTTCGGAGTACATGCCCGGCATCTCCGCCGTCTCGCCGCCGATGAGGGCGCACTCCGCCTGGCGGCACCCTTCGGCGATGCCGCTGACGACCGCCGTGGCGACGTCGACTTCGAGGCGCCCCGTCGCGTAGTAGTCAAGGAAGAACGAGGGGGTGCCGAAGTTGCAGATGAGGTCGTTGACGCACATGGCGACCAGGTCGATGCCCACGGTGTTGTGGATGCCCGAGTCGATGGCCAGTTTGAGTTTGGTACCGACTCCGTCGGTCGCGGCGAGCATCACCGGTTCTTTGAAGCCCGCGGGAAGTTCGAAGGCTCCGGCGAAGGAACCGATGCCGCCCAGAACGCCGGGAACGGCGGTGGACTTCACGAGGGGTTTGATGTTTTCGACAAAGCTGTTGCCGGCGTCGATGTCGACGCCCGCGTCTTTATAGCTGATCTGGCTCAATGGGGGACTCCGCAATGAAATAATGATGCGGAGTATAACAGATAAGAGGTTATGAAGGGTTTAACCCTTAGGCCGCGTCGTCGCGCTTCTCTTCGGCGGGTTTGCGGTCGTAACAGGAACCGAACATCTTTTTAAACGCCCACAGGGAGGGGCAGAAGTCGGTGAAGGCCCAGATGACGACCATCAGAATGACGAAGGTCTGGAGAATGACGCCGTAGCCGGTTTCGCCGGCCGCGAAGAGGAGCATGGCGATGGTCAGGACGATGCCCATCAGAAAGCGTTGGATCTTTTCAGCACACATATCGGAAAATCCTTATCGATGAAATGGAAAATGTTCGACGCATTATAGCAAACATTAGTTCCGCCTATATGATGCCTTCCGGCGGCGGATTGGAAACAGCGGAGACTGGTGCGCTCATTAAAGCTCAAAATAACCCGTCAGGTTCAATCCGCTTTAATAGTAAGCTGATAAAATCGCGGAAATTCACTTTGGCAATCCCGTGTGTGCGACGGGCTGCCGGTTTCAGGAAATCATGCAATGAGATCTTTCGTTACTCCGGAAATGATGGTGCACGTACCGCTGTGCACCCACAAAGAGCCCCAGGCGGTTTTGATCGTCAGTGACAGCGCCGAGGCGCTGAACGCGGAAGCGGCCCGTCACGCGGAAGTCGCGGCGACCGCCGTTCCCGCCGCCTCGGCGCTCGATGCGCTGCGCGACGCGGCCGACCGCAGCCTGGACGTGGTCCTCTACGAAGGGACGACCGATGCGGCGGCCCTGGCCCACATCAACCGCGTGCTCAAGGAAGACGGCCTGGTCGTGCTGCGCCACCCCTCCCTTGACGAGGTCGAAGCCAACACGGCGCTGATGCAGGTGCTGGGCAACTACTTCAAGATCATCATGCCCTACCGCCTCGAAAACGGCGAAACCCTGCTGCTCGCCTCGAAACTCTACCACCCGACGGCGGACCTGATCCTGCATCGCGCGGACCTGATCGAGGGGCTGCAGTACTACAACTGCGACATCCACCCGGCGGCCTTCGCCATGCCCAACTACGTCCGCAAAGCCTACCTCGGGGTGATCAAAAACTGAGTCGCCCCTCTGCGCTTCACGAAGCGTGAAGCCCGCTCTGAGTATAATGGCCGAAAGATTTTGGCTTCAGGAGCGGGCATGGCATTCAAGTACGCGATCGCATTGACCGGGGGAATCGCCACGGGGAAAAGTACCGTGGCTTCCCTGCTGGCCCTGCACGGCCTGCGGGTCATCGACGCCGACGCCATTGCCCACGCCATCCTCGACGCCCACGCTCCGTGGGTCGCCGAGACTTTCGGCGCGGAGTTCGTCGCGCCTGATGGCAAGGTGGACCGTCCCGCCCTGGGAAAACGGGTCTTCTCCGACTCCGGGGCGAAGGCGACGCTCGAAGGGTTCCTCCACCCCCGGATCCGCGAGGCCATCGAGGCCGAGAGCGAAAAGCAGGACCGTTTCGAATTCCCCTACCTGATCGACATCCCCCTCTTTTTCGAGACCGGCGCCTACCCCATCGAACAGAGCGTCGTCGTCTACACTCCCAAGGCGCTGCAGCTCGAGCGTTTCATGAAGCGCAACGGCTTCTCCGAAGAGGAGTCCCTGCGCCGCATCGAGTCCCAGATGGACATTGAGGAGAAGAAACGGCGCGCCACCTGGGTCATCGACAACGGCGGCAACCTCAAACACCTCCAGAAGGAGTGCGAGCAGTTCGTCGAGATGATCAAGAAGCGGTTCGACTACTGAGCTCGCCTCCGCATTCTTGTATAATGACAGTTAAAAATTCCGAGGAAGCACCATGATGCTCGCGAAATACAGCGCCAACGGCAATGACTTCGTACTTTTTCATACCTTTGTCAAAACGCCCCGCAACGCGCTGGCGCGCATGCTCTGCGACCGTCAGAGCGGCATCGGCGCCGACGGGCTCATCGTGCTTGTGCCCCACGGCGAGTACGACTTCGAGTGGCAGTTTTACAACGCCGACGGCTCCGACGCGGAGATGTGCGGCAACGGCAGCCGCGCCTGCGCCCACTACGCCTATACCCGCGGCCTCGCCCCGGCGGACATGACCTTCCTCACCATCGCCGGGCCCATTCGGGCGCAGGTGGCGGGGAACATGGTCCAAAGCGACCTCACCCCGCCGCTCATCAGGGAGCAGGGCCTCGCCGAGGGGGGCAAAACCTGGTGGCTGGTCGACACCGGCGTCCCCCACCTGGTCACTTTCGATGCCGACATCGAGCATTTCGACATCGCCGAGGCGCGGGCGCTGCGCCACACATACAACGCCAACGTCAATATCGCCAAAGTGAACGAAGACGGGTCGCTGCGGGTGCGCACCTACGAGCGGGGCGTCGAGGATGAGACGCTGGCCTGCGGTACGGGGATGGCGGCCTGTTTCTACCGCGCGCATCTCGAAGGGCTGACCGGGGACCGGGCGGAGGTCTACCCGAAAAGCGGGGAGACGCTTTATCTTGGTCTTGTCGAGGGGACGATTACTTTCAAAGGGGAAGTGCGGCAGATTTTTGAGACCTCTTTGGCGGGGGTTTTGTAGCGTTCGGTTTTTTGTGTTAATACTTAGAACCATGTTCATTTTTTTCTAAAGAAACATCGGCAAGCCGAGCGCTTCGCTTGTTTTGTCTTGTCAAAAGAACGAACTAAAACAAAGGTATCGCATTTAGAATGATATAGATTTCGGCCCTGCCGAAATAAAGAGCTTAGCCTTGACAGATTGTGGCTGTTCTCTACTTTGTTGGTGAGCGCTACAAACTAGCCAAAGCCGCTTCATGCTTTCTTTTTCCGGTTCGGGTTTTCTTTGCATGAGCAAAGAAAAAGGGAACATTGGGGTCTATGTTTTAGAACCATGTTCATTTTTTTGTCTTGTCAAAAAAACGAACCAAAAAAACCGCGCCGTGACAGTTGGGTGGCTTGCTACTGCAAGTTCCCGAGTTGCGTGCTGTTTCAAGCTAAAAACGCAAAACTTACCCCAAGGGCACTTTGTCGCTTCGCTCGGGCGCGCACGCTCAAACAGATGCGTTTTCTTAACGCTTGAATCATCACGAAACCCGGCCACCCAAAGCACGGCAACGAGCTACAAGGTATCGCATTTGGAATGGATTGATTTCGGCGAAGCCGAAATCGAGCCCAGCCCTGACAGACATTGGCTGTCCTGTCCAAACAAAGCAACCTCCCCAACAACGTGAATCCCTTCGCAGAAAAAGCGAAAAAATTTAATCTATTTTTTTGGTTTCCGGGAGCAGAATTTCTTTCTGAAATTCAATGTCACTGGATATGCAGATGGAAGATGACGATTACGAATACGACGAGGACTCAAGCAGGCCCCGTAATCTGAAACGGGATGATGAGGAAGAGGACGGGGATGAGCCGCCCAAAGATGAACTTGCCAATGAGAAGCGGGGGTATTCCTCCCGGGAAAGGGCGATGATCGAGGCGTGGTTGCGGCAAAATCGACCTGCTACTAGCGAGGAGTAACGCTTCTATGTGAATAGAGCGTGAGCATATCGAGAAACTTGTTTGTCCTCTAACTAGAACCATGTTCATTTTTTTCTAAAGAAACATCGGCAAGCCGAGCGCTTCGCTTGTTTTGTCTTGTCAAAAAAACGAACCAAAACAAGGGTACCGCTCCCGAAGGGATGTTTCTATAAAAAAACCGCGCCGCGACAGTTGGGTGGCTTGCTACTGCAAGTTCCCGAGTTGCGCGCTGTTTCAAGCTAAAAACGCAAAACTTACCCCAAGGGCACTTTGTCGCTTCGCTCGGGCGCGCACGCTCAGACAGATGCGTTTTCTTAACGCACGAAACCTCCAAACCACCAGCCACCCAAAGCGCGGAACCCAGCTACAAGGTATCGCATCAAGAATGGATTGATTTCGGCAAAGCCGAAATAGAGCCCGGCCCTGACAAGTCTTGGCTGTTCTCTACTTTGTAAGTGAGCGCTACAAACTAGCCAAAGCCGCTTCATGTTTTCTTTTTCCGGTTCGGGTTTTCTTTGCATGAGCAAAGAAAAAGGGAACATACGGGTCTAAAGCATTTTCAAACAAACATTAAAAAAAGAGAGTCACTCCCCTTTTAAAGCCCTCTCGATATCCCGCTTCATATCTTTCTCTTTCAAATCCTGCCGCTTGTCATGCAGCTTCTTGCCCTTGGCGATCCCGACCTGAATCTTCACAATGTTCTTGCGGTTGAAATAGAGCTCCAGCGGTACCACCGTCAGACCGTCCTTATCCACCGCAGCCACCATCTTCGCGATCTCCTTGCGGTGCAGCAGCAGTTTGCGGTTGCCCCGTTCCTCGTGGCCGTAGTAGTGGTGGGTGGTGCTCAGCAGCCCTATGTGGGCGTTGAAGAGGAACGCCTCGCCGCGGATGAAACGTACGAAACTGTCCTTGAGGTTGACGCGGCCGGCACGGATCGCCTTGACCTCGCTCCCCTTGAGCACCAGCCCCGCCTCGAACTTCTCGAGGATCTCATAGTCATGATACGCTTTTTTGTTCCTTGCGACGGTTTCGCCCACTGCATCGGTCCTTGGATAATTAGTGACGTAATCATAGCGAAAGGGGACTTTGATGGAAGCGGGGTGTGCGGAGATCGGACCCTGGAATGACACCTGGAACATTCGGTAATGCTATAATAGGTTCAGCTTATGGGAAGGGGGGATCGTGAACCTGACGATGCGGCTGATACGACTCATTACCCCCTCCTACGTTGATACTGATTTCGACCGCCTGCTACGTTCCAAGCTGCAGACCCTGAACCTCCTGGTGCTTGGAAGCATCGCCGTCATCCTCTTCATGGGGATGGTGCGGCTGCAGCAGCACAACTACCTCCAGGCGGGGGTGGACCTCGTCTATGTGGCGATTGCCACGGTCAGTTACGCCGTGTTGAACCGTTCGCCCCGCTACTACACCGTCGTCTCCCGGACGCTGCTGGGGATGGCGATCCTCCCCTCCGTACTGGTCATCACTACGGCGCCGGAGAGCCAGGGGCGTCTGCTTTGGCTCGCACCGTTGATCATGATGGCGTTTTTTCTTCGCGGAAGAAAAGAGGGGGTGCTCTGGACGGCGGCGGTGATCGGCGTTCTGACACTCATCTACGTTACCGCCCCCGGCAGCCTGCACCTCTCTGGAGTCGATTTCTTCATCTTTACGCTCAATCTCCTCTTCATCGGCACCGCGATGGTCTGGTACGAAACGGTGAAGGAGCAGACCCAGCGGGTGCTGCGCAATACCAATGAACTGCTGGAGGGAAAAGTGGCGGAGCGCACCGCGGAGCTCGAGGCCGAGACGCTGCGCGCCGAAGCGGCGAACCGGGCGAAGAGCGCCTTTCTGGCCAACATGAGCCACGATCTGCGTACCCCGCTCAACGCCATTCTCGGGTTCTCGCAGATTCTCCAGCGCCACCCCGATACTGCGCCGATGTGCCGGGACCGGGTCGAGAAGATCGCCGTAGCGGGCCGACAGCTGCTCAACCTGGTCAATACCATCCTCGACTTCAGCAAGATCGAAAGCGGGAAAACGGAGTTCCGCCCGACGCGCATCGCACTTCCCGTGCTCTGTAAGACCCTGCACACCATCTTCGACGTACAGGCGGCGCAGAAGCGTGTGACACTGCTGCTGCCTGCGGAAACGGGGGAGATCGTGGCAGATGAACAACTGATCATACAGCTCTTCACCAACCTGATCGCTAACGCCCTGAAGTTTGCCCCGGAAGGGAGCACGGTAGGCATGGAGTATGCCTGGGACGCCGGTACGAAACGACACCGGTTTCTCGTGACGGACCAGGGATCGGGAATCGCGGAGGATGAGATCGAGCAGATCTTCGAACCCTTTGTGCAAGGCAGCGGCGGGGAGCATCGCGCGGTGAAAGGGACGGGACTTGGGCTGGCGCTCTGCCGGAAGATCGCCGTCGAACTGCACGGGGGGATGATCCGGGTGGAGAACCGTCCGGAAGGCGGCAGCCGGTTTGTCGTCGAACTGCCAAAATTGCAGATCGCGCAGGTGTAACTTCAACAGGTGCTTCGTGCTTCTGTCGATAACAGTCGGGTCAAAATCGGACCAAATCATCTTAATTTTGTGATATCTTTAAGGCTTCTTCGTTAAAATCTGTAAAAGAGCGGGTTCCGTCAATATAAAGTTTCGGTGCCTGTCACAGCAAAGGAAGCATCATGAGAATCACAAGAAGTCTGGTAGTAGCGGGGCTGCTGATGCCGGCAGCCATCTGGGCGGCGGAACCGACCAACGCGGAACTGTTCGAGATGTTTAAACAGCTCGAACGCAAACTGGATACGGCGATTGCCGAAGGGAACCGGGCCAAGGCGGAAGCGGCGCAGGCCCGGGAAGAGGCGGCGGCGGCCAAGGCGGAGCTGGCGGAACTCAAAGCGGAGCAAAAGACGGCACCGGCAAAGGCCGCGGCATCAGTGTCACTCAGCACGACGGCCTCTGCGACGCCGATGCACCTGTACGTCGAGCCGCTGATGCTGCGGGCATCGCGCAACGGACTTGATTACGCCATTTTGGATGTCAACAGCGACGGCTACCCCGAGGGGGATGTCCGGAGCGTGACCCCCGATTATGACGAGGCGGTACGGCTCGGCATGCGTTATGAAACCGGTTCGGGCAACGACGTCTATGCCGACGTGGCGATGCTCAAGACCCGTGCGGACAGCTATACCGTTGTCCAGAACTCCAACCAGCTGTGGGGACTCTGGCTCCATCCCGATTCCGAGATCGACGACAACGACGTGGACGAGGCCGCGGCGGCTTACGATCTTGACTATGTGGTCGCGGACGTGGGCGTCGGCAAGAGTTTTGACCTCGGAAGCGGTTTCGACGCCCGGCTGAGCGGGGGACTGCGTTACGCGAACATCGACCAGAGTTTCGATGTCCGGTACAAACAGACTGTCGCCGCCACTGCCGACCGCATGGATGTCATGCACATTAAGAACGAGTTCAAGGGCTTCGGCCCCCGTATCGGCGTCGATCTCGACTGGAAAGCGGGTCACGGCATCAACCTCTTCGGCTCCGTCGCCGGCTCTTTGATGGCGGGGAATTTCAGCCTCGCGATGCGTGAGATTACGGGGCTCGTCTACAGTGATGGGACGCCCGACACCATGCATGACATCGTCAATGTCGCCGAAGCGCATGAGCACCGCATGGTCCCCGTCGTGGAGATGCGCGTCGGGATGGGGTACACCTACCGCTGGAGCGACGACCTGCTGCTGGGACTCTCCGCGGGCTACGAGTGGCAGAACTGGTCGAACATGGCCGGCGCTCGCCGTTTCAACGATGACGTGGACGCTCAGGTCTCCAGCACGGAAACCGACGATCTCTCCTTCGAAGGCTTCTTTCTGCGGGGTGAAGTCAGTTTCTAGGGTGTGACGCGGAAAAAGCTGCTGCCGCTGCCGGAGAAGAACCAGCCGTGGCGGTAGTGCTGCTTGAGGTTGGGGTAGAGGGCGACGGCCGGTTCGAAGAGGTCGTTGGCCGCTGCCACGCTGTAGGTCGCAAGGACCTCCCGGGAGGGCATGGCCGCGAGCTTTTCGGCCTCATCGGCGCCAAGCTCCCTGTAGAAACTCTCCCGGAAGGTTTTGTAGACGGCGGGGGTGCTGATCTGCAGCTCCGGGGTGACCACCTCGAGATCGAGAACCTCTTCGTCGAAGGGGACGACCACCTCCCCGATGCCCGAGACGTTGGCGGAGGGGTAGCCGTGGACGAAAAAGGGGACGTCCGCCCCCACCTTCGCGCCGATGCGGGCGAGGGCGTCGGTGCTGAGCCCCAGGTGCAGCACCTCGTTGCACATCTTCAGGTAGGTCGCCGCGTCCGAACTTCCTCCGCCCAGTCCCGCGAAGGCGGGGATCTTTTTCTCCACGCTAACGGCGTAGCGCTCCATAAGACGCTCAAGCGCCTCGGCACCCGTCGCTTCAAGCAGCGCCCGGTACGCCTTGTAGATGGTGTTCTGCTCCACAGTGCAGGCGAAGTCGCCGATGATTTGGAACTCCGGCCTCTCCTTGGGAACGAAACACAGCACGTCCCAGAGGGAGTCGACCCGCATAAAGCGCGACAGCAGGGTGTGGTACTCCCCCCGTTTCCCGGTGATTTTCAGAAAGATGTTGACTTTGGCGTAGGCTTTGTACTGTTTCATGATAGGCTCGCGGATGGATAGCAAAATCCATACCGCATTTGCCTCGGCATGTCCCGGCGCTATTTGAGGCGGCTGAAGAGATCGTTGAGGAGGGAGTCGTCGACCCGCACCGCGGCTTCGCGGTTGGCGTTGCCGACCGCTTCGACAAGCTCGGAACGAAGGATGGTGATCTCCTTCGGGGCTTCAATGCCGATCTTGACGACCCCTTTTTCGGCCGAAACGATTTTGACGGTGATATTGTCGCCGATGACGATGGACTCGCCCTCTTTGCGTGAGAGGATCAGCATACTTCAACCTTGTTCAGAGCGTATTTGACGCCTCCCTCGGCAATGGTGACGATGGAGAGGGTATCGCCGTTGTCGATCCAGTAGGTGCCCGCTTCGGTACACTCGAAATCCTCCGCTGCCAGCGGGCGGCCGAAGAAAAGGTTCTCCGGATCGCCGAGATAGCGGTTGGACGGAATGTTGAGGCAGCTGCGGATGTCGACGGGCTGTTCGTTATTATAGCGAAACTGTCCCTCGCGCAGACGCTCCAGCGCGCTGAGTGCTCCCCCCTCCAGCCCGAGGCGTTCGCAGACGATCTTTCCGAGGGAGCGGATGTAGGTCCCTTCCGAGACCGTCGCTTCGAAGGTGACGAAGGGGTGGCGGTAGTGCAGCAGCGTCACGTCGGAGATGGTGGAGACGACGGGGTTCATCGCCACCTCCTTGCCTTCCCGGGCGAGATCGTAGGCGCGGCGGCCGTCGATTTTCTTGGCGGAGTATTTCGGGGGAAGGTACTCCAGCTCCCCTTCGAGGCTTTTAAGCACCTCCCGCACGGCGGCTTCGTCCAGCTCGGGAAGGGGGTCGATCCGTGTGACCTTTTCGATGTCGAGCGTCTCCGAGTGGGCCCCGAGCCAGAGGGTCGCCCGGTAGCTTTTCGGGGCCTTGTCCAGAAAGCGGAAAAGCCGGGTATGATTCCCCAGCGCAACGATGAGCACCCCTTTGGCAAAGGGGTCGAGGGTGCCGGAAAAGCCCGCTTTTTTGGTCTTGTACTTGCGCTTGAGCCGGCCGAGACACTGGTTGGAGCTCATGCCGGAGGGTTTGTAGGTAACGAAGAGTCTGTTCAAAATCCGCTCTCTCTTGTAGTTAGTGAAAAGGTAAAAACTAAAAACTGAAAGGTGACGGAAACGGCTTTGCCGCTTTTTATTGATTGGGGTATGGTTCGATAGTGTTGTTCAGTTTTTAGTTTTTAGTTTTTAGTTTTTAGTTTTTAGTTTGCGCCACAAGCACCCTAAAGCCGCTCGACGAACGACGCCAGTATGTCGCGCTTGTTGCCGCCGAAGTTGATGGAGAGCTTGAACTCCCGGCCCGCTTTGCTCACCCCGATGACCCGGCCGGCACCGAAGATTTTGTGGCGGACGAGGTCCCCTTTTTTGAAGGCGGTCTGCTTTTCGACCTTGAGCGATCCCTCGCAGAGGCCCGCTTCGTTGAAGAAGCGGCTCTTCTGCAGGTCGGTACGGCGCCCCTTGTAGAAGCGGCTCTGGACGTGAGAGAGGGTGAGGCTCTCCCGGGCGCGGGTGAAGGAGACGTAGCCCAGCCGCCGCTCCTCCTCGATGTCGCTACCGTCGCCGATAAGGGGGAGGAACCCCTCTTCTAGACCAATGATGAAAAGGTGGTCGAACTCCAGCCCCTTGGAGGCGTGGATGCTCATGATGTAGATGCTGTCGCCTTCGACCTGGTCCTGTTCGCTCTGCAGGGTCTGTTCGTTCAGAAACTCGTCCAGCGTCGCTTCCGGGTTCTGCTTGACGAAGTCGCGGAAGAGGCCGTAGAACTCGTCGATGTTCTGGATGCGCTCCGACTCGTCGGGTTGGCCGCGGTAGATGTCCTTGATGCTGAAGGTCTCCTCCAGGGCGTCGATGAAGTCGTAGGTGGCGTGTTCCGCCACCTCGTGCAGGTTTTTGATCTGTTTGACAAATCCCTTGAGGACCTGGGCGTTCTTTTTTCTCACCAGCGCTTCAAGCGCGGCGGCGCTGTTCTTGTCGATGAACTCGAACATGGAGAGCTCCGCCTGCATGGAGGCGAGTTCCAGTTTTTCGATGGTCGCTTTCCCCAGGCCCCGCTTCGGCTTGTTGATGATGCGTTTGATGGAGAAGTTGTCGTGGACGTTGGTGATGACCCGGAGGTAGCTGATGAGGTCTTTGACCTCGGCGCGGTCGTAGAAGCGCAGCCCGCCGACCAGCTTGTAGGGGATGCCCGCCCGGTTGAGGCCCTCCTCGAGGGAGCGCGAGAGGGCGTTGATGCGGTAGAGTACGGCGATCTCCTGCGGGTTGATTCCCTTTTCGATCAGCTCCTTGATCTCGGAAGCGATCTTCTTCGCCTCTTCGTTTTCGTCGCCGGAGCTGAGGGTCACGACCTCTTTGCCGTCGCCCCGCGTCGCCTGCAGGGTTTTGCCCAGCCGTCCCCGGTTGTGCTCGATCAGGGCGTTGGCGACTTTGAGGATCGGGGCCCGGGAGCGGTAGTTGTGTTCGAGTTTGACCATCTTCACTTCGGGGAAGTCCTGGTCGAACTCCAGGATGTTGCGCACGTGGGCGCCGCGCCAGCCGTAGATGCTCTGGTCGTCGTCGCCGACGACACAGAGGTTGTTGTGGTTCATGCAGAGCTTCTGCAGCAGTTTGAGCTGCAGCTCGTTGGTGTCCTGGTACTCGTCGATCATAATGTAGCGGTACTTGTCGCTGGTCTGGGCCGCGAGCTCCGGGTTCTCTTCGAGGAGGCGGTAGGTGAGGGCGAGCAGGTCGTCGAAATCGACCAGGTTGTTCTCCAGCAGGTAGTTTTCGTACTCTTCGTAGACCTTGGCGATCTGTTTGTAGTTTTTCAGCTCCGCCTGGGCGTAGGCTTCCCCCGGGGAGATCAGGGAGTTTTTATAGCGGGAGATTTCGCTGGCGACCAAGGCGGTGGGGAGGTCGGCGTTGATCTTTTTGAGGATCCGTTTCTTGTCGTCGGTATCGATGACGACGAAGTTGTTCTCCCGGCCGAGGAGATGGATGTGGAACTTCAGGAAAAGGAGGCCGAACTTGTGGAAGGTGCACAGCAGCGGCGGGTAGCTGGTCGGTTTGATCATCGACAGTGCCCGCTCCCGCATCTCCTTGGCGGCCTTGTTGGTAAAGGTTAGGGTCAGCGTCTGGCTCGGCGGTACCCCCACCGCGTCGAGCAGGAAAGCGAGGCGTGACGTGATGGTTTTTGTCTTGCCGCTCCCCGCGCCCGCAAGGATGAGCAGCGGGCCGTCGATGGTCCGGACGGCGTCTGCCTGCGCATCGTTAAGGGACTCGAATATCTTTTCCATAAAGCTCCGCTCGCATGAGTTAAATACTAGATTATACCCAAATTAAACGATGATTCGAGGCTATTGCAATCCATATAATTTTCGGTTATAATCATGCCATTCAATTATCTTATAGGAATTATTATGTTGAAAGATTTTGCGAAACTGCAAACATTTCTGACTGTGGTGAAGGAAAAGAGCTTTTCCAAAGCGTCGGCGAAACTCGGAATTTCCCAGCCGGCCGTCACTCAGCAGATCAAGTTTATCGAGGATTACCTCGACACGAAAATTGTAGAACGCAAGAAAAACGGCATCAAGCTGACCAAGGAAGGTGAAGATCTCTACCGCATCGCCAACAAGCTCGACAAAGCGATCAGCTCCAGTGAAAAAGAGCTGCTGAAGATCATCAACAAAGAGTTTACCTTCGTTATGGGCGCCTCCTATTCCATCGGGAACTACGTCCTGCCGAACTACCTGAGCAATATCAAGGACAAGATCAACAACGAGGTCTACATCCGTGTCGCACTCTCTGCCGACATCATCGATCAGCTCGAAGACAAGAAGATCGACGTCGCGCTGATCGAATCTCCGGTCTTCCGCGACGGTATCATCTACCGCGAATGGGCAGAAGACGAACTGGTGCTCTTCTCCAACCAGCCGATTCCGAAGCAGGTGAAAAAAGAGGACCTCTACAAGTTCGACTGGATCTGCCGCGATGAGAACTCTCACACCCGCAAGCTGACGGCGGAAGCTTTTGAAGAGCTGGGCGTCGACTGCTCCTCTTTCAATGTGCTCGGCGTCGTGGCCAGTTCCACGGCGATCAAGGAGACCCTGATGCATACGCCCCGGGACAGCGAACGCCCCGTCGTTTCCATCATCTCCCGCCACGTCATCGCCGACGAGATCGAATCGGGCCGCCTTTTCGAAGGGCGCATCCGCAATTACAAGATCTCCCGCAAGCTCTACATCGCCTCATCCAAAGAGCGCAAGCACGACGCTTTCATCGACAACGTCGTCAACTACCTCCTGACCCTCAAGGTCTGAACCGCTCCCCCTTTCGGGGGAACGCATCCACTGTTTTTCCACGACCTTCGGCCGCTTCGGCACTTACTTGTTCTTGATGAATTTGTCGTTTTCTGGGTTGGAGAGGAATGCCGCCATAGAGTTCTTGATCCCCGCCTCGCTGCCGGGCTGTTTGTTGCCGGCTTTTTCGGGAATGGTCGCCAGGTTGACGAAGATGGGGGTCTCGTCGATGATGATCTGGATGATGCTCAGAAGGGGGACGGTGACGAAGCTGCCGATGTTTTCGTTGCCGAAGCCCGCTTCGAAGATAAGGGCGTCGCTTTCGATGCGGGCGCTTTCAAAGGTGTAGCCCGCGAGGAAGAAGAGGGTCATCGGACGGAATTCGTCGCTGATGTGTTTGGGGAGCTCCGGGTCGAAGGAGAGGTGTTCGATCTTGCAGAGGATGCCGAAATTCTGCTGCTGCTCGAAAAGATAGATAAGCAGCTCCTGGATATGTTTGCTCATCAGCCGCCCGAAGGCTTCGTTCTTTACAATGTCGAATAGCATGAACTCCCCTTTATCTCGGCGCTATTATACCATTTTCGACTTCGACGAACCCCACCATCGCATTCATGAGCGCACAGCGTTCGTAGCGTTCCAGCGTTTCAAGCGGGATGTCGCCTTCACTCAGGAAACCCGATTCGAGCAGCCGGTCGCGGGTCGTTCCGCGAAGCAGGGGAGTACGCGGCGTGATCCAGCGGTCGCCGTCGAAGAGCGCGATATTGGCGATGGTCGTATCCGTCAGCAGACCGTTTTGGACGATGACGACGTCATCGGCGGTGCCGCGCCCTTCAAATGCCGCGTCCAGAGCGGAGCGGTCTGCATATTTGAAGTCGTAGGCCAGGTGGTCGCAGACGACCGCCTGAAGTGCGCGGAAGGTGCGGGGCGCATAGGGGTGGTAGGTGATCTGAACGCCCCCGTTGCCGTAAAGCAGGCGGCAGCGCGTCAGTTCCCCGGAGGGGGGACGGATCAGTGTTTCGAGATCATACTCCGCGGCGATGCCGAAGGCTTCGAGGGTGCGTGCCATGCGGCGGCGGTGGTACGCGAGGTGAAAGGCGGTGCCCCCCTCCGCTCGGATGGTTTCGAGAAAGCGCATTATTCTCCGAAAAGCGGGGTGCTGAGGTAGCGTTCGCCGGTATCGCAGAGGATGGTGACGATCCGTTTCCCCTGAAATTCCGGCCGGGAACCGACCTGCATGGCGGCAAAGACGTTGGCTCCGGCGGAGATGCCGACAAGCAGCCCCTCTTCCCGGGCGAGCATCCGGGCCGTCTCCATGGCGTCCTCGCCGCTGACCTGGATCACTTCGCCGTAGATGGCCGTATCAAGGACGTCGGGAACGAACCCGGCGCCGATGCCCTGGATCTTGTGGGGACCGGGCATCCCCCCCGAAAGCACCGGGGAGTCGACGGGTTCGACGGCGACGGCGTAGAGGGCGGGGACCTTCTCTTTGAGTACCTGCGCCGTTCCCGTCAGGGTACCGCCGGTGCCGACCGCAGCGACGAAGACGTCGAGGGTTGCATCGGTGTCGCGGAGGATCTCCAGGGCCGTGGTCTTGCGGTGAATCTCCGGGTTGGCGGGGTTCTGGAACTGCTGGAGGATGATGCTGTTCTCGATGCTCCGGTTGAGCTCTTCGGCTTTGTCGATGGCCCCTTTCATCCCGGCGGCGGCAGGGGTCAGGACCAGGGTGGCGCCCAGGGCTTTGAGCAGGTTGCGCCGCTCCATGCTCATCGACTCGGGCATGGTCAGGGTCAGTTTGAGGTTCAGCGCGGCGCAGACGGAGGCGAGGGCGATGCCGGTGTTGCCGCTGGTGGGTTCGATGATGACCGTGTCGCCGTTGATCGCTCCCCGTTCCATCGCGGTGCGTACCATGTTCGCACCGATGCGGTCCTTGACCGAACTGGTGGGGTTCATGAATTCGCATTTGCCGATGATGGTCGCCCCGCACGCTTTTGAGGGGGCGGAGAGCGCGACGAGCGGGGTGTTCCCGATAAGGTCGATAACGTTGCTGGCAATGTTCATGGGATGCCTTTTCTCTGGATGTATACCGTTATCATAATACGAATTGGGGGAAAAATCATAAAAACAGAGTGAAATACTCCGGAATTATTACCGGATCACACCGCTGCCGGCCATATTGGCCGCATGGAAAACGATGGTGCCGTGTTTCCGGGCGTAGTACTCCATCAACAGCCGCTGCAGGGTCGGCTCGATCGACGGGGTAAACCAGGCGTTGTTGCTGATGGCGATCATGTAGGGAGGCGCGTCCTCGAAAAGCTCGGGGCAGGTGGCTTCGTAGCAGATGGCGTTTCGGAACCGGACGCCCCGGATGGTGAGGTCGGTCGGGGCGTCGGCGCCCACATAGTCCGAAGCCCCGTTGAAAAAGATGTCGTTCACGATGCGGTGGAGAAACCCGGGCAGGGGAATGTACTCGCCGAAGGGGACCAGCACCATCTTCCTGGCAACGCGCAGCTCCCCGCCGTCGAACCGGTAGGTGACGTTGTAGTTGCGTCCCTCCTCGTAAAGCAGGGCACCGGCGACGATGGCGATGTTGCGGGAGCGTTCCCGCAGCGTTGCGAGCAGATCGGGCTCCTTGTTCAGAAAGAGGGGAAAGGCCGCCTCGGGAAGAACGACGAGGTCGTACCCCTCCCGTGCGGCGGCGTCGATGGCGCGAAGGTTGTCGCGGACGATGCGGGCCCGGTTGGCAGGAACCCACTTTTCCCCCTGGGGGAGTTCGGCGGCGACCAGTTTGATCTTCAGCGGGGGCAGGGGCTCCGCGGGGGACGGGAGGAAGTTCAGCGCGCCCAGCAGCGGCAGTAGCGCCAGGTAGCGGCGGCGATCTTCGAAACGTTCGAGGAAGACGAAGAGGGCCAGTACCGCGAGTACAAGGGCAAACTGCCAGGGGGCGGTTCCCAGGTAGCTGTGGAGAAAGGGGAGCGCGGGCTGCATCCAGTTGAAGTCGAAGGGTTCGAAGTAGCCGATTCCGAAAAGCAGGAGTCCCCGGAGAAAGGGATTTCGGGTCAGGGTCAGGGTGCCGAAAATGAGCATGTACCCCGTGGCGAAGGCGAGGGAGACGAAAGGCACCATCCAGGTGAGATCGTAGTAGCGGAAACTGAAGCCGACCCAGTAGAACCAGAACAGACCGATGAAAAAGCCGGCGAGCAGTACGGCGCGGCGGCCCAGGTGCAGCAGCCCCCACAGCGCCGTCAGCCCCGCGAGGGTGTTGAAGAGTTCCCATCTGAGCCCGAAATGCTCTAGGTAGAGAAAGGCGGAGAACGCTCCCGCCACGAGCAGGGCGTCGCGCAGATCGCGGCGGAGGTTGTCACGGGAAAAGAGGGCGCGGATCCACGGTTTCATGGACATATTATAGCAGTGCCGCAGGGTAAACGAACCGCAAACATGCCATGGTGTGTTACCGCCCGGTAACGGCGCGGGACGGGGGAACCCGCTTTTTTATCAACCCCTAACGCGTCTTTAAGTATAATGGCCCAATTTTCTTCTCAAGGAACTCCATCCATGGAATTTATTTCTCAACTCCTTCCGTTCATTTTCCTGATCGCGATCATGTACTTCATCATCATCCGCCCGCAGCAGCAGCAGGCGAAAAAGCACCAGGCGATGGTCGACGCCCTTGCCAAAGGCGACAAGATCGTCACCACCGGCGGTCTGATCGGCGAAGTCAAGAAAGTCGAAGAGCAGTTCTTCACCGTGGCCCTGAACAACGATGTTACCGTCAAACTCGTCAAAGACGCCGTCGCGAGAAAGTACGAGGATGAAGCTTAACCCACACCGTTCTTATACGCCATCGGAGCTGAGCCCCGTTGGCTGCGTTAACACTGGGTTCGCTCTGAAGAAACATTCGCTTCGCGAAGCGATTCTCTTGTTTTCAGCAGCGAGCTCATACGGCAAGCTGCGCTTGCAGTGGAAAGGCTTCATATGAAACTTAACTACCGAATCGTCATCTTCGCCGCCGCGATTCTCTTCGGCGTCTTCTTCTCGCTTCCGTCACTCATGCAGACGGAGAAGGGAGCCAAGATCACGCTCGGTCTGGACCTGCAGGGCGGTCTTCACATGCTGCTCGGCGTCAAGACCGACGAAGCGGTCAAGTCCCGTCTCAAGTCCGTCGCTTCGGGCCTGAAGCACTTCACCGACCGTAACGAGATCATCATCGACGAACTCAGCGTCAATGACGAACGGGTCCGCTTTTTGCTGCTTGACAGCGACGATGCGGCGAAGCTGACCGACTATTTCGAGGAGATGGAGGGCGAAAGCGTCGCCGTCAACGGCGAAGCCTATACCGTCACTCTGACCCCCGAAGCGGTCCTGAAGACCAAGAAGCAGGCGGTCGATCAGGCCATCGAGACCATTCGGAACCGTCTGGACCAGTTCGGTCTCGCCGAACCGACCGTCGCCCGCCAGGGCGAGGAGAAGATCCTCGTGCAGCTTCCGGGCATCAAGAGTCAGGAGGAGGAGCAGCGGGCGCGCGAGCTCATCTCCCGGGCGGCGAAACTGGAGCTGATGGCCGTCGACGAGGAGCGCAAAATGCGCGTCTTCGCCATGACCCCCGCCGAAGCGGCCGGTTACGGCGATCTGATTCTCGAGGACGCCGTCAACCCGGAGATGAAACACCTGGTGCGGGAGATTCCCATCCTCGACGGCGGCATGCTCACCGATGCCCACGTCGCGTTCGATCAGAACAATCGTCCCGTCATCAACTTCAAGCTTGATGCCGAGGGGGCGCAGATTTTCGGCGACTTCACCGGCAAAAACGTCGGCAACCACCTTGCCATCGTTCTCGACGGCAAGGTCTACTCCGCCCCGGTCATCAACGAGCGCATCGGCGGCGGCAGCGGGCAGATCAGCGGCAACTACACCGTTCAGGAGGCCCAGGACCTCGCCATCGCATTGCGTTCCGGGGCGCTGCTCGCACCGATCTTCCTGATGGAGAAACGCTCCGTCGGGCCGAGCCTGGGTGCCGACAGCATCGAAGCGAGCATGATCGCCCTCGCGGGCGGGTTTCTCCTCGTTGTTTTCTTTATGATCGCCTACTACAAAGGAGCGGGCATCATCGCCAACATCGCCCTGGTGGCCAACCTCTTCATCATCATCGCGGTGATGGCGCTCTTCGGGGCGACGCTGACCCTGCCGGGGATGGCGGGGATCGTTCTCACCGTCGGTATGGCCGTCGACGCCAACGTCATCATCGCCGAACGGGTGCGCGAACTCCTCTACGAGGGGGTCTCCATCCACAAGGCGATCGAGCAGGGGTACGACAATGCGATGCGCGCCATCCTGGACGCGAACATCACGACCCTGATCGCCGCGGTGGTGCTCTACGCCTACGGCACCGGGGCCATCAAAGGCTTCGCCATCACCATCAGCATCGGCATTCTCGCCTCCATGCTGACGGCGATTCTCGGGACCCACGGCATCTACACGATGCTTGAATCCCGCATCAACAAAACCAAGAACCTCTCCCTCTGGTTCGGTACGAAGGGAGACCGCTGATGGAATTCTTCAAATACACCCGTTCCTACCGCTTCATGGGCAAGTCGAAAATCGCCATGGCGATTTCGCTGCTCCTGGTGCTGGCCTCCTACGCATTGCTGGCGACGAAAGGGCTCAACTACGGCGTCGACTTCGCCGGGGGGACCATCGTCCAGGTCAAGTACGACACTCCCGCCCCCATCGACGCCATGCGCGATCAGCTGAAACACGATGCGGCCTTCGACGGTGCGTCGATTACCGAGTTCGGTTCCCCCGAAGAGGTGATCATCCGTCTCAAGACGACCTCCCAGAGCGTCACGACCGACATCGGCGACCTCACCCGTGACGCCCTCAAGGGGACCGGGAACTACGAGATCCGCCGGGTCGACATCGTCGGTCCGAAGGTCGGCAGCGAACTCCGGGAAAAAGGGATCATGGCGATGCTGCTGGCGGTCCTGGGCATTCTCGTCTACGTCGCCTTCCGGTTCGAGTGGCGTTTCGCCGTCGCCTCCATCGTGGCGCTGGTGCATGACGTCTCCATCGCCATGGGAGCGATCTCGCTCTTCGGCGTCGACGTCAACCTCGACGTCCTCGCGGCACTGCTGACGCTGCTGGGCTACTCGCTCAACGACACCATCATCGTCTTCGACCGGATCCGCGAGGGGGTCAACGACTCCAAGGAGACGGACCTGGCGGCGGTCATCGACGACTCCGTCACCCGGACCCTGTCGCGGACCACCCTGACGTCGTTGACGACCTTCTTCGTCATCCTGACCCTCTACCTTTTCGGGGGCGAGATCATCAACTCCTTCGCCTTTACCCTGCTGGTGGGCGTGGTCGTCGGTACCTACAGCTCCATCTTCGTCGCATCGCCGATTCTCCTCTGGTTCGGATTTGATATTAAAGCGTATCGTGCTAAACTGGCTGAGAAAGTTAAACGCGCCGCGGAGAAAGACCGCATGCGCGCCGAGTTCGAACAGGGCACGATCTAGGTGCCGAATGCCGCCCGAAAGAGGGCGGCGATCCATAACGATTAAAGGGGTTTGAATGGATTGGGGCAAGGTTATCTACGTATTCTTTTCGCTGATGAGTCTGACGTCCACGGCGGGATTTCTCTACGAGCACAGCGCCGTGGCGCTCTTCGTCGCGGCGAGTCTGAACCTCGTTTCGACGATCCTCAAGATCGGCGTGCGCAACCTGCTGGCGGCAGAGCTGCTGGCGAGTTCCCTGGTGGCGGACCTGCACCTCATTCCCGCCTTCATCTACCTGGAGGTAGCGGAGAATATGGAGATTGCCATCGCCCTCTCCATCGGCGCGCTTCTGGCCAACGTCTTCTCCATGGGTCTGGTCTACATCGAGAGCTCCCGGACTCGGGACGAGTACTAGCCTTCGCTTTTTCCGGCACGGCCGCGCACCGCTTTGGGCGTTGCGCCGTACCACTTCCGGAATGCCCGGAAAAAGATGCTCGGTTCCGCGTAGCCCAGCAGTACCGAGACGGTGGAGAAGTCCATCCGGGTATTCTCCACGTAGTGTTTCGCGACCCTCTTTCTGACGGCGTTTAACGCCTCCCTGTAGCTTTTCGATTCGGATTTCAGGTGGTACTGCAGGGTGCGCACGCTCACCTCCAGCTCCTCTGCGACATCGGCGATGCTCACCTGCTCGTTCCCCATGTTTTTGAGAATGACGTGTTTGACCCGGGCGTACCATGAAGTGCGCCCGAACTCGTCGAGCAGTGCGTCCGCCTGGGCTTCGAAAAAGCGGAGCATCGTCGGGTTCGAAGTCTGGATGGGAAAGTCGAGATCCGCTTTTCGCAGGATCATCGCATTCTCCTCCTCGCCGAAGCGGAGCCCGTCGCCGAAAATGCCGCGGTACGCGGCGGTATCTTCGGGGGCTTCGAAGCTGAAGCCGATGCGATAAGGCATGATGCGGTGGCCGGAGACCTGGCGGAGAATGTTCAAAAAGGCGGAAAGGTGCACTTCCGCATGGTAACGCGGCACCGGGGTATGGGGGTTCTCGTTCAGGTAGATCGCCATTTTGTAGGCGTCCCCCTCGTCGGTGAGGTGGAACTTCATCTGGCGGCCGATGAGCTTCTGGTAGCGGTTGAACTTCTCCAGCATCTCCGCCGCGCTTCCCGCATTGACCAGGAGGTACCCCAGCAGCCCCAGGGACTGGTAGGGGATCGACTCGCCGATATGCAGGGCGAGGTGGGGGTCCCGGCTCACTTCGACCGCATAGCGGAAGAGCTGCAGCAGCCGGTCGCTGTCGACTTGCGCATGCGCTTCCTCGAAGAGACCCGGTTCCAGGCCCATCTCACGCACCAGCCGTTCAAAGGGAATGGCTGTCTGCTTTTCGACCGAACGGAGGATGTAGTGGACGGTGACGGCGGAAATTTTGGGCATCGTTCCTCCATTTTTCGTAAAATGTCAATTATAAGGGTTTTTTCTGTCATAGCGCTAAAAGGGACAACCCTTTATAATACCCTCAGCAATTTACCTGCATTTCCCGTACCGGAGGCCTAACATCATGCAATCCAACGATATCCGCATCGACGAGCGCTACGTCTCTTTCGAAAACATCAACTGTTTCGAAAACGCCTGCTGCGTCGTCGACAACATGCTGCGCGTTCTTGAGAACCCCGAGCATATGAATCTCTACTGGAAGAAGATCATCCCGATGATCCCCAAAGCGTATTACGAACGCGACCCCTCACTTGACGAGAGCGAGGCGCTGCTCTACCTGATCTGCTCCAATGTTTTCTACATCGAAGAGCTCTTCGACAACGCCGACGACGAGGCCGGAATCGCCAGCCTGAGAAAGTGCGAGCTGGAGTGCTGCTAGGTCTCTTTAAACGAGAACCCGCTATAATCGCGTCATTCAACCCTTGAGCATGAAGGACCGGCGTGACCTACAATCCTGCGGACATCGAGAAAAAATGGCAGTCCTACTGGGACGAGAACGGCAGCTTCGAACCCTCTGAAGCGACCGACCGACCGAAGAAGTACATCCTGAGCATGTTCCCCTTCCCCTCGGGACGGCTCCACATGGGCCACGTACGCAACTACACCATCGGCGACGCCTTCGCCCGCTACTACCGCCAGCAGCATTTCAACGTCCTGCACCCCATCGGTTTCGATAGCTTCGGCATGCCCGCGGAGAACGCGGCGATCAAGAACGGCTCGCACCCCAAGAGCTGGACCTACGATAACATCGACTACATGACCAAAGAGCTTGCGACCCTGGGCCTCTCGTTTTCCAAAGAGCGCGCCTTCGCCACCTCCGACCCCCTCTACACGAAGTTCGAACAGGGCTTCATCATCGACATGTTCGAAAAGGGGCTGCTCTACCGCAAAAAAGGGTACCTGAACTGGTGTCCCCACGACCAGACGGTTTTGGCCAACGAGCAGGTGGTCGACGGCTGCTGCTGGCGCTGCGACACCGAGGTCGTCAAGAAGGAGATGTACCAGTACTACCTGAAGATCTCCGACTACGCCGACGAACTTCTCTCCGACCTCAAGAAGCTCGAAGGGGGCTGGCCCCAGCAGGTGCTCACGATGCAGGAGAACTGGATCGGGAAATCCACGGGGCTGGAGTTCGACCTCCATTTCGACGACGCGAGCCGGGAAAAGCTCGGGGAGACCTGGACGAAATTCGACGTCTTCACCACCCGCCCCGACACCATCTACGGGGTGAGCTACGCCGCCCTGGCCGCCGAACACGACATCGTCACCCACATGCTCGATAACGGGCTGCTTTCCGACGAGGCCGCCGCAACCATCAAGGCGATGAAAAACGCCAACGCCATCGACCGCCAGAAAGAGAAGAAAGGGGTCGATCTGGGGATCTCCGTCGTGCACCCGCTGACGGGCAAAAGCGTCCCGGTCTGGGTCGCCAACTTCGTCCTGATGGATTACGGCTCCGGAGCGGTCATGGCGGTGCCCGCCCACGACGACCGCGACTACGAGTTCGCCTCCCAGTACGGTCTCCCGGTCAACGTGGTCATCCGCCCCGAGAGCGGCGAGCTCCCCGAGGGCAAAGCCTATACCGACGCCGGGGTGCTTTTCAACTCCGCGTCCTTCGACGGCATGGCCTCCGATGCGGCCAAAGCGGCGATCATGGAGCACTTCGAAGCCGA
>JBNKLF010000024.1:0-43060 GCA_050292215.1 Sulfurimonadaceae bacterium | reverse complement strand
GCGAAGCCCCGTTGGCTGCGTTAACACTGGGTTTGCCTCGGCGGCACGCCCGCGCACCCTTGGTGCTTTTGTTACTGGGCGCATGTTATCCCCGCATGCTTCGCAGCAGGTTCACAAGGAGTGCAGCCTGTATTACTTCAGCAGCTTGTAGCCGATGCCGCGGACCGATTCGATGAGGCTTTTGTCCCCGAGTTTGTTGCGGATGCGGCCGACCATAACGTCGATACTCTTGTTGGAGGAGTCTTCGTTGATGGCGCTGACGTTGTGGATGATATCTTCGCGTGACACGACCATCCCCTGCTTTTTGACCATATAGGAGAGAATGCCGTACTCGGCGTTGGTCAGTTCCAAAATCCGTCCCTTGTAGCGGATCTGCATCGCCGACTCGTCCAGAACGAAGTCGCTCTGGGGCGCGCTCGCCTCGGCCGCCGCCTTGCTGTCGTAGCGGCGCATGATGGAGTGGATGCGCGCTTCGAGTTCCCGGGGGTCGTAGGGCTTGGGAAGGTAGTCGTCGGCCCCAAGCTCCAGCGCCGTCACCTTGTCCGTCACATCCGAACGGGCCGACGAGATGATGATGGGGATGTTCTGGCGCTCGCGGATCGCCTCGCACACTTCCAGGCCGTCCATACCGGGCAGCGTCAGGTCGAGAATCACCAGGTCGAACGGCTGTAGCTTGAGAATGCTCAGCGCCTTGAAAGGGTCGTCTTCGGTCGTCAGCTCGAAATCGTACTGCTCGAGAAATTCCGTCAGGATCTCGGCCAGTTCGAGGTCGTCTTCAATCATCAGAATCTTAATCATGGCGTCAATTGTAACCCAGATTGATTAATAATCGAGTAACGTCACGGCTGTGCATCGTACTCTTCGAGAAGCTTCGGCTGGGGCTCGTCGATATGGTACCCCTGCGAGTAGTCGATCCCGAGACTTTTAACCGTGGAGAGGACCGTGGAGGAGTGGACGTACTCGGCGATTGTCCGGATTCCCATCCCCTTCGCGAAACTGACGATCGTCTGGGCGATCAGCCGCGAGTTGCGGTTCTTGTCGATATTGGCGATCAGCGACCCGTCGATCTTGATGTAGTCCACGTCGATCTCGGCGAGATAGGAGAAGTTGGAGAAACCGCTGCCGAAGTCGTCGATGGCGACCTCCGCACCGTAGCGCTTGATCTCGGTGATGAAGCGCGACACCTTGTTGAAGTCCTCCACCGATTCCGACTCCAGCAGCTCAAAAGTCACCCGGTTGCCGACCTGCGCCTGCTGAAGCTTCGCGACGATGAAATCGTAGATCTCCCGGTTCATGATATCTTCGATGGAGAGGTTGATGGAGAATCCGAATTCGTTGTCCCGGAACGCTTCGAAGGCTTTTTCTATGACGCTTTTGGTCACCTGGTTGTAGACCTTGATGGTCTTGGCGATGTCGATGAACATCTTCGGAGGAAGGATGTTGCCGCGGTCGTCCACCAGTCGCGAAAGGCACTCGTACTTGACGATCCGTCCGCTCTTGTTGCAGAGGATGGGCTGAAAATAGGGCTTGATCCCGTTGTTTTCGATCGCCCGGCGCACTTTTAGCGCGATCTTCAGATTGCTCTCGTACTCATGCTCGAAGTGCATCCGGTCTTCGTAGATCCAGTAGGGAAGCTTCATCTCCTTGGCGTACTTGAGGGCCATGCCGACCTTCGAGAACATGTTGTGACGGTTGCCGCTGGCCGAGGATGCCAGGGTCGTATCGATGTAGATCGTCGTCTCCTGGTACTCGAACGTCAAAGCGCTGAGCCGGCTTCGCAGATCCTCAAGGTAAGATTTGAGCTCGTAGAAATCGAGCCGCCGGTCGTAGATGAGCGCGAACTCGTCGCCGTACATCCGGTAGACCCGCATCTGTTCCGATGAGGCCACCAGCCGCTCCGCCATGCGTTCAAGGATGAAATCGCCGACGACGAAGCCGTAAAAGTCGTTGATCAGCTTGAAGTTGTCGATGTTGATAACGACCAGGGTCGCGTCTTCGGACTCCTCGAGATCGTGCCGCAGCTGGTAGAGATTGGGAAGGTGGGTCAGGGGGTCGATGAAGTGCAGGCGCAGCGAGTGGGTCTGGCACTCGCTCAGGTCCGCCGCGAGCTGCTGCGTTTCGCCGTAAAGGCCCATCAGCAGCCGGTCGGTAAAGCTCCCGGCATCGCGCTCCTCGAGGCAGCGGTCGTCGCCGGTGTAGAGCAGTACCCGGGTGTCCGCATCGCGGTCGTTCCCCATCAGAACGATTTCGACCTCGGGAAAACGCTTTTCGATCTTGTGAACGAGACTCTGCACCAGCACGGTGTTATGGATGTACGAAGCGATATGCACAAGCGCATGCTTGCGCATCTTCGACTCCATCGCGTCGACGGTACCGTCGACGTCATGGGAACTGGCGACGTGGAACTCGTGAACGGAAAACGGCAGCATGCCTACCTTTCGGTGCTTGGTATGCCACCATCATAGCACATTTTGCCGCCAGGCGGCTTAGACGCTCAGCTTAACGCGAGCGTCAGGCGGTAGGCGACGAACGCCAGGCCGTAGGCGACGATGGTCGTAAAGGCGAAGAGGTAGAAAAAGTATTTGATCCCTCCCGCCTCGCGGGTGAAGACGATCGACGCCGCCAGACAGGGCAGATAGGTCATCACGACGATGATGAACGCCACCGCGGAAGCGAACGGAATGTGTTTCGAAAGCTCTCCCATCAGCGAGGCGTTCTCCTCGTCGACGTCGGCTCCCAGGGAGTAGAGCACCCCCAGCGTGGAGACGACGACCTCTTTGGCCGCCAGACCCGTTTGCAGCGCGACGGCCATCTTCCAGTCCGACCCGATCGGTTCGAAGATCGGTTCGATCGCCTTGCCGACGATGCCGAGGTAGCTCTTTTCAAGCTGCAGCTCGGCCAGGCGGTTCTCCAGCTCGGCCGCCTCCGCTTCGGATGCGGCCGCTTCGATCTTGGCGCCGAACTCCTCCGCGAGCAGCGGCTGTTTCGGATAGTTGCTGGCGAACCAGACCAGCATGGAGGCGGCGGCGATGAAGGTCCCCGCCTTTTTCAGGTACATCCAGGTCTTCGTCGTCACCGTGTGCCAGATCAGTTTGAGTGACGGCAGGCGGTACTTGGGCATCTCCATGACGAAGGGCTCGTCGGCCCCCTTGAAGGCTGTCAGTTTCAGTACCTTCGCGGCGAAGAGGCCGATCATCACTCCCAGGATGTAGATGCCGAAAAGCACGTTCCCGGCCATCTCCGGCGCGAAAAACGCCCCGGCGAACAGCACGTAGACCGGCAGCCGCGCCCCGCAGCTCATAAAGCCGATGACGAAGAGCGTCAGCAGGCGGTCGCGGTCGTTTTTCAGAATGCGCGCCGACATGTAGGCCGGGATGGAACAGCCGAACCCCGTTACCAGCGGGATGAACGACTGGCCGTGCAGTCCGAACTTGTGGAAAAAGCCGTCGAGCAGAAAGGCGACCCGGGACATGTACCCCGTCGATTCCAGCAGCGCGATCCCGATAAAGAGAATCATGATGTTCGGGATGAAGAGTACCACCGCCCCGACCCCGGCAATGATGCCGTCGACGACCAGTGAACGCACGGCGTCGTTGGCGATCGTGCCGCCGACGACATCTCCCATCCAGCCGAAGAAGGCGTCGATCCAGTCCATCGGGATCGAACCGATCTCGAAGGTGAGCTGAAACAGGCCCCACATGAAAAAGAGGAAGATCGGCAGGCCGAAGAAGCGGTGGATCAAAATGTTGTCGATCCGCTCGGTGAGGCTCTGCGCCTCTTCCTGTTTCTCCACCGTCACCGTTTCGGCGATGATACCGCGGTTGAAAGCGAGGTACTCTTCGGCGAAGATCTCCTTCGTATCGTCGGTCCGGTGGTGCAGCATCAGGTGGCGGTTGGCATCGATGAGGATCGGCTGCAGCTCCGTCCAGAGGGGGTTGTCATGCAGCGTCCGGTAGGTCTTCTTCTCCCCCTGCAGGAGGTTGATCGCGATGTTCCGGTTGGAGATGGAGGCTTTGAAGCCGTTGCGGTCGAGGTACCTGGCGATCCGGTCCACCTCCTCTTCCAGCGCTTCGCTGAAGATGAGCTTCTGCTCCTGCTCCGGCATCTCGTAGACCGCAATCGCCGCGTCCAGGAGTTCGGCAAGGCCCAGTTTGGTCGCTGCGGAGACCCTGAGGGCGGGAATGCCGAGAAGCTGCGAGAGATAATCGGCATCGACCCGGATCCCCTCTTTGTCCGCCTCGTCGGTCATGTTGAGCGCCAACACCATCTTCTTGCTCATCGTCATCAGTTCGGTCGTCAACTGGAAGTTCTTCTCCAGATTGGTCGAATCGACGACGTTGATGATCAGGTCGTACGCCTCGTTGCAGAGGAAGTCGTGGGTCACCCGCTCCTCGATGGAGTAGTCGGAAAAGGCGTAGGTTCCCGGCAGGTCGATCACGGTAAAGTGGTACCCGTTGTAGTCGAAAAGCACCTCCGACTTCTCGACGGTCACCCCGGTAAAGTTGCCCACGTGCAGACGGGCGTTGGAGATGGAGTTGATCAGCATGCTTTTGCCGACGTTGGGCTGCCCTACGAGGGCGATGGTGATATGCTGCGCGGTGACCGGGCAGGCGGCGGTTTCGGGGGTCATACTTCCACCTCGATCAGTTCCGCCTCTTCGCGGCGCAGTGCCAGCCGGACGTTTCCGACCTTGATTTCGTAGGTGCTCTTGGTTGCCGAGCACTCCAGCATCTGGACCTCGACCCCTTTCATCAGCCCGAAGGAGATAAGCCGCTGTTTGAGCGGTCCCGTGGCATTGATGCGGACGATGGTGGCGCTGCCCCCTTTGGAGCATGCGGTAAGTAGTGTCATGATTTCCCGTTCCACTCTGATATTCTCCGAAATGATAATTGTTCTCATGTTAATTTCCGATAAAGTCGTCAAAATAGTTGCAGAACATGATAGTAGATAATAATAGCCACTATCATTAAACTGCTTTGCGCTCCCAGAAAACCGCCTCAGAACCGCACTTTGCGGCTGCTAAAACGGTCCGGGAGAAGCGCTGTGCGCTCCCGGCTCAAAAGTTGTAGTTCAGGCGCACCAGCCAGCGGTTCCAGTCGCCGTCGAGGGTATCGCGCGCGTCGTCGATCTCCGCATAACTCACTTCGGCTTCGAACTGTTCGTTGAGCGCAAAGCCGACAATGACGTCGATCTCCTCCGCCTCGTCGCCGCTACCGCTCTCGAAGGAGGCGTACGCGGCGGCCAGGGCCAGCCCCTCGACGCCCAGGTCGGCGAAATCGAGCTCCGCTCCGACCATATACGCCTCGGCGTCGTTCAGCCCGTCGATGGTCATCTCCTCCATGGAAGTGAAGTAAGGACCGCCGCCGAAACCGTTGGTAACGGCTTTTCCGGTATCGTTGCTCGCTTTGTTGTAGCCTGCGCTGACCACGGCCGGGCCGAAACCGAAGGCGGCCATCGCCCCGAAGGCGTTGCCGTCGATGCCCGAAGCGTCCGACTCGTCGAAACAGGCGCCCTGAACCGCCGCTTCGAAGGCCATTGCTTCCGAGACTTCCAGGACGTAGGCCGCGTCGGCGTACGCCGCCCCGCCGATCTTGTCGATGTCGTAGTACCACCCCTGAAGCAGCAGGTTTTCAACCCCCTCGTAGACGGCACCGACGACGACGGCACCGTCGCTCTCAGGCGCAAAGCGTTTAAATTCGGAGATGTCGTCTCCCGAATCGAATCCCGCCCAGCGGGTCACGTAACCGCCGACCAGGGTCAGCTTCTCCACACCTGTGTAGCTGGCGATGGCCGCTTCGAAGGTGTTGGGAAGCATCCGGATGTCGTCGGTATCCGCAAAGGGGGTGTCGATCTGCTGACGGCCGACGCGCAGTGCGAATCCTTCATATTGAAAATCGGCATACGCCTCGCCGATGTAGGCGAAGGCATCCCCCCGGTCGTCGAAAAAGTCCGGGTTGAGCTTGGCTCCGTTGCCGCTGAGCCCGCCGATCTTCTGGGAAGCGTAGGCGGCGACACCGAACTTCAGACCGTTCCATGCCCCCGTCTCATATCGGAGCTGCCCGCCCGCCGAGGTTGCAAAGCTGTCCGCCGTTCCCGCCGGATTGTCTTGGTCAATGTAGGCCAGGCGTACCTGTCCCGACGCTTTTCCGTTTTTAAACATCGCCTCCAGACCGTCGGCCTGTACCGAACTGCCCAGCACACAAACGGCGGCAGCTGAAACCATTAACACTCTTCTCATCTTATTACGCTCCAAGTTATAAATTATCGGGTTGAGCCTCTCCGGAGTACGTGTGTCTATTGCCGGGTCGGATTCAACTCTGTTGACAAAATGATAACTGTTCTCATCTTACAGTTTACTTAATAATGATAGTGGTTATCATTTATAATCAATAAGGTCACCCTCAGCCGATGCCCCCGAGATCGGCATGACCGAAAAAGATGCGGCTGCGCGCATCCCGAAGCAACCCTTCGAGCCGCTGCTTTGCCCGAATGCGGGTCTCCGTATCGAAATAGATCAGCATGTTACGGGAGAAAATGACGTCGAAACGTCCCAGGGAGTCGAAAGCGGGGTCGAAGATATTCATGCAGCGGAATTCGACGCACCGCTTGACCTGCTCGACCAAACAGTACCCGGTCTCGGTACGGGTAAAAAATGCGTTTGCCATCCCTTCGGGCATCCGGTGCAGGCTCCGCTCGCGGTAGCAGGCTTCCCGGCTGCGCCGGACGGCGTCGGCGTTGATGTCGATGCCCGTAATGGAAAAGTGCGACGGATCGACCCCGGCCTGCAGAAGCAGCATGGCGATGGTATAGGGTTCCTCCCCCGTCGACGAGGGGGCACAGAGAATCGAGACCCTCCTGCCGAGCGTTCCGGCAAAATCGACGGCCTCCTGAATCTGCGCCATTTCCCGACAGAAATAGGTCTCATTGACCGTCAGATAATCAATCAGCTCCTGGCGGATCGCCACGTCGCGGCGTACCGCACCGAGGCAGCTTTCAAAATCATTGCAGTTGCGGTCCCGGCAGAAACGGGCAAGTTTTGGGGTGATTACCTCTTTCTTCGCGTCGAAGTCGATTCCCGTTTCCGTTTTGAAGTAGTCGATCAGCGGTTCCACCCGGGAAAAATCCTCCCGAACCGGTTCTACGCTTCGCATATCCTCTACCGATCGCTCTCTCTTCTTGAACCATCCGAACATCAGACGCTCCCGAATGCCAATATGGCCGCAATGATTTTCCCGAGGGGAAGCACCGAGACGCCGGGGTTAAGTTCCAGAACCCGCTTGGGCATCCCGTAGACGACGGCACTCTCCTCGCTTTCGGCGATGCAGCGTCCCCCTGCCTCGGAGAGCCGCAGGCACCCCTGTGCCCCGTCGTCACCGATCCCGGTCAGGATAATGCCCATCACTTCAACGTCACCGGCCAGGAACGCCGAGGATGCGAAGAGGCCGTCGATGTCGGGGTTGTAGGGGCCTTCCGCAGGTGCCGGCCCGATCTCGGCACCGGCACCGCAACGGTGCAGCGCCATGGAAACCGCGCAGATGTAGACCCTCCCCTTCTCCAGAATGGTCCGCTCCGAAACCAGCTGCACGTTAAGACTGCAGAGCTCCCCGATCTGCTTGGCGAAGCTCGGAAGATAGACCCGGTCCATGTGCTGCGCGATGACGACGGCGGCCTCCAGGGAGCCGTCAAGGGCCGAGACGATCTGCCGCAGATGTCCCGGACCGCCCGTCGACGTCCCGATCAGAATGATTTTACCGACGCTTTCGTGACCCATTTCCGGCGGCTCCTTCGCAATCCAATGATGCGTTATAACCATACTCCCGGGAGCATTAAGAGAACTTTACGGCGGACGGAATTGGCTATAATTGCTCCATTAAACTCCCTACGAGGTCCCTATGCGATTTATCTGGCAGGCGTCACACCACTTCAACCTGGCCAATCTCTTTACCATGGTCAACATCACCTGCGGCCTCGCCGCCACCTTCTTCATCACACAGAACGACTTCTTTACCGCCATCGTCTTTGCATGGATCGGCGGCGCCTTCGACATCTTCGACGGAAAAATCGCACGGCGCTACGGCCTCTCCAACGCCTTCGGCATCCAGCTCGACTCCTTCGCCGATTTCCTCTCCTTTGTCCTGGTCCCGGTCTTTCTCATCTTCCAGGCGGTCTTCTCGGGGATGGAGGGAGTCGCCTTCGCCATCGCCGCCGCTTTCGCCGTCGCCTATGTCATCGCGGGACTGCGGCGCCTCATCCAGTTCAACATCAACGCCGAAGAGGGGGAAGTCGCCACTCACTTTACCGGCGTCCCCACCCCGCTGGGAGCCATTCTACTCTGGATCTGCTATCTGGGGTTCATCTACGGGGTGCTCCCGGCCTTCGGCGTCGTCGTCCTGATGGGCGTTATCGGCTGGCTACTCAACTCCGACGTGAAAGTGCCCCACCCGTGACCACCCTGCTCCTCGGGGACAGCCTAACGGCCTGGAACGACTGGCAGGAGGTCGTGGGCCCCCACCTCAATCACGCCCTTCCCGGGGAGAGCACCGACGGGCTGCTCTACCGGCTGCACCGTTCTCTCTCCACCTTTCCCGAGCGCGTGATTCTCCTCATCGGCACCAACGACCTGCTGCAGCACACCCCGGTTGAAATGGTCATTCACAACTACACCCAAATTCTGTCGGAGCTGCTGGAAGTCAAGCAGCTCTTCGTCCTCTCCGTTCCTCCCGTCGCTGCGGGCGTGCAGACCGCCGAAGTCAACGCCGCCATCGATACCTTCAATGCCTGGCTGCAGGAGCAGCTCTGGAAATACGGCTTCAAATACGTCGACCTGCACGCCGCCCTCTCCGATCCATCAGGCGGCATCGACCCGCGCTGCACGACCGACGGCATTCACCTCACCCCGGAGGGGTACGCCCGGTGGGAAACGCTCCTCGCCGAAGCCATCGAAGCCGCCGATTCGGAGTAACCGGCCACTGCCGTTAGTTGCATATTAATAAAAAATAGTTATACTGTGCGAATCTTGGAAGGATCAAGGAGCACACCATGACATGCAACGTAGGCATCGCGGACAAAATCTTCCGCATCGTAGTCGGAATCGTCATCGGCCTCTACGGGCTGGTCACCGCACCCCAGGCGGGAAGCTTCCTTCTCGCCATCGTCGGGCTGGTACTCATACTCACCGCCCTTATTTCGTTCTGCCCCCTCTACACCCTTTTTGGGCTCAACACCGGCTGCAAAGCCTCCTAGATACGCCTCAAAGGCGTATCCCCGACAGCTCCAGCCACGCCGTAATCGCCACTGCCTGCAAGAGGACAATCCCCCAGTAACGCCACTGAAAACTCTTTTTGGAAGTTTTATGAGAGAAGAGCCGCTGCCCCGCCAGCGCACCGGGCGACCCTCCCGCCAGCGCCCCGAGATGCAGCAGCAGTTCGGGAGAACGCCGCCACGAACGCAGTGCCGCGACCTTGTCCAGGCCGTAAAGCGCGAAAAGTGCGAGGTTCACCGCTGCGAGGTAGCTCCAGACGCCTCCCATCCCGGCATACCCGTACATCACGCCGAAACCCGTCCCGGCAAGCGCCGCAAGCAGCAGGGCATAGCGGCTCATGGCATTCATGCGCCGATCTTGAACGCACACTCGCCGACGGTAATGGTCCGTCCTTTGAGGATCTCCCCCCGGACGTAGCGCCACGTCCCCTCGGGATCGGCGTCGCCGATCTCCTCCCGAACGATCCGCAGCACGTCGGCTTCGGAGGCGGGCCGCCACGTCTTTTCATAGACGTAACGGGTCAGAATCACCTTTTCAGCCATCATCCTCTCCTTTGAGTGCGAGGCTCTTTTTCGGTTTCAGCCCCAGCTCCCGCATGCCCTCCGCCCGGCGGATCAGGTTCCCGGTGCCGCTGCTGAGTTTCTTCATCGCGTCTTCATGGGCGGTCTGGGCCCTGCCGATATGGGTCCCGATCTTCTCCATCTCCGCGACGAAAAGCACCAGCTTGTCGTAGAGGTTCTCAGCCTGGCGGACGATCTCCTGGGCGTTCTGTTCCTGCCGCTCGGTCCGCCAGATGTGCTCGATGGTCCGCAAGGTGACCAGCAGGGTCGAGGGACCCACCACCATGATGTTCTGCTCGTACGCCTTGCGGAAAAACTCGCTGTCTTGTTCCAGCGCCAGCAGAAACGCCCCCTCGATCGGCATGAAAAGCAGCACGAAGTCAAGGCTCCGCACCCCGTCGATCTTCTCGTAGTGCTTTTCGCCCAGTCCCTTGATATGAGCATAGATGGAGGCGAGATGCGCTTTGAGAGCACGCTCCTTTTCGACGGGGTCTTCGGCTTTCATAAACTGCTCGTAGGCGACCAGTGAGACTTTGGAGTCGATGACGATGTCCTTCTCCTGAGGCAGGTGGACGATGACGTCGGGACGGAGCATTTTCCCCTGTTCGTCCCGGTAGGTCCCCTGGGTCTCGTACTCGCTCCCTTCGCGCAGGCCCGACTCTTCGAGAATGCGTTCCAGAACGATCTCTCCCCAGTTCCCCTGGGTCTTATTCTCCCCTTTGAGGGCGCGGGTCAGGTTCAGCGCATCTTCGCTGATCCGCTCGTTGAGGGTCTTGAGCAGAGAGATCTCTTTTTGAAGCACCGCCCGGTCGCGGGTCTCTTTGACGAAGCGCTCCTCGGTCTGTTTGGAGAAGTGATCGATCTGCTCCCGAAAGGGTTTGAGCATCAGGTCGAGGCGTTTCTGGTGGGACTCCTCGAACTGCTTGGAGTGCTTGTCGAAGATCTGGGCCGCCAGGGCTTCAAACTGGACCTTCAGGTTCTCTTTCGCCTCCTCAAGGAGTTTGAGCTTCTCGTTGGCGCTGCGGGTCGACTCTTCGAAGCGGGTATGCAGCACCGCGTAGTCGCGTTCGAGCTGCGTCTTCTCCCCGGTCAGCTCCGACAGGGCAATATTGAGACGCTGCAGCTCTTCGGCACCCTGCCGCAGGGCCTCTTCGCGGAGATCGAGCGCATCGGACGCCGTACGGAATTTCACCCAGACCAATGCCAGTCCGGCGGCAAACAGCACGGCGGCACCGCCGGCCAGATATGCGACACTCTCCATAAGCCCTCCTCTTTGTGGGGTATTATAGCCTATTCGCCCCTCGGCAGGGGGCCGATATGGCATTCTGCCACGTCCCGATTATTAGCCCGGGATAATAACCAAGATAAAAGAATCTTTTCGCTAGAATCGCGTCCTAATTCACAGGGAGCCTTTTCGAGTCGTCACGGACGATTCCCTAAAGGCCTCCTGACCTAAGAGAGATAATGAACGAAACAGAAACACACGAAGCCGCGATGCCCCAAGACGACGCGCCGACATTCGAGAGCTTCGGCCTCAAGCGCGAGATTATGCAGAGCATCCGCTATGCCGGTTTCAAAATCCCCAGCCCGATCCAGCAGATGGCCATTCCGGTCATCCTGGAAGGACGCGACGTCGTCGGCCAGGCCCACACCGGTACCGGTAAAACCGCCGCCTTCGGCCTCCCGGTGCTTAACAACATGCAACTCAAGGGGGGCGTCGAAGCCCTCATCATCACCCCGACCCGTGAACTGGCCAACCAGGTCAGCGACGAGCTCTACAAGTACGGCAAGAAACTCGGCATCCGCACGGTCACCGTCTACGGCGGCAGCTCCTACGGCCGCCAGCTCGGCCTCATCGAACGGGGCGCCCAGGTGGTCATCGCCACCCCGGGACGCCTCCTTGACATCCTGAGCCGGGACATGATCCCCGACTTCGCCCCCTCCACGGTCATTCTCGACGAAGCGGACGAGATGCTCGACATGGGCTTCCTCGACGATATCAACGAGATTTTCACCTACCTCCCCCAGGAGCGTCAGACCCTGCTCTTCTCGGCCACGATGCCCGAGCCGATCAAGCAGCTGGCCAAACGGATCCTGATCGACCCGGAGTTTATCGCCATCACCAAAGAGGAGACGACCAACAAGGACATCTCCCAGCAGTACTACGTCATCGACGAGAACGAACGCGATGACGCCATCATCCGCCTGCTCGACTCCGAGGAGACGGAGAAAAGCGTGGTCTTCTGCCGCACCAAAAGCGAAGTCGACCGCCTGACCAACGTCCTCTCCGCCGTCGGCTACAACGCCAAGGGCCTTCACGGAGATATGGAACAGCGCCAGCGCGAATCGGTCATCAAAGGGCTCAAAAGCGACGCCGTCGACGTCCTGATCGCGACCGACGTCGCCGCGCGGGGCATCCACATCGACAACGTCAGCCACGTCTTCAACTACCACATCCCCTTCGACCCCGAATCCTACGTCCACCGCATCGGCCGGACCGGCCGGGCGGGGCGCAAAGGGATGGCGATCACCCTCGTCACCCCCCTGGAGTTCAAAGAGCTGCAGCGCATCAAGGCCAAAGTCGGAACGACCATGGAACACGCCTACGTGCCGAGCAAGCAAGACGTCAAGCAAGCAGGTCTCAACCGTCTGATCGACGAGATCGAAAAGCAACCGGTCTACGACGAGGCGCACCGGGTACTCGATGCCCTCAGCCAGGATTACGACCAGGCCCAGATCGCCTACAAACTGATCTCGCTGCTGCTGGAGCGCCAGGACGTCAAAGGTCCCAACAGCATCGGTATCGCCCCGCAGCGCCTCGAGCAGATTCTCGCCTCCCTCGAACGCAAAAACCGCGGCGGCGGCGGACGGCGTCCTTCGGGCCGCCGGGGAAGTTCCAACCGCCGCAACGGCGGAAATCGCGGCGAACAGGGCGGCCGTAACCGCCGCAGCCGCTGACCCCTTCCCCTTCGGTGCGGTGATTCCGCACCGCGCTTCCCGCTTCAAAAAAACTGGTACAATACCCCTCTGACAACGCCGTTACCGAGGAGCCCCCGTTGAGCATATACAGCGACCATCTCATCACCATCGAAATCCATGAGAGCGAAGTGCCGTGGCTGAAAGTCTTTACCCGGCGCGAAGTGAAAGAGTTCAGTCACTGTACGCCGGCGGAAAAATCCGCCATCTGGCACGCCCTTGACGTCATCGAGAAGCTGATGCTGGAGTACTACCGTCCCGAAAAGATCAACATCGCTTCCTTCGGCAACATGCTCCCCCACGTCCACTGGCACATTTCCGCCCGCTTCAAAGAGGACAGCCATTTCCCCGAACCGATGTGGGGGCCGAAACAGCGCGAGGCCGATCTTGACCTCCCACCAATGGGAGCGTTTGTCGAACGTCTCGTCGAAGCGTTGCGGGGATTTTGACCATGCAGCGCCGAACCGTCTCACTGGTCCTCGGCAGCGGCGGAGCCCGGGGACTGGCCCACATCGGCATCATCCGCTGGCTTGAGGCCAACGGTTTCGAGATCGTCTCGATCTCCGGGGCCTCCATGGGCGCCCTGGTCGGCGGCATCTACGCCGCCGGAAAGCTCGACGACTATGTCGAATGGGTCGGCACCGTCTCGAAGATGGACATTTTCAAACTGCTGGACCTCTCCCTCTCCTCCGACGGTCTGGTGAAGGGCGATCGCATCATCGAGACGCTGAAATCCTTTGTCGGGGAGCAGGAGATCGCATCCCTTCCCATCCGTTTCACGGCCGTGGCTGCCGACATCGACGAGGAGAAAGAGGTGTGGATCACGGAGGGGTCGCTTTTCGACGCCATCCGAGCTTCCATCTCCATCCCCCTCTTCTTCACCCCCTACAAACTCGACGGCAGGCTTCTCGTCGACGGCGGCGTACTCAACCCCGTTCCCATCGCACCGACCTTTCGCGACGACAGCGACCTGACCATCGCCGTCAACCTCTCTGGCGAAGAGGAGCCCGGGCTCGACCTTGACGGGCTGGAAGCGCTTCCGAAAAAAGACGGCGCGAAGTGGCACGAGCGCATCACCGATTTCATTGAACGGCTGCACCCCATGAAAGATCTGGAAGCGACGCCGGAGTGGAGCGTCTACGACATCGCCAGCAAATCCGTCGATGCCATGCAGGGGACCATTGCGCGGCTGAAGCTCGCGGCCTATCCCCCCGACTACGTCGTGGAGATCCCGCGCAACGCCTGCGGCATGCTGGAGTTCAACCTTTCGGACAAACTGATCGCCCTGGGCATGCACAAAGCACAAGAACAGCTGGGAACGTTACTGGAAGAGAAAAAAAGATAAGCGGCCCGGCAGGACCGAAGAGAAGGTCGCTTAGCGTGCGGGACCGGCGAACGGTACCAGGGCGCTGCCCCATGTCAGGCCGCCGCCGAAGGCGTCGAGCAGCATCATGTCGCCGGCCTTCAGGCGGCCGCTTTCATAAATGTCGTTGATCGCCATCGGGATGGAAGCGCCGGAAGTGTTGCCGTATTTTTCGACGGTCATGATCACCTGCTCGTCACGAAGCTTCAGCGCGTCGCCGACCGCTTTGATGATGCGGTAGTTCGCCTGGTGGGGGACGAAATGGTCGATGCTCTCCGCGGCGACGTCGTTCTCCCGAAGGATGTCGATGACGTCGTTGGTCAGGGTCCGGACGGCGACTTTGAAGGTCTCATTGCCCTTCATCTTCATGAAACAGCCCGCCGCTTCGTCTTCGAGGGCGTCGTGGGCCGAACCGCTGCCGCCGTTGGGCGTCATCAGCAGGTCCGCGTACGTACCGTCGGCACCGGTATGCACGTCAAGGATCGCCTCCTTTTTGTTCTCCGTCGCGCTGATCACCGCCGCACCGGCACCGTCCCCGAAGAGAATGCAGGTCGTACGGTCGTTGTAGTCGGTAATGGCGCTGAGTTTTTCAGCACCTACAATCAGAACGTTCTTTTTCATGCCCGACTCGATGAACGCCTTGGCGATGGAGAGGATGTAGACAAACCCGGTACAGGCGGCGGAGATGTCGAAAGCGGTCACCTTGGGCAGACCGAGTTTCGTCGCCATGACCGTCGCGGTGGAAGGCATGCAGAAGTAGTCCGGAGAGATCGTCGCACAGACGATCATGTCGATATCTTCCTTGGAGAGGCCGGAACGCTCAATGGCTTGTTCCGCCGCTTTGACGCCCATGTCGCTGGTCGTCTCATCAGCAGCGGCGATATGGCGCTCCTTAATGCCGGTCCGCTTGGTGATCCAGTCGTCGGAGGTGTCGACCATGGTCTCCAGATCGGCATTGCTTAGTACCTTTTCGGGCACATAGGCGCCTATCGCTCGGAATGCTGCATACATCGGTGGTTATTCCTTCCCTGAAAGTTCGCCCAGACGTTTTTCAATATGTTCGTTGACACCCGCATCGACATAGCGGATCGCCTGGAAGATGGCGTTTTTGATCGCCTTGGGATTGCTTTTGCCGTGACTGACAATCGCGCACCCCTTGATGCCGATCAGCGGCGCGCCGCCGATCTCGGCGTAATCGACCTCTTTTTTCAGAAGTTTGAACACCTTGCGCATCAGCAGTGCCCCTGTGATCGCGATGGGGGACTGGCGGATGTAGTCCTTGATGAACTGGCTGATGGTCGATGCGACCCCTTCGGCGGTCTTGAGCACCAGGTTCCCGATGAAGCCGTCGCAGACGACGACGTCACAATGGCCGTTGAAGATATCGCCTCCCTCGACGTTGCCGATAAACCCTTCGTAGCCTTCGAGCTGCTTAAAAGCCGCCTTGGTTACTTCGTTCCCTTTGGAGGGCTCTTCACCATTAGCCAGAAGGCCGATGCGCGGGGAGTCGACACGAAGCACGTCTTTGGCGTAGAAACCGCCCATCACGGCGAATTCAACGAGGTTGTGCGGATCGCAATCGACGTTGGCTCCGACGTCAAGCATCACGGTGCGGTGCTTGCCCTGACTGGGCATCAGGGTCACCAGTGCGGGACGGGAGACGTATTTCAGACGCCCGATACGCAGCGTGGCAAGGCTCATGGTCGCACCGCTGTGCCCGGCGGAGACGACCCCGTGGGCCTCCCCGTTTTTCACCAGCTCGACCGCTTTGTAGATCGAGCTCTCCTTGCGTTTGAGTGCATCGGTCGCCGCATCGCTCATGCTGATGACGTCTTCCGCCTCGACGATGGAAATCTTGTCTTTATAGCCTTTGGGTAACAAAGACAAAATCTCGTCTTTCCTGCCGACAAGAATCGGTTCGAACTTTTTCGCCTGAAGCGCTTCGATACACCCTTTGACGATCGGCTCGGGACCGAAGTCCCCGCCCATTGCGTCGATCGCAATCTTGATCATATATTATTTGTACTCGCCGGTAGTAGGGTTGACGTGGTGCGGCATTTTGTAAGTGCCGTCTTTGTCTTTGACCGGGCGTGCAAGTGAAATTTTGTAGTGTGTTCTGCGTTTTGCAGCGCGAGTTTTGCTTACGCGTCTCTTGGGTACTGCCATGGGTTATCCTTTCATTATGGTTTTAAACGCTGCGGGAAACTTCCCGAAACGTGGTGGCCGCTTCGTCAACGAAGCGGTATCTGTTCTCGGAGTTACTCCGAATCTAAACTGCAGGCTCCGCAGCTGTGATAGTCACTGCGGATCAGTTCGATCTCCGAATGAATTAGTTCATCCAGGTCGATCGAACCCTGCATCTCGACGACGTCGTAATCGTCGTCCAAACCCTCAAATACGCCGTCGGACAGGAGGATGCTCACCTCTTCGTCCAACACCGTATCAAATGGCTCGGCACAAATATCGCACGGAAGGTTTAAGTTCCCGCTTAAACGGGCTTCCATCAGTACAAGCTCGCGGCGCTTGAGCGTCAACGTGCCTTTTAAAGTAACACCTTCGGAGCTCACTTCGAACTCCTGGGGCGTTGTTGTAATACGTCTGAACGGAATGTTCATCGCAGTTACGAGATCTCTCTGCCTGAAAAGAAGAATTTGATCTCGTTAGCAGCATTCTCAATGGAGTCGCTGCCGTGAACCGCGTTGGCATCGATGTTCTCCGCAAAATCGGCGCGGATGGTTCCCGGTGCCGCTTCCTGGGGGTTTGTTGCACCCATCAGTTCACGGTTTTTGGCAACGGCGTCTTCACCTTCGAGGACGCTGACGACGACCGGACCGCTTACCATGAAGTCAACCAGGTCGTTGAAGAAAGGGCGCTCGCTGTGGATGGCGTAAAACGCTTCGGCATCCTGGCGCGTCAGCTGCAGCTTTTTGGTTGCTGCGATCTTAAGGCCGTTGCTCTCGAAACGGTCCAGGATTTTACCGATGACACCTTTTGCAACAGCGTCCGGTTTGATGATCGACAAGGTACGTTCCATCAAATCTCCTACATAATCTAATAAAAAAATAGAGTGGGATTATACCAGAAAAATGTACATTTTCCGATTAAAGTTCAAAAATTGGGAGGGGATAAGGGGAAGTTTGGAAAAAAATTAAACAGTCTCACGGAGAGACGCCGAAGCGTCTCTTCGCGGTCGCAAAGGCGATTTACTCGACGACGGGAGCGTGGCTTGAACGCTGGTCATCACCGATGTCGGAACGATGCTCCGGGCTTTCACCCACGGCATCCCAGACAATACAGCCTTCAGTCGGACATGCAGTCGCACATGCCGGTTCGTCGTGGTGACCTACACACTCAACACATTTGTCGCCATGTACGTAGTAAATCTCTTCACCCGTCGGGTTATCATCTTCGTCAACAATAGCTTCAACCGGACACTCGTCGATACAAGCACCACAGTTGATACATGTATCGGTAATCAAAACTGCCATGAAGTCTCCTGTTTTTGGTTTCGACAAACTATAGCAGTTCGATTTTTAAACGCACCTAAAAAAAGATGCGGCGACGCCGCAATAAGAAGGGTTTGTTTCCGAATCAGGACAAATAGTTTCGATCAGCGGGGCTTATATAAAAAGGAGTGATTTTATCCGATTTGAAAAGGGCGGGAAAAGGGAGGATTTCGTCCACGCATCGCGGGCGGCCGAAACCGCCCGGGTTACGCACGTTTTTAAAGTCCGAGATAGGTTCGGATCGCCTCGGCTTTGTCGGTTTTCTCCCAGGTGAACTCCGGCAGCTCCCGGCCGAAGTGGCCGTACGCCGCCGTCTTGCGGTAGATGGGACGCAGCAGGTCGAGACTTTCAATGATGCCCCGGGGAGTCAGGTCGAAAAGTTCGCGCACGCACGCTTCGATCTTCGACTCCTCCACTGCCGCGGTGCCGTGGGTGTTGACCATGATGGAGACCGGTTCGACGACGCCGATGGCGTAGGCGACCTGGATGGTCGCACGGTCGCAGGCGCCTGCGGCGACGAGGTTCTTGGCCACATGGCGGGCCGCGTAGGCGGCGGAACGGTCGACCTTGGTCGGGTCCTTGCCGCTGAAAGCGCCGCCGCCGTGGGGGCAGCTGCCGCCGTAGGTGTCGACGATGATCTTCCGGCCCGTCAGCCCGGCATCCCCCTGGGGACCGCCGATGACGAACTTGCCGGTGGGGTTGATGTGGTACTTGACGTTTTCACCGAGCATCTCCGCGGGAACCACCTTCTTGATGACCTCTTCGATGACGTCACGGTGCAGCTGCGCCTGGTCGACGTCTTCGTGGTGCTGGGTGGAGACGACGACGGTCTCGACGGAAACCGGCTGATCGTCGACGTAACGGACGCTGATCTGCGCCTTGCCGTCGGGGCGCAGGTAGGGGATGATCCCCTCTTTGCGCACCTCGGCGAGGCGCTCGGTGATGCGGTGCGCCAGGTAGATGGGCAGCGGCATCAGCACGTCGGTTTCGCGGCAGGCGTAACCGAACATCAGTCCCTGGTCCCCCGCGCCGATCTCGCCGTCGGCCTGGTCGACCCCCTGGTTGATGTCCGGGGACTGCTCGCCGATGCCGTTGAGCACCGCCGCGGAGCGGTGGTCGAAGCCGTAGGTCGCATCGGTGTACCCGATCTCTTTGACCACCTGCCGCGCGATGTCCTGCATCGGGGTGTACGCCGTAGTTTTCAGTTCGCCTGCAATGACGCAGAAACCATTGGAGACGAGTGTTTCACACGCGACTCTCGCTTTGGGATCTTTTGCAATAATGTCATCCAGAATGGCATCGCTGATCTGATCAGCCATCTTGTCAGGGTGCCCTTCTGTTACAGACTCAGAGGTAAAAATATACTCTTTAGTCATCGATTTCCTTTATTGTTCGGCGCCGTCGTCGTGCGGCGGCACCCTCATATCCAAGTCGAACCATGCTTTGCAGAACAATCCGTTTGGTAACCGCGGATTATAGCCGAAAGCAGTTTAAAGTTTTCAGACAAAACGCGAAGCGGAGCGGAATGGGGGGGAAGGATTCAGGCGCTGCAGGGCTGGGCGGGCAGCGGAAGCGGCGGGGAGGCCTCTGCCTCCGCCTCCTCGAAACGAAGAATCTGCCACTCCCCCTCATGGGTCTCCGCCAGGGCGGTGCACGACTCCACCCAGTCGCCGCAGTTCATGTAGGCGATACCGTCCATCATCTTCATCTCCGCCTTGTGAATGTGTCCGCAGATGACCCCATCGTCCCCGCGCTGCTTCGCTTCGCGGCTGAGCAGCTGTTCGTAGTCGTCGATGAACATCACCGCCTTCTTGATGTTCTGTTTGGCGAAATTCGACAGCGACCAGTAGCGGTTGTAACCGACAAATTTGCGCAGGGCGTTGATGGGGCGGTTGAGTTTGAGCAGCATCTCGTAGCTGACGTCGCCAAACTTGGCCAGCCACTTCTTCGTCATGGTGATGCTGTCGAAAAAATCGCCGTGGGTCACCAGGTAGCTCCGGGCGCTGCTGTCGGTATAGCGGTACTCGTTGACGATGTCGATGGAGTCCCCCATGCTCAGCGGCAGAAAATGGCGGATGAATTCGTCGTGATTTCCCAGCACGTAGACCACCTTGGTCCCCTTGCGGGCTTTCCGCAGCAGTTTCTGGACGACGTCGGAGTGGGCCTGGGGCCAGTACCAGTGGCGCCGCAGCGCCCACCCGTCGATGATGTCTCCCACCAAGAAGAGCTGATCGCTCTCGTGATCTTTCATAAACTCCAGCAGCGCGTCGGCACGGGAGTGGCGGCTTCCGAGGTGGACGTCGGAGATAAAGATGGAACGGTAATGCATAAATCGCCTCGCGACCCGGTTGCCGGATGGATGCCGCAACCTTCGGTAATGACCCCGTAATCATAATGCATGAGAATAACAGTATGAATACAGAGCTTCATTCCCCTTCGGACCGTTTCGCCATGATGCTGGTCACCGATACCCTGTTCGATACCAACGGCGTCTCCCGCTTCATCCGCGATCTTTCGGCCCGTGCCGAAAGTTTTGGCGTCGAGCTCACCGTCGTCAGCGCCTCGCCGCTCGCCCCGGAAATGCTGCCCGAGGGAGTGGTCAACCTCGCACCGCTTCTCTCCGTCCGCATGCCCTTTTACAAGGAGCAGCGCCTCACCCTGCTGCCGCCGCTGTGGCGGCTCTACCGGGAGCTGCGCAGGCGAAAACCGCGCATCGTCCACCTCTCCACACCGGGGCCGCTGGGATGGTCCGCGCTGCTGCTGTGCCGCCTGCTCCGCATCCCCTGCGCCGCCACCTACCATACCGATTTCCCCGCATTCATCGCGGAAAACACCGGTTCGCCGCGGCTGGAAGCGTTGACACGATGGGTCATGCGCCGTTTCTACCGCTCCATGCGGTTCCTCTTCTCCCGTTCACGAACCTATCTGCCGGTCCTGAGTCAGTTTGTTGACGCCTCCAGGGCCCTCTACCTTCCCCCCGGTACCGACACGGATGCGTTTTCCCCTGACCATCGCGTTGAAACCGGCTTCTGGGAACGGTATGGTCTTCAGGGGGAAGGCTTGGTGATTCTCTACGTCGGAAGGCTCAATGTTGAAAAGAACCTCATGTTCGCCGTCGAGCGGTTTCTGGAGCTGCGCCGAAGCGTCAAACGGCCCGTCCGTTTCGTACTCGTCGGCGAAGGAGACTACGTACGCCACGCCGACCGGTGGCGCGAAGAAGGGATCTTCCACATCGGCGTGCGGCGGGGCGAAGAGCTCGGCGCCATCTACGCCTCCGCCGATCTCTTTCTCTCCGCTTCCCTGACCGAAACCCTCGGTCAGACGGTGATGGAAGCCCAGGCATCGGGCCTTCCCGCCGTTGTCGGAAATCGCGGCGGCGTGACGGAGACCGTCGTCGATCAGCACACGGGGTTCATCCTTGATGCCGGGCAGCCCGAACGCTGGGCCGCGGCGCTGGTACGGCTGGTCCGGGACGACGAGCTGCGCCGCCGTATGGGCGAGGCGGCCCGGGAACGCATGGAACATGCTTCCATATCACGCAGCTGCGAAGCCTTCTTTCAGCGGCACCGCGAAGCGACCGCGTAAGATCGTCTCAGTCGGCGCCGAGTACGATGGAAGCCATAAAATCCGCCGCCTTCTGATGGACGAAGGCGAGCCGGCCCCACTCCCGTCTCGGGGCGATCAGACTCAGGCGGTGGGGCGAGACCGCCCGCGAAAGCGCCACGTAAAACTGCGACGGGGCGAAGATCTCGTTGGTCTCGATGATCAGGTCCTCGATGCTCATCCCCTGGGATTTGTGGATGGTGATGCCGAATGCCGGGACGATGGGAAACTGGTGCAGAGTCAGCTGCGCCTCTTCCACCATCTCCGTCTCCCCGGCGACCGTCCGTTCCCGCCAGCGGCTCCGGGAGGTTGCCACCCGCTCCAGCTTGACCGTCACGCCGTCCCCCTTTCGGACGTGAACGGCGTCGGACTCGATGCGGACGACCCGTCCCCGCTCCCCGTTGAAGTAGTTCCAGGCGTTGCGGGTAAAGAGCACCGGAACCCCCACCTTGAGTTCGAGCAGCACGGGGATGCGCGCCTCTTCCATGAAACGCCCGACCGCCGTATCCGGCAGGGTGTCGTCATGCACCACGACCTGCGTCTCGAAGGTAAAGAGGTCGCCGTCGAGCCGGGCGAGCTGTCGGCTGTTATGTTCCCGGGCGCTGGCGTTTTTCCCGAAAAGCAGCGTAAAGGAGGCGATATCCTCGCTGATGGGCTTGACCAGATCATTAAGCGCCTCGATGTCCGCCGCTTCCAGCTTCCCGTACCGCACGCTCTGGAGCAGGCGAATAAATGCGGCATCGTCGGTGCGGTAGATCCGGCTCAGAAGCACCGTCTCGAAGGCAAAGCTCTTCCACGAAGCGGCTTCGAAGGCAAAACTAACCGGCTCCCACCCTTTTGTCACGGGAGGCAGCTGCAGAAAGTCTCCCACCGCCAGCACCGGTCCTTCGTAGCCTGCCTGAAGCAACCGCAGACGAATCATATCCATCAGCGCGGCGCTGACCATGGAGACTTCGTCGATCACGACCAGCGCCATCGAACGCAGCAGCCTTTTGACCTTTTTGGAGGCCTCCAGTTTGCCCCGGCGCTGAAGGTCGTCGATGTCGTTAGCAATGCCGAGGTCGAGGAAGCTGTGCAGGGTCTGGCCGCCGATCAGCGTCGCCGCCATGCCGGTCAAAGCGAGTTTGGCGACCTTCTTCCCCTCGGCTTCATAGGCCGCGATGAGGGCCCGGGTCAGCGTCGTTTTACCGACGCCGGCCCCGCCGGTCAGAAAGATATGGTGTCCCGACGTCAGTCGTGCAAGAAGGTCGTCGCGGAGCCGGGAGAATTCGCACTCAGGATTCATGCCGTAATGGTAGCAGACTTTTCCGCCGATCCCCGCCTTTCTGACGCGGTGACGGGAAAGCGCCGCCGGGCGGAGGGGAGCTAGCGGAACCGGCCGTCGTGTTTGAGACCGTAGATCTCGTCATCGGGAACGATGCAGAAGATGTCGTAAACGGCGAGATTTCGGTTATGTTTGACGTTGCACTCGACGCCGATGCCGTTGCAGAAGTCCTGGATGTCGTTGGTCAGTTCGATGTCGAGGGTGGAGATTTTCAAAACGACACCGCCGTTATAGCCGGAGTAGATGCTCATTTCGAAAATATCATCATCCAGAAAACGGCGAATGATGTCGCGATGCTGCTGTTTCATGGTGACCTCCGGAAATGTATGATGACATTATAGTGCAATGCGGAGAATGGACGGAAAACGGTTTATTTGCCACTATTAACACCAGATGTGCTATTCTGCCGCATTTAAGCGCATGTATTAATATCACATATTTATTTCCGCATCAACGCTCCCAAGGACCACCATGGCACACCCGCTTCAAGAGACCCTCGGCAAACCCGGTGCCGGACTGCCCAAACTTCACGCTTTCACGCTGCGCTTCCTCGGCTTTCCGCTCCTGAAGCTGTTCTACCCCTGGGAGCGCGCCTTCGCCCTCTTCGAATCGGAAAGCGGTAAAATCCTGGAACTGACCGGGAAGCTTGACGAAAAGCAGCTCTTCCGACGCGTCATGGTGACCCCGACGTTCGGCATCGAGGACAACTCCCGCTTCTACTCCGCCGCCATGGTTCTGGCCCACCTGACCCATGTGGGGAAAACGGTGCGCAACGGCATCGTCTCCCTGAGCCACGGTCAACCGTTGAGCAGCGATGTCAGGATCGAGGATTACAAACCTTTTTCCGAAATCGAAAACGACATCGTCGACATCTACCGAAGCATGGCGGAGAGCTACCGCTCCCGCATTCTCAACCGCATCGGCGACTACCGCTCCGGAGCCTGCCACAAACACCCCTGGTTCGGCTGCCTCGACGCCCACGGCTGGCTGATCCTCAGCGCCGTACACCAGCGGGTACACCGCCGCCAGCTCGAAAAAATCATCGGTGTCCTCCCCTAAACCTTAAAAGCTTCGCTTTGATGCGAAACTTTCTTATCTGCTAATTTTTATCGTACTACAATGAAGCATAAACCCGATACCGGGAGGTGTCTTATGAAATGGATCGATAAACGCTACTACAACATCTATCTTGTCGGCGCCATTATCACCGCCTGTTTCGTCTTCATGTTCGCCAGTACCGCGGCGGTCATGAGCGATATCGGCGGCAAGACCAGTAACGACCTGGCCCTCGAAAAAGCGCAGAAAGATTGTGACAAAAAGAACGGTACGCTGGTGCAGCTGACGAAGAACAACCCCCTCAACACGGCCTGCATCGTCGACACCGGGAAAGAGTGATCACTCCTCTAGAGGAAGTACCCGTCCAAAGGGCGCTTCGATCTGCCCCGGCGTCACCCAGACCGTCTCGAAAAGGGGTTCTGTGTCGGGAAACTTCCCCATTCCATCGGTAAAATAGAGCAGCAGGTTTACACTATCCAGTTCCGTTTCGATGTATTCGAAGACCGGGCGGAAATCCGTTCCCCCTCCCCCTTTCAGGAGCACTTCCAGCGGTTCGCCCCCTTCGAAGGTCCGGTGCGACTGAATCTTGGCGTCACTGACCAGCACGTCGAGGCGGTAGCGGGGAAACCCCAGCATCAGCGACTCGATCTCGGCGATGAATGTCCCAAGCAGCGCCTCGTCGACCGATCCCGAACTGTCCACGGCGATAACCGCGCCGAAGTGTTCGGAATCGAGCGAAGGGAGGTAGGTCCCTGTGTAAAGCAGTTTTTTCGACGGGGGCATCATCCGGTAGTCGTCGCGGTAGTAGCGGTCGAGGATATGGTGGAGCTCCTGCCGCCAGTCGATCTTCGGTGCGCCCCCCGAAACGAAAAAGCGCTCGATCCCCCCGGGAAGCTCCCCCATCTCCTCCATCTTTTCCAAAGCTTCGCGGGCAAGACGCTCGAACTGCTCTTCCTCGGCGACGGACTCCACCTCCATCTGCGGGCGCTGCCCTTCGCTGTCGTGGTCCCCTTCGGCGTTGCGCATCTGGTTCTGGTGGCGTTGGTTGTTCTCGTTGAAGCCGGTGTCGTTGGCTTCGTCGTCGTCGAACGCTTCGTTCTTGATCTCGTCTTTGAGCCGGGCGTAGATCTCTTCGGCATACATCCCGGAAAAGCGAGGATCGTAGTGGGTACGGTCGGGGCGTTCGAGCCCGTTTTCAACCAGCATGTCGTTGATGGCGTAGTCGGTGGCGAGCTGCCAGAGCCATCCCATCCGGCCGCTGCGGCGGTCGTCGTGGGCCAGGGCGGCGTGCATCGCCCCGTTGGCCAGAGCAAACCCCAGTTCGTCGAGACTCAGCCCCTCCAGATAGTCGTCGTTGCACTCGAAACGGGTGCCGTCGCTCAAAAAACCGTCGATCTCATGACTGATCGATATATCCAACCGACCGGCAAGGGTACCGAAATAGGGGTGTTCCAGCAGCAGTTTCGCCTTGGCCCGGGAGAGCTTCTCCCGCAGCGCGGATGAGAGTTCGGGGGCTTCCCCGCTCTCGTCGATCCGGTGGATTTGGGCGTCATACTCCACGGCGTGATTCCCGGATCAGGCCAGCAGATAGGCGAACCGAGTGACCCAGTCGCCGAAGGCGTCGGAGTGGTCCATCGTCACCCCGGAACGCTTGAGGTCCTGGACGATCATCACCGCGAACTCGCTTTGAAGATCGAGGGTGTAGCGCAGCAGGTGGTCGATGCGCTCCTTCGAGGGATCGGCCAGGACTTTGGAGACCAGCCCGGCGGCCAGGGCATAGAGGACGTCGACTTCCTGCGGATGTTCCCCCTCCCCGGTCGCGAGAATGGCGTCGAGGTCGGGAAGACGGTGCATCACCTTCGCAAAAGCGAGAAACGCCACCGCCCGCTCCCGGCCGACCGCCCCGCCGACGGCGTCGAGCAGCAGCCGCTCGGCCATGCCGCTTTGCAGGATGTTATGAACGAATTCCCAGCTCCGCGGCGTTGCGAAACTCTTTTCATTGCGGGTCGCGTCGAAGGTGAAGAGCTCCTCGTTCTTGTAGCCGATGAAGGCGATGATGCGCTCGTCCATCCCCGCGGCGTAGGCCCAGTCGCGCCAGTCGTCGACGTGGACTTCCATCTCCAGGTGCACGAAGCGGTTCGCCAGGGGCGAGGGCATGCGGTAGACGACGCCGCGGTCACTCTCGCGGTTGCCCGCGGCGACGATGGCCCAGCCGTCTGGGAGTACATACTCGCCGACGCGGCGGTCGAGAATGAGCTGGTAGGCCGAGGCCTGCACCGCCGGGGGGGCGGTGTTGAGCTCGTCAAGGAAGAGGATGCCCGAGCCCTCCCGGGGAAGAAAAGCCGGGGGCGCCCAGAGCGCCGTGTGGGCCTCTTTCTCGTAGAAGGGGATTCCCTTGAGGTCGGTAGGGTCCATCAGCGAGAGGCGCAGGTCGACGAACCCGACCCCTTTGGCCTCGGCGATCTGCCGGACGATGGAGGACTTCCCGATCCCCGGAGGGCCCCAGAGAAAAGTGGGAATTTTCTGTTCGACCATCGCGCTCAGTGATTCGCTAATCTCTCTCGCTCTCATCTCGATCCTTTTTTTACGCTGCGGCGAGCCAAGCTCCCCTCCGCTACGCTAACGCTTTGTTCCGCTCGGCGCGGAGCCCACGCGCAGTAAACCGCGCTGTTGGAATCTCTTAAATGATTCATTTTTCACTCTTCATTATTCACTAACTAGAGCCAGCCGATATTCTCGCGCTGGATATGTTCCCCGAATCCGGGATTTTCCATGACGTAGCGCTCCAACCGTTTGTCGAGCTGCAGCTGGTAGAGCAGCGGCGCCGGGGTCGCGGGGTTTTTCGCCAGGGCGGTCAGTACGACGATGTCATCCGAGGAGGCCAGGGTTTCGAGTAACTCCGGCGGCGTCGCGAGGTTGCCCGCCAGCGACGCGTGGAAGGCCTTGTTCCACCCCATCTTGCCCAACACCTCCGAAGGGGCGGCGGGGTTCGCCGCGATGGCAGCCAGCACAGCCGGCTTGTTCGTCTCGTAGAGCAGCATCAATATGACGTACTCCGCCCCCGGATTCCCCGCCAATGCCGCCTGAACCCGGTCGTCGAGGCAGTAGACCTTCTGCTGCATGCTTTTCGTCAGGGAAGGATTGACCGCCAGGGCTTCCGGGCGGGACGCGTAGTAGCGTTCGAACAGGGAGTCATCAATGGTAATGTGCGCCGCGATCACGTCGCCGTGGGTGGCATCCATCTCCTCCGCCAGCGCCGCATCGAGTCCCGGGTTGCGTGCCAGCGCGTCGAGGATGGCGGCATCTCCCGTAGCATACAGACGCTCCTGCAATGCCGCAGGCAGATCGTCGCGCCCGGCGGCATGCGCTTTCAACGTCGTATCCCCCTGCTCGACGATGCGCTTGAGCACCGCAGCGTCCGTCGCGGGATGGGAGGCAAGGGCTTCGAGGATCTTGAACGTGGAACGGTCGCATCCCTCTTTGAGGGCCCGCTTGAGGGGCGCAAGGTTGGCGATGGTATTGATCAGCAGCGCGTCGTCGTGTTGGGCGAGCAGGTGCATCAGCCCCGTATTGGCGTACTGGACGTTGTGGTTGCGCTCGATGTTGTCGTAGAAACGCTCGATCAGCGCCGCGGTCACGTCGCGGTTGGCGTCGTTTTCGAAAAACCCTTCGCCGCCCCAGTCGTACATTCCCAGCAGTTTCAGAAAGAGCCCGTCGTTGATCAGCGGATTGCGCAGGTAGCCCAGCAGCCGTTCCCGGTCGCCGCTGAGCTTGAGACTCATGGTCAGACGCGCATCGTCAATATGTTCGCAGAGCCATCGCTCCAGCGCGTCGATGTCGCAAAAGGGTGCCGCCCGGCGTTCGTAGAGCGCGTCGTGGCGCTGCTGTTCGAGAGGGTTCATCATCCGCCCCTCGACAATCAGCGAAAAGGCGTCGTCGTCGCTTTCGGCCAGTGCGATGTTCTGGGCTTCGAGCTGCATTTTGAACTCGTCCATGCCCAACGCCCGGCTCTTGCCCAGCAGAAGGATGGCGGTTCCTCGTAGTTCGTTGAAATTCATGTCCTAATTATAGTGCATCGATCTAAAGGGAACGGAGTAAGCTATAATTTCGCAAGCAATCTATAAGGATTTCCCATGCCCGACCTCAACGAAGCGATCGCCCTCTATGACGCGAAAGCCTACGAAAAAGCCTACGAAATTTTCGTGGAACTCGGCCGAAAACGCGATTCCGAAGCCCTCTTCTATCTGGGGATGATGTACTTCTACGGCGAGGGTGTGGACGCGGACGAAGCCAAATGCATGGAGTACTGGCGCCAAGCGATGCGCGAAGGGCACCGGGAAGCGGCCTACCGCCTCTCGGAGATCCGGACCTCCACGAAAACGACTTTTTAAACCGCCCTACGCGCCGCCGAGCACGCGGTTGATGCTGTAGCGCAGATCCTCATCCAGGCTCTCCATCCCCGTCAGCATCCAGCGCAGATACCCCGGGTCCTCCGCGGCCACCTCTTCGAGTTCACGCCCCTTGTATTTCCCGAAACGGAAGCTTTTGACGAAGATCGGCAGGGTGGTGAGTTCCACCATCTTCTCCACCGGATTCTCTCCCGGGAAGCGCTCCTGGACCGCCTTGCGCAGCTCGCTCAGAAAGAGTTTGAGGGTCAGCACGTCGCCGATGGCGTCGTGGGCCTTGATCTCGATGCCCAGAGCTTCGGCCTCCTTCGCCTCCTCCTTGTAGAGCCCCAGGCGGTAGCGGAAGTACTGAAGCCGGTGGGCCTCCTCGTCGGCAAAGATATGACGGGCGCAGCGCAGGGTGTCGATGAGCTGCATCCGCAGTTCGAACCCCTCCTTTTCGAGCATCCCCACGTCGAAGGGGGCGTTGTGGATGATCATGTAGTTTTCGGGAGTGTTGAGTTCGCACAGGCGCGCATAGGCCGCCGTCTCCGTACAGGCCGGTTTGCCTTCGATCATCTCCGGGGTGATGTTGTGGACCTCCATCGCGCCGAAGCCGATGGGCACCTCGCTGGAGCAGAACTCGTTATGGACCTCGACCTCCGCGCCGGGAGTGAGCACCAGGTAGCCCAGCTGGATGATGCGGTCGTTCTCTCCCGCGCCGGTCGTTTCGGTATCGAGGATGATGTAGTGTGCCAAAAGCGCCCCTTTTTTTAGAGCGATTATACCATGAGGGGTGTTAGGACTCTTTGGGGGGGACGTTGATGAAGGGCTTCTCCATAAATTCGCGCACCGCGGCGACATACATCTCGTTGATCACGATCTCGATGGTCGTGTCCTCGTTGCGCCACGGTTTCTCGAAGGAGCAAAACTGCAGGGCCTTCCAGTCGTAGACCCGGCTGCCGTATTTGAAATCCACGACGGCGATGGGCTCGTTAAGTTCCTCGAAAAGCCCCCGGATGTAATCGAGCTCCTCGGGGCGATGGGTGTAGCCGGTAAAGCCGAAGACCTCGCAGAGACGTTTGACCGTAATCTCAAGGTAGGGATAATCCTCCTGCACATAGGTGTTGTAAACGGCATTGGCCAGACGCACCGCGTCTTCGCTCAGTTCCAGGTGGGCAAAAGGATTGTAGGCGTTGTGTTCCATCATCTCTAATCTATTATATTCCCCATTAAAAACACTTTACTCCTCTCCGCCGTAGAGCCGGTCGAAGAGCCGCTGCATATCGAAAGGCGTCATCTCACGCACCCGGAAGAGATAGTGCGGCACCCATTCGAGCAGCAGGTAACCGATCAGTATCATGGGGTAAAAAACGATACTCTCGACATAGAGCTGACGGTAGGTGTGATGCGCTTTGAGCCACTGGCTCGCCCACTCGGCGCCGCTCATGGCGAGCACCACTTCGAAGGCGATGACGAATCCCCATACCAGGTAGGTGAGCACGGCAGCGAAGAAAAGGTACCAGAACGAGTAGAGCGGTGTATAGATCATGCGCTGCCTTTGCCCTCTTGGGATCTGATTGTGCCATCCCCGCATTAACGGGATATTAACGTCCATATTAAGTTACAATACCATCATGATACGCCTATGGATCTTTATCCTGCTTTATAACGCGGCGATTTCAGCCCTGGAGATTGTCGACCGGCCCATCCCCTTTGGCGTCGAACGCACCGCCCTGACCCGCGAATACATCGCCGGTCACTACGGCATCGCCGCGGCATCCGTCACCATCGTCCCCCGCCTTGTCGTCGTCCACGCGACGGGCATCGACGACCTGGAGGCGTCCCTGGCGCGCTTCACGTCGGAACACCTTCCCGGCGACCGTCCCGACATCCGCGGCGGCGGCGCCCTCAACGTCTCGGCCCACTTCGTCGTCGACTTCGACGGCACCGTCTACCGGCTGATGGACGAAACGACCATGGGACGCCACGTCATCGGCCTCAACTATGAGAGCATCGGCATCGAAAACGTCGGCGGCGCTCAGGGGAGATACGGCAACCTCACCGACGCCCAGCTTGAAGCGAACCGCGAACTCATCGCCTACCTGATGAAGAAGTACCCCACCATCACGCGCCTCATCGGCCACCACGAGTACCGCTGCCTCGAGTCCGCGCCGCTTTGGCGCGAACGCGACCCCGGGTACCGCACCCGCAAAACCGACCCCGGTCCCGACTTTATGACGCGGCTCAGGGCCTTTTTCCCCAATCTCGAAGATGCGGGGTGCCCATGATCGACTCCCCCCTGGGCTACCTGCTCTGCGTCGCCGCCATCGCCGCGTTTTTCGGTTTGCTGGAGCAGCGCAGCCGCAGCCGGATCTTCGAATACCTTCCCGCCGTGGTGCTGATCTACGCCGTGGCCATGGCGGCGGCCCAGAGCGGCCTGCTGATAAAAAATCCCGCCGTCGACGCCGCCTACGCCACGGCCCGGAACAACCTGCTGCCGGCCATGCTCTTTTTGATGATGCTCAAAGTCGACCTGCGCCATTTCCTCAAACTGGGTCCGCAGCTTCTCATCGCCTACGTTGCGGCGCTACTCTCCCTGGCCCTCGCCTTCGTCGCCGTCTTCATGCTCTTCGGATTCGGCCGGGAGGAGGCGGGGCTCTTCGCGGCGCTTAGCGGCAGCTGGATGGGCGGCACCGCCAACATGCTCGCCGTCGGCGGCGCTCTCGGGGTCGGGGAGAACATGATGGGCTTCGCCTTCGTCACCGACGCCGTCAACTACACCTTCTGGGTCGTTTTGCTCCTCTCCATGGTGCGCGCCGCCCCCGCCTTTGACCGCTGGAGCGGCGCGGCGGCCCGCCCGGCGGCACCGGAGGGGATCGCCTGCGCCTGCGGTGCCGGACGGGCCCGCTACTGGCAGCTCATCCTCCTCTCCCTGGCCGTCGCCTGGGGCTGCCAGTGGGCCGCTCCCCTCTTCGGAGGCCTCAGCACGACGACCTGGCTGGTCCTGCTGGCGACCCTGGCGGGACTCGCCGCCTCCTTCACTCCCCTCTCCCGGCTGGGGGGAAGTTCCGAGCTCGCCGGCACCATGCTTCTGCTCCTCGTCGCGCTCATCGGTTCCCGTGCGGACCTCTCCGGTTGGGGCTCCGTGCCGCTGTACCTGCTGGCGGGATTTGTCATCCTCCTCTGCCACGCCGCGATGATGCTCGCCGCCGCCAGGCTCTTCAAGCTGGACCTCTTCAGCATCGGGGTCGCCAGCCTGGCCAACATCGGCGGGGTCGCCTCGGCACCCATTCTCGCCGCCGCCTACGACCGCTCCCTCGTCGGCATCGCCGTATTGATGGCGGTCATGGGCTATCTGGTCGGAACCTTCGGCGGCCTGGCGGTGGGCAGCCTGCTCATGGCGGTGGCGCCGTGACCCTCATCGACCTGATCGCCTCCGTCGAACGGACCCCGCTTCGCACCCCCTTCGTCACGGCCCTGCGGCGGGTCGAAGCGGTCGAAAGCGTCAAGGTGACCCTCATGAGCGCGTCGGGAACCGTCGGCATCGGCGAAGCGCCGCCCACCGTCGCCATCACCGGCGAAGATACCGCCTCCATCGTCGAAACCCTCAAAAAGCTGCGCCCCGCGTTGCTGCACCGGGAGTTCTCCGACGTCGACCAAGCGACCGAAGCGCTCCACGGCGCACTCGAGGGGCACGGCAGCGCGAAAGCCGCCGTGGATATGGCGCTCTACGACCTCTTCTCCAAAGAGGCGGGGGTGCCGCTGTACGCCTTTCTGGGCGGCGGGGAGCGCCCCCTTTTCACCGACGTCACCATCAGCCTCAATGCACCCGAAGTGATGGCCCGCGACGCCGCACGGGCCCTGCAAAACGGCTTTGGAAGCCTGAAGGTCAAGGTCGGGGGGCGCGACGGGCTGGACGTCGAACGCCTCCGCGCGGTCCGTGACGCCGCCGGCGGCGATGCCGCGCTGCTCGTCGACGCCAACCAGGCGTGGGAGGAGGCGGAAGCATTGCGCATCATCGAGGCGATCGCCCCCCTGAATATCGTCCTGGTCGAACAGCCCCTCCCGGCGGAGGACCTTGAGGGGATGCGCCGCGTCACCCGCGCCGCGTCCATCCCCATTCTCGCCGACGAGAGCGCTTTCACCCTCGAAGAGGTGCGCCGTGTCGTCGAGAGCGGAGCCGCCGACTGCATCAACGTCAAACTGATGAAGTGCGGCGGCATCTCCAGGGCACGGCGCATCCTGGAGTACTGCCGCGACGCCGGTGTGACATGCATGATGGGCTCCATGCTCGAAGGGCCCTACTCCATCGCCGCCGCCATGCACCTGAGCATGGCGCACCCCGACACCGTCCGCTGGCACGATCTCGACAGCCCGCTCCTCTACCGCTCGCTGAACGCTTCGGCCCCCGTCGGTTTCGAGGGTGACCGCCTCTTTCTCCGCCATTCCGTCGGCCTCTGAAGCCCCGGCGCAGGGGCACCCGGCTTGACTTTTTCGAAAAAAATGTATTACAATACGGAAAACAGAAACCTTTCCAGACATTAACTGACTCTACCGACCATTGCGTCAATCATCCCAAAAATCCAAAAAACTGAAGGTAACATCCACACAATGAGCGAACCCCGCCAGAATAAAAACTCCAAAAACCGCACCCATGTCCCCGTATCGGGATATAACGTCGAAGACCTCCGCGCCAAAAGCATCGACGAACTGCTTGAGATCGCCACCGAACTGAACATCGAAGATCGCAACGAACTCAAACGCCAGGACCTCATCTTCGAGATCCTGAAATCCCAGACTTCCCAGGGCGGTTTCATCCTCTTTACGGGGATCCTCGAGATCATGCCCGACGGCTACGGATTCCTCCGCGGCATCGACCAGAGCTTCAGCGACTCCCTCCACGACGCCTACGTCTCCAGCACGCAGATCCGCAAGTTCGCCCTCCGTAACGGCGACGTCGTCACCGGCCAGGTCCGCCCGCCCAAGGAGCAGGAGCGCTACTACGCCCTGCTGAAAGTCGAGGCGATCAACTACCTTCCGCCCGAAGAGAGCAAGAAACGCCCCCTCTTCGAAAACCTCACGCCGCTCTACGCCTGCGAGCAGATCAACCTCGAATACGATCCGTCCCACCTCACCGGCCGGATGATGGACCTCTTTGCCCCCATCGGCAAGGGTCAGCGGGGCCTCATCGTCGCCCCCCCGCGTTCGGGTAAAACGGAGCTGATGAAAGAGATCGCCCACGGCATCACCCACAACCACCCGGAAGTGGAGCTGATGGTCCTCCTCGTCGACGAACGCCCCGAAGAGGTGACCGACATGGAGCGCTCCGTCAAGGGCGAGGTCTACTCCTCCACCTTCGACATGCCGGCGAAGAACCACGTCAAGGTCGCCGAGATCGTCATCGAGCGCGCCAAGCGCCGGGTCGAGATCGGCAAGGACGTCGTCATCCTGCTCGACTCCATCACCCGTCTGGCCCGCGCCTACAACACCGTCACCCCCTCCAGCGGCAAGGTCCTCTCCGGCGGTGTCGACGCCAACGCCCTGCACAAGCCCAAGCGCTTCTTCGGCGCGGCGCGTAACATCGAAAACGGCGGTTCGCTCACCATCATCGCCACGGCGCTGATCGAGACCGGCAGCCGTATGGACGAGGTGATCTTCGAAGAGTTCAAGGGTACGGGCAACTCCGAGGTCGTCCTCAGCCGCGCCATCTCCGACCGCCGCATCTTCCCGGCCATCGACATCCTCAAATCCGGCACCCGGAAAGAGGAGCTTCTTGTCGGTACGGAGATTCTCCAGAAGGTCTTCGTACTGCGCTCCATGCTCCACAAACAGGCCGACGAGATCGAGGCGCTGCGCTTCCTCTACACCACCATGCAGAAACACAAAAGCAATGCCGAGTTCCTCGACAGCATGAACAACGGGTAGGCATCAATCGTGAAGGTAGGGGTTTTCGACAGCGGAATCGGCGGACTGACCGTCGTCAAATCCCTGCTCGAACACCGCCTTTTCGAAGAGATCATCTACTACGGCGACACCGCCCGCGTTCCCTACGGCGTCAAAGACGCCAACACCATCATCCGCTACGCCCTCGAAGCGGTGGAATTCTTCAAAAACTTCGAAATCGAACTCCTCATCGTCGCTTGCAACACCGTCAGCGCATACGCCCTCGAAGAGATGCGCGCCCTGGCCCCGTTTCGGGTGATCGGGGTCGTCGAACCGGGCATCCTGGCGGCCAAAAACGCCCTGGGCAACCCCGGCAGCGACATCCTGGTACTGGGCACCCGGGCGACGACCGCTTCGAAAGCCTACGAAAAGCTGCTCCACCGGCACGGCTACGACAACGTCAGCTCCATGGCGACGGGTCTTTTCGTTCCCATCGTCGAGGAGGGGCTTTTCGAGGGCGAGGTGCTCGAGAGCACGATGCACCACTACTTCAACGCCCGCACCGCGCCGGACGCGATCATCCTGGGCTGCACCCACTTCCCCCTGATCGCCGATGCCATCGGCGGCTACTTCAAAGAGAAGAGTCTGCTGATCCATTCGGGGGAGGCGATTGTCGAGTACCTGGAACACCACTACGACTGTACGCGTCGTTTCGAGAAGACGGAGATGAAGTTTTTTGCTTCGGAGAATCCGGATGCTCTGAAGGCGGTAGCCAGGAAGTGGCTCGCTCTTTAGGGTTTTACTGCGTTTTAGACTTCTGACTCTTTTTTTGAATGTTTTTTGAAATGCTTAGACCCCAATGTTCCCTTTTTCTTTGCTCATGCAAAGAAAAACCGAACCGGAAAAAGAAAGCATGAAGCGGCTTTGGCTAGTTTGTAGCGCTCATGAACAGAGTAGAGAACAGCCAGTCTCTGTCAAGGCTGGGCTCTCTATTTCGGCAGAGCCGAAATCAATCCATTCCAAATACGATACCTTGTAGCTTCTTGCCGTGCTTTGGGTGGCTGTGGATTTGCTTCTCCTTCGCGTGAAGAAAATGCAACTGTTTGAGCGAAGCGAGTTTTGCATTTTTAGCGGAGGGGAAGTGAATCCACAGGGACTTGCAGTAGCAAGCCACCCAACTGTCACGGCGCGGTTTTTTTGGTTCGTTTTTTTGACAAGACAAAAAAATGAACATGGTTCTAAAATATAGACCCGTATGTTCCCTTTTTTCTTTGCACCCCAGGGTATCCTCTCTTGCTTCGCAATTCACCTTGTCTTGTACAAAGAAAAAACCGAACCGGAAAAAAGAAAGTACAAAGCGGCTTTGGCTAGTTTGTAGCGCTCACGGTCAGAGTAGAGAACAGCCACAATCTGTCAAGGCCAGGCTCTATTTCGGCAGAGCCGAAATCAATCCATTCTAAATGCGATACCTTTGTTTTGGTTCGTTCTTTTGACAAGACAAAACAAGCGCAGCGCTCGGCTTGCCGATGTTTCTTTAGAAAAAAATGAACATGGTTCTATCACCCCACATAAAACCCAAAAATCAAACACTACAAATCGCCATACTAATCAACCCTTCAACCTACCGATGATATACTCTACGATTATTCTCACCGAAGGCAGACCGTGAAAGCAAGCTCCGAAGTCCTCGCACGCAAATACCGCCCCGAAAATTTCGAAGAGCTCATCGGGCAGGAGACCATCGCCCAGACCCTTTCACTGGCCCTCGACGCCAAACGCCTCTCCCACGCCTACCTGCTTTCGGGACTGCGCGGGTCGGGAAAAACCTCCACCGCCCGCATCTTCGCCAAGGCCCTCATCTGTGAAAAGGGACCGACCTCCAAACCCTGCGGCGTCTGCGAGCACTGCACCATGGCCAAAGAGAACCGGCACATGGACATCATCGAGATGGACGCCGCGTCGAGCCGGAAAATCGACGACATCCGCGACCTTATCGAGCACACCAAGTACAAACCCGCCTCGGCCCAGTACAAGATCTTCATCATCGACGAAGTCCACATGCTCACCAAGGAGGCCTTCAACGCCCTGTTGAAGACCCTGGAAGAGCCCCCGGCCTACGTCAAGTTCATCCTGGCGACCACCGACCCCCTCAAACTCCCCGCGACCATTTTGAGCCGGACCCAGCACTTCCGCTTCAAGAAGATCAAGAACCAGGACATCGTCCAGCACCTTGCCCACATCCTGCACCTCGAGCAGATCGACTACCAGAACGAAGCCCTGGAGATCCTCGCCCGCAGCGGTTCGGGAAGCCTTCGCGACACCCTGACCCTGCTGGACCAGGCCATCATCTACTCCAAAAACTTCGTCGACGTCAAGACCGTCACCGACATGCTGGGGCTCATCGACCCCGAGTTCATCGCCGACATCTTCAAGGCGGTCTTCGCCAAGGACCACGCCCGCCTGGTGCAGTACACCAAGGCGCTGGAGGATTACGAAGCGGAGATGGTGGTCGACGAGCTCATCGCCTATCTCAAGGAGAAACTCTACGATCCCGATCCGCTCTTCTCCACCCTAATTTTGGAGCGTTTCTTCCGCATCCTCAGCGACGCGAAATCCCTCTTCGTCATCAATGCCGACGGCAGTTTCGTCATGAGCCTCATCTTCTTCAAAATGGTCGAGGCGCTGCGGATCAAGGAGATCGACCAGATGATCGAGTCCCTCGAAGGAGAGATTCCCCGGCCCGCCTCCATCAAAATGCCCGAACCCGCTCCCGCCGCGCCGAAAGCTCCGGAACCCGAACCTCTCGGGCAGGCTCCCGAAGCGGCACCGGCCGCCGCAGCGCAACCGGCGGCATCCGCCCCGCCCGTGGAAACGGCACCCCCCGTAACGCCCGAGCCCATGCCCGAATCCCAGGGCTTCACGCCGTCCGAACCGGTGCCTGAGGAACCCGCGGCGCCTTCGGCACCCGAACCCGCCGAAGCCGATCTTCCCTCGGTAGCCGAGGCTCCGGTACCGGAGCCCGAGCCGGTGCCCGAAGCGCCCCTCCCCGAAGCAGCGGCCGCACCGGCGGGCGAAGCGCTTTTCGAGGAGCTTCGCGCCCGCATCACCGACCGCAGCGCCGAACTGGGCGCCTGTTTCGCCCACCAGGTCCATTTCGTCTCCTTCGAGAATGACGTCCTGACCTGGGAGAGCTGCGTCGACGAGCAGTGCAAGCAGAAACTGCGCCACGGCTATGGCGTGGTCAAGCAGTTCGTCCGGGAGATCTTCGGCTTCGATACCGTCATCAAAAACCAGGAGTGTTCCCGGGAGGTCGACCCCTCCGGCGGGGAGGAGGATGACCGTCCCGCCTACATGGACGACCAACCCGCCGCTTTGGAGCAGTCGCCGCGCCCCTTTACCGACGACGCCCAGCCCGCCTCCATGACCGAGGAGATCGAAGCGGGTTCGGGAAGCTGCGTCACCGGCAACTGCGATGACGACATGGTCGCGACGGAACTCAACGGGCCGGACATCCTCGAGGAGCCCATGGTCCTGAAAGCCAAGGAGCTCTTCGAAGCGACGAAGATCACCATCCAAAACAAGGTGTGACCATGGAAGAAGCGCGTCTTCGCTCACTCAGGAACATCGTCTGGATCGCCTACGGCCTGCTGGCGGCCTCCTACTTCATCCCCTTCACCGGGCTGGCGTCGGTCATCGTCGCCTACGTCAAGCGTCCCGACGCGCAAGGCGGCTACCTCCACGACCACTTCACCTGGCTCATCAACACCTTCTGGGTCACCGTACTTCTGACGGTCGTCGGCCTGCTGCTGCTCTTCTTCGTGGTCGGCTGGGTCTTCCTGGTCGCCGGACTGGTCTGGGCCCTCTACCGCATCATCAAAGGAGCCCTGCGCCTCAACGAGGAGCGCAGCCCCTACGACCTCTAACCTACAGCACCCCCGTGTGCTGCGCCAGGATTTTCAATCCGATGGCGATCAGGATCAATCCCCCCAGCAGCTCCGCCTGGCTCTCCAGAAACGTCCCCGTACGGTCCCCGAAATAGACCCCGACCACGCTGAAAGCGAAGGTCGTCACACCGATGAGGATGACGGAGACGATCGGTTCGAGGGAGAAGAGCGTCAGGGTGAAGCCCGCCGCCAGGGCGTCGATGCTCGTGGCGATGGCGAGGATGAAGAGCATCCGGGTCGTGATTTTCGCGATCTCCTCGCCGATCTCGTCGCTGAAGGATTCATAGATCATCTTCCCGCCGATCAGCCCCAGCAGTACGAAGGCGACCCAGTGATCGACCGATTCGATGTATTCAAGGAATCCAATACCCGCAAGGTAACCCACCAGGGGCATCAGCGCCTGGAAAAAGCCGAAGAAGAGTCCCGCCTTAAGGGCCAGCTTGAAAGTCGGTTCCGCCTTTTTCGCCCCCAGCCCGATCGCAACGGCGAACGCGTCCATACTCAAGCCCGCCGCCAGCAGCATCACTTCAAACATCCTTTTCTCTCCTTAGCAAGATTCGAGCAGAAGCGCCGTATCGACCCCCCGCCCCTTTTTATATTTTTTGACGTACTCCACGATCATCCCGTGAAAGAGCGCATAGCGGTCTGCACGTTCCGCATCGTCACCGGAGATTCCGGCGGCGCACCACGCCTGCAGGTCGTCGTAACTCTCGAACTCGTACCCCAGGGCCGTGGCCAGACGCGCCGTGTAGGCGTCAACCACCATGGCGGGACGGCCGCAGCCGTAACAGAGGATGGAGTCCGCCGTTTCAGGACCCACGCCGCGCTGCTGCAGCAGCCACTCCCGGTCGACCTCCCCGGCGAAGGCCTCGAAATCGCCGAACGCCTCCAGAAGGTTTTGGCAAAACCCGCGAAGGTACTGCGCCTTGGTTTTATAGAGGCCGCTGGGGCGGATCAGTTCCATGAGAATGTCGAGATCCAGCGCCGCGATCGCCCCGATGTCCGACATGCCGTTTTCGCGCAGCCGCTCCAGGGAGCGCTCCACTTTCGGCCACTGGGCGTTCTGGGTGAGAATGGCCCCGAAGAGCACTTCGGGAGTCCCGTAGGCGGGCCACCACATCGGCGGCTTCCCCTCAAGCAGCTCCAGAGGTTCGAGGGCGGCGTAGAGGTCGCCGCCGTCACTGATCGGCGGCATCCCCGCTCCACGCTTCGGTCATGATACGGCGTCCGTCGTCGAACTGCTTGATCTTGAACGCCTCCACACATACTCCCGCCTCGATGCGAAGCACCGCCATCTGCAGGATCGCCTTGCACTTCTTCGGCACTTCGAAACGCCCGGGCAACCCGGTCAGAAACCGCTCGACCGGCACCTTCGCGTCCATGCCGATAACGTTGTCCCGGCACCCCGTCAGGCCGATATCGGTGAGGTATGCGGTACCTTCGGCGATCTGGAAGTCGTCGGTCCCCACATGGGTATGGGTGCCGATGATGCCGCTCACCTCGCCTTGAAGCATCATCATCAGTCCCCGCTTCTCGCTGGTCGCCTCGGCGTGAAAATCGACGAAGATGTTCCGTACCCCTTCCGCCCGAAGCCCGGCGACCGTCTCCTTGGCACAGCGAAACGCGTTGTCGGTATAGGGCATGCCGTAATGCCCCATCAGGTTGAGCACCGCCAGGGGTTCTCCGCACACCTCATAAACCTTGCAGCCCGTGCCCGGCACCCCTTCGGGATAGTTGTGGGGACGCAGCAGCTCGAAACTGTCGAACATCCCCGCGATCTCTCTCTTATCCCAGGTGTGATTCCCCCCGGTCATCACGTCGATGCCGCAGCCAAAAAGCTCCGAAGCGGTCTTCGGTGTCAGCCCGAAGCCGTGGGAGGCGTTTTCGTAGTTGGCGACGACGAAGTCGATGCCGAACTCTTCGCGGAACGCTTTGAGATGTCCGGCGATCAGACTGCGGCCGGGCCGTCCGACGATGTCTCCGATGAATGCTATGGTCACGTTATTCCCTTTTAATGAGTAGTGAATAATGAATAATTGCGGTATGCAGCAAAGCTGCTTTTTATATTATAAAACGCGACGCAGCCGTTTCCAAAATTTTTCATTTTTCATTTTTCATTTTTAACTCAAAAACTACAGCTTTTTGGGTTTCGCGCTGCGCAGGTAGTGCAGCACCGCCTTGATGATGTCGTCGTCGTCCTTGCTGTCGGACTTGAGACTCTCTTTGGAGCCGTTGCGGTATTCGAAGGTGAGGTTTTGCCCGTAGTTGCTCACCATCTTGAGCTGTTTCTCCAGGGCCAGCAACTTGATGACCATCAACTCGAAGAACTGCTTGGTCGGCGTATCGAGTTTGCCGAAACGGTCGATGGTCTCCTCCTCCATCTCGTAGACTTCCGTGGGCGACTCGCAGAGACTCAAACGGCGGTAGAGCTCGAGCCGCAGGCGGTCCTCGGCGATCACCTCGTCGGAGAGGTAGGCGCTGATGGCCAGCTTGATGTCCACTTTGTCGCGCTTCTTCTCCCGGGTGTTGCTCAGCTCGCGGATGGCATCCTCAAGCATCTTGAGGTAGAGGGAGTAGCCGATGTTCTTGATGTGCCCGCTCTGGGCATCGCCGACGAGATTGCCGCCGCCGCGTATCTCCAGGTCGTGGTAGGCGAGTACCGAACCGCTGCCGAGGAAGGAGTTGGACTCCAGGGCCACCAGGCGCTTCTTCGCCTCATCGGTCAGCGCTTCTCTGTCCTCGACGATGAAGTAGGCGAACCCCTCGGTACTGCCCCGGCCCACGCGGCCGCGCAGCTGGTGCAGGTCGGCGATGCCGAAGCGGTCCGCCCCGTCGATGAGCATGGTGTTGACCTGGGGCATGTGGATTCCCGATTCGATGATGGAGGTCGCCAGCAGCAGGTCGTACCCCCCCTCCTGGAACTTCAGCAGCTCCTTCTCCGTCTCCGTGGCGGAGATCTTGGAGTGGAGCATCAGGATGCGCAGGTCCGGGAGAATCGCCTTGAGCTGCCCCATCTTGATGGGCATGTGGTCGATGTTGTTGAAGACGTAGAAGAGCTGTCCGCCCCGGCGGAGCTCCCGCAGGATCACCTCTTTGACCAGCTTCTCGTCGTAGGCCTTGACGAAGGTGCGAACCCCCTGCCGTTCGCTCGGAGGCGTGAGGAGCTGGCTCATGGTCTTGATGGAACTGAGCGCCTGGTTCAGGGAGCGGGGAATCGGGGTGGCGCTCATGGAGAGCAGATGCACCCGCTCGTAGAGCTGCTTGAGCTTCTCCTTCTGCTTCACTCCGAACTTGTGCTCTTCGTCGATGATGACCAGCCCCAGCTTGTTGAACTCCGCACCCAACAGGGCGTGGGTACCGACGACCACGTCGACCGTTCCCTCGCTCAATCCTTTGAGCACGGCGTTTTTCGTTTTGGTCGTTACGAAACGGTCGAGCTTGCTGAGACGGATGCCGTATCCCTCGAAGCGCTCCCGGAGGGAGTGGAAATGCTGGGCGCTGAGCAGGGTGGTCGGCACCACCAGCGCCGCCTGATAGCCCGATTTGACCGTGGCGAAAATGGCGTTCATGGCCACCTCCGTCTTGCCGAAACCGACGTCCCCGCTGAGCAGCCGGTCCATCACCCGGCCCGATCCCATCTCCTCGACGATCTCATCGATGGATTGGGCCTGGTCCTCCGTGTACTCGAAGCCGGCGGCCTGCCGGAACGCCCGGAGCTCCCCGGCGTCGCAGCGCACCTGCGGAGCCTGGATGAGGGCCCGGGTCGCGGCGGTGTTGACGATCTCCGAGGCGATCTCGAAGAGGCGCTTGCGCACGCTCTCCTTGAGTCGGCCGAAACTCCCCTTGCCGAGGCGGTCGAGCACGGGGAGCGCCCCGCCTCCGGCGATGTAGCGGTCGATGGTGTCGAGGTTCTCCACCGGCAGCAGCACCTTGTCGTCGCCCTGGTAGGCGATGACGATGAAGTCCTTCACCCCGCCGAGAATCTCCGCCTGTTCGATCTTCTCGAAGATGCCGACCCCGTAATCTTCGTGAACCACGTAGTCGCCGGGTTTGAGGTCATCGAGCAGGATGGAGCTTTTACGGCGGCGGCGCTTCTTCGAGGGGCGGTTCAGCGAAATGACCAGTTCGTCGGGACCGATGATGTTGAGGATCCACGGAGCATAGCGCAGGGTGAGCCCCGTCGTGTCGAAGAGGCCCGCCTGTTTCACCTGCGCATCGTTGGTCGCGATGACGGTCACTTTCTTGCCCTTATGGACATTCAGCAGCATCGTCACGTCCGTGACGGCGAGTTCGCCGTAACGCTCCGGTTCGGCCAGGGGCTCCAGCGCAAAGGACTCACGGGGCACCTGCGGCGCGTTCAGGGCGTAGACTTCGTCCAGCACTCCCTCCATCGGCTTCACCAGACGGGCGCGTTTCCCTTCGAGAAACGGTGCCGCCCGGTCGCCGAGAAACCAGAAGCCCAGGGAGGCGACGTCCTTGACAAAGCTGTCGCTCGATGCCGTCTCTACGGCGGCGGAGACCGCTTCGTAGGCTTCGGCGTCAAGGGAGTAAAAAGCCGGGGCCACCGTGACTTCGTCGCATTCTTCTCCCGTCGTACGCTGGTTTTCCAGGGTAAAGGGCTTGATCTCCTCGATCTCGTCGTCGAAAAGCGAGATGCGCAGGGGATTGGGCGTTTCGGGCACGAAGATGTCGATGATGTCGCCCCGGAAGGAGATCTCCCCTTCGACCTGCACCATGTCGACGAAGGAGTAGCCCCAGTGGAGCATCTGCTCCTTGAAGGCGGCCAGGTCGATGCGGTCGCCGAAAGCCAGGGAGCGGGTCTGAAGCAGTTCCGGTTCGGGAAGGGGGAAGAGGAGGCTCTTGAGCGGCGCGATGACCAGCGGTTTCGTCTCCGAGGCGTGGTAGCGGCGCAAGGCCGAGGCGAGCTCCTGCAGCTCCTCCTTGAAGGGGCGAAGGTCGTCCAGATAGGCGACGCGAAGGTCGGGAAAGCGCAGCGGCTCCACCCCGAAGAAACGCGCGGTGTCCGCGAGGGACGCGGCCTCTTTGTCATCTTCGCAGATCAGAAGCTGCAGCGATGCGGGATCATGGGACTTGAAATACTCGAAGAGTCGGCTCTGGGCCATTGGCTGCCTTGGATACGTTTTTCGGATGACATTGTAGCGAAGTCGGAGACGCGGGGGGAAACGGAGGCACCC
>JBNKLF010000023.1:0-43188 GCA_050292215.1 Sulfurimonadaceae bacterium | reverse complement strand
CGCCACCAGCTGACGGGCGCGCTTCAAGCGCTCGGCGCCATCCAGCCAGGCCTCGACGGCGCGGGCCATGGCCACCCCGTCGGGCCAGCGATCCGTGGGCGCCAGGGCCAGGGCGCGGTCCCGTTTGTCGGCTTCCGAGGTGCCGTGAACGTTCAGCAGGTAGCGCCGCTCCTCGCCGATCCCCGTCTCGATGCGCCGCTCCAGGGAGGCTTCTGCGGCGGTGGCGTCGACGGGTTCGAGAATGCGGCAGTACTCCGGCAGGGCCTCCTGCCCCAGCGTGCCACAGAGCAGGTAGTCGCGCAGGGGCGGGGCGATGCGCAGCGGAAGCTGGAATTTCGGAGTGTGGGCAGCAAGCGGAAGAAACTCGATCAGCTTCAGCAGGCTCAGTTTCGAATCCCGGGCAAAGTACTCCAGCAGTGCCGTCTTCTCTTCGGGGGTGTCGCAGAGCAGTCCGGTCAAAAGGTGGACCGTCGGGTACTTTTTGTTGAGGTCGTCCTGCAGGTAGGCGTAGATGCGCTCATAGGCGGCGTCTGCTTCCGGTGCGAAGAGGGTGAGCAGGATCATCTGCTCCCGGGCGTCGAGCCGCAGCTTCTCCGAAAGCCGCTCCAGGGCCGGAAGTTCGGAGGGGGAACGGAGCATCCCGTCGAGTTTCCGGCCGATCTCGTCGGTGGAGATGTAGAAGGGGTTGGGGTCGCCGCCTGGTTCGGCGCTTTTTGCGTTGAAGGCGTCGAAGGCCGTTTTGAGGAGGGTGTCGAGTCGGTGTAGCGGGGACATTGGGCTCCGTTTCTCTTGGTATCGGAGTTTCATTATATCGGCAGAAAAGTTTTATCTCGTTAAAATATAACCGATCACGATATTTTCACGCCGCGACGGAGATGGAACAGTGTTCGAACGCATGGGCAGAAATCGGGTACAGCACAAACGGGCGGGGCGCGACGGGAACCCGGTACCCGCCTTCGTGCCCGAACGTCCGCTCGACCGTCTGGTGGAGCATCTTGCGGGATGGGGGAACCGGCAGGCGGAACGGCTCGTCGGGGAGTTCGGTCTCGATCCGTTTCTCAACCCCTCTGCGCGCCGCGAAGAGGGGGAAGCCGATCGTATCGCCGCGAAAGCGGCTTCGGGGAGTGGGGAAGCGGGTCTGGCATCGGAGGTCTCCGCAGGAAGCAGGTCGCCTTCGGAAGCAGGTGGTGAAGGGGTTCCGGCCCAGGCCGCTTCGGGAGAACCCCTTGCCGCCGAACAGCGCCGCTATTTCGAGAAACGTTTCGGTGCCGATCTCTCCGGGGTGCGCATCCACCGGGACAGCCGGGCGGCCCGGTTGGCCGACGCCGCCGATGCGAACGCCCTGACCGTGGGAAACGCCATCTACTTCGCCCGGGGAGCCTACCGTCCCGGCTCGCCTTCGGGAAAGGCGCTGCTGGCCCATGAACTGGTCCACGTCGTTCAGCAGGCCAAAGCGGCGCGCCGCGGGTCGTCACGCCGTGCGCTGCAGCTGCGCCGGGACCCTCGGGGGAAAGGGCGCCGCATCCCCATAAAGATCCGCGTCTCCGGCTGCAGGCGAGGCGCCGGGGGCATCACCTGCGGCATCAAACCCCTTGCGCAGGGCGCGCTCTACAAGGCGCAGCTCCGGCAGCTGCACATCGCCATCGGGAAACGGGCCCGGACCCGGGCGGTCAGCAACTGGGCCCTGAAGTTTTTCGCGGGGAAACCGACCATCGACACCGTCGCCCGTTCCCTGACGAAAAAGATCGATCAGTCTCTCTATGCGATCAACAACATCCGGGAACATCTGCAGTCCCTCTCCATCATCGATCTGAGCAATTTCGTCTACCGCTGGAAAATCGATTACATGACCAAGGTGCTGCTCGGGGCCGGGAACACTCCCTGGCTCATCAACTACCGCATCCCCCGTGCCCTGGCGGTGGCCCTGATCTCCGTCGAGGAGGTGCGGGGGAAATGCGAGGAGCATGCTTTCCTTGGGCTCTACCTGCTGACGGTGGGGCATATGATCCAGAACAAGTCCTACGGCCGTCTTGCCAACGACATCTACTACACCGGGGCGGCGACGTCGAAACACGGTTTTATCATCCTGGTGCTGGGCAAGGAGTTCAAAAACGCCGTCGCAGCCTCCAAAAAGCTCCGGGGGAAGATCGATCCCAAATGGCTGATGGCCCACAAGAACCTCTGGGGCAAAAACGCCTGGGTGGCCGACGGCTGGACCGGCAAGGCGAAGAAGCTCTCCGCCGACGCCTCGAAACTCGACTACACCATGATCCAGACCTACCGCCGGGACCCGGATTCGAAGCGTACTTCCGAGTGGGATTTGACGGTGTTGCAGATGGCCGAGCGGGTAGCGAAGGACTACGGCATCTAAGCAACGCTCTGGTATAATCGCGAAAAACTTTCAGGCGAGTGACTATGACATTTATCGAAACACGCGGAAACGACGGCCAACACCCCTCCGAGGTGCGCTTTTCGGAGGCGATTCTCAGCCCCATCGCATCCTTCGGCGGTCTCTACGTTCCCAAAGCGCTTCCCGACTTGGGCGAAGCCTTCCTGAACAAACACCTGAACTCCCACTACAAGGCGCTGGCCTTCGATCTGCTCACGACGCTGGGCATCGACATCGACGCCGAAGTGATCAACGAGGCGCTCTCCCTCTACGACGCTTTCGACGACCCTTCCAACCCGGTCCCGGTGGTGAAGGTCAACGACGACCTTTTCGTCAGCGAACTCTACCACGGCCCGACCCGTGCCTTCAAGGACATGGCGCTGCAGCCCTTCGGCGTCGTGCTCTCCTCCATCGCCCAGCGCCTGGACGAGAAGTACCTCATTCTCGCGGCCACCAGCGGCGATACCGGTCCGGCGGCCCTTGAGACCTTCAAAAACCGCGCCAACGTCCAGGTCGCCTGCCTCTACCCCGACGGCGGCACTTCCGACGTTCAGCGGCTGCAGATGGTGACCGAGGATGCGGAAAACCTCAAGGTGATCGGCATCAAAGGGGATTTCGACGACGCCCAGAGCGCGCTGAAGCGCCTGCTGGGTTCGGCGACCTTCAAGGCGAAACTCAAGGAGAAACAGATCTCCCTCTCCGCGGCGAACTCCGTCAACTTCGGCCGTATCATCTTCCAGATCATCTACCACATCCACAGCTACCTCGAACTGGTGCGCCAGGGTGCGATCGTCATGGGCGAAAAGGTTTACCTCGACGTTCCCAGCGGCAACTTCGGCAACGCGCTGGGGGGCTACTATGCCATGAAGATGGGACTGCCGGTCGCGAAGATCGTCATCGCCTCCAACGAGAACAACGTCCTGACCCGCCTCATCAACGAGGGGCGCTACGATCTGCGGGGCCAGAGTGTCGTTCCGACCACCTCCCCGGCGATGGACATCCTCATCTCCTCCAACGTCGAACGCATCCTCTACGACCTCTTCGGAGCGGAGCGCACGAAAGCGCTGATGGCGCAGCTTGACGCCGAACGCTGCTACGAACTCAGCGCCGAAGAGCATACGGCGCTGCGCGAACACTTCGCGGCGGACTACTGCGAAGGGGAGCAGGGCAAAGCCTACATCAAGGGCTACTTCGAAAAAGGGTACCTGATGGACCCCCACACCGCCACCTGTCTGAAAGCCTACGAGAGCTGCGCGACGGGAGCGTTCAAGACCATCGCCTACTCCACGGCGGAGTGGACGAAGTTCTCCCCCACCATCGCCAACGCGCTGACCGGCGAAACCGGCGCCCATGATATCGATGCGCTCGCGGCCATCGCGGCGAAAGCAAACATCGAGATTCCGGCGATGATCAAGGGACTCTTCGATAAGCCGGTGGTCCAGAAGACGGTGATCGAGAAAGAGGCGATTGAAGAGGAGATTCTGAAGTTCCTCTAAAAAACGATCCCGGTCGGGATCGCGCTACTTGTTGTTACTGCGATGCAGCGGGTGCTGGTAATCGGCGCGCTCGCAGCCCGCGACCGTAAAGGCCGCAAGGGCGATGAGCAGTGTGAAAAGTACGTTTCTAGCCATGCTGTTTCCCTCCTTTTTTATTCATCTTTTTCAGTTTTTCCAGTTCGCGTTCTTGCATCATGTTGGTAATCTCCTCGTTGCCGTAGAGCAGTATCTTGTCGTCGACGTCCAGGTGTTTGGGATCGATTTTCCCCGGGTAGGTGACGTGCTTGAGGATGTGCTTGATGGTGTTGATGCGGGCTTTTTTCTTATTGTCGGAACGGATGATGATCCACGGAGCGTAGCCGGTGTGGGTGTTTTGGAGCATGTCGAACTTCGCTTCGGTATAGCGGTCCCACAGTTTCTGCGACTCCATGTCCACGGGTGAGAGCTTGTACTGCTTCAGAGGGTCGTCCATGCGGCGCTCGAACCGTTTGCGCTGCTCCTCCTTGGAGACGGAGAAGTAGAACTTGATAAGGATGATGCCGGAGTTGACCAGCATACGCTCGAACTCCGGGACGTTGCGGAGGAACTCCTCGTACTCTTCGGTGGTACAGAAATTCATGACCCGTTCGACCCCGGCGCGGTTATACCAGCTGCGGTCGAAGAGCACGATCTCTCCGGCGCTGGGGAGGTGGGAGGCGTAGCGCTGGAAGTACCACTGGGTCTTCTCGACGTCGGAGGGTTTGTTCAGTGCGACGACCCGGGCACCCCGGGGGTTGATATGCTCGGTGATCCGCTTGATGGTGCCCCCCTTGCCGGCGGCGTCGCGCCCCTCGAAGATGACCAGCAGTTTCAGCCCGTGGGCCTTGATGTGGTTTTGCATCTTCAGCAGTTCGATCTGCAGGGTTTTGAGCTCCTCCTCGTACTCGAGGACCTCCTTTTTTACCCAGATGGGGATCCGTTTCTTCTTCCCCTTCTGTCGCCGTTTCTCCTCGACGACCTGTTCGGTTTCGCTTTTGCGGCGGTCACCGTGAACGTGGTCGGCGAGGGTTTCGTTCTGTTCGATCTCACTCAGTTCGTCGTCGACCATATTGCGTTTGCGTCCCATTCCTGCTCCTTGACCGGCGGCTGGAAAGCCGCCGTCTGTAGTATCCATTATATTGTGATGAAGGTTAAATAAGATTGAGGCGGAAGCCCCTATGCCAGCGTTTCGGCAAGGGCGTCGGGGAGTGCCTCGGGGTCGTCGACGGAGGCGTAGCAACTCTGCGTTCCGCAGACCATGCAGCCCTCGGCGGAGGGATCAAGTTTTCCGAGTACGAAGGGGTAGCCGATTCGCTCGAAGGGAACGTTTTCGAGGAGGGTTTCGGGGGCTTTGACGAGGCGCTCCTCTTTGGTATAGCGCAGCGCCTGCTCGAAAAGGCGGGGGAAGTGGATGGGGGTACGCGCCAGTTTCGCCGAGTAGTACTCGATGCTCTTGAAGGCGAAGCGGCGGTACTTCTCCTCCACCAGGGTGCCCAGGGAGAGGAGCAGGTCGACCATGACCCCGACGGAACCGGGGTAGGAGCTGTCGGTGGCGTCGGCTTCGGTAACGAACTCCCCGGTGCTGAAGAGCCAGCGTCCCTTGTCGAAGTAGCGCTCCAGCGCCTGGTTGGCCAACTGCTGGGCCGTCACCAGCCACCGTTCGTCCCAGGTCGCCTGGTAGGCGCTCACCAGGGCGGTACCGAGGTAGGCGTAGTCTTCGAGGAAGGCGTCGACCTTGGGATCGCGGTCGATAAGGGCGGAGTGGCGCAGCGTTGCGCCGCCGTACATCTTCTCCAGCAGCGCTTCGAGGGAGGCGACGGCGCGGGTCGTGTAGGCGGCGTCGTGGCGTCCCAGTTCGAACAGGGCGCGGATCATCATGGCGTTCCAGGAGGTCTGAACCTTGCGGTCGATGAAAGGGTAAGCGCGGGGATGGCGCAGTGCGGCGAGGGCGGGGCGCACTTCGTCGAACCACGGTTCGCGCTCGGTCCCGGCGAAGCGGATGATGTTATGCCCTTCGAAGTTGCCGCCCCGGGAGACTCCCAGCCGGTAGGCGCGTTTGGTCGCCTCTTCGGGAGTGCAGCCGCACTTGGCGAAGGCTTCGGCGACTTCGTCGAAGTCATAGACGAAATATTTCCCCTCCTCCCCTTCGGTGTCGGCATCGCTGGCGGAGTAGAAGAGGGCGTTTTCGCACATGAAGGCGAGCATGAAGTCGGCGGTCTCTTTGGCGGTGCGAAGGTGGCTTTCCTCTCCGAAACAGCGGTAGGCCCGGGTGTAGAGTTCGCAGAGCAGGGCGTTGTCGTAGGTCATCTTCTCAAAGTGGGGGACCAGCCACTCCGTGTCCACGCTGTAGCGGCAGAAGCCGCCGTCGACGAGGTCGTAGATGCCGCCGGCCTGCATGTTGTCGAGGGTGTGGGTGACCATGGAAGCCAGCGTTTCGTCAGGAGCAAGACGGTGCAGGGTTATCAGGGCGTTAAGGGTCGAGGTGTGGGGAAACTTCGGGGCGACGGAGAAGCCGCCGTAGGTGCTTTCAAAGTTGTGCTGTGCCTGTTTGATGAAGTTCTGCGAGACCGCGTCGCTGATGACGGTCGCTTCCTTGGGGTGCTCGGAGAGACCGAGGTAGTCCTGGATCTCGTCGGCGTTTCGGAAGAGGCTCTCGTCCTTTTCGGCGACCTTGTCGGCGATGATTTTCGTCAGCTCCCCAAAGCCGATCAGATTGCCGCGGCTTTCGGGAGGGAGGTAGGTGGCGGCGAAGAAGGCTTTGTTCTGGGGCGTGGCGAAGATGGAGGTGGGCCACCCCCCGGGACGGCGGTTGAGGAGCATGTGCAGCTCCTGGTAGTGTTTGTCGATGTCGGGACGCTCTTCGCGGTCGACCTTGATGCAGACGAAGTGTTCGTTCATGTAGGCGCCGATGGCTTCGTTTTCGAACACCTCGCGCTCCATGACGTGGCACCAGTGGCAGCTGCTGTAGCCGATGGAGATGAAGATGGGTTTGTGCTCGCGCTCGGCTTTTTCAAAGGCTTCGTCGCACCAGGGGTACCAGTCGACGGGGTTGTTCTTGTGCTGCTGGAGGTAAGGGGAGTCTTCGTACTGAAGCCGGTTGGCCATGGTACCGCCTTTTTTTGAGTTTCACTGGGGATACGATAGGCAAAAAGTGATAACAGAAATGTTAAATCCGGCCGTTAGTTGTCACATCTACAAACGGTGATATGATTACGATCTAACGGCTGCTGCGCAGTGACGGTTTGAGAAGATCCTTCCGGGAGATTTTTTTCTCGGAAATCGGGGCAAAAAGATGACAAAAGCAGGCAAAAGCGCTATACTGGTTCCGTTATGGAACGCGCTCAAATCGGAGTTCCGGAGTAAGCAAAGGAGCAGGATTGGATTACGAAGGGAACCCTGAAAACAGCAGCATCCGGTTGAACCTGACGTGGCCGATGATCCTGGTGACGGTCGGCATGGTACTGGTCACGGTGCTGGGGGTGGTCTACGTCGAAGAGGAGATGGTCCACCGCACCAAAGCGGGGGTGGTTGGACAGTTCGAGCGTTTCCTGGATGAGAAGGTGCGTTACGAAGCCGCCGTCCTGGAAGAGTACATTACGTTCATCAAGAAAAATCCGAACATTCTGGATGCGTTGGCAAAAAGGGAGAAAACTCCCCTCTACAAGGAAGTTCGCGAACTCTACGGCGAGTTGAACCAACGGGTCGAGCTGACCCATATGTACTTTATCACTCCGGAAGGCAAGGTGCTGCTTCGGGCGCATGACTTCGGGCGCGACGGCGACCTGATCTATCGCGCGACGTTCCGGAAGGCGAAAGAGACCGGGAACCTATACTACGGGCTGGAGTTCGGTCTGAAAAAGAACTATACCCTGCGGGTGGTGAGTCCCTGGGTCGTGGATGGCCGCCTGGTCGGTTATCTGGAGCTGGGGAAAGAGATCGACACGATTATCAGCGAATATGCCCGTCTGCTCGATACGGAAGTCTACTTGGCGGTGCGCAAATCGGTCTATCGCGATGCCCCCGACTTCGTCCGTGAAAACATGCGCCACCGCGTTGCCACGGATGCGTACTATATCGTCTACAGCACCTTTGAAGTCCCCAGCCAGATCGGAGCGATTCTCGACGGCACCATCGATCTGGTTGATATTTCGATGCGGGATAAGGACTATTTTGTTGCGAAGGCACCGCTGACGGACGTTTCGGGAAGGGATCTGGGATACTTCGTCTTCCTGAACGACGTCACTCTGGAACACAGCGTCATCGGCAGTTCCGTCTTTATGTTCGCGATGATCCTGGGTACGGCTTCGCTGCTTCTGGGCTATGCGGGCTACACCATGCTGCGCCGAAGAGAAGAAGCCATCAACGCGCTGACGTCGGAACTCAACACGCAGAAAGAGGAGGTGGAGTACTTCGCCATGCGACTGCAGAACATCTTCGACCTGCAGCGCAACATCGTTCTGCTGACTGATGGCATGAGGCTTCAGATGGCCAATCGCGCCATGTTCGACTTTTTCGGTTTTGAAAACCTCGAGGGATTCCTCCGTTACTATGAGTGTATCTGCGAACGCTTCATCGAAAACAGCAACTACTTTCATCTCGGTCTGCTTGCGGAGGGAGAGAACTGGGTGGAAGCGCTGCAGCATCTTCCCGGCGAAGCGCGCATCGTCGCCATGCTGGACCGGGAGCTCAACACCCATGTCTTCAACGTTTCGATCAACGCGTTCGAGTCGGACAATTACATCATCTCCTTTACCGATATCAGCAACACGGTGCTGCAGCAGATGAAACTGAAAAACCGGGCGATCCACGACAAGCTGACGGGCGCCTGCAACCGGGAGTTTCTCGAAGAGAACGGTGCGCAGATCCTGCGGGAGGCCGAAGGGCTGTACCTCGGGGTGGTGATTGCCGACATCGACCACTTCAAAGCGGTCAACGACCGTTACGGGCATAACCGCGGGGACGTGGTGCTGCAGCAGTTCGCCGCGACGCTCCGCCAGACCATTCGCGGCGGAGACTACCTGATCCGCTGGGGCGGGGAGGAGTTCGTGATACTGATCAAGGTGGAGCGTAAAGATGCGCTGACCAAGGCGGTGGAACATCTCAGACAGCGCATCGAAGCCGTCTCTTTCCATGAAGTCGGCACCGTGACCGCCAGTTTCGGCGCGACGTTCTACCGTGCCGGGGAGACCTTTACCGAGGCCGTAGGACGGGCGGACCTGGGGCTATATGATGCCAAGGCGGGCGGTCGGAATCAGAGCTGTTTTGTCTGATTTTTGAAGGGTGAACTATTTTGTAAAGTTATGATATGATCATTTCAATCGAGCAAAAATCGGACGGTGCATGAAGAACGCGGAGACGTTGCAACTACTCTACATCGATGATGACCATCGGAACTTCGAAGCGGTATTTACGTGTCTGGAACACGGCGATATCGAGGTCACGCATGTGACGACGCCCCAACAGGCCATGGAGTCGTTCCGGCTGACGCCGCCGGACATCCTCCTGTGCAATCTCGCACTCGGCGGGGAGAGCGGCGAGTCCCTCGTGCAGCACTTTAAAGTCCGGGCCGCAGAGACGCCTTTGATCGTCATCGACGCCTTCGCGTCATCCGACAACCTTCGCAGCGCGCTGAAAGCAGGTGCGGACGGGTGCGTCGTGATGCCCCTGCATCCCGAGGAACTGGAGATTCACGTCGACCGCGCATTCGAGCGCCTGCGTCTGCGCCGCGAACTCGCGGCGTCGCGCCACATGATCGACGAATATCTCAAGGTCTTCGGGACCAGCGTCATCTTTTCGAAGACCGATCCCCAGGGGCACATCACCTACGCCAACGACGCCTTCGTGAAAACGTCGGGATACCGCCGCGACGAGCTTATCGGCCGTCCCCACAACATCATCCGCCATCCCGATACGCCCAAGACCTTTTTCAAAGAGCTCTGGCAGACCATCCGAAGCGGTCAGGTCTGGAAAGGCATCATCACCAACCGCCGCAAGGACGGCAGTGACTACACCGTCGAATCGACCATCATTCCCATCCTCGACCGCAACGGCGAGATTCTCGAATATATGGCCCTGCGGCAGACGGTCTCGGGGGATGCGCCCCACCATCTCCATCTTCAGGATGTCGCCAGCCGCAACGAGATCATCGCGGTGGAGCGTTCGCGGGAACTGATGGAGCGGCTTTACGTCGACAGCAATACCGGCCTGTTCAACAACCTGGCGCTGCAGCGGGACATGAAAGGGCTTGGCACAGGGACGATTTTCCTGCTCGACATCAACAACTTCAACATCTTCAACAAGCTGCACGGCTTTATATTCGGCGACAAACTGCTGCGCGCCGTAGGAGAAAATCTTTCGTTTCTCCTCAGAAACGCAGTGCGGCTCTACAAACTCAGCGCCGACCGTTTCGTCATCCTCGATACCTCAAACGACGAAGGGCACATCGATGAACTCTGCAACCAGATCCTCGCCTACTTCGACAACCACGAGGTCGTCGTCGAGACCATCGACAGCCAGATCAGTTTCAGTATCGGGATCGCATCGATTACCGAAGGGCGCGACGCCATCATCGAGGCGGAGTACGCCCTGGACAGCTCCAAGCGCTACGGCAAACGGTTTTGGGTGCGCTACAGCGAAGAGGCGGAGGAGTTTCTCAAGGAACGCGAAAGCATCGCATGGCTCAACCGGACCCGGGAGTTCATCTACAAGGACATGATCGTCCCCTATTTTCAGCCCATAGTCGACGTTGCGACCCGTAGGGTCCACAAGTACGAGGCCCTGGCGCGGGTCGTCGTCGGCGACGAGGTGATTCCGCCGCAGCGCTTTCTGCACGCCGCTTCGCGTCTGGGACTGCTGACGTCGGTCACCAAAACGATGATCAACAAATGTTTCGAACAGTTTGCCGGCACCGACGTCAGGTTTGCCATCAACATCACCGAGCGGGACATCATGGACGGTTACCTGGCGGAATTTATCCGGATGAAGGTGGAGCGCTTCGGGGTCGACCCGGCCAACGTCACCTTCGAGGTGCTGGAGAACCTGACCCTTTCCGAGGAGGGGGAAACGGTCGCCCGAACCATCGCCCTGGTAAAGGATTACGGCTGCAACATCGCCATCGACGATTTCGGCAGCGAGAACTCCAACTTCGGCCGGATCCTGTCGCTCCAGTCGGACTACCTCAAGATCGACGGACTCTTTATCCAGAACTGCGACAGGGAGCCGGAAAAGCAGAAAATCATCGGGGCGATCGTCCAGCTTGCGCGGCGGCTGGGCATCAAGACCGTCGCCGAATACGTCGCCACCGAAGCGCTCTTCGAGACGATCCGCGACCTCGGCGTGGACTACGCCCAGGGATACCTTTTCGGCAAGCCCGCCCCCTTCTCCGAATACGCCGGCTCCTAAGCGGCCGGTGCGTTAAACCTCGCGTTACCCAAACCGTGTACTATTTCTGAAAATCAACCTGAAATGCGGGCCCGGCAGCGGGGAAACACGCTTAGTGCAAGTTTTCTTTGATAAAATGGCTGGATTACCTCGCAGAAGGACTCTCATGATGCGTCACCTCTTTGCACTGATTTTGGCGATACCGCTGCTGGCTTTTCAGGCGAAGTTCCTGATGCCCGACGAAGCGTTCATCCCCAAAGCGGAGTACCGTGACGGTACGGTGTTTGCCGAGATCGGTCTGGGTGACGAGATCTATCTCTACGAAGAGAAGGTGACGCTGAGCCTCGCGTCGGGCGAGGGGGTGGTCATCTCCGAACTCGACAAGGAGAAGGGCGTCGATCACTTCGGCGAGATGGCTTATGTTACGCCGCCGCACCTGAGGGCGAAGCTGGCGAAAGCGGCCGGAGTCTCCGGGGTCCGTTCCGTGACGGTGCAGCTGGCTTACCAGGGGTGTTCGGAACGGGGGATCTGCTACGAGCCCCTGACCCGAAGTTTTACCTTCGACGTCGATACCGCGGCATTGCCGGAGGCGACGCCTGCACCCGCCGTGGCCGCCGATGCCGCGCCGCAAAGCGTCGCCCCCGAGGCTCCGGTTTCCGAAACCGACCGCATCGCCCAGACCATCAGGGAAGGAAGTATCTGGCTCATCCTGGCGACCTTCTTCGGGTTCGGGCTGCTGCTCTCCCTGACGCCCTGCGTCTTCCCCATGATTCCCATCCTCTCCTCGGTCATCGTCAGCCAGGGGGGCGGACTGACGACCAAGCGCGCCTTCTACCTCTCCCTCGTCTACGTCCTGGCGATGTCGGTGGCCTACACCATCGCCGGGGTGCTCGCGGGGCTCTTCGGCTCCAACCTCCAGGCGGCCATGCAGGCCCCCGAAGTGATCATCGGTTTTGCCTTGCTTTTCGTGCTGCTCTCTTTCTCCATGTTCGGGATGTTCGAGCTGCAGATGCCCAACTTTCTGCAGGCGAAACTGACCACCGCGGGCAAGGACCACAAGGGGATCGCAGGGGTCGCCATCATGGGCTTTCTCTCCGCGCTCATCGTCGGTCCCTGCGTCGCCGCCCCGCTGGCGGGAGCGCTGATCTACATCGGCCAGACCGGTGACGCGCTGCTGGGAGGCATGGCCCTCTTCGCGCTGAGCATCGGCATGGGGGTTCCCCTGCTGCTGGTGGGAACGACGGCGGGACGTTTCATGCCCAGACCCGGCGCCTGGATGGACAGCGTCAAAGCCTTCTTCGGCGTGTTGCTGCTGGGGGTCGCCATCTGGATGATGAGCCGGATTCTGCCCGATGCGGTGACGATGCTGCTCTGGTCGGTCCTGGCGGTCTTCGTCGCGGTGAGCCTGGGGGCCTTCGAAGCGATCAAGGACGCCTGCAGCCGCTGCGGTCACGCCTACAAGAAGGCGCTGGGCATCCTGGTCTTCATGTACGGGAGCGCCCTTTTCGTCGGGGGCTTGACGGGGGGCAGCGACATGCTCAACCCCCTCGAACGCCTCGGTTCGCCCCAGCCCTGTGTCGGAAGCGTGGAAGCACCCGCCGCCGACGGGGAGCTGGTGTGGCGGGAAGTGCGTTCCGTCGAAGCCCTCGAAGCGGCGATGAAGGAGGCGAACGGCCGTCCGATGATGGTCGACTTCAGCGCCAAGTGGTGTACGTCGTGCAAGGAGCTCGATGCCGTCACCTTCGCCGATGCCGACGTAAAACTGAGGCTCTCGAACTTCTTCCTCATCCGTGCGGACGTGACGGAGAACGGCGAAGCGGAAAAGGCGCTGACAAAAAAGTTCGGTCTCTTCGGCCCGCCGGCGATGCTCTTTTTCGATCCCTCCGGAAAGCGCATCAATGGAAGCGACCTGATCGGTTTCATCGAGCCTGAAGCTTTTGCGACGCATATTGATCACCTGGGAGTACGTTGATGAGAAAAATTGTTTTTGGAATTCTGGCGACGGTGTCGCTTTTGATGGCGCAACTTGACTGGGCCGCAAATTACGAGGCGGCTCTTGCCCAGGCTGCCAAGGAGCAGAAACTGGTGATGGTGATGCTGACCCGCGAGGGGTGTCCCGCCTGCGAGTACATGAAAGATATCGTTTTCGACGACGACGCGGTGGCCGATGAGGTGCATTTCGGCTTTGTGCCGGTGCAGATCAGCATCGACTACCAGCGCGTCCCTTCGGGACTGGGCTACATCGGGACCCCGACGTTCCATTTTCTCAAACCCGACGGCAGCAAGGTCGGACGGCTCGACGGCGGGGCCAATGTCCCCGACTTTACCGCCAAACTCCGCGAAGTGAAAAAAGCGGCGCGCTAGCGCCCCTCCTCCCTCACGATTTCCGCCATACGTTTCGAACTGCCGTGCCCGAGGTACTCCCGCAGGGAGCGGGCATCGGCGAAATAGCCCTCCCGGTCGTACCTCTCGTAAGCCGCCAGCAGGTTCTCCGCCGTTACTGCCTTTTGCAGGAACTCCGGGTGCAGGGGACGCTGTTTGAAGTAGTTGAACATGATGTTTCCCAGCCCCACTTTCTCGATCTTCGCCAGCTTCCGGACGATGAAGAAGTCGATCGGTTTGGCGATGTAGCTGAGGATGAAGGGGATGCCGATAAGGGAGGCTTCCAGGGTCGCCGTGCCGCTGCAGACAAAGGCGAACTCCCCTTCGTAAAGCGCCGTATGGGCGTCGTGAACGATTTCGAACCCTTCCAGGTCGCCGTAAAGCGCCGCGACTTTTTCGGCGGTGAAGAAGGAGGGGATGACGATGACGGCCTCTTTGTCGAGACGGCGGCGCACCTCCCGGTAGACGGGCATCAGTTTCGTGATCTCCGCCCGGCGGCTTCCGGGCATGAAGACGATTTTTCCGTTATGCCCCGCCAGATTCTCTTTAAAGCGGGGGATCTCGTCGAGGAGCGGATGGCCGACGTACTCGATGGGGGCGGTGTCGCTGTAGAACGCCGGTTCGAAGGGGAGGATGGAGCAGAGCCGATCAATGGTGCGTTCGAGCACCGGGATGCGTTTGCGTTTCCAGGCCCAGGCCTGGGGAAGGATGTAGTAGAGAATCTCCTTCTCGGGATAGCGCTTGCGGATCGCCTTGGCGAGGGGAAGGTTGAAGCCCGACGAATCCATCAGCAGCACCTTGTCCGCTTCGGCGGCGAGTTCCACCATCTCGTTCTTGAGCTTGACGAAAAAGCGCAGCTTGCGGAGGGCGTCGATGATGCCCATGATGGCCAGGGAACGCAGGTCCACCGTCGGGGTGCCGAGCTCGGCACTGAAGATGCCGACCATCTCGACATCTTCTCCCAGCTCTTTGCAGAGCGCTTCGAGATGGACGTTGGCGGAGTGTTCCAGGGCCGAGACCAGCAGTTTCATACAAGACTCCTCACAGGGTTTGAAAATGGCGGGAGCGTCGCGCTCCCGTTTTGAATGTGCCGCAACGTTACGAGCCCCCGTCGCCCCAGGGTTCGAAGGGGATGTCGTAGCGCTCCTGCTGATCGTCCTTGAAGCTGCTCAGGAAGGTGGTCAGCGCATCGATCTCGTCGTCGCCCAGATCCCGGGCGAACCCGATCATCAGCTCCTGCTGCTGGTTCATGGAGATGCCGGAGCGGAACTGTTCGAGCTTGCGCACCAGGGTCTCCTTGTCGCGCTTTGCCAGGGCGGGGTACTCATGCACCCCTTCGGCCTTTACCCCGTGGCAGCCGTTGCACCCCTTGGCGAAGTAGAGTTCGCGTCCGGTTTCGTAGGTGTCGGCGGCTCCGCAGAGGGTGGCGGCGAGGAAAAGCCCCAGGATATATTTCACTCTAAACCTTCGTAGCATATAATGATGCGATTATATCAAAAAGGGCGCGGGGAAACCCAGCCGCGTTCTGAGCAGCGGGGGAAACATGGTCATTACGAACGTTACGGTCTGCGACATCCGGGGAAGCCGCAGGGCCGAGGTGAGGATCAGCGGCGGGAAGATCGTCGAGGTGGGCGAAGCCCTCGAAGGGGAGCCGCGCATCGATGGTAACGGGGGGTGGCTGCTGCCGGGCATCGTCGATACCAACGTCCGTCTCAAGGACAGCCAGCTCAACGGACGCAACATCATCCGCCTGGCGGAAGAGGCGCTTCAGGGCGGGGTGACGACCATCGTCATCGCCCCCGACGCCCATCCCGCCATCGACAACGAGATCGCCCTGGAGTTCCTGCAGCGCCACCGTCAGCACGGCAAGGGGGCCCGGGTCGAGACCATGATCGCCTCGACGGACGACGACGACCTGCTCAGCAACATCGCCATCATGCTCAAGCAGGGGGCTCTGGCGCCCTACATGACCACCTCGGTCAGCAACAACACTGCCTGCCGCATCGCCGAGTACGTCAAGATGTACGGGGTGACGCTATTCTGCAAGGCCCATGACACCAGCCTCTGGTCCGTCGGGGTGATGACGGAGGGGCGCATCGCCACCAAGCTCGGTCTGGTCGGCATCCCGCCGCTTGGGGAGACGGTGCACGTCGCCCGGATGATCGAGATCGCTCGCAACTTCGGCATCAGCATCCTCTTCAAAAGCATCGCCTCGCCGCGCTCCATCGAGATGATCACCCGGGCGAAGGAGGAGGGGGTCGACGTCACGTGCGAGGTGAGCATTCACCACCTGCTGCACTGCGACGAAGCGTGCGACGGTTTCAACACCGCCGCAAAGCTCAACCCGCCGCTCCCCTCGAAGGAGAACATGCACAAACTGGTCGAGTTCCTGAAAAACGGAGAGATCGACCTGCTGACGGCGCTGCACCAGCCCAACTCCCCGGTCAACAAGGAGGTGGCGTTTGCCGATGCCGCCTACGGTTGTGCCGCCATCGCCGAGGCGCTGCCGCTGTACTACACCAAGCTGGTGCGCAGCGGGATGATCTCCATGGAGACGCTGGTGCGCCTCGTCTGCCAGGCCCCCGCTTCCATCATCGGAAAAGAGGCGGGCAGCATCGAAGCGGGCATGGACGCGGACCTGGTGCTCTTCGATCCCGAGGCGCAGAGCACGGCGGAAGCACCGGATTCGCTCTACCGGGGCGAAACCCTCGACGGCCGGGTCGTGATGGCCCTGCTGGGCGGCGAGATCGTCCGCCTCTGATCGATGTCCGGCGTCAGCGCGAACTCCCCGGCCTACCGCGAGACGGAGATCACCTCCGCCGGTGCCCCCGTGGTGCTCTCGTGCTACGACGCCGGGCCGGAGGCGGCCGTCGTCCTCTTTCTTCCGGGCACGATGGTGCACCCGCTCTTCTATGACGCTTTTCTCCGCCGTCTCGCCGCCTCGGGCTACAACGTTGTCGGTCTTCACTTCCTCTCCCACGGCAAGAGTCCGAGAATCCGGGAGGATTTCGTCTTCGCGGACCTGCTGCAAAACGTCCGCGACGCCATCGGCTGGTGCCGGGAGCATTATGCCGGAAAACTTTTTCTGCTGGGTTCCTCCCAGGGGGGCATCCTCGCTACCGCCGCGGCGGACGACCCGCGGCTTGACGGGGTGCTGGCCCACGACACGGTGCTGCCCGAACTCGACGCTTCCGCGCGGGTGCTGAACCTGCCGAAGGGGCTGCTCTGGGCCGCCCGGCCCCTGATGTGGTTCGTGCGGACGGCGGCCCGGCTCTTTCCGACGCTGCAGATCCCCATGACCTCCTACCTGCAGGAGGAGCGGGTGACGCGCAACGAGGCGATCATCCGGCAGTTCACGGAAGACCCCCTCTCGCGCAAAAGCTACCCGCTGGGCTACCTGGCGTCGCTCTTCCACGCGGACATGCACGCCGCTCTCGACGGCAGCATCCGCTGTCCCTACGTGCTCATCGCCGCACGGCACGACCCGCTCTTTCCCTTCGACTACATCGAGACGGTCTTCGAGGCCATCCGGGCGCCGGAGAAAGAGCTGATGGTGTTCGATCTGCCCTACCATATGCTTTTTCACGAGGCGGAGACGGAGTCGCTGGAACGGGTGGTTGCGGTATTGAAAAAACTGGAAATAGAGGAAGTAAAGGAGTAGAGCATTTCGGCCGTGCGGCCGAATGCGGGACTGTTACCAGTCGCGAACGAGGTTGTGACAGCGGAAACAGGCGCGCTCGACGCCGAAGTAGGCGCTTTGCGCCCCCTGGTTGTCGTTGCTCTCAATCATCATCTCGACATAGTCGCTGATCATGACCGCAGAAGTTTTGGCGATACGGGTCTTGTGCTGTTTGTCTTCGGGCAGCATCTTTTTCATGATCGCCTCGTCACCCAGAAGTTTGTCGCTCTCGTCCTTGAGGGCTTTGGCCGCTTCGATGGCTCCGTCGCGGTCACCGTTGATGAAGGCTACCTGCATGGCGGACATGTGCGCGTTGAGCTTGTGCATGTTCTCTTTCAGGTCGAATTCGGACGCGGATGCTCCGCAGGCAAGTGCCATCGATACCAGCAGGCCGGCCATAATGTGTTTACGCATGTATAACTCCTGTTCCGTAGTTGTGTTACGAGATCACTATAATTGAATATAAATTAAACCTATATTAATCTCGCTGCCTCCGGCCCCCGTGCGCACCGGGCGTTTCCTACGGAGACGGATTTGGGCGTCGGCGCGGCGGAGTGTTATAATGGGGTCATTGAAAAAAGAGGCGGGAGAGCGATGGAGATGTTGACGTGGGGAAGCCTCTGGAGCGAGGCGAAGCGGTTTCGGAAGAAGATCGCCGCGGGACAGGCGGTGGCGCTGACGGCGGTAGTGGTCAGTCTGCCGGTGCCGCTGCTCTTCCCGCTGCTGATCGACCAGGTGCTGCTGCAGCGTCCGGGCTGGGTGACCGGGGCCATCGACCGGCTCTTCTCCCCCTCCGAACCCTACCTCTACATCCTGATCGTCCTGGGGACCACGCTGCTGCTGCGGCTGCTCTTCTTTGTTCTCAACGTGATGCAGTCGCGCCTTTTTACCCTCATCTCCAAACACCTGGTCTACGTCATCCGCAAACGGGTTCTCGAACATCTCAAGCGCGTCTCCGTCGCCGAGTACGAGGCGCTGGGGGGCGGAGGAGTCAGCGCCCGGCTGGTGACGGACATCGACACCATCGACGCCTTCGTCGGCGTCAGCATCGCCCGCTTTTTCGTTTCGGTGCTGATGCTGCTGGGGATCGGCGCGGTCCTCTTTTACATCAACTGGCAGCTGGCGCTCATCATGCTGGCGGTCAACCCTTCGGTCGTAGCCCTGAGCGCCTGGCTGGGACGGCGGGTGCGAAAGCTGAAAAAAAAGGAGAACGAGAAGATCGAACGGTTCCAGGAGCGCCTCTCCGAGACGCTGGACCTCTTCGTGCAGATCCGCACCCACAACCAGGAGGAGCACTACATCGGCGCCGCGGTGGAACGGGCGCGCGAGATCCGCGAGGCCTCCGGAAACTTCGGCTGGAAAAGCGAAGCGGCGGGGCAGTTCTCCGGGTTCATCTTCCTCTCTGGCTTCGAACTCATCCGCGCCTCGTCGATGCTGATGGTGCTTTTCTCCGACCTCTCCATCGGGGAGATGTTCGCGATCATCGGCTATCTCTGGTTCATGGTCACGCCTCTGCAGGACCTGCTGCAGATCGTCTTCTCCTACCAGAACGCCACGGCGGCGCTGGAGCGTCTCAACCTGCTGCTCGCCCTGCGACAGGAACCCCGCTACCCCCACGAGGCGGAGCCTTTCAGCGGGAAAAACAGCAACACCATCACCTTGAAAAACGTCTCTTTTGCCTACGGCGACAAGGAGGTGCTGCACGACATCTCCATGGAGATTCCCGCCGGTAAAACCGTGGCGCTGCTCGGTCCCAGCGGCAGCGGCAAGTCAACCCTCGCCCACGTCATCCTCGGCCTCTACGCCCCCACGTCGGGCGACGTCCTTGTCGACGGCATCCCGGTGACGAAGATCGGGCTTGACCGCCTGCGCGAGCATATCTCGTTGGTACTTCAGACCCCCCGGATGTTCAACGACACCCTGCGCCAGAACCTGACGCTGGGGCGTCAAATCCGCGACTCGGAACTCTTCGAGGCGCTTCAGGTAGCGCAGCTCGAGTCCCTGCTTGAGCGTCTGACCGACGGGCTGGACACCCGCATCGGAAAAGATGGAGTCCGGCTTTCTGGGGGCGAGCGGCAGCGTCTCGCCATCGCCCGGATGCTGGTAAGCGACCCCAACGTGGTGATGCTTGACGAATCGACCTCGGCCCTGGACATCCGCACCGAGCAGCACCTTTTCGGCGCCCTGCGCAGTTATCTTCGGGGCAAAACCATGCTCATCATCGCCCACCGGCTCAGCACGGTCGAACATGCCGACCTGATCTACGTGCTGCGCGACGGCCGGGTCGTGGAGTCGGGAAGCCCTTCGGAGCTGCTCGGAAACGGCGGCCACTACAGCCGTTTCGTCTCGGCGCAGAAGGGGTAGGCTACTCCGACGCCAGCAGATGGTTCGGAGGATAGAAAGAGGGTTCCGGGGGGGAGAAGTAGTAGCCCTGGAATTCGTCCACCCCGATCTCCGAGAGAAGTTCGAAGACCGTCCGGGAGTGGACGTATTCGGCGATGACGCAGATGCCCAGCTCTTTGCAGAAACGGGTGATGGCCCGGCTCAGGATAAACGCGTGTTCGTCCACGTCGATGTTCTGGACGAGGGAACCGTCGATCTTGATGTAGTCGGGGCGGATCTCCAGGATGTGTTCGAAATTGGAGTAGCCGCTGCCGAAGTCGTCGATGGCGATCTTCGCGCCGTGCAGGCGGCAGGTGTCGGTAAACTCCTTGAGCATGCGGTAATCCTCCACGCTCTGGTTTTCGACGATTTCGAGGATGACCCGTCCGGCGACCCCTTCGCAGCGGAGGCGTTCGTAGAGATGGTGCCGAAACCCCTTGTCGGCGATATCCTCGTAGGCGAGATTGATCGAAATCGTTTCGCGGTGCCGGTGCATGCCGTCGAGCACCCGGTCGACCATCAGGACCGAGAGGGCGCGGTACTGTTTGGTCTTCACCGCGATGTCCAGAAAGAGGGCGGGGGAGAGATGCCGGATCCCGCTCGGCGTGGATTCGGCGATCCGCATCAGGGACTCGTACTTGAGGACGCGGCCGTCGCGGTCGACGATGGGCTGGAAGAAGGGTTCGACCCGGCGCTCTTCGATGGCGGTTTTGATCCGTTCTTTCCACTGCAGCTGCTCTTTGACCGTTTCGGTGGTGTCGATGAGCGTGTTGTAGACGGCGTAGACCTTGTGCTCCTTTTTGGCGTGTCCCAGCGCCATGTCGGCGTGTTCGAGGGGGTGTTCCTGCCCGAAGGACAACCCGATGGTGACGTCGATGCCGACGGTTTCGTCGTGTCCGGGAAGGGGGATGCGGAGCTCCCGGATGCCGCCGAGGAGACGTTCGAGGTCCTGTTCGTACTTTTCCGTGTCGATGTAGGGAGCGTTGTCCATCAGGCCGAACTGGTCGCCGAGGGTGCGGAAAACCTTGTAGGTCGTCCCCCGGGTGAATGCGTCGAGAAACCTTGAAAAGCCGACGATCACCGCATCTCCCGCTTCGGTTCCGAAAAGGTCGTTCACCTCTTTGAGACGGTCGATGTCGATCAGCATCAGACTGATAAACTGGTTGGCGTCCTCATGGAGCGCCCGGATGTGGGACATAAAACAGCAGAAGTTGCGCAGACCGGTCAGCGAATCGAGGTAGACGCTCTGCTCCGCCGCATCCGTTTGCTCGGTGATGCTGCGGTCGAGGGTTTCGTTACGATCTTCAAGCTCTTTCACGTAGGCCAGGGAAGCGTGATGCTCGTGAATCGAGATGGTGCTTTCGGCCAGCATCCGGGTGAGATGGTGATAGTGGATCGGCTTGGTGGCGAAGTGGTCGATCTTCAGATCCAGCAGCGCTTTGAGGTTGTCACTGTTGTCGTAGCCGCTGATGACGATGACGGGAAGATAGGGCTGGCGTTTGCGCATGGCTTCGATCATGGCGATACCGTTCATCCCCGGCATGGTGATGTCGGTGACCACCAGGTCGCACCCCTTTTCGCTGAAGGTCTGCAGGGCCGACAGGGCGTTGACGGCGGTCAGGACGTTTTTGAAGTAGCGGGAGAGAAAGGAGCGCATCTCCTCAAGGAGCGGCGCGTTGTCGTCGACGCAAAGGACCGTCAGTTCCTGGGCATACTCGTAAAGACGGTTGTGGTCGGTCACATGTTCGCCTTTTGACTGAAATGAAACTCATTATACAGTAAAAAACCGCATGCCCCGGGATTGACACCGAAGTCGCAAGACGCGCTATAATGGAGCCATGAATCTAAATACGCATGATACCCTCGTGACGCATCTGCTGGAGCTGCTGCCCGACGCACGGCGGGTCGAAACGCACATCTCATCGGTACTGCTCAGCGGGGAGGTCGCCTACAAAATCAAGAAGCCGGTCCATTTCGGCTTTCTCGACTACGGCACCCTGGAGAAACGCCGCCGCTGCTGTGAGGAGGAGTTTCGCAGCAACCGCCGTTTCGCGCCGCAACTCTATCTCGACGTGGTGGCGATTGCGGGGACGCCGGAGCATCCGCAGATGGGCGGGGAGGGCGAAGCGATCGAGTACGCGGTCAAGATGCGCCGTTTCCGCCAGGAGGATCAGCTCGATCACCGTTTCGAGGGGGAGGGGTTGGCACCGGAAACGGCGGATGCCCTGGCGGCGGTCATTGCCGATTTTCATCAAAGGGCCGAACCGGTCGGTGCCGGGGAGGCCTACGGCGATCCCGAGAGGGTCGTGGCGCCGATGCTGGAGAATTTCGAGCTCATGGAAGGGTTGAAGGATGCAAGGCTGGAGCGGCTGAAGCGCCGGACCCTGGAGGAGTTTGAAACGCTCAAACCGCTGCTGGAGCGGCGCAAGGCCGAGGGGTACGTCCGGGAGTGCCACGGCGACATGCACCTGCACAACATCGCCTTTTTCGAAGGCACCCTCATCCTCTTCGACGCCATCGAGTTCAACCCTTTCCTCAGCCATATCGACGTGATCAGCGACCTCGCTTTTTTACTGATGGACCTCGAAGAGCGGGGAGAGGTGCGTTTCGCCTCCCGTCTTCTCAACGCCTACCTGGAGCGCACCGGTGACTACGGGGGCGTCGCGCTGCTTGAGTTTTACAAACGTTACCGCGCCATGGTCCGGGCGAAGGTCGAGATGCTGCAGGCGCTTCAGCACCCCGAAGGCGCGCAAAGGGAGCTGGGGCTGAAGGCCGTGGAGGCCTACATCGCCCTGGCGGAGGGGTACGGGCGGCGGCAGGCCCCCTTTCTGGCGATCACCATGGGGGCGTCGGGCTCGGGCAAAAGCGCCGCGGCGCTCGAAGCCGCCGAAACCTTCGGCGCATTGCGTCTGCGTTCCGACGCGGAACGGATGCGCCGTTTTGATGGCAGAGAGGAGCGCTACGGCGGGGCCGCGACGCAACAGACCTACGCACGGCTCCTGGAGCTTTCCGCAATGCTGCTGCAAAACGGTTACGGCGTGATTGCGGACGCCACCTTTTTGAAACGTGCCCGGCGCGATCCCTTTGCACAACTGGCCGAGGAGCGGGGCGTGCGTTTCGTCATCCTGGAGATGGCGTGCGATGCCGCGACGATGCGTCGGCGTCTGGCGGAGCGGGCCGAAGCGGGGAGGGACATCTCCGAGGCGGATGCCGGGGTGATGGAGCGGCAGCTTGACGGTGCCGAGCCGCTGGGCGGCGGCGAAGGGTGCTGCAGCCGGCGCATCTCCTGCGAAAGTCCGGAGCGGATGGCCCGGGACGTTCGGGAGGCGCTTTCATGAACCTCTGCGAATCGGCCGGTGCCCGCATCCTGCAGCTCTCCGCCCTGGTCGCCGAGATCGCCGTACGGGAGGCCGCGGATGGCTTGGAAGCCTGCATCGTCCCGAATCTCGACGAAGCGGCGCGGCAGGGAGTCGTGAACCTGAGCGACGAGATCCGCTGGTACGCCGTGGAGCTTTACAACCTCGAAGCCCCCGGGGACGCACGGATTGTCCGGTTTCGGGTCCGGACGGAGCCGCTGCCCAAACGCCCCTCAGGCGGCGTCGACACGGCGCGGCTCGATGCGTGGATGCGCGGCAATGAAGCGGATATCCCCTGCCGTTCCCGGGTTGCGGCACCGCTCTACGACACCCTGAAACGTTTCGTCGAAACATTGACGGAACGGCCGGTCTGTCCCGAGTCGCATTTCGAGTTCGACCTGGGGCTCGACTCCCTGGACTACGTCGCGCTCTTCGCCTTCGCGGAGTCGAGTTTCGGCGTCACGCTGAGCGAGGGGGAGTTCGCTTCCATGATGACCATGGAAGCGTTGTGGCGCCATATCGAGGAGGCCCACTCCCGCCACGACTACCGTCCCGTCGGATGGCCGGAGCTGTTTCGTTCGGAGGTCTCGGCGCCGCTGCCGCGTTCGCCCCGGATTTTGACGCTTTACCGCTGGCTGGCCCTGCCGCTCTTTCACTGCTACTTCCGCCTCTGCGTCGAGGGGATGGAACGCATTCCCGAAGGCCCCTGCATCATCGCCCCGACCCACCAGAGCATGCTCGACGGCTTCATCATGACCGCCGCACTCCCCGCACCGGTGCTGCGCCGTACCTACACCCTGGCTTTCGAAAAGGTGTTCGGACGGGGCGTCATGACCCCGGTCGCCCGGTTCGGGCAGCTGCTGCTCATCGACGTCAACAGCGGCCTGCGCCATGCCGTCGCCATGAGTGCGCAGCCGCTGAAACAGGGGGACAACCTCCTCATCTTCCCCGAAGGGGCCCGAAGCCGGGACCGGGAACTGCTGGAGTTCCGGCCGCTCTTTACGATGCTCTCGAAAACCTTCGACGTCCCCGTGGTGCCGGTGGTGCTCGACGGCACCTTCGAAGCGCTGGGGGCGGGGATGCTCTTTCCGCGGCCCGCCAAAGTGGCCGTGCGCTGTCTCGAACCGGTCTATCCCGATGCCGGAGAGAGTGCGGAAGCGATGAGTGCCAGGATTAAAAAGCGGGTGAAAGAGGAGATGGAAGCCCATCCCCTCCATGGGGAATAGAAGGAGCGGAGATCATCCCCGATCAGGGGATGACGTCGAAGTCGACGGTGATGTCGGCGTCGATGTGCAAGGTGACGCCGTTATCGCCGAGGTAGGTGTTGTAGTCGGTCTCGACGGAGTCCGGACCGCTCCAGTTGCCGCTGAGCGTGATGGCATCGCCGCTCATACCGTCGATGCGCAGGATGTTGGCATCGGAAGTGATGTTCAAAACGTCATCCGTTGAGATTGAGAGCAGATTTTCGCCGCCTTGCAGGTCGATATGCTCGATGTCGGAGAGCTGGTCGAAGTCCAGGGGCGTTTCGCTGCTGTCGATGACGATGGTGTCATAGGAACCTCCGCCGTCAAGGGTGCCGCTTTGTGCATCGTAACTGCTGTCCGTCGGTGCGGAGGAGCCGACGACGGTGACGGTGACGGTCGCCGTATCGGTGCCGCCGTTGCCGTCGCTGACGGTGTAGGTGAAACTGTCAGTCGCGCTCTCTTCCGCCCCGAGCCAGTCGAACGCGCCCGCGGGATCGTAGGTGACGTTGCCGTCTCCGTCGAGGGTGACGCTGCCCAGGGTGCCGGTGGTATCGATGCCGATGACGTTGAGGCTGTCGCCCTCCGCATCGAAGTCGCCGTCGATCAGGTCGGACTCGGGGATGTAGAGCATCTCGTTGTCGATAACGGAGAAGTAGTCGACGGGAGCCGGTCCGCTGCCGCTGATGCCGTCGACGTAGAAGTTGGTATGGACGCTGCCGTCGTCGATGGCCCCGATGACGAGGGTATCGAAAAGCGCGCCGTCGGTATCAATGTCCAGCAGGACGTGGGGACCGCCGGTAAAGGTATCGCTCGCAACCAGGGTGCCGTCGTAGTAGGCTTCCCAGTAGGCGGCATCGTCATCGGTGCCCTCTCCCTGGGAGTTGCTGGTGTTGAAGTTTTTCAGCGAGACCTCCGCTTCGTCAAGGGGGTTGTCGAAGGTAAAGCGGATCGCTTCCGCGTCCCCGTCGATGTTGTCGATGAAGGCCAGCGCGCTGCTGTTGCCGGCATCGGCATCTTTGACGCCGAGCCTGCCGTCCTCTTTTTCATGGATGACGACGCTTTCGTTCTCGACGCCGTCGAGGAGCGCCGTCATGGCCACCCCGATCCAGCCGTTTTCACCGCCGAAGCTGACACTGTACGCTTCGTCTCCGCTCTGGGCGATGCTGTATTTGCCGACGTTGATGCCGAAGGCTTCGTCGTCGGCCACCGGCGGGGTATTCCCCGGGGTTTCCGGGGGCAGATCCCCTGCTGCCGCGGCGGCGTAGGGCGCTTCGAACTCCGGTTCGGGTTCGGAGAAGGCCGTGGGCCGCAGCGAGGCCGCGACATCCCCGCGGGCGTCTCCCCGTTCGATGGTCGGAGCTTCCTGTACGGAATCGCCGGTCAGTTCGTTACCGGCGGCGGTCGCTTCGAGTGCGTCGAGGTCAAGCCCCGCAGCGAGGGCCTGGTCGAGTGCGTCGACGCCGACCTCCGTGCCCGCATCGACCGCAGCGAGTACGGCGCCATCGATCAGCACGCGCTCTTGGGCACCCATGACGATCACACGGTCGCCTTCGAGTTGAAGTGTCGCGGAGGCGTCACTGCCGGTGTAGACCCTATCGTTCATTTCGATCGCATCGCCTGCAGCTGCCTGCAGTACGCGCGCATCACCTTTTTGAATGTAGACCGAACCTGTTGCCTCTTTGAGGGTACCGATAATCGTTGCCATAACAGCCTCCTTCATTCCTTATCTATGACTATGATAATACATTCGCGGGAGAAAAGACATTGTCCATCGGTACAGATTTGAAGGTTCTATCGTACGATGGTCCAGCTTTTCGGAGAAAAGGCATGAGAGGGTGCGAACGGCAGATGCCGTTCCCACCCCGGTTCAGGGAATGATGTCGACGTTGACGTCGGTATCGACCCAGAGTTCGGCGCCGTTGTCGCCGGTGTAGACGTTGAAGGTGACACCGTCTTCGCTCTGCAGCGTCGGCGCGGACCATTCGGCACCGTTGAGCTGGACGCTGTTGTTGGCCGAAGGATCAAGTCCGCTGTCGCCGAGAATCATCAGTTTGTTGCCGTCATCGGTCATGCTGGCGACCAGGTCGTCGGAGATGCTCTCGAGGGTATGGCCGCTGGCTTTCATGTCGATGACTTCGATATTGGCGAGGTTGCCCATATTGGCGAAGCTGATGCTGTCGCCCGAGCCGATGAGGATGACGCTGTCGTGCCCTTCGCCGCCGTCGATGAGGGTATCTTCGGCGTCGAAGACGAAGCGGTCGTCTCCCGCACCGCCGACAAGGGTGTCGGCACCGCTGCCGCCGATGATCAGGTCGTCTCCGGCCCCGCCGTCGATCAGGTCGCTGCCACCGAAGCCGACGATCAGGTCATTGCCCGCCAGTCCGGTAATGATATCGCTGGCCCAGGAGCCGAACATCTCGTCGTGGCCGTCGGTGCCGATGAGCTCGCTTTCGACCTGAACGACGCCGTTTTGGACCCAGAGGTCGTAGGTGTCGCTATGGGAGTGTTTGGCCAAATCTTCCCAGATGTAGGCCGGTACCCCTTCGTAGTACCCCTCGATCTCGTGATCGGCGTCGAAGCCCTGGCCGGGCGCGGCACCCACCATCGGGTTGAGTCCGACGTCGGAGAAGAAGAGGCCGCCGGAGTTGCTCTGGGGTGCCCCGCCGGCACCCGGGTGTTCTGCGGTTTCGATGATATTCTGCAGCCCTGCGTCGGAGAACATGGCCCAGACCTCTCCGCTGCCCGGATCGTCGACGGTCCCCATGCTCTGACCCGGGTACTCTTCGGTGCCGAAGTAGACGGTCATGCCGTCGTAGAGGCCGTCGTTGAGGCTAAAGGCGTTGCTGGCGAGGAAGAACCCCAGGTAGGCGGCGTTGTCGGGAATCTGGTCCGGAGTGAGGCTGATCATCTGAGGCTGCGGGTCCGCGTCGTCGCTGGTGTCGGCGTAGACCAGGGCACCCGAGATGGGGTTGCCGTTCGCATCGGCGAAGTAGTAGCCGTAGCTGTTGCGGTACCCCGCATCTTCCGCCAGCCAGGTGACCTGGATGTCCAGAGGTTTGTCCGGGTCGATGGCGTAAACCTCGCCGGCCGGGCCGCGGGTCAGGATCTCCGGGTCGGCGATCAGCGGGGCCACGTTGGTGATGTTGACGCCGACGTAGGCGTTGGCGCTCAGACCGCCGCTGTCGGTGGCGGTGACGGTGAGGGAGTAGCTGTCGGTGCTGTTCTCTCCGAGACCCAGGTTGAGTGTCGGCTCCTCGTAGCTGACCGGTTTGACCAGGTAGATCTGGCCGGTTTCCGGGTCGATCTGGAAGAGGCCGTCGTCGTTGCCGCCGCTGATGCTGTAAGTGAGATTGCCGCCGTCTTCATAGTCGAAGGCGTCGACATCGGCGATCTGAACCTGCCCGTCGGGCATCACGATGTTCTCCGGCACGTCGACGCTCTGCTCGATGGGGAAGATGCAGGGGTAGTCGTTGGTGCCGTTGATCTCGATGGTAAGATCGGCCGTGTCGGTTTTCGCTCCGCCGGCTTCGTTGTCGCTCAGGGTATAGGTAAAGACGTCGTAGACGGTGTCGTTGTCACCCAGCTCCTGGACATTGGGGGCGTTGTTGTTGAGCAGGTATTCGTAGTGCCCGTCGGAGTAGATGTGAAGCACCCCGTAGGTCCCGGCGATCTCCGTCCAGCCCGGTTCGCCATCGCCATCCGGAATACTTTGAGTCACGTTGCCGTAGCTGATTTCGGTGACGGTGAGGGTCGTATTGTCGACGTCGCTGTCGGGCAGAGTGTCAGGCTCTCCCTCACCGGTGATGACGTTGCCCATGGCGGCCGGATAGAAGCTAAATCCGCCCTGGCCGTCCATGACGAGGAAGGGGAACGAGGCTTCGCACCAGCATGAGCAGGGGAACGGGACGTCCGGACCGCTTTCGGTGACGCTGTTGAAGTCGTCAACCGCCACCGGAGCGTCGTTGGTGCCGTGAACCAGGACCATCAGCGTGGCGGCGTCGGTTTTTGCGCCGCCGGCTTCGTTGTCGCTGACGGTGTAGGTAAAGGTCTCGCTCAGGCTGTCGCCGTAGTTGAGGCCGTCGACGAGCGCGGCGTTGGGCTGACCGGAGTCTGCGGAGTAGGGCGTATAGGTGAAACTGCCGTCCGCGGCGATCAGGAGCATGCCGTACTGGCCGTAAATCGCCGTCGAGACACCTTCGGATTGAGAGATATCCTGACCGTCGACGCTGACGACGGTGAGCGCGCCGTGGTCATTGTCGACGTCGTAGTCGTTGGCCAGAACGTTGCCTGCCGCCGGGACTTCCGGGTCGGTCTCGTTGCCTTCCATCGCGATCAGGAGATCGCCGACGCTCATCGAGGTGTCGAGGAAGTTGTTCAGCGCGCCGACGGACGCGCCGGCCGCGGTGAGGGACCAGGCGTCTCCCGCCTGCACCACCTGGCCGAGAGTAACGACATCCACTATCGTGCCGCCGTCCCCGTAGGTTACGGTGAGATAGGGGTCCATGGCGGTATCCCCGTAGTTGGCCGTGCCGAAAGTGACGGTGTGGGCTCCGCCGTCGGTGAAGGTGATGCTGTAGGTCCCGGCCGCAGAGCCGTAATTGCCCGTCGTCGCGATGTTGCTGAGCAGCTGAAGAGGGCCGTCGTCCACCGCGACGAAGGCAAAGTCGTTATAGGGCATGTAATCGGTCGCATTGAAGTGCCAGCTGAAGGTGACGGTTTCACCCGCATCCGCATCGACAATGTATTTGACTGCCGCACCTTCGGTGGGCGCTCCGGAGATGTCGGTGAGTGCGGCGTCGGAGTCGTAGGCGACTTCGTAGCCGACGCCATCAGCCACAGCTACCGGGGCGTCATTGCTTCCGTTGAGTGTGATGCTCAGGGTCGCCGAATCGCTCAGGACGCCGTCGCTGATCGTGTAGGTAAAGCTCTCTTCGAGGGTGTCGCCGATGTTAAGCGCATCGACGGCAGGGTTGCCGTCATCGATGACGTAGCTGTACTCCCCGCTTTCGGCATTGACGGTGAGGGTGCCGTATTTCCCGATGATGATAAAGTTGCCGCTGCCGTCGGTCATCGTCGCGTTGGCGGTGTCGTCGGAGACGATATCGATGACGTCCAGGTCCCCCGGAGGGTTGGGGAGGTTGTCGTCGCTGTCGTTGGCGAGCAGGTTGCCCGTCGCCGGGACGGGAGCGTCGTATTGTCCCGGGTCGCCGCTTCCCTCTTCGACGGCCGTTCCCTCGTCATCGACGGCATCAGGGGGGAGGTTGCCTCCCCCATCGGCGGCGAACTGTACTTCCCCGCTGCCGAACTCCGTACCGCGCAGCCCGGCTTCGACGTCACCCCGCGCGTCGCCGCGAACAATGATGGTTCCCGGTTCCACCGAGTCGCCCGTCAGCTCCTCGCCGGCGGCGGTGGCTTCAAGCTCGTCGAGGTCGATCCCGTTCGCCAGCGCCTGCTGCAGCGCATCGGCGTCGATAGTCTGACCTTCGTCGACGGCCGCAAATACGGACTGGTCGACCAGCACCTGTTCGTTTCCTCCCAGCACGATCTGGCGGCCGCCGTCGAGTTCGAGCACCAGCGTGGCATCCGGGGCGAGGGTCTGGACGACATCGTTCTCTTCCACCCGGTCGCCGACTTTGGCGCCCACCAGCGGACCGCCGGGTTTCATGATCCCGACCAGTCCCGTGACTTCCTTGATGGTTCCTACTACCTGTGCCATGATGTGCTCCTTCATTTAGATCCTTTCAGTGTAGTGGGATATGGGGAATATCACCATTGTACGATGGTCCAAATTTGTGAATCTATATTGTACGTTGGTACAATGTGATAAAAAAGCACAGTGGTTTCAGAGGAGGGTAGAGAGAGGTGCGCCGCATAAGCGGAAGAGGGCTTCTTCCGCTTGTGACGGCGAGTATTCAGGGAATGATGTCGACGTTGATGTCGGTGTCGATGTAGAGCGTGACATCGTTGCCTTCGAAGGATCCGGTGTAGACGTCGTAGCTTCCGACGTTGGTACCGGTGTCGGTCCAGTCGGCGGCGTTGAGTTCAACGGTATCCATGGCGGCTTCCCCGTCGATATGGAGAATGTCGCTGCCGTCGGCGAGAACTCCGCGAACGTTTTCAGGGGTCAGGTTCTGCAGGGTTTTGCCTTCGTCGCCGTCCTGGAGGTCGATGAAGGAGATGTTGTTGCCCATCGCGGCGATGTTGCCGAAGTCGATGACCTGTTCACCGCTGGCAAGGTAGTCATCGATCAGGAGGGTGTCCCCCTCGTAGGAACCGTCGGCGTTCATGTAGCTGACGTCAACGCTGACGGTCGCGCTGTCCGTGACCGTACCGTCGCTGATGGTATAGGTGAAGCTGTCCGCTTCTCCCGCTTCCCATGTCGGGTTCTCCCAGTCGATGGTACTCGGGTCGTATAGGATGTTGCCATCCGCGTCGAGGGTGACGGTCGCGCCGAAGGCTGACGTGCTCTGCATGTCTCCTTCACTGTCGAGCCCTGTGATATTGAGGGCGTCGGAGGTATCGGGGTCGTAGTCATTGTAGAGCAGGTCCGCTTCGGTAAAGTAGAGCGGCGTCGCGTCGATGAAGGAGTCGGAACCGTGGTTCGAAACAAGGACTTCATCGATGGAGAATGAGTCGTGGAAATCGGTATTGAGAATAACCAGCGTATCAAAGGCCGTACCGAACTCGTAGTCGAGAATCGCGTCGTTGGGATTGCCGCCGTAGGTGTAGACCCCGCTGGCGATCAGCGTGTTGCCGTTGTAGACCGCCCACAGCGCCGTATCGTGGGAATTGAAGTTCCCGAAGTCGACACGGACCAGGTTGACCGCCTCGTCAAATTCGAACTTGATCCCTTCGCCCGGGTTAATCATCTGGCTGGAATCGTTTTTCGGGTAGCCGTCGACCCCCATGGTCGGACCGCTGCCATCGACGGAGTAGCCGTGGATGGGGCTGATGGTGACATGGTCGTTGGTGTAGTCGTTACCGGCATTGAGCGAGTAGTCCCATGTGGATGTATAGGTAATGGCGTTGATCATGCCGACGTCATCGACGGCCACCGGTGCGTCGTTGCTGCCCACCAGGGTGAGGACGGCGGCCGTCCAGTTGCTCTGGGCACCGGAGTCGTCGGACATGCGGTACCAGATTTTTACCGTGGCGGTTTCGCCCTCGGCCAGGTAGTCGAACTCCGTACCGGGATCGAACTGCAGCTGGTTGCCGACGATGCTCGCCGTACCCGGACCGCCGTAGCTGATCTGGTCGAGGGAGAAGTTTGAAGGGTTGTCGTTGGAGTCGACGTCCCAGTCATTGGCCAGAACCGGAACCACAAAGACGTGGTTTTCGTCGCCCTGGGCAAAGTCGATGACGGCCACCGGCCGGTCATTGACCCCCTCGATCGTCACGGTGACGGTCGAAGTCGACGGAGCACCGGAGTCGTCGCTCATGGTGTACTCGATGATGACCTGTTTGGTGTCCCCTTCGTTGAGGCTCTGGTTGGCCAGCCAGTCGGGCAGGTATTTGATCTGGTTGTCATGAACCCATACCAGGCCGTCCCCGGAGATGATGGAGACGGCATCGATGGAGAAGTTGTTCGGGTTGTCCCCCGAGTCGACGTCGGTGTCGTTGGCGAGTGCGTCGATGGTGACCGGCGGCAGGAACTGATCTTCCGAGATCGTGACGTGATCGCCGTGGGCGACCGGTGCGTCATTGGTCCCTTCCAGGGTAATGGTCAGGGTCGTTTTGGCGTATTTGTCGCCGTCGGAGACGGTGTAGGTAAAGGTCTCCTGCACCAAGTCACCCTCATTCAGGCTGTCGACGAGGGGATTGCCGTTTTTGGGAATGTAGAGGTACTCGCCGTCTTCCCACATATAGAGCGTACCGTAGGTGCCTTTGGCGACGAAATCGCTATCGGGAACGGACGGAGCCTGCATGGTATGCGGTTCATCCCCGCCTTCCTGACCGCCGCCCCCGCCGTGGGGTTCGCCCGTTTTGAGGTTGATGATCAGCAGGGTACCGCTGTCGACGTCGTGGTCGCCGGTTTCGGAGTCGGTGATGACGTTGCCGGAGGCGAACTCACCGGCCTCCATGTAGCCGCGCTCTTTGGCGAACCCTTCGTCCGCCGTGGCGATCGGGGCGTCGTTGGTACCGTTGATGGTGATGGTGAGCGTCGCCGTGTCCGTCAGAATGCTGTCGCTGACGGTATAGGTGAAGATGTCCTGAATGGAATCGCCGTAGTTCATGGAGTCGACGTCCGGATTTTTCTCGTTGACGGTATAGACGAACTCGCCGGTCTCGCCGTTGAGTACCAGGGTGCCGTAGAGGCCCACGATGACGAAGTTGCCGTCCCCGTCGATGCTCATAAGGTTGCCCGTACCGTCGGATACGACGTTGACGACGTCGAGATCGGAGGGCGGGTTGGGGAGGTTGTCGTCGCTGTCGTTGGCCAGCACGTTGCCCACGGCCTGAACCGGTGCATCATATTGATAGCGGTGTCCATGGCCGCCTTCCCCCTCTTCGTCATGCCCTTCGCCTTCATGCTCACCGCCGTGGCCGTACCGGTGCTGGGGACCTTTCCCCTCTTCAACGGCGAATGCAGTGTCATCTTCGGCTTCGGGGGGCAGGTTGCTCGCACCTTCGGCGCCGAATTCCACGCCGGCACTGCCGAATTCCGTACCGCGAAGCCCCGCTTCGACCAGGCCCCGGGCATCGCCGCGTTCGACGATGGTGCCCGGTTCCACCGAGTCGCCCGTCAGCTCTTCACCGGCGGCGGTGGCTTCGAGTTCATCGAGGTCGATTCCGCCTGCCAGCGCCTGCTGCAGCGCTTCGGCATCGATGGTTTCGCCTTCGTCGACGGCCGCGAAAACGGACTGGTCGACCAGCACCTGTTCATTGCCTCCCAGAACGATCTGGCGGCCGCCGTCAAGTTCGAGCACCAGAGCAGAGTCGGGATCGAGGGTGCGGACGACGTCGTTCTCCTCTACCCGGTCACCGACTTTGGCGCCCACCAGCGGACCGCCGGGTTTCATGATCCCGACCAGTCCCGTGACTTCCTTGATGGTTCCTACTACCTGTGACATGACGTCCTCCTTAGATTAGATACTTTCAGTGTAGTACGATTTCGGGGAGGACGCCATTGTACAATGGTCCAAGTTCGCAAGATTCCATTGTACCCCGGTCCAATCCGGGGTCAGTGCTCCTGCTGCTGCCGGATGAAGAGTGCCAGGGAGAGGCGGTCGGGAAGGTGAAGTTTTTCGAAAATGGAGGTGATGTGGGCCTTGACTGTCCGGACGGTGATCTGGGTCCGTTCGGCGATCTCGTTGTTGGTCAGCCCCTGGGCGACGAACTCGGCGATCTGGAGTTCGCGCTTGCTGAGGCGGCTGAGGCTCTTGGGGGGTTCGGTGGCGGGAGCGTAGGTCTCTTTGATAAGGATGTCGAGGAATTTCGGGTAGAGCCAGACGTTGCCGTCGGCGATGACCGAGAGGGCGTGCTGCAGGTGGGAGCTGTTGAGCCGGCTGTTCCCATAGCCGCTGGCCCCCATGCGCAGCAGGTCGATTCCCTCCTGGAAATGGGGAACGTCGCTCAGCAGGAGCATGTGGGCTTCGGGGTAGTCGTAGCGGACCTTCTTCATGAATTTGGCGATATCTCCCTCGTAGGAGTCGTAATGCACGAGAATTGTACATTTCGGGGTGTCGCGGAGATGGCCGATGCAGTCATATTCGTCCCGGCAGGGTTTGAGCTTGTAGCCGGCGCTCAGGGCGCTTCTCCAGTGTTCGCAGATGGTGTCGCGGTTCGAAAAGAGGAGAACGGTTTGCATCAGTGCTCCCTCATGGCGTTTTGCTGAACTTTGAGAATCGGCTTGAGCAGGTAGTCAAGCACCGTTTTCTTCCCGGTGAGGATATCGACGTTGACGGTCATCCCGACCATGATTTCGAGAGGTTTCTCGTCGTTCCCGAGGTGTTTTTTCTCCGTCTGGATCTGTACGATGTAGAAGCTGTTGTCCCGCTCGTCGGTGATGGTGTCGGCGCTGACGTGCTTGACGACCCCTTCCAGACCCCCGTAGATGGAGAAGTCGTAGGCGGTGAACTTCACCATCGCCTTCTGTCCGGGGTAGATGTAGGCGATGTCGGCCGGATTGACCTTCGCCTCGATGAGCAGGGTGTCGTCATCGGGGACGATCTCCATCAGGTCCATCCCCGGTTTGATGACTCCGCCGACGGTGTTGACGAGGATCTGCTTGATGGTACCGTCGACCGGGGAGCGGACCATGGTGCGGCTGACCCGGTCCTGGAGCACCTGCTGCTCCTCGCGGATGCGGTCGATCTCCGCGACCACCTTGTTCCACTCCTGTTTCGAGCGGTTCTGGAACTCGAAATCGATCTCGTTGCGTTTCTTCTTGAGCTCCTCGATGCTCTCGCTGATCCGGGAGATGGTGTGGCCGATGGCGTTGTAATCCCCCTGGATGAGAGTGGCCTGGCGCTTGATCTGCAGGAACTGCACCTCGGAGACGACGTTGTTTTTCGTCAGCGGCTCGGTGATCGCAATCTCTTTGTTGATGAGGTCCAGGGCGTTGCGGAGCTCCTCCTGCTTGGCCTGGGACTCGAGCAGCTCCTTGCGTTTTTGGGAGATCTGGTTGTCGAGGATGCCCTGGTTGTTGCGAAGCTGCTGCATGTGGGAGAGGTAGAGACTGCGTTCGTGCTCGATCAGTTTTCCCATCTGCTCGTAGGCGTCGGCTGGGGCTTCGAAGGGGGTCCCCGAGGATTCCGCCTTAAGCCGGTAGGAGCGGGTGATGAGCTCGTTCATCTTCAGGCGGTTTTCGTTGAAGGAGCCGGCGAAATTGATGTCGCTGAGCTTGATGATGGGTTCGCCCTTGGTGACCCGGTCCCCCTCCCGGACGTAGAGCTCCTCGATGATGCCCCCTTCGAGGTTCTGAACCGTCTGGATCTTCTGGGAAGGGACGACCTTGCCCATGCCCCGGGTCCGTTCGTCGAGTTCGGCGAAGGCGCTCCAGATCAGCAGCCAGATGATGCCGACGGAGGCGATCCAGAGAAGTTTGTGGGACTTGGGCGTCTGCTGCTCGAGTACGGCGGCGCTGAGGCTCGACATGTATTCGATGTCTTCGGGAAGGTACTCGTTGGCGTTGTTCCCGTTGGAAGATGCGGAACTCATGACGGCCTCCTTCTCGGTTTTCTTTCGTTCCCCGTCAGTTTCGCCATCACCTCTTGTTTCGGACCGTCGGCAAGAACCCGGCCGCGGTCGAGCACGATGACCCGCTGGACGACTTTGAGGGTGTTCATGCTGTGGGTGGAGACGAGCAGGGTGACCCCGGCGGTATTCTGGGCAATGTTGCGCAGCAGTTTGACCGAGGTGTTTTCGTCGATCGACTTCACCGGTTCGTCAAGGACCATGATGGGGGCGTTCAGAACGAAGGCCCGGGCGACCCCGATGCTCTGGCGCTGTCCGCCGGAGATGCCGTCGCCCCGTTCGCGTACCGGCATGTCGAACCCTTTGGGGTGGTACTGGACGAACTCGTCCACCCCGGCGATCTTGGCGGCCCGGAGAATCGCCCCGTCGCCGACATAGGGGGCCTTGGCAATGATGTTGGATTTGACCGTTCCCTTGAAGAGGGTGATCTCCTGGGCGACGTAGCCGATGTGCTTGCGCAGGTCCGCCGGATCGATCTGGTCGATGTCGATGTTGTCGATCAGGATGGAGCCGCTGTCGGGGCGGTAGAGCCCCAGCAGAAGCTTGAACAGGGTGGTCTTGCCCGAACCCATGCGCCCGATGAAGCCGACGTGTTCCCCGGGTCTGATGAGGAAGGAGACGTTTTGCAAGATGGCGCGTTCCTCGTTGGGGTAGGTGAAGGTAACGTCGCGGAATTCGATGCTGCCGGAGAACTGCGGCGGGTGAAGGTACTCCTTGCCTCTGGGACGCTCGTCGGGGAGGTTCATGATGTTGTTCAGCGTGTTGTAGGCGGTCTTGGTGTGTTCGTAATTGGCCGAGAGTGATGCGAGCTGTCCCATGGGCGCCAGGGCGCGCGAGGAGAGAATGACGATGGCGATGAGTCCCCCCATGGAGAGTTCGTGGTCGCGGATCATGTAGACTCCGGCTACCAGGATCGCCACGTTGCTCAGCTGCATCAGGAAGGAGGTGACGCTGCTGATGGAGTTGGAGAGAACCCGGGAGGTGAGTCCCTTGGAGGCGACGTCTCCCGTCGCCTCCTCCCAGGCGTACTGGGTGTGGTTGCCGACGCCGAGGGTCTTGATGGTCTCCAGGGCGTTGAGGCTCTCGATGAGTACGGCACTTTTGTAGGAGCTGGCATGGTAGGTGCTCTCGATGCTGTGCTGGAGAGGACCTTTGATGCTGAAGGCGTACCCGACGACGAGCAGGATGAAAAGGGCCGGGATCAGTACGATCCCTCCCCCGATGATGTAGATGACGATCAGGAAGATGATGGTGAAAGGGAGGTCGATAACGATGGCCAGCGTCGAAGTCGCCAGGAAGGAGCGGATGCTGTCGAACTCCTTGAGGTTGTTTGCGAAGGAGCCGACCGATTCGGGAACGGCGGCGAAGTTGAGGTTCATCACCTTCTGAAAGAGAATGGAAGAGATGATGACGTCGCTCTTTTTCCCCGCGGTCTCCAGGAAGTACGAACGGGTGAACTTGAGGGCGATGTCGATGAAGTAGACGACGACGACCCCGATCGCCAGGGCGAAGAGGGTCTCCGTGGCGTTGTTGGGAACGACCCGGTCGTAGACGTTCATGGTGAAGAGCGGACTGGCGAGGACAAAGAGGTTGATGATGAGCGACGCGAGAAGGACGTCGGAGTAGATCTTGCGGGAGTGCTGGAGCGATCCCCAGAACCACGACTCTTTTTCCGTATGGATGAGGGGGTCGCGCCGCTCCTCGAGGTCGAACTCCTTCTTCAGGTAGAAGGCGAATCCGAGGTAGTCGTGACGGAGCGAGGCGATGTCGATAAACATCTCCGTCCCCCCGCCCTCAGGCAGGATGATCTTCGCCTGGTCCCCTTCGATGTCCAGCTTTTCAAGGATGCACGCGCCCTGTTCCCGCAGGGTGATGATGCAGGGCAGCACCAGCGGCGAAATCTTTTCGATGGGACGCTGGACGAGTTTGGATTTGTACCCGGCTTTGGCCGCGGCGCGGGAGAAGATCGCTTTGGATTTGTGGGGAGAGAACATCTCCGCCGTCGCTTTCCCCGGGGCGACGGGGAGGTCGGCGGTCAGGGCTTCGACGCTGAAGGGTTTGCCGTAACGCTCGGTAAAGATGGATAAAGAGACCAGCAAAGGATCGACAAAATCGTCTTTATGCATCGTTACGTCCTGACGGGGAGATGGACCGGAGGCTACAGATGCTGCATCCGCCGGTTGAGTTCATGCCACTTTTTGAACTTGACCTGCGCGAGGGGCAGGGCGCGTTCGCGTCCTTCATAGTAGCCGATGAACGTTTTCAGGTTGAAGCGGTAGACCGGAACGAGGTCCTCGCCCAGACGGCACGAAACGATGTCGGTGTTGCGGTTGTCCAGTATCAGCGGCTGGGCGGTTTCGGACTCGTAATAGGCCAGCACGAAGTGGGGTGCGAGGGTGTCGCGCCGTTTCAGGTAGATGAGAAAAAGCTTCTCCTGAGGGATCCCCATTTCGATCAGCGTGTAGAACTTCGCGATGGCGTAGTCCTCGCAATCCGCCCGCCCCTTGACCACGGTTTCAAGCGGTGCCGCCCAGTAATCTTCCCGTCCCCAGCTTTTCATGTCGGACTGATAGGGAATCCGGTTGAAAAAGTTGTTGACACAGAAGAGTTTCGTGCTGATGTCGAGATTCCTGTTTTCGGCAATCAGCCGTTGCAGGGTCAGACAGCGGCGCTGGGCATACTTGTCGTTGAGCCCGTCCATCACCTGTGGCAGGCCGCTGTAGGGGCGTGTCGCAATTTCCGGGCGTTCCTGCGCATGCAGGAGGGTCGCTGCGAGTAGGCTCAACCCGATGAACCGCTTCAACACCCTCTGGCCTTTAACGGTGCGGCGCTACTGGAGCGCCGGTGCGGCGTTCAGCTCCGCGGCAAGGGAACCCGTACCGTTGAGGATGCGGTATTTGGCCAGGAGCAGGTCATACTCCGCGCGGACCAGCTCCTGTTCGGCCGTCGTCCGTTCATTTTCCGTATTGAGGATGTCAAGCAGGGTGCGGCGACCGAGGGAGAACTCCTGGTTGTAGGCATCGAGCGTCGTGATACTGTAGTCGCGGTGCGCCTTGAGGTAGGGGATCTGGCGGTTCAGCTCCTCATAGGCGATCCAGGCGTAGGTAACGTTTTCAGCCGCGGCGCGGTTGAGGTCGTCAAGCACGGCGCGCTCCTGCAGGGCGTTGATCTGCTGCTTTTCGCGGTTGGCCTGGTAGTAGCCGCCTGCGAAGAGGTTGTAGGAGAGGATCAGCATTGCGGAGTCGGTGTCGTAGTGCCCCTCGTCGCCGCCGATGTTGTCGTTGTGGTATTTCGCGATTTCCGCATCGAGTCTGGGGTAGTACGCCGAGTCGGCGCCGAAAGCGTTCTCTTCGGCCGCAACGATGTTGGCGTGCTGGACCTGGATGGCGGGATGGTTTTTCTTGGCAAGCTCGACCGCGGCTTCCAGGCTTTCGGGCAGGGCGTATTCAAAGGTCGGTTTCACCAGGGCATCGGCATCGATCTTCTCGCCGTAGAGGCGGGTGAACTTGGCCAGTGCGTCGCGGAAGTTGCTGGTCTGGATGATGACGTTGGATTCCGCCAGGGAGAGACGCCCTTTGGACTGGTCCTGTTCGGATTTGGAACCGAAGCCGCTCTCGGTCCGTTCGTTGATACGTTCGTGGATCGCCTTGTGGGTTTTGAGGTTCTCTTCGGCGATCATAAGAAACGCGTGCTGTTTCATCAGTTCCAGGTAGGCTTCGACTGTTTCGAGCCCCAGTGCGTTAGCCTTTTCGAGCACGCTGTTCTTCGCCGCTTCGGTACGTGCTTCCTGCTGGTTGACATTGGCGTAGGTGGCAAAGCCCTCGAAGAGGTTGATGCTCGCTTTGATGCCGCGTTCATAGCGCTTCAGCGATACGTCGTTGGGTTTGGGGTGGGAGATGTTGTCCGTATGCTCGTCTCCGTACTTGAGCTCGATGTCGACACTCGGAAGGTAGCCCGCCTTGGCCATGTCGATATCCTGCGCGGTCTTGTTGAAATTTTTGACCCGCTCTACAATTTGGGGGTTGGTTTTCGTGACATGCTGGACCGCTTCTTCCAGTGTCAGACCGAACCCTACCGCCGGCAGTAACAGTGGCACCAGGGCCAAGGACAGTTTAGACTTCATTATTCGCTCCCTTTGCTGATAGTTCATTCCATTGTATCATAGGTTAATATTAAACAAAATTTAATTTAGTGTCAGAAGGGTGTTATGCGCCTCATCTGTAGCTTTTCGTTCGTCGACCCGGTAAAGCAGCAGCGCACCGAGGATGAAAAAGAGGGCGATGGAGGCGATGGCCGCCCTGGGGCTGTTGCTCAGAAGCGCGACTGCGGCGACCAGCAGCGGCCCGAGAACCGCGGCGAATTTGCCCAGGAGGTTGTAAAACCCGAAGAACTCCGCCGCGTAGGCGGGGGGAACCATCCGGGCGTAGAAAGAGCGGCTCAGGGCCTGGATGCCGCCCTGGACCGTCGCGATCATGACGGCCAGCATGTAGAAGTGGCGCACCTCCGTCATCAATGCGGCGAAGACGATGATGACGAGGTAGACGCCGATGGCCAGCAGGAGGGCTTTTTTCGTCTCCCATCGTTGTGCAAGCCGGGTGAAGAGGAGGGTGGCCGGGAAGCCGACGAACTGAACGATCAGCAGGGCGAGGATGAGATCCGAGGCGGCGAAGCCGATGGAGAGCCCGTAGTCGACCGCCATGCGGATCACCGTATCGACACCGTCGATATAGAGCCAGTAGGCGGCAAGAAAAAGCATGAGTCCGCGGAACCCCCGGAGATGCCGGAAGGTCGTCACCAGACGCCGGTAGCCTTCGACGGCGGCGGTGCGGAGTCCGGGATGGGCTTCCGGCCGTCGGGGCTCTTTGACGAAGAGCAGCAGCGGCAGGGAGAAGAGGGCCCACCAGAGGGCCACGGAGAGAAAGGAGAGCTTGACCGCTGCTGCGGCGTCGGGCAGGCCGAAGGTCGAAGGCGACTGGACCATCCAGACGTTCAGGGCAAATAGCACGCCGCCCCCCAGGTACCCCAGGGAGAACCCAAGCCCCGACACCCGGTCGAAGGAACTTCTGGGCGCGACGGCGGGGAGCAGGGCGTCGTAGAAGACGTTGGACCCCATGAAGCCGATGTTGCCGCCGACGTAGAAGAGAATGGCCAGTTCCCATGCCCCCCTCTCGACGCAGGCCAGGGCCGCGGTCATCAGAATGCCGAGGTAGGCGAAGAGAAAGAGGAATTTCCGCCGCAACCCCCCGGCATCGGCAACGGCGCCGAGCAGCGGCGCCAGCAGGACGACGCAGAGGCTGGCAGCCGCATTGGCCATGCCGAGTTGGGCCGTCGAGGTCGTGACGTCGGCGGCGGCGCTGAAGTACTCTTTGAAAAAGAGGGGGAAAAAGCCGGCCATCACGGTGGTGGCGTAGGCGGAGTTCGCCCAGTCGTAGAGGGCCCAGGAGAGTACGGTTTTACGATCCATACCGACAGTGTAGCGTATAATGGTGCCGACAAGGAGGGGGCATGGGATACGAAATCGAGCGGAAATTTCTCGTCGATACCGGACGGATCGACTGGGAGCAGGCCGCTTCAAAGCGTCGCATGGTGCAGGGCTACCTGCTTAACGAAGCGGGAAGAAACGTGCGCATCCGGATTGACGAGGATCGGGCGTACCTGACGGTCAAAGGTGCGGCCGAGGGGATACGGAGGCTGGAATTCGAATACGAAATCCCCTCCGAAGATGCCCGGACGATGCTTGCTTTGACCGACGGAAGGCTCATCGAGAAGCAGCGTTTTTTCTTCGATGTCGGCGGGAAACGGTGGGAAGTCGATGTGTTTGAGGGGGAGAATCGCGGCCTGGTGGTTGCGGAGATCGAACTGCTCTCCGAAGAGGAGTCCTTCGAGATGCCCGACTGGCTGGGGGAAGAGGTGACGTCCGATCCGAGGTACCTGAACGCCCGACTGCTGAAAGCACCCTATAGAACCTGGTCGTAGCCGCTAGATCTCTTCGAGGTTGGTGATCTGCATGAGGGTCTCCGAGCCTTCGGCGGTTTGCCGGTCCGACCAGATCTTGATTTTGACGTCTTCAATGAGAATGTGGTCCACCAGCATCTTTTTGGCCGCCACCTTCATTTTGGTCCGGAGGATGTCCAGGCGTACCGGTCGGCGTACGAGGCTATTGAGGTCTTCGACGATCTTTTCATGCAGAACTCTGTGTCCGGAAAGTTCGGGATAGCCGATGGCGGCCATGTAGGCCTCTTCGTTTCGAAAATGTTTCTGCATGTAGTCGCTCAGGTCGTAAAGGATGCCGCGTATGGCCTCTTTGCTTGCTTCGTCGTTTTTCAATCGGTAAATACGTGCCACGATGTCAAAAAGTTTATGGTGTTCTTCGTCGATGCCTTCGAGTCCGATCCGGTAGGAGTCGTTCCAGGGGTAGGGGGTCGTCATAGGATGCTCCGGAGATAGCGTGGGGTCATTTTAGAGTCTATCGGCTGAAGCGGGAATAAATAAGCGGTGTTTGTACGACGCACCTCAGGAAGAGGTCGATGACGATGTTTCGAGCAGGTCCGTTAGTGCATAACGGTTCAGCGGGCGGCTGTAGAAGTATCCCTGGACATAGTCGCACCCCTCTTTTTTGAGGAAGTCGGCCTGCACTTCCGTCTCCACTCCCTCGGCGAGCACGGGAATCTCCAGGTGCTTTGCCAGGGCGATGATGGTCCGCGTCAACACGATGTCGTCGCGCTTTTCTGGGATGTCGTCGATAAAGGATTTGTCGATTTTGATCAGGTCGATGGGGTATTTGTTGAGCTGGTTCAGTGACGAGTAGCCGGTCCCGAAGTCGTCCAGGGCGATGGTGACGCCGCGATCGTGGATCTTTTTTAGGATATCGTAGGAGCGGTTGGGGTTCTTCATGACGAAGGTTTCGGTGATTTCGAGTTCGAGGTACTCCGCGGGGAGGCCGGAAGCTTCGAGACTCATCAGGACCCGGTCGAGGAAGAGCTCCGCCTCCTCAAGTTGTACGGTAGAGACGTTGACGGCCAGTTTGCCCCGGAAGAGGTTGCGGTCGATCAGGGATTTGACGAAACTGCAGGCCTCGCTGAAGATGCGTTGTCCCAGGGGAATGATCTGGCGGGTCTCCTCCGCCAGGGGAATAAACTCCATCGGGGAGATCAGCCCGCGCTCGGGATGCTGCCAGCGCACCAGGCACTCCAGGCCGCTCATGGCGCCGGTGGCGAGATCGTACTGGGGCTGGTAATGGAGTTCGAACTGGTTCTCTTCCAGGGCTTTTTGTAGGTCGTTTTGCATGCGGAGGTACTGGGACACCTCCTCTCCCATGGGACTTTCGTAGATCTTGTAGGTGTTTTTGCCATCCTCTTTGGCCTGGTACATCGCGATGTCGGCATGGCGGATGATGGTGTCGACATCCGAAGCGTCGTCGGGGAAGATGGAGACTCCGATGCTTGCAGTCAGGCGGAACTCGTGCCAGTCGATCCGGAAGGGTTCGCTGAATAGGTTGAGAACCTTGTGCGTCACGTGTCGGATATGTTCCACGGAGGTGTCGTCGTCGATGAGGACGATGAACTCGTCTCCGCCGATGCGGATCACCGCGTCCTCCGAGCGGATCATGCGCATGAGGAACCGGCTCGTCTGAACGAGAACCTCGTCACCGGCCTGATGTCCGTAG